>NZ_BAGJ01000142.1 GCF_000308775.1 Nocardia testacea NBRC 100365
GCCTGCACTATCGGCACCGGCCGGCCGACCGGGCCGCTACGGGCCTGGTGCTGCTGCCGGGTACCGGCCAGCACAGCGGCCACTACCACGAGTTCGCCCGGCAGTTGAACGCGGCGGATATCTCCGTCTGGACGCTGGACCCGGCGGGTCAGGGGCTCAGCGAGGGCGATCCCGGAGCGCGGCCGGTGCTGTCCGAACTCGTCGCCGACGCGGCCGCGCTCTTCGCCCTGGTACGGGCGCAGGCTCCGGCACTCCCGCTCACGCTGATGGGACATTCGCTCGGGGCGATCACGGCGCTCGCCGCGCTGGGCGCCACCCCGCCGGCGCTGGATGCCGCCGTCGCGGCGAACCCGGCGATACCGGCCGGCCTGCCGGCCGGGCTTGTGTTGTGCGGGACGCCGTCGCGCGCCCTCGACGATCGGGCCGATGCCGCCGAACCGCGGCTCCCCCCGGTCCTGGCCGTCCACGGGGTGGACGACCGCCGGGCGTCGATCGATCCGGTCCGGGCGTGGGCGCGGCGGCGCGCGGCGGTGGAGCTGCGTGAATACGCCGACGCCGGCCACGATCTGCTGCATGAGCGCGTGCGCGCCCGGGTGACGACCGATATCGTGCAGTGGACGCAGGAGATCGTCGCGGGGCCGGTGCGACGACCGTGAAATCCGCTGTGTGACAGCGGAGCAGGAAGGGGGACACGATGCAGCCGAATGCGATCAGCACGCTCGATTCCGCCGTAGAAGACGGGCAACTGTGGATCGACGGCGTCCTGGTGGCCGAGGGCGCGCCGGAACAGTGCGCACTGCGCTACGAACAACTCGCCGACCAGGTGGACGCGCAGATCGACACATTGTCCGCGGTGGTATCGCTGCCCGGCTTCGGCGGATTCGACTCGGGTGCGGCACTGCGCGCCGGATTCGAGGGCAAGGCCACCGACGCGATCGCGGCCCTGCGCCGGTACTCCGACAGCGCCCGGCAGCTCGCGCACACCTTCCGGGCCGCCGCGGCGGCGTACCGGGAATCCGATGCCGGCACCGCGGCGGCGCTCGAGGCCGCCGCCACGCCGACGGGGGTCTCCGGTGCGTGAACTACCCCGCGCCGGGTCGCGCGGTGTGCATTATCGTGTCGATCCCGAATACGCCCCCACCGTGGAAGTATTCGACAACCTCACCCACCGGCAGATCCATGCCGGGGTGGCCGCCATGAACCCCTCGGTGCTGCAGACCGGCGGCCAGGCCTGGCAGGGCGCGGCGACGGGCCTCACCGACGCGGTGGCACAGGCGCATACCGAGATCCGCGGTGCCATCGCCGACGGCTGGCGCGGTCCGGCGGCCGGTCTGGCCGCGGCCGCGGTCCGCGATTTCGAGGCCGCCGGGCGGCACCTCGCCGATGTGCTCGCCACCGTCGGACAACGGCTCGGCCGCGCCGGGGACGCCGCGGAAACACTACGCGCCGCGGTCCCCGAACCCTCCGGCGCCGAACCGGATCTCGCGGCGGCGCTGCTGGACCCCCATGCGGCCACCGGCAATATCGCCGTGCAGCGGACGGCCGACGACGATCGCGCCGAGGTGGTGCGGGTGATGGACAGCGTCTACACCGGTGCCTTCATCCCGACCGGCGCCCAGGTCCCCGCGTTCCCGGACCTCCCGGACGCGGTGTCGGGCGCCGAGGTGTCCCGCGGGGCCGCCCCGGCCACGCCCGCGGTGCCGGGCCCGGATACCGCGGTGGGACAAAAGCCTTCGTCCGCACCCGCGGCGCTGCCCGTGGCCGACCGGCAGCCGGGCTCCGCTCCGGCCGGCGGTGCGGTCCCGGACGAACCGATCT
>NZ_BAGJ01000141.1 GCF_000308775.1 Nocardia testacea NBRC 100365
ACCGGGATGGAGTTGCGGGCCGCGGTGGATGCCGGGGATGTCGTGGTCAACGACAAGGCCGGTGTGGTCGAGGAGGTTTCCGCCGATTATGTGACGGTCATGGCCGATGACGGCACCCGCAAGTCCTATCGGATGCGGAAGTTCGCCCGCTCGAATCAGGGCACGTGTGCCAACCAGCGGCCGATCGTGGATGAAGGCCAGCGGGTCGAGCGTGGTCAGGTGTTGGCCGACGGCCCCTGCACCGAGAACGGTGAGATGGCCCTCGGGAAGAACCTGCTCGTGGCGATCATGCCGTGGGAAGGCCACAACTACGAAGACGCGATCATCCTGTCCCAGCGGTTGGTCGAAGACGACGTGCTCACCTCGATCCACATCGAGGAGCACGAGATCGACGCCCGCGACACCAAGCTGGGTGCCGAGGAGATCACTCGCGATATCCCCAACGTCTCCGACGAGGTCCTCGCCGATCTCGACGAGCGGGGCATCGTGCGCATCGGTGCCGAGGTCCGCGACGGCGACATCCTGGTCGGCAAGGTCACCCCGAAGGGTGAAACCGAACTGACCCCCGAGGAGCGGCTGCTGCGGGCGAT
>NZ_BAGJ01000140.1 GCF_000308775.1 Nocardia testacea NBRC 100365
GGTACGGGGGCATCACATTGAAGCCGTCCGCGGCACCCGCCTCGAACCAGGCCTGCAGATCGTCGGCGATCTGTTCCGGAGTCCCGGCGATCGTGCGATGTCCGCGGCCGCCGCCGAGCGCGGCGATGAGGCTCCGCACGGTCAGCGACTCCCTGGCGGCCAGATCTTTGACCAGCTGGTAGCGGCTCTTGTTCCCCCGGATCTGTTCGATCGGGGGCAGCGGCGGCAGCGGCGCGTCGAGGGGGTGGCCGGTGAGGTCCAGACCGAGCATCTGGGAGAGCTGGCGTAGCGAGTACTCCGGGGAGATCAGATCGGTGAACTCCTGCTCGAGCCGCTTCGCCGCCTCCTCGGTCTCGGCGATGAACGGCACGATCCCGGGCAGGATCAATACCTCGCCGGGATCACGGCCGTGGCCGGCCGCCAATGCCTTCACCTCGCGATAGAACTCCTGACCCTCCGGGATGGAGCGTTGCGCGGTGAAAACCGCCTCGGCATAGCGACCGGCGAAATCCTTACCGGCGGTCGAGGATCCGGCCTGGACCAGCAGGGGTCGCCCCTGCGCCGAGCGCGGCACATTGAGCGGACCCCGCACCTTGAAGCGTTCCCCGTGGTGATCGATCGGGTGCACTTTCGACGGATCGGCGAAGATCCCCGTCTCGGCGTCGAGCACGACCGCGTCGTCCTCCCAGGAGTCCCACAGCGCCGTCGCGGCGTCGACGAACTCCGCCGCCCGCACATATCGGCCGTCGTGGTCGGGGACCTCGTCGTAGCCGAAGTTGGCGGCCTCGTCGGCGGTTCCGGAGGTGACGATGTTCCAGCCTGCCCGCCCACCGCTGATCTGATCGAGGGAGGCGAATTTGCGGGCGAGGTTGTAGGGCTCGTTGTAGCCGGTGGACGCGGTGGCGATGAGTCCGACGCGCTCGGTGACCACGGCCATCGCCGACAGCAGAGTGATGGGTTCGAACACCGCCTGGGTGTTGCGTTCGATCCGGGGACCCACCGCGAGGCCGTCGGCGAAGAACACCGAATCGAGTTTGCCGCGTTCGGCGATCCGCGCCAGTTCCTGGAAATGGCCGACCCGCAGCACATTGCGCGCCTCGGTGCGCGGATGCCGCCAGGCCGCTTCGTGGTGGCCGACACCCATGAGGAACGCGTTGAGATGGAGTTGGTGCGACATCACTACCTGTCTAGAGAGCTACACGCCAGCCGGACAGCCGACGCTCGACGAACACCAGGATCGCGTTGAAGATCAGGCCGACCAGCGCGATGGCGATGATCCCCGCGTACATATCGGGGATCTGGAAATTCAGCTGCGCGGCGGTGATCAGGTACCCGAGCCCGGCCTTGGCCCCGACCATCTCGGCCGCGATGAGCACCAGGATCGAGGACGCCGCGGCCATCCGCAGACCGGTGAAGATGGTGGGTACGGCGGCCGGCAGCACCACCTTGTAGACCAGCGCGACCTGGGAGAAACCCAGCGAGCGCGCCGATTTGACGAGCAGCGGATCGACCGTGCGCACCCCGGAGATGGTGTTCAGCAGGATCGGAAAGGTGCAGGCGTAGATCACCAGCGCCACCTTCGAGGTCTCGCCGATGCCCAGCACCAGAATGAAGACCGGCAGCAGCGCCAGCGCCGCGGTATTGCGGAACAGTTCGAGGACCGGCTCGAGGAAATCGGCCACCGGCCGGTACCAGGCGATCGCGACTCCCAGCGGGACGGCGATCGCCACCGCGAGCACGAATCCGGTGAGCGCGCGGGACAGGCTGGTCGATACGTGCTCCCAGAGCTGCCCGTTGCCGGCCAACTCGAAGAAGGTGGCGGCAATCTCGGTGAACGGCGGCAAGAAGACCTTGTCGACCAGACCCACCCGGGGGGCGATCTCCCAGAGAGCCAGGAAGGCCAGGATCGCGACCCACGGTTTCGCCACCCGCCAGGCCAGCCCGGCCAGCCGCCTGCCCAGCCCACGGGCCGGGATACCCACCGGTGCGGTGGGCCGGGCGAGGGCGGGCTCGGGCCCGGCGGCGTGCGGCGCGTCGAGGGTGCCGGTGGCGAGTGCGCTAGACATGCTGAACCTCTTCGGTTGTCGAGATATCGGCGAGTTCGAGCGAATGGGCGCGTTCGACCTCGTCGTGCAGCAGGGACCAGATCCGGTGGCGCAGCGCACGGAACTCCGCGCCGGAGCGGATGTCCTCGGCGGTGCGGTCGATATCGACGTCGACCACCGTTTTGACCCGGCCGGGCCGGGAGGTGAGCACCGCCACCCGCTGCCCCAGGTAGATCGCTTCGTCGATGCCGTGGGTGATGAACAGGATCGTCTTGCCGGTGCGCTCCCAGATCCGCAGCAGTTCGTCCTGCAGCGATTCCCGCGTCTGCGCGTCGAGCGCGGCGAACGGCTCGTCCATCAGCAGTACTTCGGGGTCGAAGGCCAGGCTGCGGGCGATCGCCACCCGCTGTTTCATCCCGCCGGACAGTTCGTGCGGGTACCGGTCCGCGAACCCGGCCAGACCCACCAGCTCCAGGTAGTGCTCGGCGCGCTCCCGGCGTTCGGCACGCGGCACCCCCTTGGCTTCGAGCCCGAACTCGATATTGCGGCGGGCGGTTCGCCACGGCAGCAGGGCATACTGCTGGAAGACGATCCCGCGGTCGAGGCCGGGGCCGCTGATCGGGGCGCCGTCGAGCAGGATCTGGCCGGAGGTCGGGGTGCTGAGACCGCCGAGCAGATCGAGCAGGGTGGATTTACCGCAACCACTGGGGCCGACCAGTACCAGGAACTCACCCGCGGCGAGGTCGAGGGTGATGTCCTCGACAGCGGTCAATTCGGTCTGCCGACCCCGGATCGGGAAACTCTTACTCACCTGAGCCAGGCGAAGTTTGGGTGTGTTGCTCATATGTCACCGGCCAATGCTTGTCCGTCAGGTGCTGGGGCTCCCCGCCATGGTGCGGCCGTGGCCGTGAACTCTGAACCCTTTGCGTCACCGCGAGTCGAACATGCCGGCCCGGTGCGCCGCCGATACGACCCGCAACCATCGACGCGGGGGCCACAAGCCGTTCACCTACACCAGCCGGACCCGGCTCGCCGCGGATTACCGCATCGAGAAAGCCGCCACGCTGCGCGCGCTACACGACCGCGACGATTACGATCTCTACGCCATGGCCGACGCCAACTCGCGTCCGGATGTCACCATCACGGCGAAGGCCTGGAACGATCAGGACCCCGAGGAGGCCACCGGCTGGATCAGGGTGCACGCGGTCCGGCAGCGGGCGCGTGGTTTCGTGATCGTCCAGCGTCCCGGTGAAACCTTCTGGCACAGCGGTGGTTTCGATGTGACCGCCTGCGATCCACACGCCCTCGCCGAATCGGTCCTGGCCGCGCTGCCGGAGGCGGCGGCCGGGCGGATGCCGCAGGTCACGCTGGTCGATCCGGCGACCGCACCGGATACCCGGCCCTACGTCCCGCTGATCTCCGACGATGACGAATACGAGGACGACGAGGTCTACCGTAGCGCGGCCTTCCTCGCGGCACCGGCGACCGCGGCCGGGACGATCCAGGTCTTGCAGGGCCGATCCATGTTCGGGCCGCGCGGCCGAGTCGATATGGGAATGCGCTGGCGGGATCTGCCCGACGACGGGCGCTATGTGATCCCGATGAACCAGGACGTCGAGGTGGCGACCGGGATGGGCACCAGACGAATGATCGAGTGGGCCCAGGATCAGATCGCCGAGGTGCTCCTGCGGTTGGACCGGAATATGGAACACGAGGAGTAGAGCCCACGCCGCCTGCCTCTCGCACTCGCTCCGGAGGCAGGCCGCGATTCAGTGCTCATCTCGCACCGGCCGCCGCTTGTCCATCGGGCCCGCCGTCGGCGGGGTAGGTCCCGTTGGCGTACGGGTTGTACTCGTTGGTGTAGAGATCGCGGGCGGCCAGCTTGCCCTCTTCGAGTTCGCCGTTGCGGACCAGCCAGTCGATCCAGATCTGCAATTCGCGTTCGACGATCACCGCACCCGGCACCGGGATACCGGGACTGCGCCAGTACTTCACGGGTTCGGCGCTTTCGGTGCGGCCCCGCTTGTGGATGATGTCGAGGAACCGGGCCACCACCTCTTCCCGCGGATGGATCTGGGTCCAGCGGATCGCCCGCGCGGTGCCCTGGACGAAATCACGCACCGCCTCAGGGTTGGCGGCGATGAAATCGTCTCGCATCACATACGTGCCGTAGCTGAACGCGCCGAACAGATCCCGGTCGGTGAACAGCGCCCGGATTCCGCCCCGCTCGAGCGCGCTCTCCCGCTGGATCGAGTTCAGCGTGGCGACATCGATCTGTCCCTCGCGCAGTGCCTGCTCGGTGTTCACCGGCGGCACCACCACCAGCTGTACCGACTTGATTTCGTCGGGGCTGAGTCCCTGCTGGGCCAGCCATTCGCGGGTGAGGAATTCGTGATGCGCACCGAGGGTGTTCATACCGATCTTCTTGCCGATCAGGTCGCGGGCCGACCGGATCGGGCTGTTCTCCAGCACGTAGTACCCGGTGTACTCGTGCGCGTCGGCACCGTAGGAGCTGAGCACCGAGGTGATGGGCGCACCGGCCGCATTGAGCTTGACGACGGCGCCGTTGAACGCCGACCCGAATTCGATATCCCCGGTGGCCGCGGACTGGATGTCCTGCGGCCCGCTGGTGGTGTCACCCACCCACTCCAGCTGGATCTTGTCGTAGTAGCCGAGGTCGGCGGCCAGCTCGTGGAAGCCCACCTTCCCGGCCCAGCCCTGGTAGCGGAGAATGGCCTTCCCGTCGGCCGTCTCGGCGGCCCGCCCGCCCGCACCGCACGCACACAGCAGCATCAGGAGGGCGGTGACCGCCGCGATGCACCCGGCGGCCCGCGGCCGTCGGTGACTTCGGATCATTTCCGGACGTACTGGCATGGGTTCTGCCCCTTGTGCTGTGGTTGCGCTGCCCGGCTATCGTGCGGTCCGCGAGCGTGGCTGCGAACCCTTAGCCTCGAGCCGAGCACAACCGTGTGCCGTTCCGGAACGCGCCCGACCAGCGGAACAGGCCGGTCAACGCATATTTCCGAAAATCGATCACGCAAATTGATGGGATGTTCGGCGACGCACGGCGAATCAGCAAACCACTGGCTTCGCACCGCGTTAACATGCGGCACGCACCGACGTTATTCGGCCGAGACGGCACCGAGACGTCGGCGCGACAGTCCGGGTCCGAGCGGTCGTGGCGGGCCCGCTGCCCCACTATCCCGTCCCGCACCAACGAACGCAGAAGGAACGATGCTCAAAATTCTGGTCATCGGCGCGGTCACCGCCGCGCTCGTGTTCGGCAGCTTCTCCAGTGCCTCGGCACACCCCTCCGGCGCCTCGCGACCGGGTTCGGCGGGTGTGCACAGCCCGGCGGGCAAGGACGATTCCGTCGCGCAGCTACCTTTCGCCGACCGGGAATTCCTCCGCGCCAGTGCGTTCGACGACGAAACCCGCCCACTCCAGGACGCGGCGATCGCTCTCGCCCACGCCCAGTGCGATTACCTCGGCACCTCCGGCAACACCACGGCGAACCGCACCTACCTCGCCGAGGAAGCCCGGCCGTTCGTGGAATACCCCTACTTGTTCCTGGAAGCCGCGGTCGGCGCCTACTGCCCGCAGCACTCCCGGCTGGGCTGAGCCGCACCCCCACCCGGCATTCCGGGAGCCCTCTCCCATACGGCGGCGCCGCTCCCGGTTCACGGGAGCGGCGCCGTCGATTTCGAGATCAGTGCTTACGACGAGTCTTGGGGCCCCTGCCCTGTTTCGTCTGCGCCCGGGCCGCCTCGCGACGCTCGCGCCGGGTGCCCTGCGTCGGCGCGTCGGAACCGTACTCCTCCGCGTCGCTGTGCACCGCGGTGCGGCCGCCCTCGTCCGGGCCCGAATAGCTCAGGCCCCGCGGCCCCGATTCGTCGATACCGCGGGCGCGCAGTGCCGGCGGCGCCCCGTTGATGATCGGCAGCTTCTCGGTGGGGTACTGGCTCTCCGGCGGCACCGGCTGCGAGCCGATCGGGGAACGCAGGCCCTGGCCCACCTGGACCCCGTCCGATTGCGGCTGCTGGACCTCCACCTGGACGTTGAACAGGATGCCGACGGCATCCTCCTTCAAGCCCTCCAGCATGTTGGCGAACATATCGAAGCCCTCGCGCTGGTACTCCACCAGTGGATCGCGCTGGGCCATCGCGCGCAGGCCGATACCTTCCTTCAGATAATCCATCTCGTAGAGATGCTCGCGCCACTTCCGGTCCAGCACCGACAGCAGCACCTGGCGTTCCAGGGTGCGCATACTGCCCTCGCCGGCCAGACCGTCGATCTCGGCCTCGCGCTGCTCGTAGGCGCTGTGCGCGTCGTCGAGGAGGGTTTCCAGCAGATCCTCGCGGGTGATCTCACCGGCCTCGCCGACCTCGGTCTCGCCGGTGATGTCGCGGTGGTTCAGTGTGATGGGATAGAGCGTTTTCAGTGCGCCCCACAGCTTGTCGAGATCCCAGTCCTCCACGTAGCCCTCGGCGGTGGCGCCGTCCACGTAGGCGGTGATCACATCGGTGATCATGCTCTGGACCTGGCCTTCCATATCCTCACCACGCAGGATCTGGTTGCGCTCGTTGTAGATGACCGTGCGCTGCTGGTTCATCACCTCGTCGTACTTGAGCACATTCTTGCGGATCTCGAAGTTCTGCTGCTCGACCTGGGTCTGCGCGCTCTTGATGGCCTTGGAGACCATCTTCGCCTCGATCGGCACATCGTCGGGCAGGTTGAGCCGGGTCATGATCGACTCCAGCGCCGCGCCGTTGAACCGGCGCATGAGCTCGTCGCCGAGCGACAGGTAGAACCGCGATTCACCCGGGTCGCCCTGGCGGCCGGACCGGCCGCGCAGCTGGTTGTCGATACGCCGGGAGTCGTGGCGCTCGGTACCGAGCACGTACAGACCGCCGGCCTCCTTCACCGCCTCGGCGTCCTCGGCGACCTGCTTCTTCACCTTCTCCAGCGCGTGGAACCAGTTCGCTTGGTATTCCTCGGGAGTGTTCACCGGGTCCAGGCCCTGCTGGCGCAGCAGGGTGTCGGTGATGATGTCGGGGTTGCCGCCGAGCACGATATCGGTACCGCGGCCGGCCATATTCGTCGCGACGGTGACCGTGCCGGGGCGGCCCGCCTCCGCGATGATCTGCGCTTCCTTCTCGTGGAACTTCGCGTTCAGCACATTGTGCGGGACACCGCGCTTGGTGAGCTGCTTGGACAGATACTCCGAACGGTCCACGCTGGTGGTACCGATCAGCACCGGCTGCCCGGCCTGGTGGCGTTCCACCACATCGTCGACCACGGCGTTGAACTTCGCCTCTTCGGTCTTGTAGATCAGGTCGGCCTGGTCGATACGGATCGGCGGCTTGTTGGTCGGGATCGGGATGACGCCCAGGTTGTAGATCTGGTGCAGCTCGGCCGCCTCGGTCTCGGCGGTACCGGTCATACCGGAGAGCTTGTCGTAGAGACGGAAGTAGTTCTGCAGCGTGATGGTGGCCAGGGTCTGGTTCTCCGGCTGGATCTCCACCCCTTCCTTGGCCTCGATCGCCTGGTGCATGCCCTCGTTGTAGCGGCGGCCGACCAGGATGCGCCCGGTGAACTCGTCGACGATGATCACTTCACCGTCGCGGACGATGTAGTCCTTGTCGCGGGTGTAGAGCTCCTTGGCCTTGACGGCATTGTTCAGATAGCTCACCAGCGGGGAGTTGGCGGCCTCGTAGAGATTGTCGATACCGAGCTGGTCCTCGACGAATTCCACGCCCGCCTCGTGCACGCCGATGGTGCGTTTCTTGATATCGACCTCGTAGTGGAGATCTTTTTTCAGAAGCGGTGCAATCCGGGCGAATTCGGCATACCACTTGCTGGAGGCGTCCGCGGGGCCGGAGATGATGAGCGGAGTACGCGCCTCGTCGATCAGAATCGAGTCGACCTCGTCGACCACTGCAAAATTGTGGCCGCGCTGAACGAGATCGTCCAGCGAATGGGTCATATTGTCGCGCAGATAGTCGAAGCCGAATTCGTTGTTGGTGCCGTAGGTGATGTCGGCGGCGTACGCCTCGCGCCGCTGCGGCGGCGTCATACCGGCCAGGATCGCGCCGACCTCGAGGCCCAGGAAGCGGTGTACCCGGCCCATCCACTCGGAGTCGCGTTTGGCCAGGTAGTCGTTGGTGGTGACGATATGCACGCCGTCGCCGCCGATCGCGTTCAGGTAGGCCGGCAGCACCGAGGTCAGGGTTTTGCCCTCACCGGTCTTCATCTCGGCGATATTGCCCAGATGCAGCGCCGCGCCACCCATGATCTGCACTTTGTAGTGCTTCTGCTGCAGCACCCGCCACGAGGCCTCCCGCGCCACGGCGAACGCCTCGAGCAGCAGGTCGTCCAGCGATTCCCCATCGGCGTAGCGTTCGCGGAATTCGTCGGTTTTGGCGCGCAGCTCGTTGTCGGTGAGGTCCTCGTAGTCGCCTTCGAGTCCGATCACCTCGTCGGCGAGATGGGAGAGGCGCTTGACCATGCGACCCTCACCAAAACGTAGCAACCTCGTCAGTGTCAGCGCAGGCACGAGTCTCGTCAGTCCTCTGGGTCGGTTTCGGCTCCGATGTCGGCGGCGCGCGGCCCGGCGACGGGCCACGAAGCCGCAGCTTGCTTCATGGTAATGCGGCTCCCATGGTAGGCGCCGCCGCGTACCCGGCCAGTGTGCCTCGTTCGACATTCGGCGGCCGGTCGGGCCCGCGCCGGCTATATCACCTCGCGCTCACGCGCAAGCCTTCGAATTACATATCGGAATATCACACACAATGGTGCGGGAACAGGTACTACCTGGTCACAATGGAGACCGGTTTCCGGACTCCGAAGGGGCAGACACCAGGGTGATAGCGAAGCTGACACCGCAGGACGCGGACTTCTTCCGGCTGGAAGCGACCACCCACCCGGTTCATATCGGGTCATTGGCCGTTCTCGACAACACCGGCGACGACGGCGGGCCGATCCTCGACTACCAGGGCCTGGTCGACCTGGTCGAGTCACGCCTGCCGTTGGTGCCCCGCTACCGCCGCAAGGTCCGCGAGATCCCACTGTCGCTGGGCCGGCCGGTCTGGGTCGAGGACAGCCACTTCGACATCACCTACCATCTGCGCCGGTCCGCCCTTCCCTCACCGGGCAGCGACGACCAGCTCTACGAACTGACCGCCCGGCTGGGCTCCCGGCCGCTGGACCCCGGCCGCCCGCTGTGGGAGATGTACCTGATCGAGGGGCTGAGCGGGGGCCGGTGCGCGATCTACACGAAATCGCACGCGGCCCTGGTCGATGGCCACGCCGCGCTGGAGATCGGCCATGTGGTCGTGGACGGGGCCGAGTCCCCGCGCGAGGTGGCCGACGACGCGTGGATCCCGCGCCGCGAGCCCAGTGACGCCGATCTCCTGCTGGGTGCCCTCGGACACCTGGTGGCCCAGCCCCGCTCGGCGGTCGAGGTACTGCGCGAGGTGGGCGCGGGCACCGCCGGTTTCGTCGGGACGGCCGGACGGACGGTGGACAGCGCGCTGGCGGCCGTGCGATCGGCGGCCAGCGGCACGCCGGACAGTCCGCTGAACGCGCGTACCTCCCGGCAGCGCAGATTCACCGTCGCGGTCACCGAGCTCGACGGTTACCGACGGGTGCACCAGCAGGCCGGTTGCACGATCAACGATGTCGTCCTGACGGTGGTGACCGGCGCGCTGCGCAACTGGCTGCTGTCGCGGAACAAGGGCCTGACCGAATCGAGCGTGCTGCGCGCGGTCGTGCCGATGTCGGGATACAGCGGGGAGCCGGGCACCGGACGCACCCTGCCCAGCGGGATCACCCCGTTCCTGATCGACCTGCCGGTCGGCGAGCCCAGCCCGGTGATGCGGCTGTCCCATATCGCCCATGCCACGGCCGAGGACGCTCGCGGCCGGCACGCCGTGCGGGCTTCGACCCTGGTGCACCTCGCCGGTTTCGCTCCGGCCAGCCTGCACGCGATGAGCGTGCGGGCGGCGAGTACGTTCGCAGACCATACGTTCAATCTGGTGATCACCAACGCGCCGGGCCCGCAGACGCCGATGTTCGTCGGCGGCGCGCGGATGCTGGAGATGTACCCGGTTTCGCCACTGCTGCGCAATCAGGCGACGAGTATCGGGATCACGTCCTATGACGGGCGGGTCTGCTACGGACTCAACGCCGACCGCGAGGCGATGGCCGATATCGGAGTTCTGGCCGCGTCGGTACCCGAATCGATGGAGGAGTTACTCGGTGCCTGCCTCTGACCGCAAGACCATGCGCGTGTACGTGCCGGCCACCGTGCCGATGCTGCGCGAGCTCGTGGACAAACGCGTACTGCACGCGGTCGGCGGGACGGCTTTCGCCCTCACGCCCGCGCTCCGCGAGGCCTACGCCTCGGGCGACGACGAAGAGCTGGCCGAGGTCGCCATGGCCGAGGCGGCGCGCGCGGCCCTGCGACTGCTGGCCGAGGAGGTGCACGGTTCCACCACCCCGATGTACCGCCGCGCGGTGATCGCGGTCGATGTCGACGGCGCGACCCTGCGCCCGGACCTGGACGACGCGGTGGTGAAACTGGACGGACCGATCGAGTACGAGCGGGTCGGTTCGGTTCATGTGGACCTCGCCGAAGCCGAGCCGGCAGTGGCCCGGGCGGTCGAGATCATCGACGCCGCCGACCTCGGTGACGAGGACGCCGAGTTCGTCCTGGGCGACGCCGAGGACCATCAGCTGGCCTGGTATGCCACTCAGGAGCTGCCGTTCCTCGTCGAGTTGCTCTGAACCGGCCCTTGTGACCGGGAACCGCCGACGCGGCCGCTCGCTGTGAGCCGCAACCGGGTCCGCGGGCGCTGTTCACCTGGGCTCCCCGCGACAACCTACGATGCCGTAACCTGGTGCCACGGCGCGCTCCGGGCGCGTGAGACCACAGGAGACGAACAACGCAAATGGGCAGGAAACCGAACGCGATGACGGTGCGCGGTGTCAAGAACTGGCTGGAGGCACCGGCGGCCGGTATCGCCGAACGCGGCGGCAAACTGAATCTGCTGCGAGGGGCGGTGGCGCGGGTCACCACGCCCCTGCTGCCCGACGACTATCTACATCTGGCCAACCCGCTGTGGTCGGCCCGGGAACTGCGCGGCCGGGTCGTCGACGTCCGCAAGGAAACCGCCGATTCCGCGACGCTGGTCATCAAGCCCGGCTGGGGCTTCGACTTCCGCTACGAACCCGGGCAGTACATCGGTATCGGGATCCTGGTGGAGGGTCGCTGGCACTGGCGCTCCTATTCGCTCACCAGCCCGCCCGACTGGGACGATCCCCGCTACGGCAAGAAGGTCATCGCCATCACGGTGAAGGCGATGCCGGAGGGTTTTCTGTCCAGCCACCTGGTCAACGGGGTGTCGTCCGGGACGATCGTGCGGCTGGCCGCCCCGCAGGGCGCGTTCGTGCTGCCCTCCCCGCCGCCGCCGAAGGTGCTGTTCCTGACCGCCGGGTCCGGCATCACTCCCGTCATGTCGATGCTGCGCGCACTGGACCGTCGCGACGCGGTGACCGATGTGGTGCACATCCACTCGGCGCGCACCGCCGAGGACGTGATCTTCGCCGACGAACTCGACGCACTGCACGCGCGGCATCCCGGATTCGTCTCCCATATCCACCTGACCGGCGAGAAGGGCAAGTTCGCCACCGCCGCCTTGGACGAGCTCTATCCGGATTGGCGGGAGCGTCAGGCGTGGGCGTGCGGTCCGCTGGGCATGCTGGACGAGGTCGAGAAGCACTGGCAGGAGGCCGGTCTCGAATCGGCGCTGCACGTGGAGCGGTTCGAGGTGGAGCGGTCCGCCACCACGGAGGGCGGCACCGTCACCTTCGGCAAGAGCGGCCGCACGGTCACCGTGGACGGCGCCACCACCCTGCTGGAAGCCGGGGAATCCGCCGGCGTTCAGCTGCCGTTCGGCTGCCGGATGGGTATCTGCCAGACCTGTGTGGTCACCTTGAGTTCGGGACATGCCCGCGATCTACGCAACGGCACGGAGCGGTTCGAAGGAGAAAAGGTACAGACGTGCATCTCCGCCGCGGCGGGCGACTGCACATTGGATATGTGACCGGAGACGGTCCACCCGGCGACGGACTCCGACAGGTACGCTCGGGGTGGACCGCAGGTCATTTCCCGGATCCGGGGAGATCACGGAAACCCGTTTTATTTCCGACCCAGGGTCAACACAAACCGGGCGTGCGGGTGATGTGCAGTATATGAACCCGCACGGCCGGAGCGAAGGCGGAAGCACCGCCCGGTCCGCTCCCGTCTTCGCAGACAGCGCCTACAGAAGGGACGCCGGTGGCAATCACCGACATCAGAGCCTATGCCCACCTCACGGCCGAGGATGTCGAGGCCCTCGGGCAGGAGCTCGACACGCTCCGCCGGGAGGTCGAGCAGTCCCTGGGTGAACGGGATGCCCGGTACATCCGGCGGACCATCGCCGCACAGCGCGTACTGGAGATCGCCGGCCGCCTGGTGCTGGTCGGCAGCCGGAACCGTTGGGCCTGGCTGTCCGGGACGGCCCTTCTCTCGCTGGCCAAGATCGTCGAGAACATGGAGCTCGGTCACAACATCAGCCACGGGCAATGGGACTGGATGAACGACCCGGAGATCCATTCCACCACCTGGGAATGGGATATGACGGGCCCTTCGGCGCAGTGGCAGACCGCGCACAACTACACACACCACACCTACACCAATATCCTCGGCATGGACGAGGATCTCGGCTTCAATTTCCTGCGGATGACCAGGGACAACCAATGGCGACCGATCCATCTGGCGCAGCCGGTGTCCTATCTTCTGCTGGCCTCGATGTTCGACTGGGGCATCGCCCTGCACGATTGGAAGATCCAGCGTGATCACGCGGAGGTTCGCCTCTGGGACTCGTCCCGGCACAACATCGAGTTCCTCCGCAAGGCGTCGCGCCAGCTGAGCAAGGACTTCCTGATCTATCCGGCGCTGACCGGCAAGAATTTCAAGTACACACTCGCGGCGAACATCACCGCGAACCTGATCCGCAATGTGTGGTCGAACGTAGTGATCTTCTGCGGGCACTTTCCGGACGGTGCGGAGAAGTTCTCTCCCGACCAGCTGACGACCGAGACCAGCGGGGAATGGTATCTCCGGCAGATGCTGGGAAGCGCGAACTTCACCGCCGGCCCGGTGATGGGTTTCATGAGCGGACATCTGAGCCATCAGATCGAACATCACATGTTCCCCGATCTACCGAGCAACCGTTATCCGCAGATTGCCCGGCGAGTCCGCGAGCTCTGCGACAAATACGACCTGCCGTACACAACGGGATCCCTGAGCAAGCAATATCTGCTGGCCTTCCGCACCATTCACAAGCTCGCCCTGCCCGACCGATTCCTGCGGCGCACCGCCGATGATGCGCCGGAGACCTCCTCCGAACGCAAGTTCGCCGGGGTCACCTCGCACGCGGAGCCGGAGAACCGGCCGTGGAGTATCGACCCGGCGACCGGAAAGCGCCGCGGCCTGCGCTGGGCGTTGCACGAGGCGAAAATCGCGCTGCGCGCGAAAGCCGAGCAGGAGAAGGAAATGCTGCGCAACGCCGAGCGCACCCTGCGCGCCAAGGCGCAGCAGGAGAAGGATCTGCTCCGGCGGGCCCGGCACGCGCTACGCAAATCGCAGCGTTCGTACTCGGCCTGAGCGGGCGGTCCGATTCCGGAGAAAAGTAATCGAGTTGGGGTGTAACGGGACCGCCGCCGGAGGCGATCATTCCCACCGAGGCCCGAGTGTGACACACGATCGCGCTGTTTCGTCGCGCCTATCATTCGCCTTTGGGACACGCAATAGGGCGCACGCCACATTTTTTACGTAAATCTCCAAACCTACGGTGTCGTAACTTACGGTAGGGTAGCCGCCATGGCTATCTCGGATGTCAAGGAATACGCGCATCTCACCGAGGCGGACGTGGAGGCTCTCGGAGCAGAGTTCGACGCGATTCGCCGGGACATCGAATCGACGCGGGGCGAGCGCGATGCCCGATACATTCGCAATGTCATCAGGTTGCAGCGCGCACTCGAGATCAGCGGCCGGACGGTTCTGTTCGCCAGTTTCCTGCCCCCGGCCTGGCTGGCCGGCGTGGCGTTGCTGGGCACCGCCAAGATCATCGAGAACATGGAGATCGGGCACAATGTGATGCACGGTCAGTGGGACTGGATGAACGATCCGGAGATCCACTCCACCCACTGGGAATGGGACAACGCGGGCCCGTCCAAACACTGGAAGCACACCCACAACTACCTGCACCACAAGTACACCAACGTCCTGGGAATGGACGACGATATCGGCTACGGCCTGCTCCGGGTAACGCGCGATCAGCGCTGGAAGCCGTTCAACATCGGTAACCCGGTCTACAACCTGGTACTGCAGTCGCTGTTCGAATACGGCGTCGCGATCCAGCACCTGGAACTCGGGAAACTGGCGGCCGGAAAGTTCAAGCCCGGCACCCCGGAAAGGGCGGAATTCGACCGTAAGGTCGAGGAGGTCGTGGCCAAGGTCAAGAAGCAGGCGGTGAAGGACTACGTCGTCTATCCGCTGCTGACCGGACCCTCGTTCTTCCACACCCTCACCGCCAATCTCACCGCGAACGTGATCCGCAATGTCTGGTCCAACGCGGTGATCTTCTGCGGCCACTTCCCCGACGGCGCCGAGAAGTTCACCAAAGCCGATATCGACAACGAATCCCAGGCCCAGTGGTACCTGCGGCAGATGCTGGGCAGCGCCAATATTTCCGGTGGCAAGCTCATGCACTTCATGACCGGCAACCTCAGCCACCAGATCGAACACCACCTCTTCCCCGATCTGCCCAGTAACCGCTATGCCGAGGTCGCGGTCCGGGTGCGCGAGCTGTGCGACAAATACGACCTGCCGTACACCACCGGCTCGCTGCCGGTGCAGTACTTCAAGGCCTGGCGCACCATCCTGAAACTGTCGCTGCCCAACAAATACCTCCGCCACACCGCCGACGACGCCCCCGAAACGGCCTCGGAGCGGAAATTCAACGGCCAGGCGGTTTCCACGTTCGATCCGATCACCGGAAAGCGCCGGGGACTGCGGACGGCAATCGCCGAAGGCCGCCGCCGACTCCGCCGCCGCTCGGTCGCCCTGGCGGGCTGAGTCACCGCGGCGGGATCGCAGGAACGAGCTTCGACCCTGCGATCCCGCCGCATCCGGCCCACCCACCACCGACCTGGCAGCGCTCTCATGGCTCCAGCGGGTTCCGCTCACCGCGGACAACCGCGCACCTACTCGGCGCCGAGTAGGTGGAGGCCGTCCCGCCCCGTGGTCGAAGGTGCTCGAGGGGCCACACCCTCTTGGCGGCCCACCGCACAGCACATGCGGCGAAGCCGCGAGTCTCGAAGCCTGAACGGCGGGATCACGGGCCCGAGCTTCCACCCCGCGATCCCGCCGCACCCGGCCCACCCACCACCGACCGGGCCACGCTCCCACGGCCCCAGCGAGCCCCGATCACCGCGGACAACCCATTCGTCGCCGAGTTCCAGCGAGACCCACAGAGGGTCGAGTCCCCTCCCGCACCTTGACCGAAGGTGCTCAACGGTCGCACTCCATAGACAGCCCACCGCACATCACATGCGGCGAAGCCGCGAGTCTCCAGACATGAACGGGCAGGATCACGAGTCCGAGCTTCGCCCCTGCGATCCCGCCGCACCCGGCGCACCCACCACCGACCGGGCCACGCTCCCACGGCTCCAGCCGATCCCGACCACCGCAGACACTCCTTCCCCTCAGCGCCGAGTTCAGCGAGGCCCTGAAAGGGTCGAGGCCCGTCCCGCCGTTCAGGCCTCGAAAGCGCCCGCGCCGAAGGCGCAAGTCTCGAGGCCTGAACGGCGGGACCAAGGGGGCCTCGACCCCGCGGCGCCGAAGGCGCCGCCAATAAACACAGCCCCGGCCGGCCCGACCGGGAACCGGGCAAGAACAATGGCCCCGTGTGTGCAGCGGAGATGAGCGTGTACGAGGCCATCCGAACCCGCCGGGATGTGCGGGCGGAATTCACCGGCGAGCCCATCGACGACCTCACGCTCTGGCGAATTCTCGGGGCGGCGCACTGCGCGCCGAGTGTCGGTAATTCGCAGCCCTGGGATTTCGTTGTCGTTCGTGACCCGGCGACGCTGCGGACCTTCGCGGCGCATGTGGCGCAGCGACGGCTGGATTTCGCACGATCGCTGCCCGCCGAACGGGCCTGCACCTTCGCACCGATCAAGATCGAGGGAATCACCGAGAGCGGCACCGGCATCGTGGTGGTCCACGATGATGCGCGGGGCGGTCCGCAGGTGCTGGGCCGGGCGACGGTTCCCGAAACCGGGGTGTATTCCACGGTTCTCGCGATCCAGAATCTCTGGCTGGCCGCCACCGCCGAACAGGTCGGAGTCGGCTGGGTGTCCTTCTATGAGGAACCGTTTCTCGCCGGGCTGATCGGCCTGCCCGCGGGGGTCCGACCAATTGCCTGGCTCTGTATCGGGCCGGTCACCGGATTACAGGATGTTCCCGATCTGGAACGTTTCGGCTGGCGCGACCGGCGACCGCTGAATGCCGCGGTGCATCAGGAGCGGTACACCTCCGCGAACCGGCAACGATAAAGCCGACCGGCCCATCGTGCGGACCGGTCGGCTGCAGTGCCGGCTAGGCGAGCCTTATGAGGCCGTAGTCGAATGCGTGCCGGCGATAGACCACCGACGGCCGATCGGTTTCCTTGTCCTGGAACAGGAAGAAATCGTGGCCCACCAACTCCATCTGGTAGAGGGCATCGTCGACTGTCATCGGTATCGCGGAGTGCACCTTGGTCCGCACGATATGCCCGGGGCCCTCGTATTCGGGGTAATCGGCCGCGAAATCGGACCGCTTCCGGCTGTGCGGGGAGTGATCGTGCGGAATTCCGGAGAGGTCGCCGAGTAGCGGCTCTTCGGCCAGGTCGGCGGTGGCGTCGTGTACCGAGACCGGAGTCTTCTCGCCGTAGTGGACACGGCGGCGATCCTTGGTGCGGCGCAGCCGGCTCTCCAGTTTGGCGGTCACGGCCTCGAATGCGGCGTAGAAACTGTCCGCGCAGGCCTCGGCGCGGACGATCGGGCCCTTGCCGCGCGCGGTGATCTCCACCCGCTGGCAGGCCTTGCGTTGACGACGGTTGCGCTCGTGGAAGAGTTCCACGTCGAAGAGGAAGATCGATGGATCGAAGCGTTCCAGCCGGGACAGCTTCTCCGACACATAGATTCGGAAATGGTCGGGAACCTCGACATTGCGGCCCTTGACGACGATATCCGACCGGGTGTCCCGTGGGCGGTCGAGCCGGTCGTCCAGCTGCGTCTGGGCTGTGTCCTGTGCTGAAGGTCGTGAAGTAGTCGTCACGCGTACCTCCCGGATTCGGCCGCACACTTGTCGTCGCATGCGGCGGGATGAAACGGTGCCGGCCATGTCGGATCAAGTCGGCCGGCACGTGATGTACGAGGCCCACCTCCAAACTCCCGGATCGGGTGTGTGCACGCGACGCTAGTACGCGGATCGGAGGTTCGCCACTGTTCACGCAAATTTCCCGGATTCACCCAGCGCACGTCACGAATA
Source organism: Nocardia testacea NBRC 100365 (assembly GCF_000308775.1). Taxonomy (GTDB): domain Bacteria; phylum Actinomycetota; class Actinomycetes; order Mycobacteriales; family Mycobacteriaceae; genus Nocardia; species Nocardia testacea. The sequence goes on from NZ_BAGJ01000140.1 coordinate 17,686, forward strand.
CGCCATCCAGGCGTGTTCCTGCGGCAACGAGGGCCCGGGCGCACGCGCATACCGTGGCGCCTGTCGTCAACACGTCGTCGACCAAGACGACCTGCGCGTTCGCCACGTAGGACGGCAGCGGCGCAGCGCTGACCCGGCCGCGTAGATTGCGGTCGCGCTCGCGCGCCGACAAACCTGCCGAATCGCGGACTCCCCACCAGACTCGCAGACATGACAGAACCTGGCAACTGCCCAGCGATCGGGCCGCGATCCGCGCGCACCGCAGTACCGGGTCGCCACCACGCCGCCGCGCCGCGGCCCGCCGGCTCGGCGAGGGTACAAGTATCAGGGGCCGATCCGGGGCCCGCAACTCGGCGAGTCCGGCGGCGAGGGCGTGTCCCAGCGGCCCGGCGAGATCACGCCGGTTGCGTTCCTTGGCCGCCAGTACGGCCTGCCGCGCCGGGCCGTGGTAGCGGCTCGACGCCCAGCACGGCACCCCTGGATCCGCGCGCGGATACACCCGCAGGGGCGGGCCGGAGACGCTGCGCGCGCACTCGGCACACCACGATGTGCCGGGCCGGCGGCAGCCGCCGCATTCCGGCGGTACGACCAGATCGAGCAGTATCCGCATGAGCGGAGTGTGCCGGGGGGCACCGACACGGCGATCGGAATCAGCCGGGTAGCACCGGTACGGCGTCCGCGCCGAGCCCGGGAACCTCTCGCCAGTAGGGGTCGCCGCCCTCGGGGGTCCGGGTGAGTTCCAGTACCGCGCGTGAATCGGCCACGTACTGGCGCTCGATGGAAGCGGTGACCTGGCGGACCGGCGGAGTGAGGTTGCGGCCACCCAGCGAAGCCATGCCGGAGCCGTCGATCTTCACCGTCCGTACCGGATCCACATTGCCCGCGGTGGCCAGGATGACCGTATCGTCGCTGAACCAGTCGACCGAGGTCGCGGCGGCACTGAGTTCCATGGCGATCTGCCGCGGTGAGGTGAGCGCAAAGGTACCGTCGGGCCGGCGCAGCACCATGGCGACATACACCTTGCCATCGGCGATCAGCACCGCGCCGACCCCGTTGCGCGAGATCCGCAGTTCGGTGATGGGCAGTTCGAAGGTCGGCCCGGAATCCGGGGCGAAAAGCTGGGCGGTGTCCACCTCCTGGACCGAGACAGTGCCGGTATCCCGGTTGGTGACCGCGCGGATCACCCGGTTTCCGTCGATGACCGCCCAGGCCGCGCTGCCGTCGGCGGTCCAGGACGGGCGGGTGATGGTCCCGCCCTCCGCGACCGGGAACGCGTTGCCCCCGTAACTGCCCACCATCAGCGTGCGCTGCGGCTGCGGCGGCTGACGACCCGCGTCGGCGACGGCGGCCACCAGTTTCCCGTCCGGCGACAGACCCACCGATTGCAGGTTCTGCACCTCGCCGAAGTAACCCGGGGCGGGAGCCGGGGCGCGATTGTCCTCGACCTTGACCAGCTTGCCGTCCCGCAGCGCGTGCAGCCCGATCAGGGCGTCCGGCTGCACGGAATCGGCGATCGGTCCCAGATCGTCGACCGACCAGCCGTTCCCGGCGAACCGCTCGTCCAGCGGCCGGCCGTCGTCGAGCAGCATGTAGGGGCCGAGCACATCGGCGCCCGCGAGGGTGAGGACCACCTGGGCCGCGAACAATTCGCGGTCGCGCGGACTCGGCTCACCTATCCCGGTGAAGTCGATCCGCACCCCACCAAGGCCCACGCCGACCCCGACCGGGTCCCCGTTGGCCTTGGTGACGGCCCCGCGTACCGCGACCGGCGGGGCCAGGTAATTGCGTACGACCGGAGCGATATAGGGCTGCGGACCCGCGATCAGCATGGTCACCAGTTGCTGTGCGAGCTGGTCCGGACGTCCCGCCACCCAGCGCAGATCCGGCGCCACATGCTGACCGTCGGCGGTGACGAAGTACAGGGCATGCCGGCGGTAGGACTGGGTGAAGGCGCTGTACTCCATCACCACGCCGTCGGGCAGTTCGTCGATACGCCATTGGCCGTCGACTTTGGTCATCTCGATCTTGTTCTCGATGGTTCCGTCCACCGTGTGGTACGACCCGTCCGCGGAGAGCTCGCCGACCTTGCGCGCGCGCAGCACGTAGGTGGCCTCGTTCTCGGTCCGCGATTCGCGCAGGGTGTCCGCCCGCTCCACGATCACGGTCGAGTCGGTGTCGTTCCACTGGGTCGACGCGGCGGGGGTCATGTACTGACGAGCGGCGAGGTGACCGTCGGCGGGGTCGGCGGTGGCCTGCAGGAAATCGCGCAGCAACAGATCCGGATCCCGATCCTTGGTGGGAAGCGGGGGCCCCTCGGCGATGGGTTCCTGATTGATCGTGCCGAGGGCCTGGGGCTGCGAGGAATCGGGCAGATTCGCACAACCGCCCGTGGCGGCCAGGCCGATCACCGCCGCCGCCACCAGCAACCGCCGGAACCACCGCCTGCGCGCACTCATGACTTCTTGTCCCCGCGGTCGGTGGGCACCGAGTCGCCGGGCGGGCCGGACGGTCCCGGGTTCGCGATATCGCCGGGTTCGGGTGCAGGTTCGGCCGCGGCCCCCGAGTCCGGACCGGCGGCCTGCGTCCCGGTCGCGGGCTCTCCCGGCGCCGGGTTTTCCGGCGTCGACGCCTCCGGTTCCGCAGTGCCGGTAGCCGGCTCGGCGGACTCTGTGGGCAGCGGCGCCCACGGTTCGGTGTCGGTGACCGGCGGACCGAGTTCCACCCGTTCGCCGCCGGCCCGGTCGCTGTCGGCGTGCGGCCGCCGCGGCGCCCGGCGCATACCGGGTTCCAACGGCAGCGGGCTCTTGCCCAGCTTCTGGCCGCGGATCAGCGGGAGCGTCAGCCGGAAACTCGCGCCGACCCCGGGTCGTCCCCAGGCCTCGAGTTTGCCGTCGTGCAGGTTGGCGTCCTCGACGCTGATCGACAAACCGAGCCCGGTCCCACCGGACCGGCGCATACGCGACGGGTCGGAACGCCAGAACCTGCTGAACACCAGTTTCTCCTCCCCCGGCCGCAGACCGACACCCTGGTCCCGCACCACCACGGCGAGGGCATTGGCTTCGGTGTCGCCGCGCATCCGGATCAGGACGGGTTTGCCCTCACTGTGGTCGATCGCATTGGCGAGCAGATTGCGCAGTACCCGTTCCACCCGGCGCGGATCGACCTCGGCGACCACCGGCTCCTCGGGCAGATCGATCACCACCTCGATTCCGGCGTCGCGGGCCAGATGCCGCACCGTGGAGATGGCCGCGCGGACGCACATCCGCACATCCAGCGATTCCACCTGGAGTTCGGCGACACCGGCGTCGTGGCGCGAGATCTCCAGCAGATCGTTGAGCAGGCCTTCGAACCGGTCCAGTTCGGTGACCAGCAGTTCGGCGCTGCGGGCCAGCGCGGGATCCAGATCGTCGCTGCTGCCGTGGATGAGATCGGCGGCCATCCGCACCGTGGTCAGCGGCGTACGCAACTCGTGGCTGACGTCGGAGGTGAAACGCCGTTGCAGATTGCCGAACTCCTCCAGCTGGTTGATCTGGTTGGACAGGCTCTCGGCCATTTCGTTGAAGGCTTTCGCCAGCCGGGCGATATCGTCGTCGCCGCGCACCAGCATGCGTTCCTTGAGCCGGCCGTCGGCGAACCGGCCGGCGATCCGGGCGGCCGACCGGATGGGCAGTACCACCTGCCGGGTCACCAGCGCCGTGATGGCGGCCAGCAGGATCAGCAGCACCACACCGCCGACCAGCATGGTTCCGCGCATCAGCGCCAGACTGCGTTCCTCGTTGCCCAGCGGGAAGATCAGGTAGATCTCCAGCGTGGGCACCTCGGCGCTGGGGCTGCCGATGATGAGCGCGCGGCCGTGGTAACCGTCCGGATCGGCGACCGTCGCGAACTGGTAGCTGACCTGGTTGCGCTGGACGAACCGGCGCAGCGCGTCGGGCACCTCTTTGATGGGCCCGGCGGTGATCACCTGTTGCGGCGTCCCGCCGATCATGCTCAGCGCCGAATCGAAACTGCCCGCCGCGCCACCGGTCCGGTTCGAATCGCGCCGGTTGGACAGCGAGTCCCGGGCATCGGTCAGCCGCTGCTGCTGGCTGGTGAGGTCGTGGACCCCCGTCAGCTGGGTCTCCACCGTGTTGCGGACGCGGTCCATCTCCTCGACCCCGGCATTGATCTTCGCATCGAGCAGCCGGTCGGTGATCTGGCTGGTCAGCACGACGCCCAGCACCGTGATGACGATCAGCGACAGCGTGAGCGTCGATACGATGACGCGCAACTGCAGCGACCGCCGCCACAGTAGGCCCAGTGATCTACCGACGTGCTGAAACCATTCGTTGACCGGGGCCAACGCTTCCCGCACATCGGCGAGACGCCCGTTCTGTCCGACTTTCCGACCGGCGTCCGACCCTACGTGGTCACGCAAGGTAGCGCCTCCGGACCCGGGAACGCGAGCCGGATCACGGCGGACCGGCCTTGTACCCCACACCGCGGACGGTCAGTACGATCTCGGGGTTCTCCGGATCTTTCTCGACCTTCGCTCGTAGTCGCTGCACATGGACGTTCACCAGGCGGGTGTCGGCGGCGTGCCGGTAACCCCAGACCTGCTCCAGCAGCACCTCGCGGGTGAACACCTGGCGGGGTTTGCGGGCCAGCGCCACCAGCAGGTCGAATTCCAGCGGCGTGAGCGAGATCTGCGCACCTTCGCGGGTGACCTTGTGCGCCGGCACGTCGATCACGATATCGGCGATGTTGAGCAGCTCGGCCGGTTCTTCCTCGGTGCGGCGCAGCCGCGCCCGGACCCGGGCCACCAGTTCCTTCGGCTTGAACGGTTTGACGATGTAGTCGTCGGCGCCGGATTCGAGGCCGAGCACCACATCGACGGTGTCCGTCTTGGCGGTGAGCATCACGATCGGCACACCCGAGTCGGCGCGCAGCACCCGGCACACGTCGATGCCGTTCATCCCCGGCAGCATGAGATCGAGCAGCACCAGATCGGGCCGGATCTCACGAACTGCCGACAGGGCCTGGGTGCCGTCGCCGACCACGTGCGGATCGAAACCCTCGCCCCGCAGGACGATGGTGAGCATCTCCGCGAGCGCCATATCGTCGTCGACGACCAGAATCTTCGGCTTCATAGTTACTATGTTGTCATCTCCCGCGCTCGTAACGGGCCGCCACGCCACACAGTGGCGCGTTCCCGCCGGATATCCAACACTAATTCGCGACCAATGCGGCGAGCCGCGCGGCCAATGAGTTCATTTCCCCGGCGAGCCGGCCGGAACCGTCTTCTTCGGTGGATCGGAAAACCCACCAGGTTCCATACCAATCACGCCGAGCAAGATCACGGTACACCTCGGCGGTACGTTCCTGTAATCCGCCGTCGCGTTCATAGGCGTCGAGCGCACGGGACTCGTCGAGCTCGCCCCGCCGGCGGGCGCGCAGCGCCGCCACTTCCGTCGGTACATCGAGGAGCACCTGCACCCGCGGCACCGGAAGCTCGAAACGGCCGAATTCCAATTCTCCGACCCAGCGCACAATTTCCCCGTCCGCGGATTGGCACAGCCGCGCGGCGTTGTAGGCGGCGTTGGAAGCCACATAACGGTCCAGCAGGACCACATCGTTGCCGGCGAGGAGTTTTGCCAGTTCGTCGGCAGCCCCGGCCCGGTCCAGCGCGAACAGCGCCGCCATGCCGTTCACCGACTCGGCCAGATCGCCGTGTTCGCCGCGCAGGGCTTCGGCGGCCAGGTCGGCGTGCACGGACCGGCCGTATCGCGGAAAAGCGAGGGTGTCCACCCGGAGTCCGCGCTGTTCGAGTGTCCCCACGAGATTGCCGATCAGCGTACGTTTACCCGCACCGTCGAGGCCCTCGATGGCTATCAACACTCCCATATCCAGGGAGGATACTCCGGCGTGCACGGCTCCCCTCGCCGGTTCCCCCGGCCGCGCCCCGCGGCGAACGAAGAGTGCTATCTGGCCGATCGCCACTTCGCGCCCGGTTCGGGTGCGACCGCCCTATCGCAACCGGACGATCCACAGAGACTCATCCGCAGACCCGCCGGAGCGGCACGGACGGCCGGACCGAAACCGGGCCGCCGACCCCGCGACGGCACCACCTACGTGCGTATGCGCAGGAGACCTGCCGCGTCCGGCCGTAGTCGTCGGTCAGGACGTACGCCTGCCCGTTACCGGTCACACCGACGATCTTCCATTTCTGCCCGTGCAGGTCGACGACCTTGCCGGAGCCCGGTGGACTCCGGAATCGGTGGACAGGCCGCCGACGCCTCTCGGCACCGGCGGCCTCCCATGAACTACCCGATCAGTACCGGTAGTGCTCGGGCTTGAACGGGCCCTCGACATCGACATTGATGTACTCGGCCTGCTCCTTGGTGAGCTTGGTCAGGGTGCCACCGAGCGCCTCCACGTGGATCCGGGCGACCTTCTCGTCGAGCACCTTGGGCAGGCGGTAGACCTCGTTGTCGTACTCCTCCGGCTTGGTCCACAGCTCGATCTGCGCGATCACCTGGTTGGAGAAGCTGTTGCTCATCACGAACGAAGGGTGGCCGGTGGCGTTGCCGAGGTTGAGCAGACGGCCCTCCGACAGCACGATGATGGACTTACCGGAATCGCCGAACGTCCACAGGTCGACCTGAGGTTTGATATTCAACTTCGTCGCGCCGGAGCGTTCGAGGCCCGCCATATCGATTTCGTTGTCGAAATGGCCGATATTGCCGAGAATGGCCTGGTCCTTCATCGCCTTCATATGCTCGAGGGTGATGATGTCCTTGTTGCCGGTGGAGGTGACGACGATATCGGCGTCGGCGATCGCCTGTTCGACGGTGACCACGTCGTAGCCGTCCATCAGCGCCTGCAGTGCATTGATCGGATCGATCTCGGTGACCTGGACGCGGGCGCCCTGGCCGGCCAGCGATTCCGCACAGCCCTTGCCCACATCGCCGTAACCGCAGATCAGCACCTTCTTGCCGCCGATGAGGACATCGGTGCCACGGTTGATGCCGTCGATCAGCGAATGCCGGGTGCCGTACTTGTTGTCGAACTTCGACTTGGTGACCGAGTCGTTGACATTGATCGCCGGGAAGGACAGCTCACCGGCGGCGGCGAACTGGTAGAGCCGCAGGACGCCGGTGGTGGTCTCCTCGGTGACGCCCTTGACGCTCTCGGCGATCGCGCTCCACTTGCCCTTGTCGCTCTCGAACCGCTCACGCAGCAGGTTCAGGAACACGGTGTACTCGGCGGAATGCTCCTCGTCGGCCGGCGGAACGACTCCCGCCTTCTCGAACTGGGCCCCCCGCAGGACGAGCATGGTGGCGTCGCCGCCGTCGTCGAGGATCATATTGGCCGGCTCACCGGGCCAGGTGAGCATCTGCTCGGCCGCCCACCAGTACTCCTCCAGCGTCTCGCCCTTCCAGGCGAAGACCGGAGTGCCCTGCGGCGCGTCGACGGTGCCGTGCGGGCCCACCACCACGGCCGCGGCCGCGTGGTCCTGGGTGGAGAAGATATTGCAGGAGGCCCACCGCACCTGCGCGCCCAGCGCGGTGAGGGTCTCGATCAGCACAGCCGTCTGCACCGTCATATGCAGCGAACCGGAGATCCGGGCGCCCTTCAGCGGGGCCACATCGGCGTATTCGCGGCGCAGGGCCATCAATCCGGGCATCTCGTGCTCGGCCAGCCGGATCTCCTTGCGGCCGAAATCGGCCAGCGCCAGGTCCGCGACCTTGTATTCGACACCGTTGCGGGTATCGGTGCTCAGCGAGGTTCGAGGCAGTTCGGAGGTCGTCATCAGCGTGGATCAGCCTTCTCTCGGTTAGGGCATGAGCGAGTCAGGCCCGGAGGCGGTAGCGGAGCGTCACCACGCAGGGCCCTCGCTCATGCCCGATAAACACGGTCTCGACCGCAAGGCTAGCCGGTTGGCCGCGCACTGTGGTGCGGGTGTGCCGGTCGGCGCGATAGCCGATCGGTAACGCTCCCGGCGGGTCCGGTGATCAGGCCGCGACAGGCCCCTGGGTCACCGCCGGGAGCCGGCGCCGCCGACCGGGAGACAGATTGGCGCGGGTGATATCGCCGTCGTAGTGGGCCAGGACCCGTTTGTCCATCACGCGCCGCCACACCGGCGGTACGAGGGCCAGCACCACCATCGCCGCGTAGCCGGCGGGCAGTTGCGGGGCCTCCTCCGAGCTGCGCAGGGTCTGGTACCGGCGCCCCGGGTTGGCGTGATGGTCGCTGTGGCGCTGGAGATGGAAAAGGAAGATATTGGTGACCAGCCGGTCGCTGTTCCAGCTGTCGCGTGGAGTGCACCGGCGATAGCGGCCGTCGGCCCGGCGTTCGCGGAGCAGCCCGTAGTGCTCGATGTAGTTCACCGTTTCCAGCAGCCCGGCGCCGAGCGCCGCCTGCAACAGCAGGTACGGCAGGATCTCCCAGCCGAAGACCAGCATCAGGGCGCCGAAGAGCGCCACGGTCATCGACCACGCCTGCAGGATGTGGTTGCGGGGGCTCCACCAGCCACGGCCGGCCCGCTGCAACCGTTCCCGTTCGAGGGTGATCGCGGAGCGGAATCCACCGACCACACTGCGCGGCAGGAAGGTCCACAGATTCTCGCCGAGCCGGGCACTGGCCGGGTCCTCGGGGGTCGCGACCCGGGCATGGTGGCCACGGTTGTGTTCGACGAAGAAATGCCCGTAGCCGGATTGCGCCAAGGCGACCTTGGCCAGCCAGCGTTCCAGGTGTTCCACCCGGTGCCCGAGTTCGTGTGCGGCGTTGATACCGATTCCCGACACCAGCCCCAGGGTGGTGGCGAGTCCGATCTTGTCGAGGACGCTCAGCTCGGAACCGGCCCACAGGTAACCGGCCAGGGTGAGGCCGATCAGCTGGAAAGGCAGGAAGAGGTAGGTGCACCACCGGTAGAAGCGATCGTTGGACAGAGCTTCGTAGTCCTCGTCGCGCGGATTGGTGCCGTCGTCACCGACGAGCACATCGAGCAACGGAATGATCACCAGCACCACGATCGGCCCGAGCCACCAGAACACCTCGACCCCGGTGTGCAGCACCAGCTGTGACGGCAACAGCGCACAGGCCGGGGCGATCAGTCCGAGAATCCACAGATGCCGTTTGGGATCGGCCGACCCAGCCGACTTACCGACCAATTGCACTTTTGCCCCGCTATTGAGAACCCGGACCGACAGCGGCCTACATATTTACCCGACCTGTGTCACTGATGCGTCCTTGTTCGCAGCGAACGTGGGCACCGTTACACGCAGGTATCGTACCGGGGTCCAGCAGCCTCCCCTGCGCGCAGTGCGGTTCAATCTCCGCTACCTGCCAATAGGCAGGCCAGGAGGCATCGAGTCATGTCGAGGTCGATTCAGCGAATTCACCGCAATCCACGTTCGGCGAGCACGGCGGCGACGTAGGGACTGAACACTCGTCCGAGTTCGGTCGGCGCATCGTGACCGGGCGGCGGCGGGGTGGGGATATAGCTGATCGCCAGGCGCACCAGGGCGTGGGCGAAGGTGCGGGCTTGGGCCTGGGTCAGCGCGATCCAGCTGCGCTGCATCACCGTCGACAGCCGCTCGGTGGCATGGGCGATGAGCGTCCCGGCGTCGAGGGTGATGAGCCGGAGCAGGTCGAGCTTCACCTCGCCCAACAGCAGCGACTGCACGAGCGGGTCCTGCGCCGAATCGTGGAAGTAGCCGGCCAGGCCGTCCCGGATGGACGCCTGGGCATCGCCCACATTGGCGGCCAGCGCCGTTTCCACGTGGTCGACGAGGTGGTCGGCGAGGCGAACCGCGTAGGCCTCGGCGAGCCCGGAGCGCGAGCCGAATTCGTTGTACAGGGTCTGGCGGCTCACCCCGGCGCCGGCCGCCACATCGGTGAGCGTGATCTTGGACCAGTCGCGCTGCACCAGCAGGTCTCGCATCGCGTCGAGAACGGTTGTGCGCAGCAGCTCACGCGCAGATTCCTGGGTGGCGTTCCGGGCTCTGGTGCTCGGCATATCAGCGACACTTGCACGAACTCACCGCGTGAGTCAAAGTTTCAAGTTCGCTCGATTTCGATCATGAAGAAATCCGACTTGGCCGCGCCGCAGTCCGGGCACGTCCAGTCCTCGGGAATATCCGCCCAACGGGTACCGGCCGCGATTCCGTCCTCCGGCCACCCCAGCGCCTCGTCGTATTCGAATCCGCACTGGGCGCACTGATACAGCTTGTAATCGGTCACTGAGCTCACCGGCCTTTCGGTCGATCGGGCTACCGCCGGCCTGAGGGCCGGGCGGGCAACGGCTCGAAATCGATCTTCTCCCGGACCGCGCAGTCCGGGCAGCACCAGTCGTCGGGCACCTCCGACCAGGGCGTGCCCGGTGGGAAGCCCTCACGCGGGGCGCCCGAGCGCTCATCGTAGACGTAGTCGCACACCGGGCAGCGATACTCGCTCATTCCGGGGCCTCCACCGTGGCCGCGCCGTACCGCGCGAGCACCCGGTCCCGCACCGGCGGATGGATATTGGCACGGGTGATATCGCCGCCGTAGTGCGCGAGCACCCGTTTGTCCATCACCCGCCGCCACAGCGGCGGCACGTAGGCGAGCGTGATCATCCCCGCGTAGCCGGCGGGCAGCGCCGGGGCCTGCTGCCAGGTGCGCAGGGCCTGGTATCGCCGGGTCGGGAACGCGTGGTGATCGCTGTGCCGTTGCAGGTGGTACAGGAAGATATTGGTGACCAGGAAATCGCTGTTCCAGCTGTGCTCGGGGGTGGGGCGCTCGTAGCGCCCGGAGGAAGTGCGCTGCCGCGCCAGACCGTAGTGCTCGGTGTAGTTCACCGCCTCCAGCAAGCCGAATCCCACCACCGCCTGCAGCAGCAGGTACGGCAGCAGTTCGAGCCCGAACACCGCGACCAGCGCGGTGAACAACACCACGGTCAGCAGCCAGGCGGTCAGCACATCGTTACGCCGGTTCCACGGACCGAACCCGAGCCGCTGCAACCGGGTGCGTTCCAGCGCCCACGCCGAGCGCACGCCGCCCCGGACCGATCGGGGTAAGAACGCCCAGAAGCTCTCACCGAATCGGGCGCTGGCCGGATCCTCGGGGGTCGCGACCCGCACATGATGGCCGCGATTGTGTTCGATGTAGAAATGACCGTACGCGCTCTGCGCGAGCGCGATCCGGGACAGGCGCCGCTCCAGGCCCACTTTCTTGTGCCCGAGTTCGTGCGCGGTATTGATCCCGATTCCGCCGACCACCCCCATCGTGACGGCCAGGCCGATCTTGTCGATCAGCTGCAGTCCGCCCGCCACCGGCAGCCGCGGGCCGTCGGCGGTGATCAGGTAGGCACCCGCGAGCAGGGTCGCGTACTGGCACGGCAGATACAGATAGGTGAGGTAGCGGTAGTACCTGTCCTGTTCCAGAGCCGCCACGATCGCATCGGGCGGGTTGGAGCCGTCCCGCCCGACCAACCGATCGGCTATCGGGATGACCAGATAGAGCAGGATGGGTCCGAGCCAGAACACGATATGGATCAGACCGGGACGACCCACGGCGGCAAGGGCCCAGACCAGTGGAATTCCGATGACGAACAGCCCGGTGGGCGCCAACAGGCCCCACAGCCACAGATACCGTTTGGGGTCACGCCAGGATTCGGGCGGAGTGGATTCGTAGGGCTCGGCAGACATCTCCGTCTCATTTCTGATTGGGCTGGGCAGGCTCGGCCTGCTGTCTGACTTCCTCACGCCGGGCGCACCTGGTGTGCGCACCACACTCACCTCTGACGGTAAGCGCGCAGAAGGCCCGAAGCGGAGACGTTTATGACTTCGGTAAAGAACGGGTTCGGGTTCACGCATACCGTTATGCGGCGGCACGTTCCCGAGGCCGTCCGCGAACTGAACCGCCGCCCGGCCGTGATCTGCCGGGCGGCGGTCACCTCAGCGGATCAGCACGTCGGCGTCCGCGGGCAGCCCGTCGACCGGCCACCACCGCAGATCGGCCGACTCCGCGCTGCGCACCGGGACCGCTCCGGGCGGCGCGGTGATCCGGAACAACAGGTCCAGATGCCGGGTCGGGGTGCCGAGTGAACAGGTGATCGGATGGGCCTGGGCGCCGTAGAGACCGGGCTCCGGCCGCAGCCCGGGAATCCCCGATTCCTCGGTGGCCTCGCGCAGCGCGGCGGCGGCCACGGTGTCGTCACCGGGCTCGCAGTGCCCGCCGAGCTGGATCCAGCGCCCGACCCGCGGATGCAGGGTCAGCAGTACCTCGCGGCCGTCGTCGGAGAACACCACGGCCGAGGCGGTGATATGCCCGGGCGCGTGCTCACGCAGGCACCCGCGCGGCGCCGAGCCCAGGAAGGCAAGCATCGCCTCCCGCAGTGAGGCGTCGGCACCGGAGTCCGGCCGCCAGGCGGTCAGCAGTTCGGTCGCCGACGCGTGCAGTGATTCGGCGGTCACAGTTCCACCAGGCCCGCGGCCGGGTCGCGCGGGGGACGCGGGCCCAGTTCCTCGGTGGGATGCCCGATCGCGATGGCGCCCAGCGGGATCCATTCACCATCCAGGCCGAGTACCTCCCGGGTCGTGTCCGGGGCGAAGATGGTCGACCCGATCCAGCAACTGCCCAGGCCTTCGGTCGCCAGCGCGACGAGCAGTCCCTGGACGGCGGCTCCGACCGCGACGGTGAACATGGTGCGTTCGGCGGCGCGGCGGCGTTCGTCCGGGTAGTCGTGGGCGCCGTCGGGAACGCAGAACGGAATGATCACCTCGGGGGCGTCGAACAGGATGCGGCCGCGGTTCACCCGCCGTTCGACCCGCTCGGGATCCAGACCGTCCGCCGAGAGATCGGCCCGCCATCTGGTGGCCATCGTCTCGAGGAGTTGCTGCCGCCGGGCCCGGTCGCGCAACCAGACGAAACGCACCGGACGCGTGTGATGCGGCGCCGGCGCGGTGAGCGCCACCGCGACCGCGGCGCGGATCTGTTCGGGGTCGACGGGGTCGGGTGCGAAACTCCGGACCGAGCGGCGCATCAGCACCGCCTCCCCGCGTCCGCGCGCGATCGCCTCCGCGGTGCCGAGCCAGAAGAGATCGTCGGTACCCGGCCGCACCAGATCCGCTGCGCGGGAGCCATTGTCGGCCACGGACAGACCCCGCACCACCGCGATCGGGATCCCGCCGAGTTTGCCCTTCACCAGATCGGCGGCGGCGGCCAGCTCGTCCGCGATCGCCACCTGGGTGACCTGCAGTTCGTTGCCCTGCCCGTCGACAGCCCCCGCGTAATCGTGCAGCACCGGCAGTCCCGCCGAACCGATCGCGACATCGGTCTGCCCGTTGCGCCAGGCGCGGCCCATGGTGTCGGTGACGACCACCGCGATATCGACGCCGAGTCGCGCGTTCACCGCCGCGCGCAATCCTTTCGCGCTACCGTCGGGGTCGGCGGGCAGCAGCACCAATTCGCCGTTTTCCACATTGGATCCGTCCACACCGGATGCGGCCTGCACGATACCGAGCCGGTTCTCGGTGATCAGAGTCCGGCCGCGGCGCGCCACCACCCGCACCGCCTCCTGTTCGACCAGCCGCCGCCGCGCGGCGTCGCGCTCCTCCGGATCGGTCGGCGCCGGCACGATCCGGCCCTCGGCCTTGGCGACGATCTTGCTGGTGACCACGAGAACATCACCGTCGGTCAGCCACGGCGCCCGCGCGGCGATATGTTCGGCGAGATCGTCGCCGGGGCGGAATTCCGGTAGCCCGGTGATCGGAAGTATCTGCAATTGCGCAGCGGCGTGGTCCGCGGCCACTGTCTCGGCCAACGGGTTTGCGCTGGTCACGGCTTTACTCCTGCCAAATCGAGGGCCTCACGCACCATTTCGGCGGTGGTGGGCGGATCGGTCATCAAAAGGGGAACACTGCGCACCTGCACACCCGGTACCTCGGCGGTATCGGTCGTATGGATCAACCATCCGTCGAGAATCCCTGTGGCCGAACGGGATCCGTAGTGGCGGCCGACCGCCTCCGCCGTCGTCTCCACACCGATCACCGACAGGCACTCGTCGGCCATACCGCGTAGCGGTTTGCCGTCGATCACCGGCGATACCCCGATCACCGGGGCCTTCGTGGTGCGCAGCGCGCCCCGAATTCCGGGCACGGCGAGGATGGATCCGACGCTCACAACGGGGTTCGAGGGAGCGAGTAATACAATATCGGCATCGGCTATGAGTTCGGTCACATTCGGTGCCGGTTTGGCGTCATCCGCCCCGATTGTGGCGAATCCGTGGGTTTCGACGGCGGCGCGGTGGCGAACCCACCACTCCTGGAAATGGATCGCGCGGCGTTCGCCAGGACTCTCCGGGTCGCTGATAACAACATGCGTTTCACAGCGATCGTCGGTTGCCGGGACGAGTTTCACACCCGGTTGCCATCGATTGCAGAGAGCCTCGGTAACCGCCGAGAGCGGATACCCGGCGCGCAGCATTTCGGTCCGAACCAGGTGCGTCGCGATATCCCGGTCCCCCAGTCCGAACCAGTCGGGCTGGGCATGATATTTCGCGAGCTCCTCCTTGGCGTGCCACGTTTCCCCCAGCCGGCCCCAGCCGCGCTCCGGGTCGATTCCGCCACCGAGCGTATACATGCAGGTATCGAGGTCGGGACAGATTCTCAGCCCGTGCATCCAGACATCGTCGCCCACATTGACGATGGCGGAAACCTCCGCCTCGGGCAGAAGCTCCCGGACGCCCAGCAGGAACCGCGCGCCACCGACTCCGCCGACCAGGACGACGATGCGGGGACCATTGGCGGGTGCGCTGTCCGCTTGTTGTGAAGTCACATCTGTACACACTATGCCGCGCGAGAAATGGTGCGTCTTCCGCTATATTTGCCGCTCATTTGCTATTCGGGTCACAAGATCGACTCGGAATGCCGCGCGGGATAGTAACGGAATAGTGACGGTGGCTTGACCATCGCCACCGGCGGCGTGTCTAATCACAGACATGTCATTCCGGGTCGCGCGGGAAGTGCAAGGCGCGTACGGAAACTCGAACGGATGTTCGAATTGGAATGGCAGGTTCGGGGAAGTCCGCGAGACAACGTCGCGGAGTTTGGCCGTCGGTATGCGCGTTGATCGACGGAAATGAATTCTTCTGCGCTAACACACAGTGAGGAGGCGGAGCGATGGCCGATGATCTGGCCCCGGCCGGCATTCCGGTGGGTGTATCGCGAACCGATTTCACAGCAGGCGCAGCACGAGGCGTCGCTGCTGACAACGGCTGGTCCGGGCTCGATCGGAGCGAGGGTGAATCGACTCCCCGGCTCAGCCTGATCGTGACCGGTTTCGACGAGATGTTCGGCTCCATCGAAGAACAGTGGCAAGAACGCGCACTCTGCGCGGAGACAGACCCGGAGGCCTTCTTCCCGGAGAAGGGTGGCTCCACCCGCGAGGCCAAACGCATCTGCATGGGGTGCGAGGTCCGCGACGAATGCCTGGAATACGCGCTCGCGCACGATGAGCGCTTCGGAATCTGGGGCGGCCTGTCGGAGCGGGAGCGCCGGCGCCTCAAGCGCGGTATCGGCTGACGACACCGCTCGCGTCGGTGCGCCCCGGAGCATGTGGCCGGGGCGGGCCGTCGCGGTCGGCGCTCACTGACTAACGTTGGCGGTCATGGCACGATCCCGCAACCGCAGACCCCCGACCGCCCGGTCGGTCAGCCGTCGCGGCCGCGGTGTCCGCGGACCGATGCTGCCGCCGACCGTCCCGGCCTGGCGCACCCGGGGCCAGAAATTCGACCGGCTGGTGCTGGAGGCCTTCGCACCCCTGGACACCCGCTGGCACGATCGGCTCACCAAACTCGATATCGCCGTCGACGACGTGCCCAAAATCCGCCCGCTGCACCCGGACTCGGTCACCTGGCCGGACGAGGTCGTCGCCGACGGCCCGGTCCCGCTGTCCCGGCTCATCCCAGCCGGCGTCGACCGGCACGGCACCCCCATCCGCGCCCGGGTGGTGCTGTTCCGCAAGCCTCTGGAACTGCGCGCCGGCGATCCGGACGACCTGGTCGAACTTCTCCGCGAAGTACTGGTCCAGCAGATCGCGACGTACCTCGGTGTCGACCCGGACGTCATAGATCCGGAACCGGAATAGGGTCGTCGACGGGGTCCCTCCTTCCGTACGGGTGGATCGGTCGGCCGAACGAGCCAAACCACGATGGGGAGGGGTGGGCTCGCCGGGGAAGGTGGGGAGGCGCGGACTCACCCGCGAACGCCGAGAAGACGGAACCCACCCGCGAAGGTGCTGTGTTTTTGGCGCGCTGGCGCGCGCGGGGTTGAGGCCCCCTTGTGTCTCGCCGTTTCGGCCTCGAGACTCGCGCCTTCGGCGCATGCGCTTCGAGGCCGAAACGGCGAGACGGGCCTCAACCCTTTCAGGTGTCTCGCAAAACTCGACACATGTGGTTGCGTGAGCACTCGAGGTCCGGATCGGATGCCGACTCGACCGCCCCGGCCGGCCTGGCGTCTGATCGCTTTCACGAACAGCAGCGCTTTCTCGGTGCCGAGTTCAGCGAGGCCCTCAAAGGGTCGAGGCCCGTCCTGCCCTTGGCCGAAGGTGCTCAATGGTCGCACTCTATGGACGGCCCACCGCACATCGCAAGTCTCGAGGCCTGAACGGCGGGACCGAGGGGGCCTCGACCCCGCCCCGCCGGAGGCGGGGCAATTAGACACGAATCACACTGCGACGCGCCGTATGCGGGCAGATCCATGAGCGTGTCTGCCCCACTCGGGTGGGTGCGGCGGGTTACGCTCATCGGCGTGATCTCCATGCGTCGTTGCTGCCGACCCGGCTGCAAGAATCCGGCCGTCGCGACGCTCACCTATGTCTACTCGGACTCCACCGCCGTGGTGGGCCCGTTGGCGACGGTGGCCGAACCTCATTCCTGGGACCTCTGCGGGACCCATGCCTCCCGGATCACCGCCCCCAAGGGCTGGGATATGGTCCGGCACGAAGGCGGCTTCTCCACCAGCCCGGATGACGACGATCTGACCGCGCTCGCCGAGGCCGTCCGCGAGGCCGGGCTACGCCGCCGCCCGCCGGAGCCCGATCAGCGCGGCTACCGCGACCACACTCCGCCGCCCCGGCCCACCCGCACCGGACGCCGCGGCCATCTCCGGGTACTCCCGGATCCCCCCGGCTGAGCAGTGTTCGACAGCACCGCTCCGGCGCCGACGGACGCTGCACTAGGGTAGTCGCCATGACAGTCGCCCGCTCTGCCGAGTCCGTGAACGCGGTGATCAAGGCCTACGACATTCGTGGTGTGGTCACCGACCAACTCGACGCCGATTTCGTGCGGGACACCGGCGCGGCGTTCGCCCGGTTGATGCGGGGTGAGCAGGCACGGCGCATCGTCGTGGGACACGATATGCGCGCCTCGTCTCCCGGGCTGGTGGCGGCGTTCGCCGAGGGCGTGCTCGCGCAGGGCCTGGACGTGGTCCATATCGGGCTGGCGTCCACCGATCAGCTGTACTTCGCCTCCGGCCGGCTCGATTGCCCGGGCGCCATGTTCACCGCCAGCCACAATCCGGCCCGCTACAACGGCATCAAGCTCTGCCGTCCGCGGGCGCTGCCGGTCGGGCAGGACACCGGCCTGGCGACCATCGCCGAGGAGCTGGTGGCCGGGGTGCCGGGTTACGACGGCGAACCCGGTACCGCCACCGAGACCGATCTGCTCGACGATTACGCCGCCTTCCTGCGCGATCTGGTGGATCTGGGCGGCATCCGGCCGCTGACCGTGGCGGTGGACGCCGGAAACGGGATGGGCGGGCATACCGTACCCGCCGTACTCGGCGCGCTGCCGCAGGTGACGATCGTGCCGCTGTACTTCGAGCTGGACGGCAGCTTCCCCAACCACGAGGCCAATCCGCTCGATCCGAAGAATCTGGTGGATCTGCAGGCGCTGGTCCGCGACTCGGGGGCCGATATCGGCCTGGCCTTCGACGGCGACGCCGACCGCTGTTTCGTGGTCGACGAACAGGGTGACCCGGTCTCACCGTCGGCCATCACGGCGCTGGTCGCCGAACGGGAGCTCGCCAAGGAGCCGGGCGCCACCATCATCCACAATCTGATCACGTCCCGGTCGGTGCCGGAGCTGGTGACCGAGCTGGGCGGTAATCCGGTGCGGTCGCGGGTGGGCCATTCGTTCATCAAACAACTCATGGCCGGCTCGGGCGCGGTATTCGGCGGCGAGCACTCGGCGCACTACTACTTCCGGGATTTCTGGGGCGCCGATTCCGGCATGCTGGCCGCCCTGCACGTACTGGCGGCCCTGGGTGAGGACAAGCGGCCCGTATCGGAACTGATGTCCTCCTACACCGCCTACGCCGCCTCCGGGGAGATCAACTCGACCGTCGACGACGCGGCCGCGCGGACCGGCGCCGTGCTCGACGCGTTCGCCGGGCGGGCGGTCTCGGTGGACCGGCTCGACGGTGTCACCGTGCAACTACCGGACCATGTCTGGTTCAACCTGCGCGCTTCCAATACCGAACCGCTGCTACGACTCAACGTCGAAGCCAGGTCGCAGGAGGAAGTAGACGCACTCGTGACCGAGATCCTGCGCATCGTCCGCGCCTGACTGGAATAGTGGAAATACACACCGTGGATTCGCCCGTCTCAGACCCGGTGTCCACAACGCGGGCGGTCGCGGCCGAGACCGACAACAGCGCGATGAGGGGAGGTGCCACGCCCGATGATCGCTGATACCCCGGTACTCGATCTGGACGATGCCGCAATGCTCGAAGCCGCCGATACCGGCGGCGCCCTCCGTTCGGCCGCGTCCGGTGGCGCCCAGGTGCGTGCCACCGCGGCAGCCGTGGCAGAAGGCGCGCTCACCCGGCTCGACGGTTTGCGCCCGCGCAGTCTGCTGCTGGTCTCCGGGCCCGGCCGGGCCGCCCGAGCGGCCGCGCTCCTGGTCGCGGCGCTCGGCGACCGGACCGGCCTGCCCCTGGTCCAGGTCGCCACCGTGCCCTCCTGGGCCGGTCCGCTCGATGTGGTGCTGGTGGCCGGTGACGACGCCGGCGATCCACGACTCATCGATGCGATCGACCGCGCGCTGCGCCGCGGCGCGGAAGTGGTGGTGGCGGCACCGGACGAAGGCCCGCTGCGCGCCGCCGCGGCCGGCCGGGCCGCGCTGCTCGCGCCCCGTGTCCCGGTGCTCGACGAGAACCGGCTGCTGCGCTATCTCGGCGTCGGGATCGCGGTCCTGCGCACCATAGACGGGCACCGCAGCGCCGGCTTCCTGCCGGAACTGGCCGAGCTGGCCGATGTCCTCGACACCGAGGCGCTGCGCGACGGTCCGCAGCACGAGGTCTTCCACAACCCCGCCAAGAATCTGGCCGCGCGCACCCAGCAGCGCGGACTCATCCTCGCCGGTGACTCCGAGGCCACCACCGGACTGGCGGTGCACGCCGCCGAGGTGCTGCTGCAATCGGCGGGCCGCACGGCGACCGCGGTGGACCTCGCCGTCGCCGTGACAGCGCTACCCCGCCTGGTGAACGCCGCCACCGCAGCCGCTCCCGACTACGATCCGCTGTTCCACGACGAGCAGCTCGACGGGCCGCCGCCGGTGGAGAAGAAGCGGATCTTCGTATGCAGCACCGACTCCGATGTCGTCGCGGCACGCCGCCGGATCGCGGTCTTCGGTGGGGCGGGCGGCGGCACCGTGGACGCCGACCTGGTGACCGCGGAGCTCGAAACGATCCCCGCCGACCCGGCCCGCATCGGATCGGCCGACCCGCAACCGGTACCCGCTCCGATCGGCGGCGAACTGGAACGTCTCGCGGTGCTCGCGCTGCGCTGGGAGATGGCCGCGGCCTATCTGCGGCTCATCGGTGGCCGGGCGATCACGGCGAGCGATCCGGACAGCTACGACGGGGGACACTACTAGTGCACGAACTCGTGGGTGCGCTGCGCTCGTACGCCTGGGGCTCACGCACCGCGCTCGCCGAACTCTGCGGACGCCAGGTCCCGTCGGCCCATCCGGAAGCGGAGCTGTGGTTCGGTGCCCATCCCGCCGACCCCGCCTATCTGCGCACCGACGACGGCACCCGGTCGCTGCTGGAGGTGGTGTCGGAGAATCCCGGCGAGGAGCTCGGCGCGGCCGCCGCGCGGTTCGGTGACCGGCTGCCGTTCCTGCTGAAGATCCTGGCCGCCGAGGAACCGCTGTCGTTGCAGGCACATCCGAGCGCCGAACAGGCACGGTCCGGATTCGCCCGGGAGAACCGCACCCAGGTGCCGCTCGATTCCCCGATGCGCAACTACCGCGACGACAGCCACAAACCCGAACTGGTGGTCGCGCTGGAGCGATTCGAGGCGCTCGCCGGTTTCCGCGACCCGCTGCGCACCGTGGACCTGTTCCGGGCGCTGGATGTCGCCGAACTGGCCCAGTACGCCGACCTGCTCGCCGCGCAACCCGATTCCGACGGCCTGCGGACCCTGTTCACCAGCTGGATCACCCTCCCGCCGACCGTACTGGACACACTCCTGCCGACCGTGCTCGACGGTTGCGTGCGGTACCTGTCCGCATCCGAACGCGAATTCGCCGCCGAGGCCCGCACCACCCTGGAACTGGCCGAAGCCTATCCCGGCGATGCCGGCGTGCTGGCCGCGATGCTGCTGAACCGGATCACCCTGCACCCCGGTCAGGGGCTGTTCCTCGCCGCCGGGAATCTGCACGCCTACCTGCACGGCGTCGCCGTGGAGATCATGGCCAACTCCGACAACGTGCTGCGCGGCGGTCTCACTCCCAAACACGTCGATGTCCCGGAACTGTTGAAGGTCCTGGATTTCGAACCGATCGACCTGCCCCTGGTACTCCCCGAACCCGCCGGCGACGGATCTGTCCGCTACCCCACCCCCGCCCCCGAATTCGCGCTACGCCGCTTCGACCTCACCGCCGGATCCGCCCTGGTCCCACTGACCGATGCGGGCCCGGGCATCGTGCTCTGCACGTCCGGCTCGGCTCGTCTGTTGGACGGTGATTCGAAGGTCACGCTGACCCGCGGCACCGCCGCCTGGGTGTCCGCGGCGGACAAGGACATCCGCGCCCAGGCCACGGACGAACCCGCCACCTTGTTCTGCGCCTGCGTCGGCGCTGTGTAGTTCGGGCGAGCCGATCGACCGGGTAGGGCACGTGCGGTGACGCGATGGGTGCCGGAGTCTTCGCGGCGGGGGTTTGCTCGCACTGCCCGAGCGATGCCGAGATGATCGGCGGCAGGCCGGTGAACGTGGGAAATGGGCTTACCGGCGAAGGTCGGAGGCAGGCCGATACGGGAAGGCGAGCGTGCGGGCCCGCTCGTGAAGGTGCTGTGTTTTTGGCGCGCCTTCGGCGCGCGGGGTTGAGGCCCCCTTGTGTCTCGCCGTTTCGGCCTCGAGACTTGCGCTTCGCGCGGGCGCTTTCGAGGCCGAAACGGCGAGACGGGCCTCAACCCTTTCAGGTGTCTCGTAAAACTCGACACATGCGGTTGCGTCGGCATTCGACGGCCTGATCGGATGCCGACTCGACCGCCTCGGTGACCCTGGCGTCCGATCCGGGTCTTCACGCACGTGGCCGCACCGTCTTGGTGCCGAGTCCGACGAGGCCCTGAAAGGGTCGAGGCCCGTCCCGCCCTTGGCCGAAGGTGCTCCATGGTCGCACTCTATGGACGGCCGACCGCACATCGCAGGCCTCGAGGCCTGAACGGCGGGACCGAGGGGGCCTCGACCCCGCGCCGCCGGAGGCGGCGCAATCCAACACAGCATAGGCTGTTGCGCGGCTGTCGCATCGGACCAATGGTTCGGGCATCGGAGTAGCAGGAGGGTGGCGGATGTCGGCTGGTGGAAGTAAGAGGGCGATTCTCGCCGCGTTGTCGGCGAATGCCGGGATCGCGGTGGCCAAGTTCGTGGGTGCCGCGATCACCGGGTCGGCGTCGATGCTGGCGGAGGGTGTGCACTCGGTCGCCGATACCGCCAACCAGGGCTTGTTGTTGTTCGGGCAGAACCGGGCCGAGCAGCAGGCCGACGAATTGCATCCGTTCGGGTACGGGCGTAGCCGCTATTTCTATTCGTTCGTGGTGGCGCTGGTGCTGTTCACGCTGGGCTCGGTGTATGCCCTGTACGAGGGTGTGCACAAGATCCAGCATCCGGAGGAGTTGAGTTCGCCGATCGTGGCGGTGGTGATCCTGGTGATCGCTATCGCGCTGGAGACCTTCAGTTTCCGCACCGCGGTGAAGGAGTCGGCGCCGCTCAAGGGGCGGGCGAGCTGGTGGCAGTTCATTCGCAATTCGCGGAGCCCGGAGTTGCCGGTGGTGCTGCTGGAGGACACCGGCGCGTTGATCGGTCTGATCTTCGCCCTCGGTGGTGTGGGGCTGACGATGTTGACCGGCGATCCGGTGTGGGACGGGGTGGGCACGCTGGCGATCGGCGGCCTGCTGGGCGTGATCGCGATCGTGTTGATCATCGAGATGCAGAGTCTGCTGATCGGTGAGGGCGCGACTCCCGCGGAGGATCGGGCGATTCGCGAGAACCTGGTGGACGGGACCACGATCGACCGCCTGATCCATATCAAGACCCAGTATCTCGGTCCGGAGGAGCTGCTGGTGGCGGCGAAGGTCGCGGTGACGCCGGGACTGGATATCGACCGGATCGCCGCGGGTATCGACGCGGCGGAGAGCAGGGTGCGGGCGGCGGTCCCGGCCGCGCGGATCATCTACCTGGAGCCGGACCTGTATCGGGAGACCGCGCGCGAGGCCTAGCCTAGGGCGCCGGGTTCGGCGCGGTGTCCGCGGTGAGCAGCCGGTACGGGTCGGTGTGATTGCCGAAGACCGTGCGTAGCGCGTGCCGGGCGGCGTGTACGCCGCTCATTCCGTGGACACCGCCGCCGGGCGGGGTGGCCGAGGAGCACAGGTACACCCCGGGCAGCCCGGTGCTGTACGGGTTCCAGCGCGGTACCGGCCGGAAAACGGTCTGGGCGAGGGTCATCGCGCCCGCGTTGATATCGCCGCCGACATAGTTGGCGTTGTAGGCGGGCATTTCGGCGGCCGTGCGCACGTGTTTCGCGAGGACGAGGTCGCGGAAGCCGGGGGCGAAACGTTCGATCTGGTCGGCGACGAGTTCGCTGACGTCGCGGTCGGAGCCGTGCGGTACGTGGGCGTAGGTGTAGAGAGTGTGCTGTCCGGCAGGGGCCCGGGTCGGGTCGACCACGCCGGGCTGGATGACCATGGTGAAGGGGCGGTCGGTGTGGATTCCGGCGGCTACCGCGTGTTCGGCGGCCATCGCCTCGGCCCGGCTGCCGACCAGGTGCAGGGTGCCGGCTTCGGCACATCCGGGTGCCTGCCACGGCACCGGTCCCGACAGCGCGAAATCCACTTTGCAGGAGCCACCGCCGTAGCGGTAGCGGTCGAGCCGGCGGCGATATCCGGCGGGTAGCCGGTCGCCGGCGATCCGGAGCAG
This sequence comes from Nocardia testacea NBRC 100365, assembly GCF_000308775.1. Classification (GTDB taxonomy): domain Bacteria; phylum Actinomycetota; class Actinomycetes; order Mycobacteriales; family Mycobacteriaceae; genus Nocardia; species Nocardia testacea. Next base: position 41,127 of record NZ_BAGJ01000140.1, read on the forward strand.
TTCGGCCGGCGCGATATCGCAGAGCACCGCACGGGCGGCCGGGAATTCCGCCAGGGAGTCCACCCGGTGACCGGTGTGCAGCCGCCCGCCGCGCCGGCGCAGGTCGGCGGCCAGCGCGTCCATGATCGCCTGGCTGCCGCCGCGCGGTACGGGCCAGCCGCCCGCGTGGGCGAGGGTGGCCAGCAGCAGGCCGGCGCCCACCGCGGGGAGCTGCCGGGGCGGGATGATGACGTGTTCGGCGACCCCGGTGAACAACGCGGGCGCGACCCTGCCGCGGAAACGGGTGTTCCACAGCGGGGAGCCCTGTTCGAGCATGCGCAGGCCGAATCGGATGGTGGCGGGGCCGAAGGGGATGCGCCGCATATCCGACATCGCCGTGCGTACGACGTGCTGCCAGTCCCGGACCAGCGGCTCGAACAGCGAGCGCCAGGCCTTACCGTCGACCCCCAGGCCGTCGGCTGTCCGCTCGAGATCCCGCCACGCGATCCCGGCGGTGCCGCCGTCCAGCGGATGGGCGTAGGAGGCCGCCGGGGTGAGCAGTTCGACCCCGTGCGCGGCGAGATCGAACGCCTGGAAGAAGGGGGAGGCCAGGGCCATGGGGTGGGCGCCCGCGCATTCGTCGTGCCGGAACCCGGGCAGGGTGGTTTCCGCGGTCCGGCAACCGCCGCCCAGAGTGTCCGCGGCCTCGTGCACCTCGACCTCGAGCCCCGCCGCGGCCATGGTCACCGCCGCCGCGAGGCCGTTGGGGCCGGAACCTACCACTACGACATCCGCCATCCCCCGATTCTGCCTTCTCGGCCGGTTCAGGGTCGGACAGCCACCGCGTCCACCTCGAACAGCATGGTCGGGAACGCGAGCGCCGCGACGCCGGTCAGCGTCTGGACCGGCGGCCGGTCGCCCCAGATCTCGGCGATCTTCGCGCCGACCACCGCCAGTTTCTCCGGGCCGTGGTCGACGATATGGGTGCGCAACTGGGCGATATCGGCGAAGTCCAGGCCTACCGAACGCAGCGCGGTGCCCAGGTTGGCGAACGCCCGCTCCACCTGACCGGCGAAATCATCGGTCGTGGTGGCACCCTGCGCGTCGGAATCGTATTGCCCGGCTACGAACACCAGTTCCCCGCGGGTGACGGCCACATGGCTGTAGCCGAACGGGACCGGATTGTGCAGGGCGGCCGGATTGCTGATCTCGATGGACATACCGGATCTCCTCGATGTGCTGACTGTTCGACAAGGATCCGACGATTCTCGCCCGCCGAGTGTGACATCACCGTCGCGGGTCAGGCGATGGACTGCCCGGCCCGGACCCGGGGACCGGTGTGGACCGGCAGGGTCTCGTAGCCGTGCAGGGTGTAGAGCTGCCGCCGCCGCGGGGTGCCGTCGATCCGCAGGTCCGGGAACTGTTCGAAGAGCGCGCGCAATGCGTGGGCCGCCTCCATCCGGGCGAGACTCGCACCGAGGCAGGCGTGGATACCGCTGCTGAAGCCGAGGTGTTCCTTCGCGTTGGCGCGGGTGATGTCGAAGCGGGCGGGGTCGGGAAACATCGCCGGATCCCGGTTGGCGCCGGCCAGTGACAGCACCAGGGTCGCGCCCTTGCGCAACGGCCGGCCCGCGATCTCCACGTCGGTGTGCGCGAGCCGCGCGGTGGTCTGCACCGGGGGATCGAAACGCAGGATCTCCTCCACCGCGCCGGGCCACAGCTCCGGCTCGGCCCGGAGACGGGCCAGCTGATCGGGATGCTCGAGCAGCAGCACGATGCCCTTGGAGATGAGGTTGACCGTGGTCTCGAAACCCGCACCCATCAACAGGGTCGCCGAGGCGCAGAGTTCGTGGGTGGACAGGTCTCCCAGACGGACCAGGCTGCTGAGGATATCGTCGCCGGGTTCGGCGCGCAGCCGGTCGATATGGCCGAGCAGATACTCCTGGACCGCTTCGGAGGAACGCATGGCGCGTTCGTGGGCGCGCCAGGAGATCCCGATATCCAGCAGCGGGCTGATGGCATCGCCCCAGCTGAGGAACATTTGTCGATCACGGTCGGGGAAGCCGAGCATTTCGGAGATGATGGCGATCGGCACCTGCGAGGCGAACTGACCGACCAGATCGGCCGGCGCGTCGTCGGGCAGGTCGGCGAGCAGTTCGTCGGTGACCGTGACGACCCGGTCCCGCAGGCGGCCGATGGCCCGCGGAGTGAAGGCCGCCGCGACCGGTTTGCGCATCCGGGTGTGTTCGGGCTGGTCGAGCATCAGCATGGAGGGCGGGTCGACGGGATTGGCCGGGATCGGGCGCCGCGCCAGAGCACGGCGGGCGAACCCGGGCAGACGGACCAGCGCGGGCATACCCACACCGAAGCGGTTGTCCCGCAAGACTTCCCGGACCACCGCGTGATCCATGGTGATCCAGAGCGGCCCGACGCGGTGCACTCCGCCGTCGCCGCGTAGTTCCTCGAGCAGCGGATACGGGTTCGTGATCCCCTCGGGTCCGCCGTTGAGGCGGGCGAACAGATCCCCCCGGCGCAGCTGCGCCTTCTTCGCGGCCCGGATCAGCCCGTGCTGATTCACCCAGCGGAACACGTATTCCGGTCTCATCCCACCCATTCCCCACTCCTGTCGTGCCGACGGCTTCCCGGTGCCCCGACCGCCCGGCATCCCGGGCGGTGCGCGGCCGGCGGCCGGTCGGCCCGGTCGCGTTCGACGTCCACCGGCACCGGAAGACCACCGCTACGAACGTTACGGAACGCGCGGCGGCCGGGGAACCTGCCCGAGTCGGAAACTCCGGCCCTACCGTGGTAGGAGATGCCGCGTCACAGGATGCAGGTGACCCGTTCGCTTTCCACCCGCCGCTCCCGCAGCGCCGGATCGGGATTGGCGACCTGCACCAGGGAGGCGCCCGCGGTGAGCACCGCGAGATAGCCGTCGATCAATTCGGCGGGCGTATCCCAGGAAGCGCTGGAGAGCACCCGGTCGCCTTCGGCGAAACCCTGCCGGGCCGCGGACTTGCGGGCCTCGGTGAGTACCTCCGCCACCGGCATACCGTCGAGGGCCGCGCCGGTGCCGCCGGGCAGGAACTGATCCCCGTGTACGCGCACCGCGGTCGCGTAGTCGGTGACCCCGATCGGCAGATCACGGACCGGTCCGCCCATCGGATCCAGCGACAACGCCGCCACCTCGGGCGCATCCTCGGTTTCGGCCAGCCGGTCCGCGGCGGCGAACACCAGATCCGCGTCGGGGTCGGCGTGCAGCACCACTTCGGTTCCCGCCCACCAGCAGCCGAGCAGGACCGCCGCGGTCTGCCAGTGGGCGGGCAGCAGCACCGCGACCCGGGCGCCCGGGGTGAGCCCGAACTCGTCGCGGATCAGATTGCCGGTTTTGGCCGCCCAATTGGCGAGGGTGAGCCCGGACAGCTCGATCCGGGCGCCGGTCGCGTCGTCGTACCAGGTGACGCGGGGGGCGGCCGGTTCGCGGTCCAGAATCGGCTCGAGCACCGCTTCGGGAAGGGTCGTTGCCTGGTCTATGTCACGCATCGTCTGCTTTCGGCGCTCAATTCACACAGGTGGGTCCGTCTTCGGCCGCCGCGATCGGCGGCGCGGGCGGCACCGGAGTGGCCGAGGTCGACGTAGAGCCGAAATCGATCACGTCTCCGCTACCGGATCCGGGGCCAGCGTAGTCGCTCGTCAGCACCACGCTCACCGCTCCCGTCGCTATCGACGGATCCGAGACGACGGGAATCCCGCCCAGCGCGGCCGCGACCGCCTTCGCGCCCGGATCCGACGCCGAGGGTGCGCGCACCTGACTCTGCGACACCGACCCACCGGAATAGTTACCCACGGCCCCCTGGGTGTAACCGAGGCCGAGCAGTTCCTGGGCGACCGAGTTCGCCAGGCCAGAGACCGTGCTGGAGTTGTACACCGACACCTGGACGTTTTCCGGATTCACCGCGGGGGTGGTGGTCTCGGTCGCGGGCCGGCGGGTGGGTTCCTCCCCGACCAGCGCCGCGACATAGTCGTGCACCTCGTCGGGGTCGACCCGCACCACCGACTCCCCGTTGGTGGTGGTGCCGTTGAGATCGGCGACCGGCACGGTCTCGAAGGTGACCTCCCCGGCGGTGAGGTCCTGGAGCTGGTTCAGGAACCCGATCAGATCCCAGCCCTCGTCGAGTACGACGGTGCGGCCCACCGCGTCGCTGAGTTCGCGCAACCGGCTCGGATTGCTCAGCGTGTCGGCGCTCACGACCTGATGGACCAGTTGGGCCATGAACACCTGCTGCCGCACGATGCGGTCCAGGTCGCCGCGTTCGAGATTGTGCCGCTGCCGCACGAAACTCAGCGCCTGCGGACCGTCGAGTTTCTGCCGCCCGCTCGGGAAATACGCTCCCGACAACGGTTCGTCCACCGCGTGGCGCAAGCAGACGTCCACCCCGCCGACCGCGTCGGTGAGCAGTACGAAACCGAGCAGCGAGACCTCGGCATAGTGGTCGACGGTGATCCCGGTGAGCCCGGCCACCGATTCGATGAGGGCCTGCCGCCCGCGCTGCGTCGACTGGTCCTCGGCGTCGTCCGCCGAAACCCCCTCGGCCAGCAGATCGTCCTGCACGCTCTGCTTGGTGACCCCGTAGGCGGAGTTGATCTTCCCCTTGCCCAGGCCCGGTATATCGACGTAGGCGTCGCGGGGAATCGAGATGGCCGTGGCCGAGCGGCCGTCGTTGGGCACACGAACCAGCACGATGGTGTCGGTATTGGTACCTATCTCGTCGCCGGCGTGCAGCATGGCCCGTTCGGCGTCGCTGAGCGGGTTGCCCTTGGCGTCGGTGCGCGAGTCCACGCCGACGAGCAGGATGTCCACCGCGCCGTCGGTATGCCCGCCCAGGCCCAGATCGCTGATCCGTTCGATATTCGAGACCAGCGAATCCACCCCGCGCCAGGCGAACCCGGTCGCCACCAGCACCATCAGAGCAACCGATGCGACCAGTACCCGCACCGGGCTCCACAACGTCGGCTCCCCACGCTGCGCCACCTTTGGACTTCCTCTCCCCTTACGGATCGGTCGAGGACCCCGACCCACTTCGCGTATGCCGTCGAAACACCTTCCGCACCACGCAGGCTAACCAACAGCAGCCCGGGTGACCCCGATTCGGCGACCGACGGCGTGCCAGACTGGGCCGGTGAACGCCGCTCGACCGCCCGCAACCGAAGTCGCCGACCGTCTCCTCGTCACCGGGGCGGGTGGTCAGGTGGGTGGTGAACTCCTCCGGCTGATACCCGCTCTCCGGGCGTTCACCCGGTCCGAGCTCGACATCACCGATCGGGCAGCGGTGGAATCAGTGGTCCGACCCGGCGATATCGTTCTCAATTGTGCCGCGTTCACCGCGGTCGACCGGGCGGAATCGGAACCCGGAGCCGCGTTCGCCGGTAACGAGACCGGCCCGGCGGTACTGGCCGCGGCCTGCGCTCACGCCGGCGCGCGGCTGATCCACCTCTCCACCGACTACGTCTTCCCCGGCACCGCCGACACTCCCTACGAACCGTCCGACCCCACCGGGCCCACCACGGTGTACGGCCGCTCCAAACTCGCCGGGGAACGCGCGGTGCGCGAACTGTGCCCGCAGGCCCATATCGTGCGAACGGCCTGGGTGTACGCGGGGACCGGCACCGATTTCGTGGCCACCATGCGCCGGCTGGAAAAGGAACGCGACACCGTATCCGTGGTGAACGATCAGCTCGGCTCCCCCACCTTCGCCGCCGACCTCGCCGCCGGATTGCTCGAACTCGCCACCACACCCACCGCGCCCCCGGTGCTGCACGCCACGAACTCCGGCCGGGCCAGCTGGTACGACCTGGCCCGCGCGGTATTCACCGGTATCGGCGCCGATCCCGAGCGGGTCCGGCCGTGCACCACCGCGGAATTCCCCCGGCCCGCTGCCCGGCCCGCGTTCTCGGTGCTGTCCGGGACCGCTTGGCGCGAGGCCGGACTGACACCTTTGCGCCCGTGGGAATCCGCGCTGACCGAGGCACTGGCCCGGGCCGCCCGTTAGGGTGGTGCGCTGTGAGCGCTTCCGATACCCCGCACGACCGGCCACGTCTGGCCGTGGTCACGGTCACCTATTCGCCGGGCGAACATCTCGAGCATTTCATCAGCACCCTGGCCACGGCCACCGCGGAGAAGCCGCAGGTCATCCTGGCCGACAACGGCTCCACCGACGGCGTCCCCGAACTCGTGGCCGACGCCAATGCCCATGTGCGTTTCCTACCGACCGGCGGCAATATCGGATACGGCGGCGCCATCAACCGGGCCGTCGCCGAACTGGACCCCGATCTCGAATACGTGTTGATCGCCAACCCGGATATCCGTTGGGGCAACGATTCCATCGACATCATGCTGGAGGCGGCCCAGCGCTGGCCCCGGGCCGGCGCCATCGGACCGATGGTCCGCGAACCGGACGGCAGCATCTACCCCTCGGCCCGCTCGGTGCCCGGAATCATGGACGGCGCGGGTCACGCCATCCTCGGCGCCGTCTGGAAGAGCAACCCGTGGACCCGGCGCTACCGCCAGGAGAACGAGGAGATCTCCGAGCGCACCGTCGGCTGGCTGTCCGGATCGTGCCTGCTGGTGCGGCGCGCGGCGTTCGACTCGATCGAGGGCTTCGATTCCCGCTACTTCATGTACATGGAGGACGTCGACTTCGGCGACCGGATGGGCCGGGCCGGCTGGCACAACGTCTTCGTGCCCGACGCCGAGGTCACCCACGCCAAAGGGCACGCGGCCGGGCGCCACCCCGAGAAGATGCTGCCCGCCCACCATGCCAGCGCCTACCGCTTCCAGGCCGATCGGCATCCGCACTGGTGGCAGGCCCCGCTGCGCTGGGCACTGAAGGCCGGACTTGCGGTGCGCTGCCGGATTGCGGTTCGATCCGCTCTGCGTGCACGGGAGCGGGAGCAGGCCGGATAGACAACGACCGCTACCGTGCCGGGTCGATGATCGGACGGGAACAAGGGAGCTCCATGGCATCACAAGCAGGCGCCGACGCGGTGATTCTGGTCGGCGGAAAGGGGACACGGCTGCGGCCGCTGACCCTGTCGGCGCCCAAGCCGATGCTGCCGACGGCCGGACTGCCGTTTCTGACCCATCTGCTGACCCGGATCGCGGGCGCGGGCATCACCCATGTGGTGCTCAGCACCTCCTACAAGGCCGAGGTCTTCGAGGAGTACTTCGGTGACGGCTCCGAATTCGGCCTCGAGCTCGAATACGTCACCGAGACCGAACCGCTGGGTACCGGCGGTGGGATCCGCAATGTGCTGTCCAGGCTCACCGCGGACAATGTCATGGTCTTCAACGGTGACGTCCTCGGCGGCACCGACCTGACGTCCATTCTGGAGACGCACGAGAAGACCCGGGCCGACGTCACCCTGCACCTGGTGCGGGTCAGCGATCCGCGGGCCTTCGGCTGCGTACCGACCGACGCCGACGGCCGGGTCACGGCCTTCCTGGAGAAGACCCAGGACCCGCCCACCGACCAGATCAATGCCGGCTGCTACGTCTTCCGGCGCGAATACATCGAGAAGATCCCGGCCGGGCGCCCGGTCTCGGTGGAGCGCGAGGTCTTCCCCGCGCTCCTCACCGAAGGCGCCCGTGTCCAGGGTCACGTCGACACCTCGTACTGGCGGGATATGGGCACTCCCGAAGACTTCGTCCGCGGCTCGGCGGACCTCGTCCGCGGGATCGCCCCGTCCCCCGCGCTCCCCGGTCAACGTGGCGAATCCCTGGTACACGAAGGCGCCGGGATCGCCCCGGGCGCTCTGCTCATCGGCGGCACCGTGGTGGGCCGCGGCGCGGAAGTGGGCGCCGGCGCCCGCCTCGACGGCGCCATCCTGTTCGACGGCGCCAAAGTGGAGGCCGGGGCCACGGTGGAACGCTCCATCATCGGTTTCGGTGCCCGCATCGGCCCCCGCGCCCTGGTCCGCGACGGAGTGATCGGCGACGGTGCCAGCGTGGGCGCCCGCTGCGAACTGCTACGCGGCGCGCGGGTGTGGCCGGGAGTGGAGATCCCCGACGGCGGAATCAGGTTCTCCACCGACGTCTAGACGCTGTGTTTTCGGCGCGCCGGCGCGCGCGGGGTTGAGGCCCCCTTGGTCTCGCCGTTTCGGCCTCGAGCCTTGGCCGAAGGTGCTCAACGGTCGCACTCTATGGGCGGCACACCGCACATCGCATGCGCTTCGAGGCCGAAACGGCGAGACGGGCCTCAACCCTTGGAGGTGTCTCGTAACACTCGACACATGTGGTTGCGTCGGCATTCGATGTCCGGGTCGGCACGTGGACCGGGAGGCGAGGTGACGCAGGCCCTCGCGGGTTCCATGGTCGCCAACGGCCGGGCGAACCACATGGCTTCGAATGCCGCGATGAAGGACTAAGCGAACCCGACGGCGCGCTCGCCCCAGGCGGTGAGCAGGTCGCCCTCGGGATCCGGGACCACGCGGTCGACCGAATCGATCAGAAGCGTGTCCCGGGACTCCGGATGGTAGGGCGGCCAGTGTTTCGAGCCGTCCAGCGCGGCCGGGACACCGTGGGCGGCGAAGGCCAGCCAGCGGCGCATCATCCGGCCGGAGACCTCGGCGGCCTGTTTACGGCCGCCGAGCCAGAAGGTGGGGTCGTGGTCGAAGGTGCCGAAGTTACCGAACACGTATGGCAGTTCGGTGGCGTGACCGGCGCCGACGCGGGCGGCCCGCAGCATGGGCGTGGCGTGGTCGAAGCGGTACATCCAGGTCCGTGAGTGCTGGGAGTGGCCGTCGGCCACCCACAGGGCCGGCATCCGGAACGCCGCGTCGGTGGACATGGCCAGCGCACCCCGCGGCTTCGCCAGGTCGGGGTACACCGCGGTGATCTCCGCGAGTCGTTCGGCCGACAGCCCCGGATGCCCCGCCTGTACCTGTTCGAGCATCGTGTTCACCGCTTGCGGGGTCACCGGCATGATCGGCGACCGGAACAGCCGGAACAGCGACGCCTCGTCCTTGTTGGTACCGATGATGAGGGGCACCCGATGCGAACGCCCGTCCCGGAAACGGTCGGTGGGATAGCCGGGAAGCAGGTCCTCGTCGACGACCGGGGCGGCGGCCAGGGTACCGGGCGCCTGGAGCGGGACCTCGTCGATCAGTACCGCGGCGGCCCGCACGATCCGCTCGAGCGGGCATTCGAGCAGTTCGCCGATCCGGGCGCGGGGCAGACCGATCAGTTCACGGAAACGTTCGGCCACCCCGGCCGCGCGCTCCTGCCCGTACACGGTGGTGGCGGGCGGGCTCTGCGCGATGGCGCGCTGGAACAGGCCGGCGGCGCGCGGCGCGGTGAGCAGCGCGGTGACACAACCGGCCCCGGACGATTCCCCGAAGAGAGTCACATTCCCCGGGTCGCCGCCGAAGGCGCCGATATTGTCACGCACCCATTCCAGCGCCGCGAGCTGGTCGAGGAGGCCCAGATTGGGTACGAACTCATCGGACAGCGACGACAGGTCCAGGAACCCGAACGCGCCCACCCGGTAGTTCACCGTCACCACCACCACGTCACCCGTCTCGGCCAGGTGGCGGCCGTCATAGACGCCCTGCGCCGCGGATCCGAGGCAGTACGCGCCGCCGTGCAGCCACACCATCACCGGCCGCGGCTCCTCCGACGCGGTGGCCGGGGTCCAGATATTGAGCCACAGGCAGTCCTCGCCCATGACCAGCGAGCGGTCCATGGGCACGGTGTTGGCCATATCCTGCGGTGCGATCGGCCCGGCGACCAGGCAGTCGCGCACCCCGTCCCAGCGCTCCGGTGCCCGTGGCGGCCGGAACCGGCGCGGTCCGGCGGGTGCGGCGGCGTAGGGAACCCCGCGCCAGACCGCTACCGCGCCCTCCCGGCTACCGCGGACCGCACCGAACTCGGTCCGCGCCACCGGGGCGCCCTCGTCGCCCACCGCCGACGTCACCTCGAAGCACTGGACGTTCATCACAGACCTCCTCTACCTGTGCATTCGAGGGTACGACCGAAGTGGTTACACTTCGGTTTCGGAAATGTCGCGTTGCACCGCGAAAAAGGTCCGGCGGGCCGCCCTAGAATTCGGCCATGCCGAGTTACGAGTTCCGCTGCCGCACCTGCGGCGACACCTTTCAGATCAACCGTCCGATGGCGCAGGCGTCGGATCCGGCCCGTTGCCCGCACGGCCACGACGACACGGTGAAATTGCTGACCACCTTCGCGACCACCGGCCGCGCGGCCGCTCCGGCCGTATCCGCGCCGACCGCGCCCACCGGCGGTGGCTGCTGCGGTGGTGGCTGCTGCGCCTGATCCGCGACCCGTGTCCCGGCCCGGCGGGGCCGTGCGACGGCGGCGCGTCTCGACTGCGGCGGCCCTGCGCACGGCTCAGCCCGCGGCGCCGGGGCCCGCGCTGTCGCGGTCACGGTCGATATGGCCGAGGTCGCGCTGGGGGGCGATCCGATCACGGACCCGCTGTTTGAGGACCGCGATATCCGGAAATCCCCCATCGGCCCGGCGCTCCCATATCTGGGCGTCGTCGACCGTGATGCGGAAGACGCCGCCCTCGCCGGGAATCAACGCGACCTCCCCGATATCGGTGGTGAACGTGGTCAGCAGCTCCTGGGCCATCCAGCTCGCACGCAGCAGCCAGCGGCACTGGGTGCAGTATTCGATGGCGATACGCGACACGACAGGCACATTACCGGCGGACGGCATCGGCGGCCGGGTGACCGGCCCGGCCGCGCCCATGGACAGCAGTTCCGGCCGCCCGACGATGCCGATCGCCACATCCGGCCGGCGCCGCTGTCCGCCGGACAGCGTTCACCATCGGTCGACCTCCCCGTCGACGTACTGCCAGCGGCCGTCGACCCGCCGGAACCGGCTGGTCTCGTGCAACCGGCCCCGGCCGCCCGGATCCCGGTAGTGCGCGGTGAACTCCACGGTCCCGGATTCGTCGAACGGACCACCCCCGGACGTCCGCGCGATCTCCACGAACAGCCAGCGCCGGGCGGGGTCGAGTTCCAGTTCGGCAGGCCGCGCATCGGCGTGCCAGGTACGCAGCAGATAGCCGGTATCACCCACCGCGAAGGCGGTGAACCGGGAACGCATCAGCGCTTCGGCGGTGGGCGCCGGGCGACCGGCCAGCAGCGGTCCGCAGCAGGCGCCGAAGATATCGCCGCGGCGGCACGGGCACGGTGTCGTATCGTCCACGTCCCGATTGTGCCCGGCGGGCGCCGGGCGCCGCGACCGCCCACTCATCCCGGTACCGCGGCCAGCTCGGCGGCGATCCGGGCAGTGTCGTCGCGCCAGCGGCGCAGCTCGGTGACCCCGGGTGCGAGTTCGTAGTCGTGGTGATGGGTGGCATGGGACAGCGCGGTCCACAGGGCGGCGATCCGGGCGGCGGTGAGCGGATCGGTCACCACCCGCAGGGCCAGGAGCTGGGCCCGCATCGGACACCGGGCGAGATCGGGTTCGGTCCGCGACCACAGATCGTCCACCGACTGTTCGAGCGCGATCCGCAGGATCCACGCGGTCGCGCGCGACCAGACGCCGCCGGCGGCGGGCACCGAACCGTCCAACAGCCGATCCACCACCGCCAATCTCTCGCCGATGGTGGGACGCGGTGCGGAGTCACCGGCGGAGCGCGGGCGTACCGGCCGGCCGTCGGTCCGTGGGCCGCGGCCCCGGCCGCCGCCACGCCCACCCGGGCCCCGGCCCCGGCGTCCACTCACTCCGCCAGCCACTCGGCGAAACGCTCGGTATCGGCGATCAGCTCGGCGAGATCGCGGTCGATCGGAACATGGGCGCCGGCGGTGGCGTCGCGTACGACCTCGACCGCCCACCGGCCCTCCTTGGCCAGCTGTTTGTTCAGATTCTCGATCCGGTGCCCGGGACCCAGTACCGCGAGGGTGACCATGGCACGGGTCGATTGGGCCCGGTCGATCCGCCGCTGGACCTCGCGGTGGTCCATACCGCCGGCCAGCAGCACCCGTTTGGCCCGGGCCAGGCTCGCCGCCTCCAGCGCGGAACGGCAGCAGGTGGCGACGAGTTCGTCGGCGATCGTCCGGGGCAGCTGCGGGGTGCGCAGCAACGCGCGCGCGTCGTCGAGGTAGCGGTGGACGGGGTCGCTGGACAGCCGCACCTCCACCACCGAACGTTCCCGGCGCTGCACCTCGACGATCCGCGCGTCGATCTGCATCCGGCGCACCGCCTCGGCGAGCCGGTCGTCGTGGGTGAACACGACCACTTGGCGTTCCCAGGCGACGGTGGCCAGAACCCGGGCCAGCCCGTCCACCTTGGCCGGGTCCATCGCCTGGACCGGATCGTCGATCACCACGAAACGGAACGGGCTCGCCGCGACGGTCGCCCGCGGCAGGAACAGGGCCAACCCGAGCGCGTGCAACTCACCCTGGCTCATCACCCCGAGCGCCGCGCCGTCCACATCGTCCACGGTGACCTCCAGCTGCACCCGGCGCGCACTGTTCGCGTTGCCCTGCAAATGGATTCCGCCCAGTTCGACGCTGCTCTGCTGGCGCAGGGTCTGCCACACCCATCGGGCGGTCCCGGCCAATGGGGCCAGCCGCTCGTCGCGCACTCGGGCGGTGGCCGCTTTCAGCCACTCCTCGGCCGCACGGGCGGTCTGCCGTTCCGCAGCCTGGGCGGTGACCGTACGGGTGAGTTCGAGCCAGGTCCGCAGGCGCGGCGCGAACGGCGCCCACGCCTCGTCGAGCCGGTCCAGCTCCTTACCGGCGCATTGTTTGGCGAAATCCAGTTCGGCGCAGAGGTGCTCGTGTTCGGCGCGTAACCGGTCGGGCAATTCGCGTGGTTCCCCGGATTCGGGTAGCGCGACCCAGCGGGCCCAGGCTTCGCCCAGAGCGACGGTGTCCAGGCCTGCCGTGGCCGCCGCGGCCAGGGACGGCGGAAGGTCACCGGTGAGCACCCGCAGTTCCGCCAGTGCCCGGGAGAGATCCGCGCGGGCCCGGACGAGATCCGCCGTCCGCAGCGACAGCGCGTCGATCGCGGTCGCGGTATCGCGCAACCATTGCCGATCGAGGGTGCCGCCACCGCATACAGGACACGGCGCGGTGTCGTGATCGCCGGAATCGGGGCCCGGGCGCGCCCTCTCCGGGAACGATGCCGGATCGGCGGCCCGCCCGTGTGTCGTGACGTGCGCGTACGCAGCACGCAGCACTTCGAGAACGCGCAGATCCGCGGCCACTTCGGGCACGGTTGCCGCGGCGACGGCGGCCGCCGCGGTGGAGATCCGGTCCGCCAGCGCCGCGACCCGCTCGGCCGACGGCAACTCCAGCGCGAGTACCGCGCGCAACGCGGCCGGTTCCGGCCCGCCGGCGGTATCGCCCACCAGTTCCTCGAGTGCGACGAGATCGGGGACCGGCTCGCGCAACAGCCCGATCGCGCGCCGCGCGCGGTGATCGGTGACCTCGGCGAGTTCGGCCAGCAGGGTCTGCCGGTCCCGGCGCGCGGTCCGGGCCGCGCGCTCCAGGTCCAGGCGACGGACCCGGATCCGCTCATGCGCGATGATCAGTTCGTCCAGGCCGAGCAATTGGTGCAGCGCGTCGAACAGTTCGCTGGGCTTCCCGTCCACCAGCGCGCCGAGCTCGCTGTAGGACAGGAACGGCCGGTACAACTCCATGGGCAGTACCCAGTCGCCGCTCGCGAACACCTGCTCGGGTCCGTCCCCGCGCCGCTGGGTCCAGGTGCCGCCGGGCAGCTGTTCCTCGGCGTCCCATTCCCGGGCGACGGTCAGCGCGGATTCCGGGCCGTCGGTGCGCATTTCCAGTTCCACCCGCACCGGGCCGGACAGGTGCAGGTTGCGCCAGCCCTCGCGCCAGGCGCTGGAACGGCCGTCCCAGCGGCGGTTCCCTCCGGTCAACGCGAGTTCCGCGGCTTCGGCGAAACTCGATTTCCCGCTGCCGTTACGGCCGGTCACCAGTGTCAGCCCCGGGCCGGTGGGCAGATCGAGCGTGGTCTCCGGACCGATTCCGCGAAACCCCCGAACCCGGATGGTGCTGAGGAAGACGCCGTCGAGGCCGGAACCCGCCGCGCCCGGAACCGATTCGGCGGAGCCGGGCGGCGGATCCAGGGCCGCACGCACCAGCGCCGCCACCGGGGCGGGAATCTCGGGGTCCTCATCGATACGGCGGCTTATCAGCTCGGCGGGCCGGACGAACGTCGCCCCGGATTCCTCACGCACAGCGTTCACGAAAGTTCTCCACCCCCTCGGGCCACACGCCTGTCGAGCCCCCGTGTGTGGTCGTACGGTCGAAAGCTGTGCGAAACGCTACCCGATAGCCACCGTTCCGGACAGAGCCGGTTCGCGGCTCCGTCCCGGACGGTGGCGGTACACCGCGCCGGAACCGAGCGCGGGGAAGTACGCACGGCCGGCGGCTCGAACATGCCCGCGGGGATGGGATCTGGTCATCGGCCGACCCGACCGGCTGCCGATGGCCACCCCTCGCCAACCCCGTCGGGCAGCTCGTCGGTGTGTCACCCTTCAGGGGTGGCTCGGTCTGGCCGAACAGGACAGAATGCCAGACTCGAACGGATCCCGCAACATTTACGAGAAGGCCCGCGAGCTCGAATACGACTCGGCGACAAGCTCTTCCATCGGCGACCATGCCGCGGGGAGATTCTGTCGGTGCGGTGCGATAGAAATCTCTCGACCGAGAGACGGGGGCATCATGACCGATCGAAACGAGTCCGCCGGATGACACAGCGGTGGACCGAGAACCAGGTGAGCGCACTCGCGCCCGATACGAGTTCGCTCACCGCCGCCCGCAAACTGGCCGGGAAATGGTCCGGCACCGGCTGGTCCGCGACCACGCTGTGGGGACTGTGCAAGGGCAGCGGAAAAACCCCGTACCAGACGATCGTCGATCTGGCCGGGCCCGCGTTTCGCTGCTCCTGCCCGAGCCGCAAATTCCCCTGCAAACACGCCCTGTCCCTGCTGCTGATCTGGTCGGCGGGCACGGTGGCGGAGTCCGCCGAAACCGCCGATTTCGCCGCCGAATGGATCGGCCGGCGCGCCGCGAAGGCGGCCGCACCGCCGAAGCAGCCGCGCGGGGGCGATCCGGCCACCGCACAGCAGCGGCGGGAGCGGGTGAAGGCAGGCCTGGCCGAACTCGATACCTGGCTCACCGATCAGATCCGCACCGGTCTGGCCCAGACAGATCGTTCCCACGCGGCCTTCGAAGCGGTGGCAGCGCGGCTGGTGGACGCCCAGGCGCCCGGCCCGGCCGCCGCGGTGCGCCGCCTGCCCGACGCGGTGGTGCGCCGGGCGAATTGGCCGGAGGTGCTGCTGGGCCGGTTCGCCTGGCTGCACCTGCTCATCACCGCCCATACGAGATCGGACGCGCTACCCGCGCCCCTGGCGGCCGCCGTCCGGGGTCATATCGGTTATCCCGTCCCGGCGGAGACGGTGCAGGCCGAGCCCGCGGTGACCGATCGGTGGCTGACCGTGGGCATGCGTACCGAGGAAGAAGACCGGTTGCACACCCGCCGGACCTGGCTCCTGGGTATGCGCACCGGCCGCTGGGCATTGCTGGTGGAACATTCCTTCGGCTCCCCCGTATTCGCCGCGAGCACCCCGCCGATCGGCCTCGCGGCCGAATACGGGGTGCACTTCTATCCGGTCGCGGCGCCGCTGCGCGCGGTGGCCGGATCCGTTCGGGAGGACGCGGCGCCCGCTGCCGCGGAGCCGCCGGAAACCACCGGGGCGGGGACCATCGCCGCGGCCCTGGCGGATTTCGCGACGGCGGTGGCCGCCGATCCCTGGCTGGAGTCCTGGCCCGTGCTGCTGCACGGGGTGACACCGGCCCGGCAGGGCGAGGACTGGCTGATCGGCGAATCCGCCGGTACCGCGCTACCGCTGGCCGAGCCCGCACAACCGTGGCGACTGCTCGCGCTGTCCGGCGGCCGGCCGGTGAGCGTTTTCGGCCTCTGGACGGGCCGGCGGCTCGAGCTGATCTCCGTCCTCGCCGACGGGGAATTCCACGATGCCGGGCCCGCCACGGAGACCGCCGGTTCCGCGGTGACAGCGACACCGGAGGCGGCGTCCATCGCCCTGCTGGGCACCGCGCGCGGTACGGCCACTCCGGCGGGAATCGGCGAGCAGGTCGCCGCGGCCGTCGCGGCCCTTCCGGAGCGAGACGCCGCCGAGCGCCTGCTCGCGACCACCGCGCTCCAAACGGCCTGGGCGCGCGGCGGCTATCTGCCCCGCCGGGTCGAGGTATCCGGTGCGCCGGCCGCCGACGACCCACGGCCGGAACTCCCCCGCGCGGCCGCCGACCGGCTGGCCCTGTTGATCGAATCCCGGCCCGAATTCCTGCCCGAATGGTTCGCCGCCGCCGCGCCGCACGAATACCGCGCCCCGCACCGGCTGGTGGGAACACTGCTCGAATTCGCCTCGGGTAACAGCGGAACGCGCGAGGCGGCCCTGCTTCTGGCCGGCGCCCGCGGCCGCTGGCTGGCCGGGTGGATTCCGCGCTGGCATGATCTGGCCCGGCGGGACACCGCCGAGCCCGAAAACACCGAGGAGACCTGGCACCTGGGCCGTCCGCCGGAACGGCTCGCCTGGCTGACCGCGCTGCGGCACCGGGATCCGGCCGCCGCCCGCGCGACCCTCACCGAGGCGTGGCCGCGGGAATCAGGTGCGCCGAAGGCGGAGTTGCTCCGGGTACTCGCCGATGGTCTGGGCCCCGCGGACGAGGAACTGCTCGAGCGGGCGCTGCGCGATCGCCGCGGTGATGTGCGCCGTACCGCCGCCGAGTTGCTGGCCCGGCTGCCCGCCTCCGCTTTCGCCGAGCGGATGGCCGCGCGCGCCGCCGACTGGATCAAATACGGCGATACCGGTGCGGGACAAGGATCCGAGCTGTTCGTCGGCATTCCGGAGACGCTGGACGAATCGGCGAATCGCGACGGTTTCACCGACGGCACCACGGAATTCGGCTACCGCTGGAACGGACAGCCCGATCTCGCGGCGACCCGGCTGCGGAAACTGGTGGCCGCACTACCGCTGAGCTACTGGACCGGCCCCCTGGGCGCCCCGGCGCGCGCCGTGGCGACGCAGGTGGACGACCGTTTCCGGCAGCCGCTGTTCGACGGCTGGATGGATGCCGCCCTCGCCCAGCGCGATATCCGCTGGGCGGAGGCGCTGTTCACCGCCGGGATGCCGTCGAACCTGGCGATCCTGCGCCGGCGTGAACTGTTCGCGCTGCTCCCGCCCGGAGACCAGCTACGTCATCTGCTGCGGCTCGGTACCTCCTGGCTGTCCGAACTGGAATCCCTGCTGCCCGCGGTAGCTCGTCCCTGGCCGCCGGAACTGGTCCGCCATCTCCTGCGCCTGTTCGAGGAACGGGCCCGGACCGCCGCGGCCCGGCCGGGTGCGCCGGGCACCTACCCCAGCGCACTCCGGTCGCTGTTGCACACCGCCACACTGCATCTACCACCCGAATACGCGGGCGAGGTCACCGCGCTGGCGGGACGCTGCGAATCCGACGACTGGGCCTCGGTCCTCGGATTCCTCGGCCACGACCTCCACCGACGATCCGCAATGCTCGAGGAGTTGAAATGACCACCACCGCCACCGAACCCGCCCCCACACTGCTGCGCCCGCACGCCGAACAGGCCTTCGCCGACGAACTGCGCGCCCTGATCGCCGTGGACGATCGGCCGCGCCCGCCGTCGTGGACCATGTCGCCGTGGGCGGTGGTCACCTATCTACTTGGCGGTGCGCTCTCCGACGGCACCGTGATCAGTCCCAAATACGTGGGGCCGCGCCGGCTGATGGAGGTCGCCGTCGCGACCCTGGCCACCGATCGCGCCCTACTGCTGCTCGGGGTCCCCGGTACCGCGAAGACCTGGGTCTCCGAACATCTCGCGGCGGCCGTCAGCGGCTCGTCCACGCTGCTGGTGCAGGGCACCTCGGGCACCGCCGAGGAAGCCATCCGGTACGGCTGGAACTACGCCCGGCTGCTCGCCGAGGGCCCCAGCGATGCCGCCCTGGTGCCCTCGCCGATTCTCAACGCGATGCGCACCGGCGCGATCGCCCGGCTCGAGGAACTCACCCGGATCCCCTCGGACGTGCAGGACGCGCTGATCACCATCCTGTCGGAGAAGACCCTGCCGATCCCCGAACTCGGGATGGAAGTGCAGGCCGCCAAGGGATTCAACATCATCGCGACCGCCAACGACCGCGACCGCGGCGTGAACGAACTGTCCTCGGCGCTGCGCCGCCGGTTCAACACCGTCGTTCTCCCGCTGCCGGCCAGCGAAGCCGAGGAGATCGATATCGTGACCCGCCGGGTCGAGCAGCTGGGTTCGGCGCTGGAACTCCCCGAGGTGCCGGCCGCCGCCGAGGAGGTGCGCCGGGTGGTGCGTATTTTCCGGGAACTGCGCGCGGGACTGACCGCCGACGGCCGCACCAAGCTGAAGTCGCCGTCGGGCACGCTCTCCACGGCCGAGGCCATCTCCGTGATCACCAACGGTATGGCGCTGTCGGCGCATTTCGGTGACGGCGTGTTGCGGGCCGCCGATATCGCGGGTGCCGTGATCGGTTCGGTCGTCAAGGATCCGGTGGCGGATTCGGTGGTGTGGACCGAATACCTCGAGGCCGTGGTGCGCGAACGCCGCGAATGGGCCGATTTCTACCGCGCCTGCCGGGAGATCAACGGATGAGCCCCGCGCAGGCGGGCGAAACCGGGGCGACCCGAATTTTCGGGATCCGGCACCACGGTCCCGGATCGGCGCGCTCGTTGCGCCTGGCGCTGGAGGAGTTCCGGCCCGACACCATACTGATCGAGGGCCCGGCGGACGCCGACCCCCTGGTGGTCCACACCGCCGCCGCGTCGATGGCGCCGCCGGTCGCGTTGCTCGGTTATGTCTCCGACGAACCGGCCCGGGCCGCCTTCTGGCCCTACGCGGTGTTCTCCCCGGAGTGGCAGGCCCTGTGCTACGCGGTCGACAACGAAGTACCCGCCCGCTTCTGCGATCTGCCCGCCGCCCAGGTCCTGGCCGTGGACGACCGCACCGGCGGCCGCGACGCGCTGGCCGAACTGGCGGCCGCCGGCGGCTACGACGATGCCGAACGCTGGTGGGACGCGGTGGTCGAATCGACCTCCGATATCGGCACCTTCGCGGCCATCACCGAGGCCATGGCCGCGCTCCGCGAAACAGCGATCATCGAACCGGCGGCCGGAACCGGCGCCGGCCCGGCCGGCGCACCCGAGCCGGCAGACGTCGCCACCGCTGCGGGGGGCCCGTCGGCCGGTGAGTTCCCGGCCGCCTCCGTCGATGAGATCGGCACCGGCGATCCCGCCGCACCGGGGGCCGCCGGACTTCCCGGCCGGCTCCCGGACCCCTCCCCCGATGAAGTCGGCGATCCGGGGCCGGCGCAACCCGAGCCGCTGATCCTCGACCGGCACACCTTGATCCGTGAAGCCCATATGCGGCAGGTACTGCGCCGGGCGCGCAAGGACGGTGCCCGCCGGATCGCCGTGGTCTGTGGCGCCTGGCACGCCCCCGCACTCCAGGAGCCGCTCGGACCCGCCGCCGCGGATTCCCGCCTGCTGAAGGGGTTACCCAAGGTCAAGGCCACCCTGACGTGGGTGCCGTGGACACATTCCCGGCTCGCCGCGGCCTCCGGTTACGGCGCGGGCGTCACCTCGCCCGGGTGGTACCACCATCTGTTCACCGAGACCGAACGCCCGATCGCCTCCTGGCTCACCAAGGTCGCGGGCGTACTGCGCGGCCACGACCTACCGGTGTCGAGTGCCCACATCATCGAGGCCGTGCGGCTGGCGGAAACCCTGGCGGCCCTGCGGGGCCGGCCGCTGGCCGGCCTCTCCGAGGTCACCGAGGCGACTCGCGCGGTGCTGTGCGAGGGCGACGATACAGCGTTGCGCCTGGTCGCCACGGAACTGGTGGTAGGCGAGGCGCTCGGCGCGGTGCCGCCCGAGGCACCGACCGTACCGCTGGAAGCCGATCTGCGCGCCGCGGCCCGCGCCCTGCGCCTGAAACAGGAAGCGCTGGTCCGCACGCTGGATCTGGATCTTCGCAAGGAACGCGATATCGGCAGGTCGCGGCTGCTGCACCGGCTCCGCCTGCTCGGCGTGCACTGGGGCACGCCCAGCGCCGGGACCATGCAGTCGAAGGGTACTTTCCGGGAGACCTGGGAACTGCGCTGGGAACCGGAGTTCGCGGTCCGGGTCATCGAGGCCTCGCGGTGGGGTAACACGGTGCAGGCAGCGGCCGAGGCGAAGATCCTCGATACGGCCGCGCGGGCCGGCAGCGGGGTCACCGAACTCACCGAGGCGCTGGAATTCGCGCTGCTCGCCGAACTGCCGGGCGCACTCGACGGGCTGATCGCCCGGCTCGGTTCGGCGGCCGCGGTGGACCACGATATGACCCACCTGCTGGCGGCGTTGCCGGGTCTGCTGCGCACCCTCCGGTACGGCGACGTCCGCGGCACCGACACCTCGGCGCTCACCCATGTCGCCGACAGCATGCTGGTCCGTATCTGCGCCGGCCTGCCCGCCGCGGTCACCGGCCTCGGCGACGACACCGCCGCGGCGCTGCGCGATCAGCTCGATACCGCCACCACCGCGATCCATACCCGGAACCACGCCGAATCCACCGATCGGTGGCTGTCGGTACTGGCCCGGCTGGCCGACCGGCCCGATGTGCACGGCCTGCTGGTCGGCCGGACGGTGCGCCTGCTCTGCGACGCCGACCGGATCGATACCGAGGAGGCGGCCCGGCGGCTGGCGGCGGCGCTGTCGGTCGGCAACACCGCGGCCGCCAAGGCCGCCTGGGTCGATGGATTCGTCGGCGGCCGCGGGCTGGTCCTGGTCCACGACCGCGCCCTGCTACAGCTCATCGACGGCTGGCTCGCCGGTCTGACCGAGGAGCAGTTCGTCGAGGTCGTGCCGTTGCTGCGGCGGACCTTCGGCGCTTTCGAATCCGGGGAGCGCCGCGCGATCGGCGAAGCCGTGCGCGACGGCCGCCCGGCCGCGACCGCCGCGGCCACCGAAACCGACCCGGCGCGCGCCCTGCTCGCCCTGCGCACCGTCGCCGACATCCTGGGAGTACCCGCATGAACAGCACCGCACCGCACGGCCTCACCGACGAGGCCCGGCTGCGCCGCTGGCGTCTCGTGCTCGGTGCGGCCGCCGAACCGGCGCTCGGCGGACTCGGCACCGCCGACGACAAGGCCATCGACAAAGCCCTCGGCGCGGTATACGACAGCGGTAGCGGGTCGGGCCGCTCGCGCGGTGACCGGGCCGGTGGCCTGGGTGGTTCGGCGCCGCGGGTCGCCCGGTGGCTCGGCGATATCCGCACCTACTTCCCGTCGACCGTGGTGGAGGTGGTGCAGCGCGACGCGGTGGAGCGGCTGAACCTCACCCAGCTGTTGCTGGAACCGGAGCTGATGGAGGCGGTCGAACCCGATGTGCATCTGGTCGGCACGCTGCTGAGCCTGAACCGGGTCATCCCGGAAACCACCAAGGCCACCGCGCGGATGGTGGTGTCGAAGGTGGTCAAGGAGATCGAGGAACGCATCGCGACCCGTACGGTGGCCGCGGTGAGCGGAGCGCTCAACCGATCCGCCCGCACCTCCCGGCCCAAACCGCGCGATATCGACTTCGACCGCACCATCCGCAAGAACCTGGCCAACTATCTGCCCGAGCAGCGCACCATCATCGCCGAACGCCTGGTGGGCTACGGCCGGCGGGCCCAGGCCGTACACCGCGATGTGATCCTGGCGATCGACCAATCCGGTTCCATGGCCTCCAGCGTGGTCTACTCCTCGGTGTTCGGCGCGGTGCTGGCGTCGATGCGGTCGCTGCGCACCTCACTCGTGGTTTTCGACACCGAGGTCGTGGACCTCACCGAAAAGCTGTCCGACCCGGTCGATGTGCTGTTCGGTACCCAGCTCGGCGGGGGGACCTACATCAACCGGGCCATCGCCTACTGCCAGTCGCTCATCACCCGCCCCACCGACAGTCTGTTCTTCCTGATCTCCGACCTGTACGAGGGCGGAGTCCGGGAGGAGATGCTGCGACGGGTGCACGCCATGAAGGAATCCGGTGTCCAGGTGGTGGTACTGCTGGCGCTCTCCGACGACGGCGCGCCTTCCTACGATCGCGAGAACGCCGCGGCGCTGGCGGCACTCGGCGTACCGGCGTTCGCCTGCACCCCGGACCGGTTCCCGGACCTGTTGGCCCAGGCACTGAACCGAGGAGACCTCATGCACTGGGGGACCGAGCACCGCTGAGCACGCGCGCATTCCGTGGTCCGGCTCCGGGCCGGACCACGGAATGCGGGTTCACAGGTCGGCGATGGCGGCCAGCGGCGGCGTCCGGGCCGCCCGGATCGCCGGCCAGAGCGCGGCCAGCACTCCCACGATCGCCGAACCGACCAGCATGTACACCAGCTGATCCCATGGCACCGCGATCTGGTCCAGTCCGAGGTCGCGCAGGGTGCGCAGGAATCCGACGCCCAGCCCCAGGCCCAGGATCGCGCCGACGAGGGCGCCGAACACCGCGATCAGCATGGATTCCAGGTAGATCGTGCGGCGCACCTGTGCCCGCTGGGTGCCCACCGCGCGCAGCATGCCGATCTCCCGGCGGCGCTCCACCACCGACAACGCCAAGGTGTTCACGATGCCCAATACTGCGATCACCACCGCCAGCGCGAGCAGACCGTACAGGATGGCCAGCAGGTTGTTGATCTGCTTGGCGTTCTCACCCTTGAACTCCTCGCGATCCAGGACCTGCACGATCACGAATTCCTCGGTGGCGCGCTCCAGATCGGTGCGCATGGACGCGAGGTCGGTCCCCGGCCGGGCCTTGATCAGGACCGCGACATCCGCCCGCAGGGATACCGGAACCGCCCGCTCGTAAACCGTGGACGGCACCATCAGCGGCCCCAGGACCTGCGAATCCGCGTATACCCCGGCGACCGTCAACGGTATCTCCGTACCGTCGAGCGTGTGCACCGGTAGCCGGTCACCGGTGGTGACGCCGTGCTCGGTCGCCTCGTCCTGGCCGAGCAGGATCTCGGAGTCCCCGAGCGACGCCGAACCACTCAGCATGTCGAGGTTCACGACCTGGTCCAGGGGACCGTCGGGCGAGGTGCCGAATTCGTCGTCGTCACCGATCTTCAGCGCGAGCCCGCGCAGACCCACGGTCTGTGCCGCCTCGGGCACTTCGGCCCGCACCGCGTCGGCGGCGCCGGTCGGTACTCCCATCATCTGCGGTCCGGTGAGGACGTAGTCGGCTTCGATCCCCTGGTCCACCACTCGGGAAATGCTGACCTTCGCCGATTCGCCGAGCATGCCGATGGCGGTGACCAGCATGAGCCCCAGGGTCAGCGCGAAGGCGGTGGCCGCGGTACGACGGGGATTACGGATCGCGTTGTTGCGCGCCATCCGCCCGATCGACCCGAACGGCCGGAGGAACAGTCCCAGTCCGGCCAGCACCGGGCGCGACAGCGCGGGCGAGGCGAACAGCACCGCCAGGATCAGGCCCAGCGCCCCGACACCCACCACGGCGGCCGCCCCGCCGCCGGTGTGCCGTGCGCCCAGGACCACCAGCGCGATTCCGGCGACCGCCAGTACCGCGCCGGTCACCGTGCGCACGCGCAGCGTGTCACCGGCGGAGGCGAACTCCTCCCGCATGGCCTGGACCGGCGGGATGCGCGAGGCCCGGCGGGCCGGCGCGTACGCGCTCACCACCGTCACCAGCAGGCCGACCGCGAAGGCGACCGCCACGGTCCGGGGCAGGACGGCCATCCGGCCCGTCGGCAACCCGAGGTCGAACGCGTTCAGCAACCCGGCGAGCCCGTAGGCGAGCGCGATCCCGGCCAGCAGGCCGAGCACACTGCCGAGCACCCCGACGACCAGTGCCTCCGCGACCACGGACCGGCCCACCTGGCCGCGGCTCGCACCGACGGCGCGCAGCAGCGCGAGTTCGCGCAACCGCTGCGCCACCAGCATCGAGAAGGTGTTGTAGATGATGAAGGTGCCGACGATCAACGCAATGGCGCCGAAGGCCAGCAGGAAATAGTTCAGGAAGTTCAGCGCCTCGGAGAGCTGGGCTCGCATATCGGCGCGCACCTGGTCACCGTTCTGCACCTTGTAGTCGGGGTACAGCATGGACAGCCGGTCACGCAGGGTGTCCCCGGGTATGCCCTCGGCCGCGATATCGACGTAGGCGACATGGGTGCCGTCGGTGAACAGTTCCCGGGCCTGCGCCTCGGTGAACTGCAGCCCGATGAAACCGCCGGTATCCGCCGGCGGCGCGTAGATGCCGGTGAGCGTGACGTCGATCGGTCCGCCGTGCGACGGGATGAGCACCTTGGTGTGGTCCCCGACCTTCAGGCCGGCCCGTTCGGCGGCACCGGTGTTGAGGGCTATCTGGCCGGGTACGGCAGGCGGCACACCTGCGACGAACGGATCGGGTTCGGCGACCGCCTGCTGCGGCGGAATATAGGCCTGGCCCGAACTGGGCGCGCCGCCGGTCTGCACCGCTTTCTTCCCGGACGGATCGAGCAGCACCACCGACCCCTCGATACCGGGAGCCACGGTGCGGACCCCGTCCATGGCGGCGATCCGGTCGACCACGTCCTGGGGGATGCCCGCGGACTGGCGCTCCTCCGGACTCACCCGCACATCGACGCCCTTGGCCTCGCCCGCGAAGATCCCGTCGAAGGTGCGCTGCAGTGTATCGGTGAAAACGAACGATCCCGCGATGAACGCGGTCCCCAGGACCACCGACAGCAGGGTCAATACCAGCCGCACCTTGTGGGCGGCGAGATTGCGCAGTGCCACCCTGCGCATGGGGTTGGCGGCCATTACCGGCCCACCTGCGCCGTCCGGGGACGCTCGGACGTACCGGAGTGCCTCACCGGGCCTCCAGGGCTTTCATCCGGTCCAGCACCGAGTCGGCGGTCGGATCGCGCATCTCGTCCACGATCCGGCCGTCGGCCAGGAAGATCACGCGGTCCGCGTAGGCGGCGGCGGTGGGTTCGTGGGTGACGATGACCACCGTCTGACCGAATTCGTCCACCGCCGCCCGCAGGATCGACAGCACCTCGCCGGACGAATGCGAGTCCAGGTTGCCTGTCGGTTCGTCGCCGAAGATGATCTGCGGTTTACCCGCCAGCGCCCGCGCGCACGCGACGCGTTGCTGCTGGCCGCCGGACAGCTCGCTGGGCCGGTGGCCGAGCCGATCCTCCAGACCCAGCCGCTTCAGCACGGTGTCGATCCATTCCGAGTCCGGCGCGCGGCCGGCGATATCGAGCGGCAGGGTGATGTTCTCCAGCGCGGTCAGCGTCGGGACCAGGTTGAACGCCTGGAACACGAAACCGACGCGGTCCCGGCGCAGGGCGGTCATCTGTTTGTCGGACAGGTCGGTGAGTTCGGTGTCACCGATCCGCACCCGGCCCGAACTGGCCTCGTCCAACCCCGCCAGACAGTGCATGAGGGTCGATTTCCCGGAGCCGGACGGGCCCATGATCGCGGTGAACTCGCCCCGCGCGAAATCGACCGTTACCGCGTCCAGCGCGGTGACCCGCGTATCCCCGGACCCGTAGACCTTGGTCAGTTCGATGGCGCCGGCGGCGACGGTGGACGAGGCGCCCGGCTCGGCCGGGTCCACGTCGACAGCGTGAGCAGTCATGGGTCCAGTGTGTCGGGCCGCTGCGAGCCGCGCCATCCGGGATCGCCCTGACCGCTCGTACACCTGAGGGGTGGCCGGGTACGCGGGTGGGATGACCCCCACCGGTGGGAAGCGAAACGGCGGACCCCACCTGCCGTGGAGCCCGCCGTTCGCCGCCGCGCCGCTCAGTTCAGCGGCGCCGACTTCCACCAGGTCAGCATCTCGTCGATGGTGCCGACGATGCCGTCGGTGTACATCAGGTACTGGGCTCGTTCGGGATGGTTGGTGAACACCGTCACCATCTTCGGGCCGTCACTGTCCCATTTGTAGTTGGTGTAGGTCTGGCCGCCGTTGGCGTCGGTGGATTTCTCCGAGGTCGCGGGCAATCCCTTGACCACCGATTCCACATCGGCGGCGGAGGCGTAGGCGTAGATCCGGTAGAACGGGTCGTCGTTGTTGTTACCGCCGTAGCAGCGCCACTGCCAGGCCCATTTACCGAAGTCGGGTTCGCCGTCGTCGGGGCTGGGTGTGTAGCTGCTGTCGGTCTCCCAGCATTTCGCGTCGTGGTATCCGACCTCCTCGGAGGCCGACGCGGGCACCAGTCGCGGGAATTCCTTGCTGATGGAGTCCGCGGTCGCGGGGACCGGGGCCACGGTGGTCTGGGTGCTGGTGCCGGCGGCCGTGGGATCGGTTCCGCCGCCTTCCCCGTCCCCGGCGAGGGCCACCACGCCGATCACGACACCGATCAGCACCACCAGCCCGATACAGATGGCGACGATGAGCCCGGTGTTCGACTTGGGCGGGCGCGGCGCCTGCTGGACCTGCGCCATCGGCTGGGGATAGCTCGTGGGCTGGGTGTACCCGCCCGGCGTGCCGCCGCCGTAGGGCTGACCGACCGGAGTGGTGTATCCGAGGGTGCCGCCGTAGGGCTGCTGGTGCCCGTCACCGGGACCCTGCTGGAATCCGCTCGCGTACTGGTGGCCCGGCGCCCCGCTGGCATAGGGCTGGCCCTGGACACCGCTGGCATAGGGCTGGCCCTGCACATTGCTCGCGTAGGGCTGCGCCGGCGCGGCCCCGGCATAGGGCTGGGGCGCGGCGGTGCTCGGGTACTGATTCGCCCCGCTGTTGTACGGCCCGGACTGATAGGACGGGTTCACCATGGTGGGCGGCGGTACGGCCAGCGGGATCGCCGGGGAACTCGGTGAGGTGAGCGCCTGTTTGGCGGCTTCGGCGAATTCGGTGCACGAGGTGAACCGGTCGTCGGGACGCTTCGCCATCGCCTTGGCCAGGACCGCGTCCAGCGACGGCGGCAGTTCCGGCCGGGCCGCGCTCAGCGAGGGCGGCGGCGACTGGAGATGACCCTGGATGACCCCCGCCGGATTCGTGGAGGTGAACGGCCCGCTGCCGGTGAGCAACCAGTACAGCGAACAGGCCAGCGAATACTGGTCCGAGCGGTGATCGAGGTCGGCGCCGGTGAGCTGTTCGGGTGAGGCGTAGGCCAGGGTGGCGGTGAACGTGCCGGTCTGGGTGAGGTGCCCGGTGTCGTCGCGCAGGCGCGCGATACCGAAATCGGTCAGGTAGACCCGTTCACCGCGGCCGCCGGTCGAGCGGGCGAGCAGGATGTTGGCCGGTTTCACGTCCCGGTGCATCACGCCCATACCGTGCGCGTAGTCGAGTGCGGACGCGGTTTCGGCGATGATCTGGACAGCACGTTCGGGCGGCAGCTTCTGCGGATCCACCGACGCGGCGTCGATCCCGTCGATGTACTGCATCGAGATCCACAGCTGCTCGTCTTCGAGACCGCGGTCGTAGACCGTGACGATATTGGGGTGGTCCAGGCGGGCGACCAGATCGGCCTCCCGTTCGAACCTGGCGCGCACCTCCTTGTCGAAGAACATCTCGCGGTTGAGCAGCTTGAGCGCTGTCATCCGCGGCAGCCGCGGATGTTTCGCGAGGTAGACCGAGCCCATCCCACCCCGGCCGAGTTGCCGGTCGATGACATAGCCGGCGAAGACATCGCCGTTGGCCAGCATGGTTGCTCCAATTCCCGCCTGCGGGACCGGGACCCACCGGTACGCAGGCGTAGACGAAAAGCGTGTCCGGGCCGCAGCGGTCCGGGCACGCGAAATCATCGAAACCATAGCAGCAGTCGATATACCTCCGAGGGCTCTCATCGGTCCACATACGCAGCCGCAACACGGTCGCTGCACCGGCGCGCCGTGGGACCTCGGCGCCGGGGCGGCCCGCCGCGGGTACGCCCGGCCCCCGGGCGCTACGGGGTGGCGCCGGGGTCCCGGCGCGGCCGGTGGGGTTGGGCCACCGGTGGGGTCGTGCCGGGACGGTTGCGGAAGCCGGGCAGATCGATCATCGCCGGTTCGGCCGGACTCGAACGGTGCGCCCGGGTCGGGGCGGGTGGCCCGTTCGTCCGCCGGGGACACGGGCTCGGGCGCGTGCCCGGTATCGGGGCCCGGGCTGCC
>NZ_BAGJ01000139.1 GCF_000308775.1 Nocardia testacea NBRC 100365
ACCGGCGCCGGGGGTCCTGAGCACCGTCGGGTGCGCTACCAGCCATCCGTTACGCTCGCCTACGTGCTCGCACCCGAGCGGCGAACGCGCGCCGACGTCATCACCGCAGCCGCGATCGCCGTGTTCGTGGTGGTCGCGGTGATCGTGGCGTGGGCGACCAGCGGGGTGGCGAACACCGAGTCGATCGTCGCCGACCAACCGGCCCGGCCGCCGCAGCCCGCCGCGAAACTGCCCGCGAAACTCCAGGAGATGTGGCGCGCCCCCGATACGGCGACCGCCCGGGCACTCACCGCGGAGGGCGTGGCGGTCACCGGGGCGGACGGCAGTGTGATCGGACGCGATCCGCGGACCGGCGAACAGGTGTGGCGCTACACCCGTGAGCTGCCGCTGTGCGGAGTGGAATCCCAGTTCGGCATGGTCGTCGCGGTCTACCGCACCGACCGCGGCTGTAGCGAGACGACCATGGTCTCCGGTGCCGACGGGCAACGCCGGACCGCCCGCAGCAGCTACATGGACGGTCAGGTGCGCCTGTCGGTCGACGGGACCTACGTCCTCGCCCAGGGACCCGACCGGCTGGAGGTCTGGCGGTCGGATCTGGTGCGCACCCTCGAGTACGGCTATGTGGACGCCAAGGACAACTGGAAGACCCAGCCACGGAAGGGTTGCGCGTTGCTGTCGGCCGCCTCCAGCCCGTCCCGGCTGGTGGTATTGGAACGCTGCCCGGGCGAGCCGGCGAACCGGGTCACCGTGCAGGCACCCGCTCCCAAGGACGACAACGTGCCCGAGGAGTACGGGTCGCGACTGCTGGAGGGCGCGGGCGCCGCGTCCGCCGACGCGCGCGTGATCGCGGTGTCGGACAATCGGATCGCGGTTTACCAGCCCGGCGGCGACGCGCCCGGATCCGAGGCGCCGCGACTGACGATCCTCGATGCCAAGGGCAATCCGATCGTGGTACAGGAACTCTCGGCCCCACTCGACCGGACCGCCGCCACCGTACGCACCAACTCGGCGTTCCTGGTGTTCACCGGTAACAGCGTGATCGCCCTCGACGCCGGTACGTTCGAGCCGCTGTGGACCGCGGCCGACGCGCTCGGCACCCCGGTTCCGATGGCCGGGAAGCTGCTGCTGCCGGTGCCCGGCGCGATCGCCGCCCTCGATCCGGCCACCGGCGCCCGGGTGAACCGAATTCCGGTGGCGCGCCCCGATTACGGCGGCGGCCCGATCTCGCTCGGCGTGCTCGGCACCACGGTGCTCGAACACCGCGACGGTCAACTCGTGGCCCTCGCCGACCCCACCACGGTCGACACACCGCGCAGCGATACCGAACGGCCCGCAAAACCCTTGCGGTGAACCGTTTTCTGTCGGTGCCCTCCGGCAGACTGCGCGCCATGACCGAAGCAGCGCGACCTCTCGACACGGCCCCCGTGGCCGACCGACTCCGTTACGACGATCCCGACGCCCCGTGGAACCAGTACTCCGAGCAGGGCCCGGCCGACTGGAACATCGAGGTGATCCGGGAGTTCCGGGCCAACGGTGGACGAGTCGGCGGCGCGTACGCGGAGGCCGAACTGCTGCTGCTCACCACCACCGGCGCCCGGACCGGGAAACGGCATGTGGTCCCGCTGGGGGCGCTCTACCGCGGCGAAACCCTCTACCTCAGTTCGTTCGTCGAGGGCGGCTATCCCGCCTGGTACCACAATGTACGCGCGGATCCGGCGGTGATCGTGGAACTGGGTGATCACGTGTACCACGGCACCGCCCGGGTGCTCGCCGGCGCCGAATACGACGAATTCGCGGCCTGGGTGCTGGCGAACAACCCCCTGCTCGCCCAATTCCAGGCCGGCACCGACCGTCCGGTGCCACTGGTGGTGCTCACCCTGGCCACCTGATACCTGGCATCGGCGGGGTCCCACCTCGCCGCGCCCGCCCGGCGGCCGGGCATGATGGACCGTATGCCCGGCTCCGACGACGCCCGCGTGGTGCTGGTCCGCCACGGTGAGACCGATTGGTCGGTACGGCACCGCCATACCGGCCGCACCGATGTACCACTCACCGAGACCGGCGCCCGGCAGGCCACCGCCGCCGGCCGGGTGCTCGACGCGCTGCGGTTGCGCGATCCCCTCGTCTACGTCAGTCCCCGCGTGCGTGCCCGGCGCACCGCCGAGCTGGCCGGTCTGCCCGACCCTCAGATCGATCCCGACCTGGCCGAATGGGACTACGGCGACTACGAGGGCCGCACCACTGCCGAGATCCGCACCCGGGCCCCGGGCTGGACGGTGTGGACCGGCGCGATCCCCGGGGGCGAATCCGCCGAACAGGTCGGCGCCCGCGCCGACCGGGTGCTGAGCCGGGCGGCCGCCGCCCTCGGCACCCGGGATGTGGTGCTGGTCGGGCACGGCCATTTCTCGCGGGCCCTCATCGCCCGCTGGCTGGGGTTCGAGGTCCGGGAGGGACGCCGGTTCGCGCTCTCCACCGCCGCGGTGAGCGTCCTGGGCCACGAACACGAGGACCCGACCCTGTGGGCGCACAACCTGCACGCCGATGAACAGGCTTGATCTCGCGCGGCCGCCCGCCGCGCTCCCCGCCCGGGCCCCGGCCCACGATCGGACAAGGATTCCGCGCCCATGACATCCACCCCGCTCATCCGCCGCGCCACTCCCGCCGATGTGCCCGATCTCGTCCAGCTGGTGTACGGCCTGGCCGAATACGAGAAAGCCCGGGAGGAATGCACGCTGACGGCCGAACAACTACACACCGCCCTCTTCGGTCCCGATCCCGCGGTTTTCGCCCATGTGGCGCTGCTGGAGGGCGCGATCAGCGGCTGCGCCATCTGGTTCCGGAACTTCTCCACCTGGGACGGCGTACACGGGATCCATCTCGAGGATCTGTACGTCACCCCCGCGGCACGCGGCAGCGGGCTCGGCCGCGCCCTGCTCGCGGCGCTCGCCGACGAGGCGCGAACCCACGGCTACACCAGAGTGAGCTGGTCGGTGCTCACCTGGAACACGCCCTCGATCGGGTTCTACGAATCACTCGGCGCGCGTGTCCAGGACGATTGGGTGGGCTACCGGCTCTCCGGCGAGGCACTGACCGCGCTGGCCGATACCGCGCGGGCCGCCGCGGACGAGTGAATCGCCGTTCACTCCTCGCCCGTGACCCCGTACTCCTGAGCCGCCCAGCGTGAGGTCGGCGGCGCGAACAACAGGCCCAGCGCGCCCAGCGCCACCACGCCCAGCACGGTCCCGTACAGCGGTTGCCCCGACCCGAACAGCAGCGACCACACCACCGGCAACAGCAGCAGCTGGGTGATCACCGCGATCGCCCGACCCCAGCGCTGCCCGAACAGCAAGCCGATCCCGGACGCCAGCACCGCACCGCCCAGGATCCCGAACCACATGGCCGTGCCGTAGCCGCTGATCTCGTCCTCCCGATGCCCCAGCAATGCCCGCACGATCAGCACCGCCGCTACGATCACCGCGACAGCGCCCTCCAGCGTCACCAACCCCCCGGCCCCACGGACCGTCCCGGGCACACCACCGACGTCTTTTCGCTCGACCACCCGGCCAGCTTAGGCGGACATTCCGTCACACCCGCCGCAGCGTCACGTGATCGCTACCCGCTCCCCCGTCGGGCCACCTTCGTTCTCCCGGTCCTCCTGCGGCAAGTCCCTCCGATCGAACCCTCCACACCCGGCCGCATGCTCCCCGCACCGAGCCCCTGCGAGCCCACAAAGGGTCGACGCCCCTCCCGCCGCTCGAGCTCCCGGCGCCGAGTTCAGCGAGGCCCACAAAGGGTCGAGGCCCGTCCCGCCGTTCAGGCCTCGAAAGCGCCCGCGCCGAAGGCGCAAGTCTCGAGGCCTGAACGGCGGGACCTTCGGGGGCCTCGACCCCGCGGCGCCGCAGGCGCCGCAAATAAACACAGCACATTCCATTAAGGTGCGTAGGTGCGGACGTTGTTGATCGTCAACCCCAATGCGACCTCTACCACGGCGGCCACGCGAGATCTGCTCGCGCACGCGCTCGAGAGCCGGACCCAGCTGACCGTGGCGCACACCCAGCATCGTGGGCACGCCGCGGAGCTGGCGCAGTGGGCGGCGACCAACGAGATGGACCTCATCGTCGTGCACGGCGGGGACGGCACGGTCAACGAGACCATCAACGGTTTCGTGCCGCTGCCCCAGGTGGACGACGGACAGGTGTGGCGGCCGCGGCTCGGCATAATTCCCGGTGGTTCGGCCAATGTGTTCGCGCGGTCGCTGGATATCCGGCCGGATCCGGTGGCGGCCACCAACCAGTTGATCGATCTACTCAAGGCCGGTGACGCCGATCGCCGAATCGGGTTGGGGCTCACCGATGATCGCTGGTTCTGCTTCAGCGCGGGGGTCGGTTTGGACGCCGATGTATGTGCCGCGATCGACACCGCCCGGGCCAAGGGGCACGCCGCGACTCCGGCGCGTTACGTGCGCACGACCGTCGGTCGATTCTTCCGGGTCAAACGGGACCGGCCCGAAGTCACGGTGCACGTTCCCGGTCACGAACCCGTTTCCGGTGTTCATTACGCCTTTGTGACCAATACCAGTCCCTGGACTTATCTCAACGCGACTCCGGTGTGTACCAATCCGGGCACCCGGTTCGAAACCGGACTCGGTGTGTTCGCCGTGCGAACCATGGCGTTACTGCCTACACTGCGCCTGGCGACACAACTGCTGTCGCCGCACTCCGAGCCGAAGTCGCGGAAATTGTTCCGTGACGACGACGTGCCGTCGGTGCGCATCACCAGCGCCGATCCCATCGGTCTGCAAATCGACGGCGACTTCATCGGCGAACGTACCGTGGTGGATTTCACCGCTGTGCCCAACGTCCTGGACGTGGTCGCCCCGCGACCGGTTTGAACTGACGCATTCGGGAAATACATCTCGTTGTGCTGCAGAAACCGGCGTAGGCGAGTACAAAGGACTGCGGCAGGTCCCCGATGCGGGACTTCAGTGCGTGAGCTTCCCCACGGTGCATCGGATACCTATTGACATCTACGGTGTTCGTGAAAGCATTCACAAGCAACCGTGCGGAAACATTCAGTTCGCACAAGTGAACGACCCACCAACCGATCGGCGCCCGGTGCGGCGCCTTACTAAGGAGCAGAAGGAATGGACTGGCGCCATAAGGCCATCTGTCGCGACGAGGACCCTGAGCTGTTTTTCCCGGTGGGCAACAGTGGTCCTGCGCTCGCGCAGATTGCCGATGCCAAGCTGGTCTGCGCTCGCTGCCCTGTTACCGCCGAATGCCTGTCCTGGGCTCTGGGATCCGGGCAGGACGCCGGCGTATGGGGCGGAATGAGCGAAGACGAGCGGCGTGCGCTCAAGCGCCGCAATGCGCGCACCCGCACTCGGACCGCCGTCTAGAGCGCGGGGAAGCGATTACCGGACCCAGCCCGGTCCGGGAAGTCGCGAATGCCCGGCACCAGCATTTCTGGTGCCGGGCTGAATCTTTTCCGGGGCCCGTCGGCCCGGAGCGACGGACTTTACCGGATTACAGCCCCGGAAATCATCCGGTGTTTCCGACCACAGACGGTCCCGGGTATGCATAATTGAAACCGGCGAGTTTCCGTCGGGTATCAGCGTGCCGAGCGGCGCCCCAGTGGCACCCGTAGCACCGCGTCGGTTCCGATATCGGTACCCGGATGCAGGCCGATCGTACCGCCCAGCTCCGCGGTCACCAGCGTGCGCACGATCTGCAGCCCGAGACTGTCGGAGGACTGCAGGCTGAACCCCTCGGGCAGGCCCTGTCCGTCATCACTGATGATCACGTCCAGCCAGCGCGCCGAACGCTCCGCGCGAATGGTCACCGTACCGTTCTGGCCGCCGTCGAAGGCGTGCTCGATGGCGTTCTGCACCAGTTCGGTGAGCACCATGACCAGCGGAGTCGCCCGTTCCGCGGAGAAGACACCCAGAGAACCCGCCCGGCGCACCGTGATCCGAGCCGTGTGCACCGTGGCGACATCGGCCATGATCGGCAGCAGCCGGTCGACCACCTCGTCCAGATCGACCTCCTCGTCGACGGACATGGACAGCATCTCGTGCACCGACGCGATGGAGGTGACCCGGCGCACCGATTCGGTGAGCGCCACCCGCGCCTCCTCGTTCTCGGTTCGACGCGCCTGCAGCCGCAGCAGCGCCGCCACCGTCTGCAGGTTGTTCTTCACCCGGTGATGGATCTCGCGGATGGTGGCGTCCTTGCTGAGCAACGCCCGGTCCCGGCGTTTGACCTCGGTGACGTCCCGGACCAGCACCGCCGCCCCCGCCAGCTGCCCGTGCGGACGCAACACCAGGGTGCGCAGCAGCACGGTGGCCCCTCGCGCCTCCACCTCCATCCGGCGCCCGGTGCGACCCGCGAGAGCGGCCTGGATATCCCCCACCACCTCCTGCGCGTCGAACGGATCGGTGATCAGCGACCGCGTCGTGATCGCCAGATCCTGGCCCGCCAGATCGGCCTGCAACCCCATCCGGTGATACGCCGACAACGCGTTCGGGCTGGCATAGGTGACGATCCCCGCGGTGTCGAGCCGGATGAACCCGTCACCGGCTCGCGGACTGGAATGGGTCGCGGCGCGGTCCTCGGTGGTCGGGAAAGTCCCGTCGGCAATCATCTGGCACAGGTCGTCGGCGCAGGCGACATAGGCGATCTCCAGCCCACTGCGCACCCGCGACCGCTGCCGGTCGGTATCCCGGCTGAGCACCGCGATCACATCGTCGCCGCACCGCACCGGAATCGCCTCCCGGATCGCGTGGACCGGATGCGGATGGTAGACCCCCTGCGCCTCCCCCTCGGTATCGGTGCGCACGATCTCCCCGCGAGTGAGCGCCTCGAACACCTGGGAATGCTCGGAGTACCGGGCGGTGGTCCCGACCAGGTCCTCCAGATGCACCGTCGGCGCGGTGGTCGGCCGGCACTGGGCGACACATACGATATCGGCGCCGTCGCCGACCGGTCCGGCCCCCACCCACAGCAGCAGATCGGAAAACGACAGGTCGGCGAGCAACTGCCAGTCACCGACCACCCGCTGCAGATGATCCACCGCCACCCCGGGCAGATCGGTGTGCTCGGCCAGCAGATCACTCAGTGTCGACATGCTGTAATTCTGGCGCGCCTTCGGCGCGCGGGGTCGAGGCCCCCTCGGTCCCGCCGTTCAGGCCTCGAGACTTGCGCTTCGCGCGGGCGCTTTCGAGGCCTGAACGGCGGGACGGGCCTCGACCCTTTGTGGGCCTCGCCGAACTCGGCACCGAGAAAGCGCTGCTGCTCGTGAAGGCGACCGGATGCCAGGTCGCCGGTGCGGTCGAGTCTGCATCCGACCCGGCCGTCGAATGCCGACGCAACCGCATGTGTCGAGTTTTACGAGACACCTGAAAGGGTTGAGGCCCGTCTCGCCGTTTCGGCCTCGAAAGCGCCCGCGCGAAGCGCAAGTCTCGAGGCCGAAACGGCGAGACCAAGGGGGCCTCAACCCCGCGGCGCCGAAGGCGCCGCCAAAAAACACAGCACCTCAACGAGCGAGCCCCCATACTCGCCTTCACAGGTAAGGCGCACCACTCACCCCCGCGAGCAAAGCCCGCCACTCACCCTCACAGGTAAGCCCGCAACGTCACCGTCGCGAACCGTGCCTCACTCGCGCCGAACCTTTCACGAGCCCATCCCGCACCCCGGTCGGCCGCGCCGAAATCACTGCACGACGGCTATGAGGTCACCTTGCTGAAGGACCTGACCCGGAGTGACCGCGATGGAGGCGACCTCCCCGCCGACTTCGGTGATCACCGGGATCTCCATCTTCATGGACTCGAGCAGGACCAGAGTCTGGTCGACCGCCACCCGGTCCCCGACTTCGACCTCGACGGTGAGCACCGTGGACACCATCTCCGCCCGCACTTCTTCCGCCATGGTCACCCCGTTCGCTAGGTTCGTTCCGGTATCGGGGCCCGGGCCCGCTGTACCGCCGTCGGTACAGCCAACCACACGTGGAAGAATGGCCGGGATCAACATGTACTCCCCGCAGACGCGGGATATGCCCCAGGAGGGAGCTACCGATGGGTAAGCGTGGCCGCAAGAAGCGCAGCCGTAAGGGAAATGCCGCCAATCACGGCAAGCGTCCCAACGCCTGAGCCGACCGGCCGAGGCCGGGCACAGACCACGAGCGGCCCGCACTTCGCAGGAAGTGCGGGCCGCTCGGTGTTCGGGTGTGGGCGGTATCAGGCCCGGTTCGGGTCGACCGGGAGATCGCCGGTCCGGAAGGTCACCGATCGGATCTCCACGGCGAGTCGTTCGCGCAGCGAATCGGGCGCCTTCTCGCCGCCGCATTTGCGGTGCAGCATGCTCTTGATCTTCTCTTCGATGCCGTAGGCCTCGATGCAGGGCGCGCAGTGGTCCATATGGTGCTGGAGCCGTTCGCGGGTGCGGTCGTCGCATTCACCGTCGAGCATGAGCCAGACGTCGGCCAATACCGCCGTGCAGTCGAGCTCCATATCGGGGTCGTGCTCGGTGCTCACTGCTTGACCTCCTGGCGCACCGCCGCGGCGGTATCGGCATCGCCGGACTCGGACGCGGTGCGGTTGAACCCGCGTTCACGCGCCACATCGGCGAGCAAACCCTTCAGTTGTTTCCGGCCGCGATGCAGCCGGGACATCACCGTACCGATAGGAGTGCCCATGATGTCGGCGATTTCCTTGTACGGGAACCCTTCGACATCGGCGTAGTACACCGCCATCCGGAACTCCTCGGGCAGTTGCACGAGGGCGGCTTTGATGTCGTCGTCGGGAAGGGCGTCGAGGGCTTCGACCTCGGCCGAGCGCAGGCCGGTGGAGCTGTGCTCGGCGGTGGCGGCGAGCTGCCAGTCGGTGATCTCGTCGGTGGGGTACTGCGCGGGCTGGCGCTGCTTCTTCCGATACGAGTTTATGTAGGTATTGGTGAGGATCCGGTAGAGCCAGGCCCGCAGGTTGGTGCCTTCTTTGAAGGACTTGAAACCGGCATAGGCCTTGACGTAGGTCTCCTGGACCAGGTCTTCGGCGTCGGCGGGGTTACGCGTCATCCGCAGGGCAGCGCCGTAGAGCTGGTCCAGCATGGGTAGCGCGTCCCGCTCGAACCGCTGGGCCAGTTCGGCGTCGGTCTCCGGCTGCCCGGCAGGCCGCGCGTCGGCGCCGGTATCGGTCGCCACGTCGTCCTCGCTCGTCACACGTGTCCCTTCGATCGGCTTACCTGCCAAATCTACCGGGAGCGCGAACAGCGGGAAGAACCGCGTGCGCGCCGAAGCCGGATCATGGTGGACCGGGCGTGGTTCGACGAGAACGGGCACCGTCACTCCTTCACTCGTGCGCGGGGCCGCACCAGCAGAACCGTCTGTTCCGTCCGATGCGCTGTTTCTGCCGCGTACAACTCACTGTGCCCGCGAAGTGTTCCCCGACCATGGGAAAGTCACCTCACAGACCGGGTCGGCGCCGCCCGGGTAGGGTCCGGCCCATGGCAGCAGCCGCCACTCCGGCGATCCGGGCACTGGTCACCGCCGGTGCCGCACACACCGTGCACAGTTACGACCACGACCCACGCGCCGGCACCTTCGGCGGCGAGGCGGTCGATGTGCTGGTCGCCCGCCTCGGTGTCGAACCGGGGCAGATCTTCAAAACGCTGGTACTGGAGTTGTCCACCGGCGCGCTGGCGGTCGCGGTGCTGCCGGTGCCCGGCACACTGTCGCTGAAGGCCGCCGCGGCGGCGCTGGGGGCGCCCAAGGCGGCGCTGGCCGACCGGACCCGGGCCGAGCGCGGGACCGGGTACGTCCTGGGCGGTATCTCGCCACTGGGGCAGCGCAAACGCCATCCCACGGTGATCGACGACTCCGCGCTCGGCTGGGATCGGATGCTGTGCAGTGCGGGACGGCGCGGCCTGGAGATCGAAGTCGCGCCCGCCGATCTGGTCCGGTTGACCGGGGCGGTGACCGCGCCGGTCACCGCCTGAGTCCGGGCGGCCCGGCGGCCCGTCCTGCTTCGCTCCCCGCGTGCCGGGCGGTAATTCACCAGGTCAGGCCGGTTCGTATGCGTTA
Source organism: Nocardia testacea NBRC 100365 (assembly GCF_000308775.1). Lineage (GTDB taxonomy): Bacteria > Actinomycetota > Actinomycetes > Mycobacteriales > Mycobacteriaceae > Nocardia > Nocardia testacea. The sequence continues at coordinate 10,075 of NZ_BAGJ01000139.1, forward strand.
CTTGGTACGACCGATCGTCCGACCCGAGGATGTGATGCGATATGTCCCCGCGCAAATCTGTGCGCACCGTGTTCTTCGCCGTGTCCGCGGCCGTGGCCCTGTCCGTCGGCCCGGCGGTGCTGTCGGCGCCGATGGCCCTGGCGGCGCCGGCGGGTGAGTTCCCGCTCGCCGACCAGGGTGAGTCGGAGAACGAATCGGAGAGCCGCACCCCGGAGAACGATCTCGGTAAGCGCGCCGAGGAAGCCGGCGAGCGCGCCGAGGAAGCCGGCGGCGGAGTGGTGACCGAGGTCATCGATCTGAGCGGCGATATTTTGAAATGCGGCTTGCACATCGCCACTCCGGCGATCGAATGCCCGCTGGGCGATAGCTGAGCCTCGCCGCGGCCCGGGGCGGTGAACCGTCCCGGGCCGACGCGGCCTCACAGCAGGGTGGTCTGCTCCGCCGTATCGGCGGCGGGCGCCAGTAGTTCCGGGCCGTTGTTCTTCACACTGTTCACCAAGGTCGATACCGGCCGGGCCGCGATCTCGGCCACCAATGCCTCGCTGGGCGGGCCGAGCAGGTCGGCGGGGGCGCGATGATCGGGGTCGAGCCAGGCATCCCAGTGTTCGCGGGGCATGGGCAGCGGCATCCGGTCGTGGATACGGGTGAGATCACCGACGGCGTCGGTGGTGAGGATGGTGCACGAGAGCAGTGGTTCCGGATCGTCGAGCGACCGGTCCCGCCAGACCGACCACAGCCCCGCCATGTACAGCCGCTCACCGTCCGGGCGGGACATGAAGTACGGGTGCTTGACCACCTTGGGCTTCTTCCCGTTGCCCGGACCCGCCGGATCGGGTTCGACGAGCCATTCGTACCAGCCGTCCATCGGGACCAGGCAGCGCCGGTATTTCACCGCGTCCCGGAAGGACGGGAGCGTCGCCGCCCTATCTGCCCGGGCGTTGAACAGCGGTTTTCCCTTCACCGGAACACCCGGTTCGGCGGCTTTGCTCCAGTGCGGAATCAATCCCCAGCGCATCCGCCGGATCCGGCGGCTCGGTGTGTCGTCGGGGTGTTCGTGGGTATGCCGATCGACGACCGTGACGATCTGCGTCGTCGGCGCGACGTTGTAGTTGGCCCCCGGCGCCCGGCCGCCGCGGGTATCCGCGTCCTCCCCGGCCGTCGGCCCGCCACCGCCCGGTGCTCCGAAGCCCCCGGTCTCGTCGATGGCGTCCAACTCGACCGCGAGCCGGCCGGGATCCGTCGTTGTCGCATACCGTCCGCACATATTCCGATACTTACACCGAATACCGACAGATCAAGACAATCACGGCCTCGTCCGCAACAATGATGACAGTACTTCGTGACGTGTTGAGAGTTATGTCTTAGCATTCTCTCACCGGGGACGCGGCGGTCACAGGCTGCCCGTTCACGCGCGCAGCTACCGCCCTACTTCCGCAGAGGAGAACCTGTGACAACCACCGAAAACGCCACCGAGAAAGAATCGGTGCTCACCTCGGTCGATCCGGCCACAGGAGCGACCCTGGCCACGTACCCGATCGCCGACGAGAATGCGGTCGGCGAGGCTGTCGCGAAGGCGCGCGCCGCCGCTCCGGTCTGGGAGGACCTGGGCTTCGACGGCCGGAAGAAAGCCCTGCTGCGCTGGTCGAGCCGACTGGTCGCCAAATCCGACGAATTCTGCGCGCTCATCCACGCCGAGAACGGTAAACCGCTCGACGACGCATTTCTGGAGCTCATGCTCGCCCTCGAGCACATCGCCTGGGCCGCCAAGCACGCCAAGAAGGTTCTGTCCCCGCAGAAGGTGCCCGCGGGCCCGCTGATGGCCAACTTCTCGGCCCGGATCGAATACCGGCCGCTGGGTGTCATCGGCGTGATCGGACCGTGGAACTATCCCGTCTACACCCCTAACGGGTCGCTGGCCTACGCGCTGGCCGCCGGTAACACCGTGGTATTCAAGCCGTCCGAGTTCTCCACCGGAATCGGCAATTTCCTCGCCGAGGCGTTCTCGGAGGCCAACCCGGAACTGCCCGAGGGCGTTTTCGTCGCGATCAACGGTTTCGGCGCGACCGGCGCCGCGCTGGTGAAGTCCGGAGTGGACAAGATCGCCTTCACCGGTTCGGCCGCCACCGGCCGCAAGATCATGGCCTCGGCCGCCGAGAACCTCACCCCGGTGCTGCTGGAGTGCGGCGGTAAAGACCCCGTGATCGTCGCCGCGGACGCCGATGTGAAGGCCGCCGCCGACGCCATCGCCTGGGGCGCCACCTCCAACAGCGGCCAGACCTGCGCCGGCGTGGAACGCGTCTACGTGGACAAGTCGGTCAAGGAGGAGTTCCTCGCCGAACTGACCCGCATCCTGAAGGATGTGAAACCGGGCTCGGACAAGGACGCCGCCTACGGCCCGATGACCATGCCGAGTCAGATCGACATCGTCAAGAGGCATATCGACGCGGCCCTGGCCAGCGGTGGCAAAGCCGTGCTCGGCGGCCCGGAATCGATCAAGGGCCCCTTCATCGAACCCGTCGTGCTGGTCGATGTGGACGAGGACTCGGCGGCGGTCAAGGAGGAGACCTTCGGGCCGACCGTCACCGTCACCACGGTGAACAGCATCGACGAGGCCGTGGATCTCGCCAACAACACCACCTTCGGCCTGGCCTCGGCGGTGTATTCGAAGAAGCAGGGACTCGAGATCGCCCGGCGGCTGAAGGTCGGCGCGACCTCGGTGAACTCGGTACTCGGCTTCGCCGCCATCCCCGGGCTGCCCTTCGGTGGCAGTGCCGACTCCGGTATCGGCCGGATCCACGGGGAGCCGGGTATGCGCGAATTCGTCCGGCCGCATTCGATCGCCGTGCAGCGCTTCACGATTCCCGGAATGGCGTTGCAGAGCTATCGGCGCACCCAGGCGAATATGAAGATGCTGCGCAAGATGGTTCCGCTGCTGCACGGCCGGAACAAGTAGTCCGGCCGCTTCAGATGCGGACGCGATCGGTGGTGCCCGGCGACACACTTACGAGCACCACCGACACGCATGTCACCCCGATGCGCCAAGATGGTCGGGTGAGTTTCTGGCCAGCGCCCCATGTCGATGCCCCAGTGCATGCGACCGTCACCCTGCCCGGCTCCAAATCGATCACGAACAGAGCGCTGGTCCTGGCCGCGCTCGCCGATGGCCCCTCGACCATCACCGGAGCCCTGCGCAGCCGTGACACCGGTCTGATGATCGCCGCGCTGCGTGCCCTCGGCACCCAGATCATCGGTGACGCGGACACCCTCGCCGTCACCCCCGCGCCACTACAGGGCGGGCGGGTCGACTGTGGCCTGGCCGGAACCGTGATGCGTTTCGTCCCCCCGGTCGCGACCCTCGCGGTGGGCGAGACCGCCTTCGACGGCGATATCGCCGCCCGGGTCCGCCCGCTGCGCACTATCCTCGATGCCCTGCGCGGACTCGGCGCGGATATCGAGGGCGACGCGCTGCCGTTCACCGTGCGCGGGACCGGCGCCCTGCGCGGTGGCGCCATCACCATCGACGCCTCGGGCTCCTCCCAGTTCGTCTCGGGTCTGCTGCTGTCGGGGGCACGTTTCGACGAGGGCGTGGTGGTGCGCCATTCCGGGAGCGCGCTGCCCTCCATGCCGCATATCGAGATGACCGTCGAGATGCTGCGCCGGGCCGACGTCGCGGTCGAAGCGCCCACCGATGTCCGGGGCGAGCAGACCTGGACCGTGTCCCCGGGGCCGATCCGCGCGGTCGACTGGACGGTCGAGCCGGACCTGTCCAACGCCACCCCGTTCCTGGCCGCGGCCGCGGTCACCGGCGGCCGGGTACGCATCCCGCACTGGCCGCGGCTGACCACCCAGGCCGGCGATGTGATCCGGGAGATCCTGGTGCGGATGGGCGCCGAAGCCGGGTTCGGCGACGGCGCGCTCACCGTGACCGGCCCGGACCGGCTGGCCGGTATCGATATCGATCTGCACGATGTGGGCGAACTGACCCCGACCGTCGCGGCGCTGGCGGCACTGGCCGATTCGGAGTCGCGGCTGCGGGGCATCGCCCATCTGCGCGGGCACGAAACCGATCGGCTGGCCGCCCTGTCCACCGAGATCAATCGGCTCGGCGGGCAGGTGACCGAGACCGAGGACGGCCTGGAGATCGTGCCGGCCCCGCTGCACGGCGGCCGCTGGCATTCCTACGCCGACCACCGGATGGCGACGGCCGGCGCTATTCTCGGGCTCGCCGTACCGGGGATCGAGATCGAGGACATCGGTACGACCGCCAAGACCCTGCCCGACTTCGTCGCCCTGTGGGAATCCATGCTCGACCCGCAGTCGGCCGGACCGGGAGCGGCTCACTGAGCCGGCGCGGCCGTACCACCGCCTCCTACGACGAATCCGATGTCCGGGTGCGTCCCGGGCGGAGTTCGCGGCCGCGGACCAAGACCCGCCCGGAGCACCGGGACGCGCAGCCGGCCATGGTCGTCTCGGTGGACCGGGGGCGCTGGGGGTGTGTGCTCGACGGTGATCCGCACCGTCCGCTGGTGGCCATGCGGGCCCGGGAGCTGGGCCGCACCCCCATCGTGGTCGGCGACCGGGTGGAGGTGGTCGGCGACCTGTCCGGTCGGCCCGACACGCTCGCGCGGATCGTCCGGGTCACCGAGCGCACCACGGTGCTGCGGCGCACCGCCGACGACACCGATCCGTTCGAGCGCGTGGTGGTCGGTAATGCGGAGAAGTTGTTCATCGTGGTGGCGCTGGCCGATCCGCCGCCGCGTACCGGGTTCGTGGAGCGAGCCATGGTGGCCGCCTACGCGGGCGGCCTGGAACCCGTCCTCTGTCTCACCAAACACGATCTGGCGGGGGACTCGGCATTCGCGGCCGCGTTCGACGATCTGGATCTGACCATTGTCTACGCGGGGATCGACGACCCGCTCGACGCGGCACTGGCCCTGCTCACCGGCCACCTCACCTGTTTTCTCGGGCATTCCGGAGTCGGGAAATCCACGCTGGTCAACCGTTTGGTTCCCGACGCCGAGCGCGCGGTCGGCGAGGTATCCGGGGTCGGGAAGGGCAAGCACACCTCCACGCAGTCGGTCGCGCTGGCGCTGCCGGGTGGCGGCTGGGTCATCGACACTCCGGGCGTGCGGTCGTTCGGCCTCGCCCACATCACACCCGACGATGTGATCGCGGCCTTCACCGATCTCGCCGAGGCGATCGAGGACTGCCCGCGCGGTTGTACGCATCTGGGCCCACCCGCAGATCCCGAATGCGCGCTGGACGAACTGCCGGACAAGACGCGGCGGGTGGCCGCGATCCGCCGCCTGCTGGTCGCGCTGAACTCCAACGACCAGTGGTGAGCGAGCCGGTTACGGCAAGCCGGCGTTCTTCCGTCGCGGTGTCCGAGGTTTCGGCGTCTTGGGCGGCAGCGCTGCGGCGAACCGCGCGCCGCGTTCGACCCAGGTGGTGAGGTCGCGGTCGCTGCGCACCGCCGCTTCCGTCACCCGTAGCCATCCGTCCAGTTCCCGGCCCTGCATCACCATGGGGGTCACCGAGGTGTCGTCGACCAGCGCGTCGGCCGCGGCCGGTTCCATCCGCACCATCAGCCCACCCTCCCGGCTGACGGCGACTCCCATATGACCGCCGAAGAGAAAGGCCAGTCCGCCGAACATCGCGCGCTCGGACACCCCGGCACGGCCGCCCACCACCTCTCGGACCCGTTCCGCCAGTTCCTCGTCGTATGCCATGGGGCCAGTGTGCGCCCATGGGCCGACAGTTCTCCCGAGGCGGACGGTCGACTCGCGGCACTCCGCCAGTCGCTCGTCCCGGTCAATAGATATGTTGCGTTATGTGCCCACCCGGTTGCCGGCCGGGCATCGCAGGCCTCCCCAGCCGCCTGCATCACGTCGCGTATCGGTCGCTCGACGCGGACATCATCGGCAGCTTACGAATTCCCCGGACGGCGGCTTGCCGACCTGTACCCGGGGCCGCCGTCAGGAAGCGATTGCGTCATTTGTTATGGTTCAAACATAACAAGGAGGTACCCATGACCACCCTCGGCCCACTGCGGCTCTGCCTACTGGCCGGACTCCCGCCCGTGCTGTCCGCCGTCCCCAACATCGTGTTGCTGGCCGCGGCGGCCGATCGGCTGCCCGATCCGCTGGCCACCCATTTCGCCGGGGACGGCGCCGACGGGTTCACCGGACGGGTAGCGACCATGGCCGTCTCCGCCGGCCTGGGCCTGAGCCTGGGCATCCTGTTCGCCGTGATCCTCGTCCTGGGCGCCCGCACGGGCGTCCGCCGGCCCGATGGTCCCCTGGATCCGATCCGATCCCTGGTCGCCACCTCCTGGGGTGTGGCTGGCTTCCTCGGGGTGATCATCTTGTCGGCCACGATCGCCAACCTCGACGCCGCCGATCCCGCCCGGGTCACACTCTCGGGATGGGCGTTCGCGGCCGCGGCGGCCACCGGGTTGGTGTTCGGTGCGGCGGGCTGGCTCGCCGCCCCGGATTCCCCGGTGGGCGCCCCCGGGCCGGCGCCGGCCGAGCCGCTCGCGCTCGGCCGCACCGAACGCGTCAGCTGGTCCCGCCG
>NZ_BAGJ01000138.1 GCF_000308775.1 Nocardia testacea NBRC 100365
GCAACTGGACCGCGATCCGCACGCCCTCCACACCTTCGGCGAGTAGATGATCCAGCACCTCGGCCGAGGACTCCGACGCCGGCGACCACTCCTCGCGCAGTTCGGCCGCCCGGATCGCGCCCTTGGCCTTCGGCCCCCGGGCCAGCATCCGGGTACCGCCCAACGTCGCGCGCAACTGTTCGGCCAGGCCCCAGCCCTCGGCGGCCTCCATCCAGCCGCGGAATCCGATACCCGTGGTGGCCACCGTGATCTGCGGCGGATCGGCCACCAGTTCGCTGGTCACCCGTTCCAGTTCGGTGTCGTCGGCGAGCGGGATTATCCGGATGGCCGGTGCGGATACGACCGACGCGCCCCGGCGCGTGAGCAAGGTGGCGAATTCCTCGGCTCGCCGGGCCGCGGTGAGACCGATCGTGAAACCGGCCAGTGCGGTGTTCGTCTCCGGAACCGTCATACCGGGCAGCCGTCCGGAGCCACCGTCACGGGCCGATCCGAGATCGACACCTGTCCGTCGTCCACGCGCACGGAATATACCGGCAATCGCATCGTGGCGTCGTCCAGGCACCGGCCGTCGAGCAGGGAGAATGCCTGCTTCAGCAGCGGTGACGCGACCACCGGCTCCCCGCCGCGGTCGCCGACGATACCGCGCGACATCACCGCCGCCCGGCCGAACGGATCGATATTGCCGACCGCGTACAACGTGCCCTCGGGCAGCAGGAACAGGGCCGCCTGGGCGCCGCCGGGCAGCAGCACCGCCACACCGCGGCCGGGGATCAGGTATTCGAGCGGGCACGCCCGCGTCCACCCGGTGGTGGCCGGAACAATTACTGGGGTATCGATCACGGTCATCGGTGTTCTCCTCCACACGCCGTTACCCATTGGTACCGGCGGCCTGTTTCTCGACGGTTAAGCCGTCATTTCCCACTCGTAGCGACTGGTGCCGCCATACCGGGCAGGCTGTACCACCGCGGCCTGCCCGGCACGCCCTGCGTGGTTACACTCCGCTGCCTCCTCCGGGCATCCCGGGCAGGCCGAGTAGCACCGGGACCTTGCGTTCACCGCTGTCGTCGAAGGCGATGGTCGGGTCGGCCTCGGCGGGGGCGTTGACGAACGAGACGAATCGCGAGAGTTTCTCCTCGTCGTCGAGGACAGCGGCCCATTCGTCGCGGTAGCCGGCCACGTGGTCGGCCATCGCCTGCTCCAGATCGGCGGCGATGCCGAGGCTGTCCTCGCACACCACCTCGCGCACGTAGTCGATACCGAGGTCCTCCTGCCACGGCGCGGTGCGCTGCAGCCGGTCCGCGGTGCGGATGTAGAACATCAGGTAGCGGTCGATATAGGTGATGAGGGTCGCGTCGTCGAGGTCGCCCGCGAGCAGGACCGCGTGTTTGGGGGTCAGTCCGCCGTTTCCGCCCACATAGAGGTTCCACCCGTTCTCGGTGGCGATGACGCCCACATCCTTGCCGCGCGCCTCGGCGCATTCGCGGGCACACCCGGATACGGCCAGTTTCAGTTTGTGCGGCGAACGCAGGCCGCGGTAACGCTTCTCCAGCAGGACGGCCATGCCGACCGAGTCCTGCTGGCCGTACCGGCACCAGGTCGAACCGACGCAGCTCTTCACCGTGCGCAGCGATTTACCGTACGCGTGGCCCGATTCCATACCGGCGTCCACCAGCCGCTTCCAGATGAGCGGCAACTGTTCCACCCGGGCACCGAACAGGTCGATCCGCTGCCCACCGGTGATCTTGGTGTAGAGACCGAACTCCTTGGCGACCTCGCCGATCACGATCAGCTGTTCCGGCGTGACCTCGCCGCCCGGCATCCGCGGCACCACCGAGTAGGTGCCGTTCTTCTGCATATTGGCCAGGAAGTGGTCGTTGGTGTCCTGTAGCGCGGCCTGCTCGCCCTCCAGAATGTGCTCGCTGGAGGTGGAGGCCAGGATCGAGGCGACCGTCGGCTTGCAGATATCGCAGCCGGTCCCCCGGCCGTACCGGGCGATGAGTTCGGAGAAGGTACGAATACCGGTGGCCTGCACGATCTGGAACAGTTCCGCGCGCGACTGCTCGAAGTGCTCGCACAGCGCCTTGGACATCTCCACGCCGGACTGTTCGAGCACCTTCTTGATCATCGGCACACAACCGCCGCAGGAGGTGCCGGCCTTGGTGCAGGCCTTGATGGCCGGGATATCGCAGGCGCCCTCGGCGATGGCGCCGCAGATGGCGCCCTTGCTCACATCGTTGCACGAGCAGATCTGGGCTTCGTCGGGCAGCGCGTCGGCGCCCAGTTCCGCACCGGCCGGGGAGATGAGTGCGGCGGGTTCGGCCGGTAAGGGCCGGCCAACCAGCGGGCGCAGCGCGGCGTACTGGGTGGCGTCGCCGACCAGGATGCCGCCCAGCAGGGTCTGCGCGTCGTCGGAGATCACCAGTTTCGCGTAGGTGCCGCGGGCCGCGTCGTGCAGTACCACCGACAGCGCTCCCTCGGTGGCGCCGTGCGCGTCGCCGAAGCTCGCCACATCCACCCCGAGCAGTTTGAGCTTGGTGGACATATCGGCGCCGGGGAACTCGCCGGCACCGCCCAGCAGCCGGTCGGCCACGATCTCGGCGGTGCTGTAGCCGGGCGCCACCAGCCCGTAGCAGACGCCTTCGATCGCGGCGCATTCACCGATGGCGTAGATATTCGGATCGGAGGTGGCCAGACCCAGATCGGTGATCACGCCACCGCGCGGGCCGACCTCGAGTCCGGCGTCGCGGGCGATCTGGTCCCGCGGGCGGACACCCGCGGAGAACACCACCAGCGCGGCATCGATCACGGTGCCGTCGGACAGACCGACCCGCAGCCGTTCGGCCGGACCGGCGGCCGCGTCGCGATCGATCCCGGCCGTGCCCACCCCGGTGTGCACCCGCAACCCCAGGTCGGTGACCAGTTTCTCCAGGATCGCGCCGCCGCCCTCGTCGACCTGGGCCGGCATCAGGCGGTCGTTGTACTCCACCACGTGCGGGGTCAGCCCGAGCAGGCGCAGCGCGTTGGCGGCCTCCAACCCGAGCAGGCCACCGCCCACGACCACACCGTGGGCGCCCGGTCCGGCCGCGTCGGCCGCGGCCCGGATACCGTCCAGGTCCTCGATGGTCCGGTAGACGAAGCATTCCTCGTGTTCGTGCCCCGGCACGGGCGGTACGAACGGGTAGGAACCGGTCGCAAGGACCAGCGCGTCGTAGTCGAGCACCTCACCGGAGGTGGTGGTGACCTTCTGGGCGTCCTTGTCGATGGCCTCGGCCCGCTGGCCCAGGCGCAGGTCGACCAGTTCGTCGCCGGCGTACTCGTTGCCCGGCAACGCCAGGGAGGCGGCGTCCCAGTTGCCGACGTAGGAGGACAGGCCGACCCGGTCGTAGGCGGCCAGCTTCTCCTCGCCGAGAACGACGACCTGCCATTGCCCCGACTCGTCCCGGGCGCGGATCGCCTCGACGAACCGGTGTCCGACCATGCCGTGACCGGCGACGACGACTGTTCTGCGCTGTGCGTTCATGGTGTCCTCCGTGGAGATCCGGGGTCAGAGGGTCGCCGACGACCGGGCGGACCGGGGTTCGGTGGGCTGGGGATCGCGGGAACCGGATTCGGCCTGCCGGACCAGGGCCTCGGCCGCCGCGACGACCTCCCGGTCGCGGACCGGGGCACCCGGCCGGCGCAGGAACACCGCCCAGGTGACCAGGGCGCACGCGATATAGAAGACCGTGAACACCCAGAAAGCGGTGGTCGCGGACTGGGTCGAGGAGTAGGACGACCGCAGCACCAGGTTGATGCCGACACCGCCGAGGGCGCCGATGGCGCCCACGAAACCGATGAGCGCGCCCGAGGTGTTCTGCGCCCAGGCGGCGCGTTCGGCGGGGGTGGTGTCCAGGCTGCGCGATTTGGCGTCGAAAACCGACGGGATGATCTTGGTGACCGATCCGTTGCCCAGTCCGGACAGGATGAACAGCGCCACGAAACCGGCCACCAGCACGGCCAGCACCGGACCGGAGAACCCCGCCCCCGAGCCGTCGGCGATCGTGGAGGCCACCGCCACCGCGACCGCCGCGACCATCATGGCCGCGAAGGTGCACACGGTGACCCGGCTGCCGCCGATCCGGTCGGCGAGTTTGCCGCCGTAGGGGCGGGCGATCGACCCGAGCAGCGGGCCGATGAAGGCGATCTGCGCCGCGTGCAGCGCGGCCTGGGCCGCGGTGTCACCCCCGGCGACAAAGCTGATCTGCAGGATCTGGCCGAAGGCGAAGCTGTAGCCGATGAAAGAGCCGAAGGTGCCGATATAGAGGAACGACACCGCCCACGACTGCGGCACCTTCAACGCGGTGAGCATGAAGGACAGATCGGCCTTCTGGTTCGGCAGATTGTCCATGAACAGGGCGGCGCCGAGTCCGGCGAGCACCACCAGCACCAGGTAGGCCGCACAGATCACCGAGGCGTATTCGTCACCGAGGGTGGCGATCACCAGCAGGCCGAACAACTGGATGACCGGGACGCCGATATTGCCGCCGCCCGCGTTCATCCCCAGCGCCCAGCCCTTGAGCCGCTGCGGGTAGAAGGCATTGATATTGGTCATCGAGGAGGCGAAATTGCCACCGCCCAGACCGGCGAACGCCGCGACGATCAGGAAGGTCGTATAAGAGGTGCCGGGCTGGTTCACGAAGTAGAGCGTGAGAACGGCCGGGACAAGCAGGGCGGCCGCGCTGAACACCGTCCAGTTGCGACCGCCGAACCGGGCCGTGGCGACCGTGTACGGAATTCGCAGGATCGCGCCGACCAGTGTCGGCACAGCGACCAGGAAGAATTTGCCCGCCGCGTCGATACCGTAGGTCTCGGTCGGCATGAACAGCACCATGACCGACCAGATGGACCAGATCGAGAATCCGATGTGCTCGGCCACGACCGACCAGATCAGATTGCGGGTGGCGATCTTCTTACCGCCGGCCTCCCAGGCCGCGGTGTCCTCGGCGTCCCAGCGCTCGAGTTTCGGCCGCCGCCACATCGCCGACAGAGCGTTGCCGCGGCTTTCGGTCTGCGTGCTCACAAGGGCCTCCCAACGTGGTTCGACCCCACGGTAGGAAACCGGTATTGCGGAAATGCTGCCCGAGATGACCGTCGAATCAACGGTTTCTCACGCGGTTCGCGGCGCTCAGGTGAGCAGGCCGGCAATGTTAATTCGTTGTGTCATGGGCATTTCCGCCGGTGAAGAACTGCCCATATCCGCCGCGGCACGCGGTGAGGACACCGGCCGATGATGACCCGCGTCACCCGCCGGCGCAACTCCGGACGCCGAACCCGGGGCGACCGGATTCAGCGCGCGGTGACCGTATCCTCGAGCATCCGCGGTTTACACGCCTGCCAGGCGCCGGTCAGCAGGACCAGTACCGAAACACAGAGCAGCGCGAACGGGGCGGCCCACCCGCCGGTGAGCGTGTGCAGCATGCCGAACACCAGCGGTCCCACACAGGCCAGCGCGTACCCGACTCCCTGCGTGAAACCCGACAGCGCGGACGAACCTGCCGGGGTCCGGGTGCGCAGGTTGATGAGGGTGAGTGTCATCGGGAAGGTACTCGGGCCCAGGCCCAGGATCGCCACCCACAGGACGGGCGCGCTCATGGGCGCGAAGAGCAGCCCGGCGAAGGCCACGAAGAAACAGGCGGCACACCCCACCACCACCGGAAACGGGTTGGTGAGACGGGCGGCCACCGTGGGCGCGGTGAGGGCCGCGACCAGTCCCACGAGCGCGAACAGGGCGACCATGGAACCGCCGAAGGCCGCGTCGGCGCCGGCGTCGGCCAGGATCGTCGGCAGCCAGGTGAACACCGAGTAGGTGGTCAGTGAGGTCATGCCGAAGGTGGCCGCCATGCCCCACGCCAGGGGGGAGCGCCACACCTGCGGGACCGGGGCGCTGCCCGGGTCCGGCAGGCCCGTATTGTCCGCGGCCGCCCGGTCGCGGCGAATACGCAGGACGCCGATCCAGGGGACGGCCGCCGCGAAGCCGAGCAGGGCCCATACGCCGAGGGAGACGCGCCAGCCGTGCGCCTGCGCCAGCGGCACCGCGACCAGCGCCGGCAGCACGGTGCCGATCTGCACCATGGTGATGTAGAGCGCGCTCACCGTGGCGAGCCGGTCGGGGAAATACCGTTTGACCAGTGGCGGCACCACGATATTGCCGATTCCCATACCGCCGAGCGCGAGCGCGGAGAACAGCAGCAGTTCGACCGTCCCCGAGACGAGGACCCGCACCAGCATGCCGGTCCCGGCCGCCGCCATCGCGAGCAGGACGGTCCGTTCGAGACCGAGCCTGCGGGCCAGGAGCGGCGCCAGCAGCCCCGTCACCGAGAACATGAGGGTCGGGATCATTCCGAAGACGCCGACGACGGCGGTCGAATAGCCGATTTCGCGCCCGATGTCCTCGGCGAGCGGCGTGAACGCTGTGACCGCCACGCGGAGCACGAGCGCGGACATGACTATGGCCGCGAGTACCAGGAGCCGGCCCTCGATCAGCTTGCGTTTCCGCTGCTCGAGAGGTTGATCGGCCGCTTGGGAGGTCTCGGGCAGCGCAGCAGTCACCCGGAAATCATAGGATGACCCTATGACTGGGGCAATAACATTGTGATGGGCGGTACTCTGTTGCCGTGCAAAGCGTGCGCCGCACCAGTCTCATCGCCCAGGTCACCGAGCAACTCAAAGAGGATATCCGCTCGGGACGCTGGCCGATCGGGACGCGGATCCCCACCGAGCCCGAATTGGCCGAACTGACCGGCACCGGCCGCAACACCCTACGCGAGGCCGTCCAGGCGCTGGTCCATGCCGGCATGCTGGAACGGCGGCAAGGTTCCGGTACCTATGTCATCGCCACCTCCGAAGTGGGCGGGACCCTGACCAAATACTTCGCCGAGGCCGCCGAACGCGATGTCCTGGAATTACGCCACGGACTCGAGGCCACCGCCGCCGCGCTGGCCGCCCACCGGCGCGACGACACCGATATCGCCACCCTTCGCCGGCTGCTCGACGACCGCAACCGGCTGTGGCGGGTGGATCGGGCCGCGGCCATCGAGGCCGATGTCCAACTACACCGGGCGATCGTGCTCGCCAGCGGCAATGCCGTGTACATCGAGTTCTACGACTCGTTGCTGGGCTACATCGAATCCGGGATCCGTTCGCGCACCGACCGGATCGACAGCTGGTACGCCGCCGAACATCGGGAACTGGTGCAGGCCATCATCGACGGTGACGCCGACAAGGCCGCCCGGACCACCCGGTGTTTCCTCGACACGCTGCTGGCCGACTACCGCGACCACTAGGCGTATCCGGGTTGCGCTCCGGCCGTGCGCGCCCACGTACCGGCAACCGCCCACGACACCAACCGGAGCCGACCGCGGTATACCTCCGACTTCGCTCCGGCCGTGCGTCACACGTCGCACTCCGCACGCGGCGCCTCGGGTGTAGCCCTGGCCGGGTTCCATCGAGGTTACCGACCCATCACCCGGACGCGGCGGCACCGTGAGCGGGATTTGTGGCGATCGTCATTGCCCGCCACGTGGCGGAAACACCAGGCTCCTAGCGTTTTCTCACGTCACGACACCGCACTCGACCGCCCGGCTGCCGCGGCCGGTCGCCCCGGTCCGGGGGACGTCGAGTAACGACGAGAGGGGCGCCGATGACCGCGACAGCCGACACCGGCCGAAAAATACCCGATACCGCAACGACTTTCGCGCACCAGCGCCGGGGTCGCTGGATCGACCGGTGGGAGCCGGACAACGAACGGTTCTGGCGATCCGGCGCCGACCGCACCGCCAAGAAGAACCTGCTGTTCTCGGTATTCGCGGAGAATCTGGGATTCAGTATCTGGGTCCTGTGGGCCAGTGTGGTCACCGGGATGGGTGCTGCCGGTTTCGCATTCCTGGACGGCCTCGGCAAGGGCGACCCGACCGCGGTCAGCAATGCCCTGCTGCTCACCTCCGTCCCCACCCTGGTCGGTTCGACCCTGCGCATCCCGTACACCTTCGCCGTTCCCCGGTTCGGCGGGCGCGCCTTCACCGTGTTCAGCGCCGCGATGCTGCTCGTCCCCACCGTCGGCCTGATCTTCTTCGTCAACCAGCCCGGCACCCCGATGTGGGTTTTCGTGGTGCTGGCCGCGCTGTCCGGCTTCGGCGGCGGTAATTTCTCCTCGTCGATGGCCAATATCTCGTTCTTCTTCCCGGACGGGAAGAAGGGCGCGGCGCTCGGGATCAATGCCGCGGGCGGCAATCTCGGTGTCGCCCAGACCCAGCTACTCGTGCCGCTGCTTATCACTCTCGGCACCCATCTGACCGCGAAGGACGCGGCCGGATACCGTTTCGGGATCACCCTGTCGGTACTGGTGTGGATCCCGTTCATCCTGGCCGCCGCGTTCGGCGCGCTCCGGTACATGGACAGCCTGGCCACCGCGAAATCCGACGGACGCTCCTACCGGCCCGCCCTCACCAATCATCACACCTGGGTGATGGCGTTCCTCTACATCGGCACCTTCGGTTCGTTCATCGGGTTCTCGTTCGCCTTCCCGACCCTCATCAAGGCCAACTTCCCCGACCTGGCGAGCATCGGCTGGATCACCACCCTCGGAAATCTGGCGTTCCTCGGTGCCCTCGTCGGTTCCTTCTCCCGGCCGTTCGGCGGTTGGCTCTCCGACAAGCTCGGCGGGGGCGCGAAGATCACCATCGCCGTGTTCGGGGGGATGGCCGTCGCGGTCGCGCTCATCATGGCCGCGCTCGAGATGAAGAGCTTCCCGCTCTACCTGCCGGCCTTCCTGATGCTCTTCGTGCTCACCGGAATCGGCAACGGCTCCACCTACCGGATGATTCCGTCCATCTTCAGCGCCCAGGCCAAGAAGTACGCCTCCGAGCACGGTCTCGAACCCGCGGAAGGGGCGGCCTCGGCGAAGCGGCAGGCGGGCGCGGCCATCGGCGTCATCGGCGCGGTCGGCGCCTTCGGCGGTTTCGTACTCCAGCAGGCACTGCGCCTGTCCAACACCGAATTCGGCACCATGGCGCCCGCGTTCTGGGCCTACGCCGCCGCATTCCTGGTGATGGCCGGAGTCACCTGGTGGTTCTACCGACGCGCCTCGTTCGCGGTGGGCCGGGTGCCGTCGTTGGCGTACGCCAACGTCTGAGGGATCCGTAGCGCCGAAAGGCCCGGCCGGTCCGAAACCGGCCGGGCCCGTCCGGTACCCGGGCTCGGAATCCGGCCGGAATCACAGCAGGAATCGCACCATATCCGCCGTCCGGACCAATCCCGGCAGCGCTTCCGGCGTGGAGCGCGGATGCAGCACATGAACCGCCAGCCGGAACATCACCGCGCGCAACAGCATCTGCGGCCATTCCGGCAGATCGGACCAGCGTTCGAGCAGTCCGTCGTCGGCCCCACCCCACGACAGCGCGTCCACCACCACCACGCCCGCCGCCCACGCCGGTGGCCGCCAGTACGGGGTCAGATCGGTGAGCGCGGGCGTCTGCGCCCCGGCGAACAGCACGGTGCCGAACAGATCGCCGTGCACCAGCTGCGGCGGTGTCCGTACCGGTTTGCGCAGCGTCGCCAGCTGGCCGATCAGTTCGAGGCTGTGCCGGCCGTCCGGCGAGTTCTCCATCACCGCGCCCGCCGCGCGCAGCGTCCGCAGCGGGACCGCTTCCCACGCCGCCCGGTCCGCGGCGACGAAGACATCCACATCCAGCCACGGGGTGACCGGCGGCTGGGAGAGGAAGCGGGGCCGTTCCAGGGTCGCGGTGGCCTTGTGCAGTCGCAGCGAGACCGAGACCACCTCATCGTGCCGCGGTTCCGGAGAGCCCGTCATATACGTATCGCACCGCCAGCCCGACACCACATACCGGCCGTCGGTGGCCCGCACCGGGCGGGCCAGCCGCAGCCCGTCCACCCGCAGACTCTCCCGTACCTTCGCCGACCAGGCCGCGCGAGCGTGGTCGGCGACCGGGCTGAGCACCACATCACCGAGGCGCCAGCCGCCCTCCCAGTCGCCGAGGGCGACGGGGGTCATTTCCCGCAGACCGTACGTGGCCCGCACATGTTCGGGGGGTTCGACAGTGGTGGTCACGGCCGTACCGTACTCCCGCCACCGGGCCCCGGTATCGCGCCACACCGTGTCGTAGCAGGGCCGCGACACACCGCGATCGGCGCCGGTCGCACACCACGCGCGGATACCGGCGCCGCCGACCGCGCGCGGTTCACGCGCAGGTCAGCGGCATACCGCGAGCGGGCGGCTCAGTACACCGGCAGTGAGGGATCGACCTGGTGCGCCCAAGCGATCACGCCGCCCTGCAGATGCGTGGCATCGGCGAAACCGGCCCGTTTGAGCGCGGCCAGCGCCTCGGCCGACCGGACGCCCGTCTTGCAGTGCAATACGATCTTGCGGTTCTGCGGCAGTTCGGCCAGCGCCTCCCCGGAGAGGATGCGGTCCTTCGGGATCAGCGTCGCGCCCTCGATGTGCACGATGTCCCATTCCACCGGTTCGCGCACATCGATCAACTCCACATCGCCGGCATCCAGCAGCTCCTTGAGCTCACGCGCGGTCACCGTGGAACCGGCGGCCGCGGCCTGCCCCTCCTCGGAGACCACACCGCAGAATGCCTCGTAGTCGATCAGTTCGGTGATCGGCTGCCGTGCGGGATCGCGACGCAGTTTGATGGTCCGGTAGCTCATATCGAGTGCGTCGTACACCATGAGCCGGCCCAGCAGCGGGTCGCCGATACCGGTGATCAGTTTGATGGCCTCGGTCACCATGACCGAACCGATGGACGCGCACAGCACACCCAGCACGCCGCCCTCGGCGCAGGAGGGCACCATCCCCGGCGGCGGGGCCTCCGGGTACAGATCGCGATAGTTGATCCCGCGACCGTCCGGGGCGTCCTCCCAGAACACCGACACCTGGCCTTCGAACCGGTAGATCGAACCCCAGACATACGGTTTACCGGCCAGCACCGCGGCATCGTTGACCAGATAGCGGGTCGCAAAGTTGTCGGTGCCGTCCACGATCAGGTCGTATTGCGCGAACAGCTCGACCGCGTTCTCCGGCTCCAGCCGGATCTTGTGCAATCGGACGTCGATCCCGGAGTTGATCTCCAGAATGGAATCGCGGGCACTGTCGGCCTTGGGGCGGCCGATATCGGACTCACCGTGGATGACCTGCCGCTGCAGATTCGAGGCGTCGACCTCGTCGAACTCGACGATGCCCAGGGTGCCGACCCCGGCCGCGGCCAGGTACAGCAGCGCCGGGGAACCCAGCCCGCCGGCGCCGATCACGAGCACCTTCGCGTTCTTCAGCCGTTTCTGCCCATCCATCCCGAGGTCCGGGATGATCAGGTGACGGCTGTAACGGGCGACCTCGTCCCTGGTCAGCTCGGCGGCGGGCTCCACAAGTGGAGGCAGGGACTGCGGTGATGACACGTCTTCGAACTCCTCGTATCGAAATAGCCGGATGCGGTGTGCGGGGTGCGTACAACCGGGGCCCGTAGCCGCTGTGACCCGCACCCACACCGGCGTAGGTTCCCTGTACAACGCCGGCGCCGGGGCCATTCTTCCCGGCCGGCGCCGGGCCCCACCGCCGGACCCGCCGGTGCGCCCCGCGGCCGCGTTCAGCCGCGCGGATAGGGCCAGGGGTTGAAACGGCAGGTCTTGCCGTCCATCGGCACGACACCGTACGGGTCCAGCGCCGCGATCTCGTTGTTGGCGGTGCCGAAGGTCTGCTGCATCATCACCGGGGCCAGGCCGCCCTCGCTCTCACAGGGCTGATGCTCGTGGTAGCCGATCGCGTGCCCGACCTCGTGGTTGACCAGATACTGCCGATAGGAGCCGATATCGCCGTCGAACGCCGGCGCCCCGCGCACCCAGCGCGCCTCCGACAGCACCACCCGGGCCTGATCGGAGTTGTAGCAGGAGGAATCGATCGGGATATCGAATCCGCAGACCTCCCGCGTGGTGGCGCGGGCGGTGAGCGAGATCCGGAAATCCGGCTCGCCGCGATCGATGCGCTGGAACGCGAACTTCCGGTCGTGCACCCAGCTCTTCGGGTTGCCGAGCGTCGATTCGACCATCCGGGCCACCGATTCGTCGCCGCCGAAGTTACGCGTATCGATTCCGTTCTCCACCTCGACCGTGTAGGTGAAGGTGTACTGCTCGCCCGCGCCGACGCGGGCGGAGGCGCCGGGCACGATCCGCCAGGTGCCCTTACCGGTCTCGGTGAACTTCCCGCCCTCGGGCAGCGCCCCGATCGGCAGATCCTCCGGAAAGCTCCCGTCGCCGGGTGGTGCGCCGATCACACCCGCACTGGCCGGCGGCGGCCCGAGCGCCCCGAACCCCGGATCGATCGGTTCCGCAGGCCCCCCGCGACCGGTACGTACCGCATCCACCACGACGAACACCGTCAGCACCAGCAGCACCGGCAACGCGTACACCCGCCACCCGTACCTGGATACGACGAAACGCAGCCGCCGCCGTCGCTGCCCGGCCGCGAGCCTGGCCGCGGGCGGCGGATCATCCTCCGGGTCCCGGCGCGCGCGCAGCGGTTCCCGGGATCCGTCGCCGGGCGATATCGCCGGTGTCGCCTGGGCGGCGACCGCGAGCTCTGAATCCTGGGGGCGGTGCGCGCTGCGCCCGCCGCCGGAGGAGTTTTCCGGTCGGTCGGTCACGGCTCCACACTCTCACAACCCGCCGTAACGACCACAATGGAAGTGCCCCCGGCAACCGCGCCCGCGGCGCCGCGCGAGCCACTTTCCGGCATTCCCGAAGGGCACCACGCGGATCGGGGCCGGTTCCGGGTTCCCAGCCCGGGTCGGCAACGGCATCGTAAGCGAGTATGGTGCTCGAAAGACCCGGTACACACCCCTTTGCCGGGGAATCGACTGGGAGATCCGAATATGACCGACCTCGTGGACCGGATGACGTCCCGCTCGTCGTCCGGCACCGCCCCCAAACGTGGCACCCGGCTTCCCCGTGACGAGCGGCGCCAGCAACTACTCGCGGCCGCCAGCGAGATCTTCGTCCTACGCGGCTATCACGCCGCCGGTATGGACGAGATCTCCCAGTGCGCCGGCGTGAGCAAGCCGGTGCTGTACCAGCACTTCACCAGCAAGCTGGAGCTGTATCTGGCCGTCCTGCAGAACTATGTCGACATGCTGGTGTCGAGCGTGCGCCAGGCGTTGCGCTCCACCACCGACAACAAGCAGCGTGTGCGGGCCGCGGTCGCGGCCTACTACGACTTCGTGGACAACGAGATGCAGGGCTTCCGCCTGGTCTTCGAATCCGATCTCACCAACGAACCCCAGGTCCAGCGCCGCGTCGAACAAGCCACCGAAGCCTGCGTGGACGCGGTCTACGACCTCGTCGCCCACGATTCCGGCCTCGACCCCTACCGGGCCCGCATCCTCGCGGTCGGCCTGGTCGGCGCGAGCCAGTTCACCGCCCGGTACTGGCTGGAAGCCGACCGTCCCATCCCCAAGGACGAAGCCGTGGACACCACCGTCGCACTGGCTTGGGGCGGTCTCAAACACGTCCCCCTGCACCCCATCGGCTGACCCACGCCACCGGAACACGACGAAGCCCCTGCCGGACCGGCAGGGGCTTCCGTTCGTCCGGGCCCGGTCCTCAGACCGCGGCGAAACCCACCCGGCCGCCGGTCACGGCACCGATCTCCACATAGGCGACCTTGCCGGCCTGGATCAGGTACTTGCGGCCCTTCTCGTCGGCCAGCGCCAGGACCCCGCTGGTTGCGGCCAGCGCCTCGGAAACCAGAGCCTCGACCTCGTCCGGGCTCTGCGAGCTGGCGATGACGAGTTCCCGCGGGCTATCCGAAATACCGATCTTGACCTCCACGGCCAACCTCCGAACCTAGAGTCCTGTGCTGTCCCAGTAAGGCTAGTTGAGCCGCCGCACCCCGGACACAAGACGGGGTGCGCTGTCAGCGAACAGCGTTTATCCGCCCCGCCCGCGGCGGGGCGGGCCGGGGTATGGACGAGCAGCCGGCGGAAGCACGCCGGTCAGTCGTGGCCGCCGGCGTTCAGCCGCGCGGCGCGGCGGGTGAGGTAGGCGCGTTCGGCCGGGTCGGCGGCGCGGCGGGCCGCTTCGATATACAACCGTGCCGCCGTCACCGGGTCGCCGTCTTGTTCGTGCAGGTAGGCCGACACCGCGGTGTAGCGGGGCAGAGTGTCGTCCAGTGTCGTGAGCGCCGCCAGGCCGGCGCGCGGTCCATGGGCCTCGCCGACGGCCACCGCGCGGTTGAGCCGGACGACCGGGCTGTCGGTCAGCCGGACGAGTTCGTCGTACCACTCCACGATCTGGGCCCAGTCGGTCTCCGCGGCGGTGGGAGCGTCGGCGTGCAGGGCCGCGATCGCGGCCTGGGCCTGGAATTCACCGAGCCGGTCGCGGGCCAGGGCGGCCTGCAGGATCCGCACCCCCTCGGCGATCATCTGGGTGTCCCACCGGCCGCGATCCTGTTCGTCGAGCGGTACCAGGCCCCCGTCGGCGGTGGTGCGCGAGGCTCGACGGGCGTGGTGCAGCAGCATCAGGGCGAGCAGCCCGGCCACCTCCGGGTGGTCCATCGCGCCCGCGAGTTGCCGGGTCAGGCGGATGGCCTCGGCCGCGAGATCGATATCGCCGGAGTAGCCCTCGTTGAAGATCAGATACAGCACCCGCAGCACGGTGGCGACATCGCCGGGCCGGTCGAATCGCGTCCCGGCGACAGTGCGTTTGGCCCGGCTGATGCGCTGGGCCATGGTCGCCTCCGGCACCAGATACGCCTGGGCGATCTGGCGGGTGGTCAGCCCGCCGACCGCGCGCAGGGTGAGCGCGACCGCGGACGACGGGGTCAGCGAAGGATGGGCGCACAGGAAGTAGAGCTGGAGGGTGTCGTCCACCGCGGTCGCGGGCCCGGGCGCCGGTTCCTCGTCGGCGAGATCCTCGCGCCGGCGCCGGGCGGCGTCGGCGCGGGTCCCGTCGAGGAATTTGCGCCAGGCCACGGTGACCAGCCAGCCCTTCGGATCCCGCGGCGGATCACCGGGCCACACACGCAGTGCCTCGATCAACGCGTCCTGCACAGCGTCCTCGGCCGCCGCGAATTCGGCCCCGCGGCGGACCAGAATCCCGAGCACACCCGGCGTGAGGTTCCGCAGCAGTGCCTCGCTCACGGTGGTCACGCCGGGACGGTCCATCGCCGCGGTCATTCCGGGACGGTGGGCACAGCGGTCAGCAGCGGTCGCAGTTCGAGCCATTCGTGGATCGGCTTCCCACCGGCCCCGGGCGCGGCCGAGAGTTCGGCGGCCAGTTCGAGGGCCCGCTCGTAGCTGTCCACATCGATCACGGTCCACCCGGCGATGAGGTCCTTGGTCTCGGCGAACGGGCCGTCGGTGACCGGCGGGCGGCCCGCCCCGTCGTACCGGACGAATATTCCCTCGGGGGCGAGTGCCCGATGGTCGACGAACTCACCGGTTGCCTTCAGCCGGTCCGCGAAGTCGTCCATGTACTGCACATGGGCCGAGATCTCCGCCTGCGTCCACTGATCCATCGGCACATCGTTGACCGATGCCGGAGCGCCGCGGTAGTGCTTCAGCAGCAGGTACTTGGGAATGGTGTCCTCCTCGGTGCAACTCCCCCGGCCGCACTCGCCCGGGGACGTGGCCACACGAGATCGACCGTCGAAATTTTGCGGCCCCGCCGCAGCGGTCAGAGACCGAGTACCGCCATTCGTTCGGCGTGGGCGCTCTGCATATGTTCGAACAGCGTGGCGATCCCGTTGAGATCCCCGGTGGCCGCCAGCACGAGTTCGGTGAGCTCGTCACGCTGCGCCATCACATACTGGGCCTGGGTGATCGCTTCGCCGAGCAACCGGCGGCCCCACAGGGTGAGCCGATCGCGTTCGGATCTGCTGGCCGCGACCGAGCGCCGGACCTCCTCCACGACGAACTCCGAATGGCCGGTGTCGGCGAGCACATCTCGCACCACGGCCGCCACGTCCGGGCTCAGCGCACCGGCGATCTCGCGATAGAAGTCGGCGGCGATACCGTCACCGACATGGAATTTGACCATCGACTCCAGCCAGGTGGACGGGTCGGTGGAGCGGTGGTAGTCGTCGAGCGCCCGGGTGAACGGAGCCATGGCCGCGTACACATCGGCGCCCCGCGCGGTCAACGCCGCGTCGAGTCGTTCGAAATGCGCGAGCTCGGCCGCCGCCATCCGGGCCACCGCGACCTTGCCGCGCAGGGTGGGCGACAGCGTGGCTTCCTCGCTCAGCCGGTAGAAGGCGGATATCTCACCGTAGGCGAGTACCGCGAACAGATCGGTCACGCCGGCATGATCGGCGGGAATCGGCGAAGCGGACGAATCGCTCGGTGTAACACCCAGCCCGGCCGGTGACTGTGCTCCCATGGAAATCCAGCGTAGTACGCCGCCGTTGCGCGCCGCCGCGCTCACACCGGTGTGGTGAGGAACTTGTCGAGATAGGCCCAGGTCGTCGCGCGGGCAGTGGCGCCGGCGAGGATACCGAGATGTCCGCCGGGCGCAGTTTCGTAGTGGACCGCCTTCGCCCCGGTGAGCGTGCGCAGGCCGTGCTCCACCGCGCGGGCCGGGGTGATGACATCGGCGGGCCCGCCCACCAGCAGCACCGGGGCGGTGATATCGGCCAACCGGATCGGACCCTGCCCGAGATCGACCACGCCGCGGCCGATTTCGTCGCGCAGCACCAGCCGGTTCCACAACTGCTGGTACATGCGGCCGGGATAGCCGGGCATATCGGCCATGAAGCGGTCGACGGCCTCCATCCGGGCCAGGGACTCGGTGCGGGCGAGGTTGTTGGCGACGAACCAGGGCCGTTTGACCTCCCGGTCCCAGGCGGTGATGCGGTAGGCGAGCCGGGTCAGGGGCGCCGGGACACCACCCAGCGCGCGCAACGCCGCACCTACGGCGTCGCCGGTGCCGGTGAGCCGGGCGGCCGCGGCGAGCTGCGGTGTCATCGGCATCGCGCGGTAGTTCAGCGGCGCCCCCACCGCGGTGATCGACCGCACCGGCAGCTCACTGTTCGCGGCCGCGGTCAGCAACGCCATGGTGCCGCCCAGCGACCAGCCGACCAGATCCACTTCCGGCTCGCCACCGGCGGCGGCCCGATCGGCGGCGGTGCGGCGGATCGCCTCGGGCAGGATGTCGTACACCCAGTCGTCGAAACCCATGCGGCGGTCGGCGTAGGTGATCTCGCCGTAGTCGATGACATACGGCGCGCGACCGGTCTCCAGCAGGAATTCCGCCAGACTCTGTCCCGGCCGCAGATCGAAGCAGCTCGCGGGCGCGGCGAGCGGCGGCACCAGCAGTACCGCGGCCGCCGACGGTGCGGTCGTACCGGCGAGCAGGGCGGGTTCGAAACGCCGGAGCAGCCGATGCGGTTCGTCCCACAGCACCGAGGCGGGGGTCGGGCGGCGTCCTTCCACGCCGTCACCGAATGTCAGCGCCCAGGCGTTGCGCGCGGCCCGCTCGACGGTCCGGGACAGCTCACCGTCCGGGTCCACCGCCCGGACGGCGCGATCGGCCAGCGCGATACCTCGGTCTGCGATGCTCACGGCACGAATCTCTCATAGATGTATACGGCGGTACCAGCTATGCCGAGGACCGATCGGCCGGGTGTGTGCCGAATCACTCACCACGAATACCTGTTCCCTGGTGCGCGCGAACACTTGTCACACCGGGCGAAACACTCTGCCGCACAGGACGGCTCAGCGGGCGAAGCCGCCGAAAAGATCAACGTCCAGCGGATTTGCGCGAGCGCCTTTCGGAGCGCGGAACAATAGCACGCTACAATCGCGACGGACAACGGAAGAATTCAGCCGATCCATGAGAACCGGCAGCGCCGAAAGTCGCGCACCCCGGGTGCGCCGTGCGGTGGTCGAAGAATTCTCCGGGGTCCACGGAAAATGTGCGCGCACCAGATCCGCGTCACCGATGCGCTGCGCCGATGTCCGAGCTTCGCTGCCCTCATCCGGGCACCTGCCGACATCCGGCGGCGGCCCGGGTGAGTATCGCAGGGCGGATCCGTGGTCGTCGCGGACCGGCCGGTCCGCCCCACGCCTCGTGCGCGTGTAGCGCGATAACGAGGGAAGGCACGAACCTGAGCAAGATCACAGTTGAACCGGAACCCGGTCTGGCGGAGACGCTGCTGACAGCCGAGTTGGACTCCGCACACACCGCACCGACTTTCACCGAATTGGGAGTACGCGACGAAATCGTGCGCGCGCTCGGTGAGATCGGTATCGAACGCACTTTCGCAATCCAGGAACTCACCCTGCCCCTGGCCCTGGCCGGCGAGGATCTCATCGGCCAGGCCCGTACCGGAATGGGTAAAACCTTCGGTTTCGGAGTTCCGTTGCTACACCGGATCAGCACCGCCGAATCCGGTACCACGCCGCTGGACGGCACGCCGCGCGCCCTGGTCATCGTGCCGACGCGCGAACTGTGCATCCAGGTGACCCAGGACCTGGAGAACGCGGCGAAATACCTCACCAACCAGAAAGGTCCGCTGCGAGTCACCTCGATCTACGGCGGCCGCCCCTATGAAGCGCAGATCGAGGCGCTACGCGCCGGCGTCGACGTCGTGGTCGGTACGCCCGGCCGCCTGCTCGACCTGGCCGATCAGCAGCATCTGATCCTCGGCAAAGTGGGCGTCCTGGTCCTGGACGAAGCCGACGAAATGCTCGATCTGGGCTTCCTGCCCGATATCGAGCGCATTCTCGGCATGGTGCCGGACAAACGGCAGACCATGCTGTTCTCGGCGACCATGCCCGGCCCGATCATCACCCTGGCCCGCACTTTCCTCACCCGCCCCACCCATATCCGGGCCGAGGAACCCCATGATTCGGCGATCCACGATCGCACCGCGCAATTCGTGTACCGGGCCCACGCGCTGGACAAGAGCGAACTGGTCGCACGAGTGCTGCAGGCCGAGGGCCGGGGCGCCACCATGATCTTCACCCGCACCAAACGCACCGCGCAGAAGGTCGCCGACGAATTGGCCGAACGCGGTTTCGCGGTCGGCGCGGTGCACGGCGATCTCGGGCAGATCGCCCGCGAGAAGGCCCTGACGAAATTCCGCAAGGGCACCATCGATGTCCTGGTCGCCACCGATGTCGCGGCCCGCGGTATCGATATCGACGATGTGACCCATGTCGTGAACTACCAGTGCCCGGAGGACGAGAAGACCTACGTGCACCGCATCGGCCGCACCGGCCGGGCCGGGCGCACCGGTGTCGCGGTCACACTGATCGACTGGGACGAGCTCACCC
>NZ_BAGJ01000137.1 GCF_000308775.1 Nocardia testacea NBRC 100365
GTCGCCGGGCCGCCAACCGGCCGCCCGCAGCCGCACGGCCATGATGCGGGCCAGTGCGGGGTCGGGACCCATTGCGGCGGTGACGGTCACCGCGGGATGGCCGCTGTCGGCCACCTCGCGCGGTACATCCTGGTAGACGTGATATCCGGAGGCCAGAAAGGCCGGCACCACCACGGCCGGAACGGTATCGCCGGCCACGACGGCCCGGGTGGCCAGATCGCGCAACACCTCGGCGGGCGACGGTCCGAGCACATCGACGAACGCCGTGCGCACGACCGAGTCCGCGTTGTCGTCCGCCTCGGGTCCCGCGACCGGCTCGGGCGTACAACCGCAGTTCAGGTGGCCGGGCGCGGTGGCGCGGCGACCGGCCGGACCGGTTACGCCGGAGTGGCCACACCGGACGTCCAGGGTGCCGGACCGCCGGTCCAGCTCGTGCCCGACCGCTTCGGCCAGCGCGGCGATCATCTGCACGCCCCTGGCACTGCGGGTACCGTGCGCGACCAACACCAAGGCGGGCGGGCGCCTCACCCCGGCACCACCGTCCGGACATAGCGCGCGTTGCGCGCCGGGGCCGCCGCGGCATGCGCCGGGCCGGCATTGTTGTCGATGCATTCGGCCGGATCCATGGCCAGCCGGTAGCCGCGCTTGACCACGGTCTGAATCGCCTTGGGAGTACCCAGACCCGCCCGCAGCCGCGCGATCGCGGTCTCCACCGCGTGCGTATCGTCGCCGCCACCGGGCAGTGCCGCCAGCAGATCCTCGCGGGAGACGACCCGCCCCGGCTGGCGGGCCAGTGAGCGCATCAGCGCCATGGGCGCCGGCGCGAGCTGCTTCACCGTGCCGTCCACCACCACGCACGCACCGCGCACGCTGATGGTGTGGCCGGCGGCGTTGATCCGGCCGGCCCGGCGCGGAAGTTCCTCGGCGACATGGCGGGCCAGCGCGCCCAGCCGGGCCCGGCCGGGCATCGTGGTGGGCACGCCGAGCTCCTCGAGCGGGGCCGCCGTGATGGGGCCGACACAGGCCGCGAGCACCCGGCCGCGCAGCGCGTGCAACACCCCCTCCAGCACCCCGATCTCCTTGGCGCGCATCAGCATCGAGGCCACCGCCGGGGCACTGGTGAACGTCACACAGTCGATCGCGGAGGTCACGACGGCCTCGATCAGCTGATCCATCGGACCGCGGTCGGCGGGCGGCTCCCACCGGTACACCGGTACGGGCACCACATCGGCGCCCGCACAGCGCAGTACTTCGCAGAAGTCCGGGATCGGTTCCCATTCGGTGGTGGCGCCGT
>NZ_BAGJ01000136.1 GCF_000308775.1 Nocardia testacea NBRC 100365
GAGTCTGCCAGCCCGGCGGGCGGGCGCGAATCGAAGGTGTTGCAAGCATGCGCATTGACGCATATGTTTGTCGGGTGGGACATGATCATACGCATCACGTATCACCGGAGAGTGCCTCCGGGAAATATGTCGGCCGCCTGGGGATAGCGCTGGCCCTCGGTCTGGGATTCATGCTGATCGAACTGGTGGTCGCGCTGGCCACCGGTTCACTGGCACTGCTGTCGGACGCCGCCCATATGCTCACCGATGTCGTGGGTATCGCCATGGCGCTCTCGGCGATCATGCTCGCTCGCAACACCCGGCCCAGCTACACCCGTACCTTCGGCTACTACCGGGCCGAGGTGATCGCCGCGCTGGCCAACGCCGTACTACTGTTCGCGGTCGCCGGATACGTTCTGATCGAGGCGGTGCGCCGGTTCGGGGAACCGCCGGAGGTACGCGGCGGTCCGGTGCTGGCCGCCGGCGCCATCGGCCTGCTGGCCAATATCGCGGCCTTCCTGCTGCTACGGCGCGGAGCCGAGGAGAGCCTCAATGTGCGCGGCGCCTATCTCGAGGTACTGGCCGATATGGTCGGATCGTTCGGGGTCCTGCTGTCGGCCGCGATCACGCTGACCACCGGCTGGCTCTACGCCGATATGATCGTCGGCGTCGCCATCGGCCTCTGGGTGCTGCCGCGGACCTATCTGCTGGCCCGGCGGTCGCTACGCATTCTCTTCCAGCACAGTCCCGAAGAGCTCGACGTCGAGAAGGTGGCGGCCGAACTCGCCGCGGTCCCCGGAGTCTGCGATGTCCACGACCTGCATGTCTGGACATTGACCTCGGGTATGGAGGTCGCCTCGGCCCATATCACCACCACCGGCTCCGACTCCGGCGACGAAATCCTGCGCGCTGCCCAGCACCTGCTCGCCGACCGCTTCCACATCCACCACGCGACCCTTCAGGTGGAGACCACCGCCACCGCTCGCCGGTGCGCGGAGCTGTCCTGGTGATCAATCGAGATATTCGGCCATAATGTCGGCATGGTGCAGCGTCCGTCCATCCGCGACTGGGACTTCCCGCGGGGAGTAGCCAGTGTCGCGCTCATGGCCGGATACGGGGCGGAACACGGAGTTCCCACCGCCGCACTGCTGCGCGGCACCGATCTCACCGAAGCCCGGCTGCGCGACCCGGACGCCCAGATCGACGCGCACACCGAGCTCGCGGTGGTGCGCAACCTGGTCCGCGAACTCGACCGTCCCGGGATGGGCGTCGAGGTGGGCCGGCGCTATCGCATCACCACCTTCGGTATCTTCGGCTTCGCCTGTGTCAGCAGCCCCACCTTGGCCGAGGCGATCGATTTCGCCCTGCGCTATCTGGAACTGAGTTTCACCTTCTGTCTGCCGGTCACCCAGTGGGAGCACGGCGAGTTCATCGGCCACATCCACGACGAATCGGTGCCCGCCGACGTCCGCCAGTTCCTGGTGGAGCGGGATGTGACAGCCATGCACCAGGTGATGAGCGATCTGCTGGGCCGGCATCTGGCGCTGCTGCGCGCCGAATTCCGGTTCCCCGAACCGGCCTACGCCGATCTGATCGCCGAGGTGACCGTGGCCCGGCCCCGGTTCGGGCAGCCGCACACCCTGGTGGCCATCGATCCGGCGATCCTGGATCAACCGCTACCGCAGGCCAACGAGCACACCCTGGCGATCTGCCTGGCACAGTGCCGGGACCTGGTGCACCGGCGGCGGGCGAGAACCGGGATCGCCGCGGAGGTGCGCGCGCGGCTCGTGCCCCACGGCGGGATGGACGGTCTCACCGCGCCGCCCGGTATCGACACCGTGGCCGCCGACCTGAACATGAGCACCCGCACCCTGCGCCGGCATCTCGACGCGGCCGGTACCAGCTATCGCGCCCTGCTGGACGAGGTACGCCAGGCCCTGGCCGAGGAGATGCTGACCACCACCCCGCTGTCGGTGAGCGATGTGGCGATCCGGCTCGGCTACGCGGAGGCCTCCACCTTCATCTACGCGTTCCGGCGCTGGACCGGCGGTACTCCCGCCGCCTATCGGCGGGCCCGCGCCGGCCGGTACTGAACCGGATCAGAACGGTGTACCGATCCAGCCTCCCATCGGGACGCTGCGGAAATGCGTGATCAGCCGATGTTCGTCATCGATGACGTGCAGCGCGACCGCCGGGTCCGGTGCGTAATCCATCACCCGCTCGGGCGGGGCCAGCTCCCATTCACCGCCCAGGACCGAGGCGGTACTCGGCCCCATGAGCAGCGGCCGGCCGGCGAAGGTGGCGACCGCGGCGGTGTGCGCATGCCCGGTCAGGGTGCCGATGATCCGCTCGTCGCCGGCGATGACCGCGGCCAGCCGCTCCGGCCCGGCCAGCGCGATGGGGTCCACGATAGGGCTGTGCAGGAAGACCGGGGGATGGTGCAGTGCCAGCAGGACGGCATCACCGGCGGGAGTCTCGGCGAGAGTCGCGTGCAACCAGTCGTAGGTCTCGTCGGTCAGCCGTCCGCCGGACTGCCCGGGCACACTGGAATCGAGCAGGATCAGCGTGACATCGCCGACCCGGTGCACCTGGTTGACGGTGTCGTCGAGCGGGGGAGCGCCGAGCAGCACCTCCCGGAACGCCGCGCGGTCGTCGTGATTCCCCGGGATCGCCAGCACCGGGAGATCGGCCTGTAGTGCCGTCCGGGCCTCGGCGTACTCCTCGGGTTTTCCGGAATCGGTGATATCACCGGTCACCACGATCACATCGGGCCGCCGCCGCAGATCCGCGAGATAGGCCATGACCCGCTGCGCGCGTTCGGCATTGCGGGTGCCGAGATCGAAATGTGTATCGCTGACCTGAGCCACCAAGATCATCGGACGCTCCTGTGTTTTTTGGCGCCGCCTGCGGCGGCGCGGGGTTGAGGCCCCCTTGGTCTCGCCGTTTCGGCCTCGAGACTTGCGCCTTCGGCGCGGGCGCTTTCGAGGCCGAAACGGCGAGACGGGCCTCAACCCTTTGAGGTGTCTCGTAAGACTCGACACCGCGTGGGGTCCCGGTACGGCGGTGGGTTCGTCGACCCGTGTGTCCGGGTCCGGTGCTGGGTCCTTCGACCAGCTTAGGGGACTTGGCCAGTGCAAATGGTGCGGGTATGAGTGAGGACACCACCGGGGTGGGGTGCTGCTGGACGTGGCCTGGACCGCTGTAATTCAGGCGTGGCGGGGAACGCCTCGGGATGAGCCGAGGCAGAGCCGGAAAGAAACAGTTCGCCCGCGAACCCGGGGCGGGTAGCGGATCGCAGCCGGGTGTCGGGGACCACGGCCGGAACCGGGCCGAGCGGTCCGGCATCGGTGATCGGTTCGCCGGTGTGAGCGCGGGAGCCCGAGGAACTCTTCGGCCTCGGCCACCGACATGGCCGACGAGTTCTCCGGTTCCGGCGACGCCCGCATTCCCGCCGCCCACTCCAGCGGCCGCGCGGACGCCGGATTCGGCGGCGGCGAGGCCTCGCCCAGCTCACCGACCGGCGCCGAGGCGTTCACGACGGCCCGGCGGTGGACGCACAGTACCGGGGGCTCACCGCGGCTCGGGCAGGGCGGGCGGCGGGCCGGGCAGCGGTGACCAGAAGTCGTCGCCGGGCGGGGCCTCCAGCTCCAGCCTGCCGCCGGGAAGCCGGTCGACGGCCAGGCCGAGGCGCCAGGAGTGCAGATGGGCGCGCGGCACCGTGCCGGAGCGGTCGAACAGGGGATCGCCCAGGATGGGGTGCCCGATCCAGGCCAGGTGTACGCGGAGCTGATGGCGGCGGCCGGTGATCGGGCGCAGCGCGACGACGGTGTGCTCACGATGCCGGGCCAGGACGGTGAACTCGGTGGTCGAGGGATAGTTCTTGGTGTTCAGCAGATCCGTTTCGGCGACGGACCAGCGGTCGCCCTCGCGCCGGATCGTTTCGCGTGGGGCGGCGACTCGGACGCGGTTCTTACGGCCCACGCCGAGCGGCAGATCGATGGTTCCGGTGTCGGGTAGTTCGGGGGAACCGGCGTCGACGATCGCGAGGTAGGCCTTGTCGGCGGTCTGCTTGTTGAACTGGCGGGTCAGCGGGCCGTGGGCGGACAGTTTCCGGGCGAACAGAATGAGACCGGAGGTCACCTTGTCGATCCGGTGGACCGGGTACAGCGTCTCACCGTGCGCCGCCGCGGACGCCACGATATCGATATCGTGGCGTTCCCCGGTGACGGATATACCGGCCGGTTTGTTCAGGGCCAGGACCGCTTCGTCCTCGAAGAGCAGGCTGCGGGCGCGCAGCTCGGGCCAGTCGATATCCACCGCTCGAGCGTAGCCATCGCTCTGATTCGGTGATCAGGGGATTGCCCCTGGCCACTACCGGTGGAAGTACGCAGTTCGACCGATTGTCGTGTGGGTTCGCCCGGTCCTCTATCTATCCGCCGATACCGGTATCGAGGAGGTGAAGAGCCCACTGGTCTTTACCTCTGGTCTTGGCGTGGTACAGCTCGCGGTCGGCTGCGTCGAGGAGGGTGGTGGCCGCTGTGTTGCGTACTCTCCTGAGAACTGCGCCGATGCCGGCCGACATTCGCAACCTGTGTTCTCCTATGGCGATCGGGTGGGACAGCGCCAACCGCATCTGCTCCACAACAGCGGTCACTTCGCGGCTGTCGGCCGGCGGTGAGATCAGGGCGACGAACTCATCACCTCCGATGCGAGCGATCATGCAGTCATGGCCGGACACGCTGTCACGCAGGCGATCGGCGACCGTGCGCAAAACCTGATCGCCGACTCCGTGCCCATAACGGTCATTGACCTCTTTGAAACCGTCGAGGTCGACGAAACACAGTCCCGCCCGGTCGTCGCCGCCTGCCGCGGCCAACGTTTCGATTCTCTCGAGCAGACTGCGCCGGTTGGGCAGGCCCGTGAGCGGATCCTGACGCGCCTGCCGGTGTAGTTCTTCTTCCATCCGGTGCCGCTCGGTCACATCCTCCCCGACGGCGAGCAGATAGTCGGGTTGTCCGCCGCTTCCTTTCACGTAGGTGATCGCGAACGCCACCCACCCGGTGCTGCCGTCGGTGCGGATCAACCGTCGCTCCAGTTTCACGATCCCTTCCCGCGCCCGGACCAACGTATCGAAAACAACTGTGCTGATCGCGTCTTGGTCGTCGGGATGGGCGAATTGATAAACCGAGATACCGCGTAACTGCTCGACCGGGATACCGATCATGTCGGCCAAGCTGTGATTGGCGTAGAGAAGGGTGCCTTCGGTGTCGCCGATCGCCAGCGCCACCGCGGCATTGTCGAAAACGAACCGGAACAGTTCGTCTCCCAACGGGCGCGATGGTTGGTCCGGGTGGGTGACCACGTAGGGTCCCGGATCGCGCACCGTGTGATGTTGCACCGGATGGTGTCGGTGGCTGCGCATCCTGCTCTCCGATCTCGGGCCGGCTTCGTCCGCACCTCGGATTGCGCGGCTGGTTGCTGTCGATTGCATAGTGCTGTCTCCGGCATCGGCCCGGCTCCCATCAGAGGAAGGCAGACTGCGGGTCGGTGCTTCGCACAGTCCGATCCGGGTGCCGGGCCGGGTTTCTCGAGCGGAACGGGTTCATGGCTCGATCTCCCGCACTGCGTCATCTGCACAGATGTCGAGAACTGCGGCAAGGACCGTCCGATACATGCATATACCCGACAAGTGCCCGTTCAGCGTCAGCACGGTGTGTGCTCCGGATCGCCGGCATTCTCGGACGAGTTCGACGAACGCCGGAGGCAGCGTCCCATTCTGGGGTGCCGGCTCGCGGAAGACAGTGCCCAGCGCGTATCCGAGTGATGCGGCGGCGGTCCGCAGCTTGTCTTCGCTGGAAACCGGGTCGTGGGCATCGAGCAGATCATCGCGCAGGTATCCGTAGGCAAGGGGTGATAAAGAAGTCATCGGCGGATCTGGGTTTCCGTTCTACCGCCCGGCCTGGATGAATGACCATCCACCGGAACGGGAATATGTGTTCTGGACCTGTTGATCACCACATTCGAGATAGGGACCATCGAAGCCGCGGTCCCTCGCGGTCGCGCTTTCATTCGACTGTCCGTCGATTCAGCGCCCGCAGGCGGGGCCACACCGATGATGAGTCCCTCGAACGCCGCTGCTCGATGCGGTACTGCTCCGAAAGCTTCGTGGTCGTCACCTCTTCGTGGTGTGGAAGCAGCGGTCCGATTACTCGACCGAAGGCCCCGAATTCGGACCTGCAGCAAACGTAGGTCGAGGCCCCCGGAACAACCAGGCCTGGAAGCGACACACTTCGTGCGGTATACGACACCGCCAGCGCGGGCTGCCCTCGCATTCGGTTGAGAGGCCGGCACCGCTTTTCTGTCGCGATCAGCCTTCGCCGGCGTCGGAGCGGCAGACAAGCGCAGCAGAGCGCAACCAGCGGAGGCGCACCCGCGTTGTCCGCGATGACGATTGCAGACGCCGCTTCCCCACCATTGTCACGCCGCAATCGGTAGGGCATCCGACGTGGTACTACAACGACTTCCGGGCGGGCGATTCGACGGGTACCGGGAAGTCCGGCGAGCGCCGGTGAGATCACGAAACTCCGGGAACTCCCGGTGAGCCGGGAGTCGCGGCCCGTAGAAGGCACAATGGCGACAGTAGGCCGTGAGTCAGTGATATCGCGATACGGCGGTTCGGGAGGGTCTGGCCTTCCCGGCCGCGTTCGATGACCGAATCGCCCGTCGAGTGGTTGGGCCAGGTGTCCACCGGGCGCGAGAGCTAGCCGGACCGATCTCCCCAGGAGTGATGGTGGCCTCTTCGACTCCGCTGAATCCCGGCCGGGCCATGGCCGGCGCCGGTGCCGTGACCGGCGGCCGCACTCTGATGCTGATCCTGGCCACGGTGGGTTTCGCGCTGAATTTCTGGGCATGGGCACTGCTCAGCCCGCTGGCCCCACGCCTGCGCGACGATCTCGGACTGAATTCCTTCCAGGAGTCGCTGGTGGTGGCCGTTCCGGTGATCGTGGGTTCACTGGGCCGGATACCGGTCGGTGCGCTGGCCGACCGCTACGGCGGGCGCCTGATGTTCCCGGCGGTGTCGCTGATCACGGTGCTGCCGGTCCTGTTCCTGGGGCTGGTCGGGCACTCCGCGCTGGGAGCCTTGCTGATCGGCGGTTTCTTCCTGGGCATCGCCGGCACGGTGTTCGCGGTCGGCGTGCCGTTCGTGAGTGCCTGGTTCCCGCCGGAGAAACAGGGGCTGGCGATCGGTGTGTACGGCATGGGCATGGGCGGCACCGCGATCAGCGCCCTGACCACGGTGCGCCTGGTGGACGCGGGCAATACCGCCACACCCTTCCTCCTGTGCGCGGCCGCGCTGCTGATCTACGCGATCGCCGCCTGGTATCTGCTGCGCGACGCCCCGGGCCGCACCCCGCCCGCCGAACCCCTGGCCACCCGGCTGAATCAGACCGTGCGACTGCCCGCGACCTGGGCGGCTTCGGCGCTCTACGCCGTCTCGTTCGGTGGATTCGTGGCGTTCTCGGTCTACCTGCCCTCGTATCTGCGGACCGCCTACGACCTGTCCCAGACCGACGCGGCCAACCGGATGGCGGGATTCGTGCTGCTCGCGGTGGTCATGCGGCCGGTCGGCGGCTGGCTGGCGGATCGGTTCGACGCGCCGACGGTCCTCGCCGCCACACTGTGCGCCGTAGTGGTCGCCGCCTCCGTGCAGGCCACGACCCCGGACCTGGCGCCGATCGGCACCCTGGCCTTCCTGGTGCTCGCCGCCGCGCTCGGCGCGGGCAGCGGCGCCACCTTCGCGCTGGTCGCCCTCATCGCGCCCGCGGGCAAGGTCGGGGCGGTCACCGGTTTCGTGGGAGCGGCCGGTGGGCTGGGCGGCTTCGTACCGCCGCTGGTGATGGGCGCCGTCTACGAGGCGACCGGCGACTACGGGCCGGGCCTGCTGGCGCTCGCGGTGGTGGCCCTGGTCGCGCTGCTGTTCACGCTGATCGTGCTGCGGCACCACGTGGAACGGAAGCACACCTGATGCGATACGTCCGCCGCCGGCCACCTGCTTCGAAGGAGTTCCCATGAGGCGAAACTCCGGCGCTCGCCTCGGCTTCCGGGGTTCGCGCGTACCGGCTTCGAAGGAGGCTCGCTGATGCATACTCGCCGCGGCTCGGGGGATGCCGGGCTGGACGACGAACTGACCGATGCGCTGGTGGGTACCCGGCGGTTCTTCACCCGCGCGGAGATCTCCCCGGACCGGCGCTCGATGTTCGAGGTGGGCGGGCGGCAGGCCGACGAGTTCTATCGGGACCGCTGGAGCCACGACAAGGTGGTGCGTTCCACGCACGGTGTGAACTGCACCGGATCGTGTTCCTGGAAGATCTATGTCAAGGACGGGATCATCACCTGGGAGACCCAGCAGACCGACTATCCGTCGGTGGGTCCCGACAAACCCGAATACGAGCCGCGCGGCTGTCCCCGCGGGGCCGCGTTCTCCTGGTACACCTACTCGCCGACCCGGGTGCGTTACCCGTATGTGCGCGGTGAGCTGCTGGAGATGTACCGCGCCGCGAAGGCCGCCACCGGCGACCCGGTGACCGCCTGGGAAACGATCGTCGAGGACCCGGATTCGGCCCGGCGGTACAAATCCGCGCGCGGTAAGGGCGGTCTGGTGCGGGCTACCTGGGACGAGGCGACCGAGCTGATCGCGGCCGCCCATGTGTACACCATCGCCCGGTACGGCCCGGACCGGATCGCGGGGTTTTCACCGATTCCGGCCATGTCGATGGTGTCGCACGCCTCCGGCGCCCGGTTCGTCTCGCTGATCGGCGGGACGATGCTGTCCTTCTACGACTGGTACGCCGATCTTCCGGTGGCCTCGCCGCAGGTGTTCGGCGACCAGACCGATGTCCCGGAATCGGGTGACTGGTGGGACGCGGGCTATCTGATCATGTGGGGGTCGAATCTGCCGGTGACCCGGACCCCGGACGCGCACTGGATGGCCGAGGCGCGCTACCGCGGGCAGAAGGTCGTCGCGGTCTCCCCGGACTACGCCGACAATGTGAAGTTCGCCGACGAATGGCTGGCCCCGCATCCCGGCACCGACGGGGCGCTGGCCATGGCGATGGGGCAGGTGGTGCTGCGTGAGTTCTTCGTGGAACGCGAGGTGCCGTACTTCACCGGCTACGTACGCCAGTTCACCGATCTGCCGTTCCTGGTCCGGCTGGAGGAGACCGACGACGGCTACGCCCCGGGCAAGTTCCTGACCGCCGCCGACCTCGACGAGCACGCCGGGGTGGAGAACGCCGCGTTCAAAACGGTGGTGCTCGATACCGACGGTCGTCCGGTGGTCCCGAACGGTTCGGTCGGTCACCGCTACGGCCAGAGTGGCATGGGGAACTGGAATCTCGACCTCGAGGGTGTGGTGCCCCAGCTGACGCTGTTCGGCGAGGCGGCGGTACCCGTGCTGCTGCCGCGGTTCGACACCGCGGGCGGGGACGACACGACGATCCGGCGCGGGGTACCGGTGCGGCGGGTGAACGGTCATCTGGTCACCACAGTGTTCGACCTGATGCTGGCGCAGTACGGCGTGTACCGGGACGGGCTCCCCGGGGCCTGGCCGATCGACTACGACGATTTCTCCCAGCCCTACACCCCCGCCTGGCAGGAGACGATCACTGGTGTCCCGGCCGCCGTGGTCCTGCGGATCGCGCGGGAGTTCGCGGCCAATGCCGAGGAGAGCCACGGCCGCTCGATGATCATCATGGGCGCCGGTACCAACCACTGGTTCCACTCCGACACGATCTACCGCGCCTTCCTCACCCTGACCACGCTCACCGGCTGCCAGGGCGTGAACGGCGGTGGCTGGGCGCACTATGTGGGTCAGGAGAAATGCCGCCCGGTCACCGGATGGACCCAGCTGGCCTCGGCCCTGGACTGGTCGCGGCCGCCGCGGCAGATGATCCAGACCGCGTTCTGGTATCTGCACTCCGATCAGTTCCGCTACGACTGGTTCGGTGCCGACAAACTCTCGGCGACGCCGGGCGCCGGGCGGCTGGCGGGTATGAGCACCGCCGATGTGATCGCGCAATCCGCGCGGCTGGGCTGGATGCCGTCGTATCCGACCTTCGACCGTAACCCGCTGGAACTGGCCGATTCCGCCGCGGCCGAGGGCGGCTCGGTCGCCGGCCATGTGATCTCCGAACTGCGCTCGGGACGGATGCGGTTCGCCTGCGAGGACCCCGACTCCCCGGAGAACTTCCCGCGGATCCTGA
Organism: Nocardia testacea NBRC 100365; assembly: GCF_000308775.1. Taxonomy (GTDB): domain Bacteria; phylum Actinomycetota; class Actinomycetes; order Mycobacteriales; family Mycobacteriaceae; genus Nocardia; species Nocardia testacea. Next base: position 10,242 of record NZ_BAGJ01000136.1, read on the forward strand.
ATGTGTGGCGGGCCAACCTGCTCGGTTCCTCGGCCAAGGGCAACGAATATTTTCTCGAACACCTGCTCGGCACCGAATCGTCGCTGCGCGCCAAACCCACGCCGGCCGGCGCGCGCCCGCGTGATGTGGTGTGGCGGCCGGAAGCGCCGCGCGGCAAACTCGACCTGCTGCTGACCCTGGATTTCCGGATGACCAGCACCACCCTGTTCTCCGATATCGTGCTGCCCGCCGCGACCTGGTACGAGAAGCACGATCTCAACACCACCGATATGCATCCCTTCGTGCACTCGTTCAACCCCGCCATCGCACCGCCCTGGCAGACCCGCACCGATTGGGACGCCTTCCGCGTGATCGCCGAGAAGTTCAGCGAACTCGCCGGTCCGCGGCTCGGGGTGCGCAAGGATGTGGTCGCGGTGCCGCTGTTGCACGACACTCCGGACGAACTGGCCACTCCGCACGGCCGGGTCGCGGACTGGAAGAACGGGGACGCCGAACCGGTCCCCGGCGTCACCATGCCGAAACTGGTGGTGGTGGAGCGCGATTACGGTGCCATCGGGGCGAAGATGACGGCGCTGGGCCCGCTGGCGGAGAAACTCGGCGGCACCACCAAAGGGGTCACTTTCGATTTCGGGCCCGAAGTCGAATACCTGCGGCACAAGAACGGGGTGGTCCGCGGTGGCCCGGCCGACGGACGGCCGTCTCTGCAGCGCGGTATCCAGGCCTGTGAGGCGATCCTGGCGCTGTCGGGCACCACCAACGGCCGGCTGGCCACCGCAGGTTTCCGCAGCCTCGAACAGCGCACCGGAGTGCGCCTGGCCGATCTGGCCGCCGAACACGAGGGGAAACAGATCACCTTCGCCGACACCCAGGCCGCGCCGGTGCCGGTGATCACCTCGCCGGAATGGTCGGGTTCGGAAACCGGGGGCCGCCGGTATTCGCCGTTCACCATCAATATCGAACGCCGCAAACCCTGGCATACGCTCACCGGCCGCCAGCATTTCTATCTCGACCACGACTGGATGACCGAACTCGGCGAGGGGCTCCCGGTGTACCGGCCGCCGCTGAACATGGCCGCGCTGTTCGGCGAACCCGTACTCGGCTCGACCGGGGAGCTGGGGGTGACGGTCCGCTATCTCACCCCGCACAGCAAATGGTCCATCCACTCCGAATACCAGGACAACCTGTTCATGCTGAGTCTTTCGCGGGGCGGGCCCACGATCTGGATGGCGCCCGCGGACGCCGCCACCATCGGTGTGGCCGACAACGAATGGGTCGAGGCGGTCAACCGCAACGGTGTGGTGGTGGCGCGGGCGGTGGTCTCGCACCGCATGCCCGCCGGAACCGTGTACATGTACCACGCGCAGGACCGGCTCATCGATGTGCCGATCAGCGAAACTTCCGGACATCGCGGCGGCATCCACAACTCGCTGACCCGGCTGCTGGTCAAACCCAGCCACCTCATCGGCGGCTACGCCCAGCTCAGTTTCGCGTTCAACTATCTCGGACCCACCGGTAATCAACGCGACGAGGTGACCGTGATCCGCCGTCGCAGCCAGGAGGTGAGCTACTGATGCGGGTGATGGCGCAGATGGCGATGGTGATGAACCTCGACAAATGTATCGGCTGCCATACCTGTTCGGTCACCTGCAAACAGGCGTGGACGAATCGGTCGGGCGTGGAATACGTGTGGTTCAACAATGTGGAGACCCGGCCGGGACAGGGATACCCGCGCACCTACGAGGACCAGGATCGGTGGCGCGGCGGCTGGGAGCTCAACCGGCGCGGCCGGCTGGAATTGAAGGGCGGCGGGCGCTGGCGCAAATTGTTCACCATCTTCAGCAATCCGATTCTGCCCGCCCTGAGTGATTACTACGAACCCTGGACCTACGACTACGAGAATCTGACCACCGCACCGGCCCAGCGACACACTCCGGTCGCCCGGCCGAAATCGCTGATCACCGGCCGGGATACGAAAATCGAATGGTCGGCGAACTGGGACGACGATCTCGGTGGCGCACCCGAATACGGCCACCGCGATCCGCTGCTGCGCAAACTGTCCGAACAGGTGCGTTTCGAATTCGAGCAGACCTTCATGTTCTATCTGCCGCGGATCTGCGAACACTGCCTGAATCCGTCCTGCGCGGCATCGTGTCCTTCGGGCGCGATCTACAAACGCAGCGAGGACGGCATCGTGCTGGTGGACCAGGACCGGTGCCGCGGCTGGCGGATGTGTGTCTCGGGCTGTCCCTATAAGAAGGTCTATTTCAATCACCGCACCGGTAAAGCCGAGAAGTGCACCTTCTGTTTCCCGCGGGTGGAGGTCGGGCTGCCGACGGTGTGCGCCGAGACCTGCGTGGGTCGGTTGCGCTATATCGGGCTGGTTCTCTACGACGCCGACAAGGTATTGGAGGCCGCGTCCACCCCGGACGAACACGGTCTCTACGAAGCGCAACGAGAGGTCTTCCTCGATCCCGCCGACCCCGAGGTACGGCGGGAAGCCGAACGTGCGGGTATTCCCTGGGACTGGGTGGAGGCCGCCGACCGCTCGCCGATCTATTCGCTGATCAACACCTACAAGGTCGCGCTGCCGCTGCATCCGGAATACCGCACCTTGCCCATGGTCTGGTACATCCCGCCGCTGTCGCCGGTGGTCGATGTCGTGCGCGATACCGGCCACGACGCCGAGGATCACGGCAATCTCTTCGCCGCGATCGAGGCATTGCGAATTCCGGTGGACTATCTCGCGCAGTTGTTCACTGCCGGGGATCCCGGACCGGTGACCGCGATCCTGCGCCGGCTGGCCGCCATGCGCAGCTATATGCGCGATATCAATCTCGGCCGGGAACCCCAGGAGCGCATCGCCGAGGCAGTCGGTATGTCGGGTGAACAGATCTACGATATGTTCCGCCTGCTGGCCTTGGCCAAATACGACGAGCGCTATGTTGTTCCGCCCGCGCACACCGAATCGGCGCACGGGCTGGAAGAACTCGCCACCGAATGCAGCCTGGACTACGACGGCGGTCCCGGAATGACCGGCTCCGGCCCGTTCGGCGAGAATTCGGGCGGGGTCTCGCCCATCGCCGTGGAGAACTTCCGGATGCTGCGCAACCGGCAGACCTCCGAGACCGCTACCAGCGTCGGCGGCCGCGGCCGGGTGAATTTGCTCAACTGGGACGGGAAGGTCCCCGATGGGCTGTTCCCGCCGGAGGGGGTAAACCAGCGACCCGGCGACGTGGAGCGGCCGCGATGAGGGCGAGCGGGGCGAAAGCCCTGGACCCGGCCGCCCGAGCCGCCGCCTGGCAGGTGCAGTCCCTGCTGCTCGGCTATCCGGACGAAGCCCTGCGCCGCAATCTCGATCTGCTGAGCACGGTGGCGGCGACGCTGCCGCCTCCGGTCGGCGCCCCGCTCACCCGGTTCCTCGGCCATGTCCGAACCCGCTCGGTTTTCGAACTCGCCGCCGATTATGTGGCGACCTTCGACCACCGCAAACGGTTCAGCCCCTACCTCACCTACTTCGCCTATGGCGACACCCGCAAACGCGGCGTCGCTCTGTTGCGGTTCAAGCAGGCCTACCGGGAGGCCGGGCTGAAACTCTCCGAGGAGGAACTGCCCGACCATCTGTCCGTGGTGCTGGAATTCGCCGCGTCCGGCAATGCCGAGACCGGGTTGCGTCTGCTCACCGAGCACCGGGCCGGTCTCGAGGTGATGCGTTGCGGCCTGCGGGAGACCGGCTCGCCCTGGGCCGACGTCCTCGAATCGATCACCGCCACCCTCCCCGCGCTCGCCGGATCCGAACAGGACGCCGTCGCCCGGCTCATCGCCGCGGGCCCACCGGAGGAGGCCGTCGGCCTCGCCCCCTTCGCCCCGCCGCAATACCTCCCCGATCCGGTCGTACCACCGGCGTCACCGGGGGACACGGAGACGGCCGCGACCTTCCCGGGATCGCCGCCATTCGAGGTCGGGGTCCGCCCCGGTTCCACAGCGACAGAGCGAAGGCGCACGGCGACCGAGCGGCGGAATGAAGAACCGGGGTCACGGGGGCCCCGGCCCGCCGCGCCGGACGCGTCGCAGATCAACACGGAGGCGTGCCGATGAACTCCATGAACTCCGTGCCGCTCGCCGCGCCGGGTGAGAATCTCACCGCGATCGATATCCTGCTGTGGGTCGCCCTGCCCTACGCCGCCATCGCGACTTTCCTGGTGGGCCACTACTGGCGCTACCGCTACGACAAATTCGGCTGGACCACCCGCTCCTCCCAGCTCTACGAGAGCCACCTGCTGCGCCTGGGCAGTCCGCTGTTCCACTACGGGATTTTGCTGGTGATCGTGGGTCATATCGTCGGCCTGCTCATCCCCGAAAGGTGGACCGAGTCCGTCGGCATCAGCGATTCGGTGTACCACGCGGCCTCCGCCGGGCTCGGCATCCTGGCCGGTGTCGCCACCCTGGCCGGCGCGGCCATCCTGATCTACCGCCGCCGCACCACCGGTCCCGTCTTCTCCGCCACCACCCGCAACGACAAGATCATGTACGTATTGCTGCTCGGCACGCTGCTGCTGGGTTTCGGCACCACACTGGTCAACAATGCCGACAACCACCCGCACGATTACCGGGAGACGGTCTCCCCCTGGTTCCGCTCCATCCTGTCCTTCCGCCCCGACACGGACCTGATCCTGGCCGTGCCCCTCGGTTTCCAGCTCCACGTGATCGCCGCCTGGCTGCTGTTCGCCTTCTGGCCGTTCACCCGGCTGGTCCATGTGTTCTCGATGCCGATAGGGTACCTGACCAGGCCTTATATCGTCTATCGCAGCCGGGACCGGGAGCTGGGGTCGCGGCCGGAGCGGCGGGGGTGGGAGCGGATCCGGTAAGGGCGGCCGAGCGGACGGTAGCCCGGAAACCGAAGTGGTGGCCCGGAGACGCAGCGCGCGCAGCCGAGTCGCCTTCGAAGTGAAACCTTCCAGCAGTGGCGCCCTGGGAGGGACTCGTGGATGCCGTGGCGGCGTCGAACTCGATCGAGGGGTTCAAGGTGGCCACCATCGACGTCGAGGACCTGCTCGCCGGAGAGCGCGATGTGGATATCTCCGAGGAGAACCGCGCCGAGACGCTCGCCTATGAGCAGATGATGACCTACATCCAGACACTGCACGATGTCGACGATTTCGCCTACAGCAAGGGGCTGCTGAACGCGCTGCACTGGATGTTGCAGGGGCATCGGCATTCTCCGCGTAAGCCGGCGGGGCAGTGGCGGCGAGGTCCGGTCTATGTGACCGATGCCCGCGATCCGAGCATTGCCGCGTATACCGCGCCGGACGCCGATGCGGTGCCCGCGCTGATGGCGGAGTTGGTTGACTGGCTCGACGCCGCAGACGGCACCCATCCGCTGGTTCGCGCCGCGATGGCCCATCTGCATCTGGTGTCGATTCACCCGTGGGCGGACGGTAACGGCCGGATGTCGCGCTCACTGCAGACGCTGATGATCGCGCGGGAAGGGGTGCTCGCCCCCGAGTTCTCTTCGATCGAGGCATGGCTCGGCCGACCGGGCAATACGTGGGAGTACTACCAGGTCCTGGGTCGCCGGGGCAGCGAGTACCGACCGGACCAGGATGTATCGGAGTGGATCCGATTCAATCTGACCGCCTATCACCAGCAGGCGCAGACCGTGCATGCACGCTTCGTTCGATCCGGACGCGTGTGGGAACAACTGCTGGAGTTCGCCGTTACCGAGTCGCTCGACGAGCGGCTCGTCACCGCGTTGCACGACGTCGCGATGGCGGGCCGGGTGCGCCGCAGCCGGTACGAGCAGGGTGAGAGCTCAAGTCTCCAGCAGGCCCAGCGTGACCTCCGTGAGTTGGTGCGTCGGCAGATCTTGGAACCGGTGGGACGGACTCGCGCCCGGTTCTATGTGGCCGGTGCGCGCTTTCCCGAAAAAGTGTCGGAGGTGGCGCACACGCCGGTGACTTTGCGGGACCCATACCCCGCGTAGTCGTTTCCTGGTCGATCCACGCGGCTGATGATGGGGCGGGCGGCGGCCGAGGCGGCCGGTTTGCTGCAGGGTTCTGAAATCGCAGGCCGACGCGTATTGCCGAGCCGTCCCCGCTCGGCACCTGCTGGCCGGATGGATCGGCGTACGATACGTGAACGGACCTCGGGGCCAACGCGTTTGACGGTTTCGAAATGAAGTCGTGCGGTTCGCTTCCGGGCCGACCCGATGTGCTCATCGGTCGCAGCACCTATCTGCGACTTCATGGTCGGGTGTGAGACCGTGCGACAGCGACCGACGTGCGAGGGGAGGGCCGTGCCGCATCGTCTGGTGGCGTTGATCGCTACCCCCACCGTCCGGATCGAGAACTGATTCCACCGCCTGCAGAGGTTCGACTGTCCTGATGTCGGCAACGCCCCTCAACGAAGTTCTACAAAAGCTTGCGAACGCATTGGGTGAGCTGATGGTTCAGCGCCTCGGGCCCGGCCTCGCGAAGAGTCACCGGCTACCGATACGAGAGGGGGCCCAGCGGATCGAGCACGCCGGCAACGGACGTGTCGAACCGACCGATTTCCCCTTCCCCGGTCGCCTGATAAATGATCCCATGCCCCTACCCGAAGAAGCCTCGGACAAAGTGGACAGGCTGCGGGACTTCGCCGGATGGCAGGCCGATGCGGCCAATGCGATGGTCGGCCGTCTTCGTGGCCTGGGCCGGGAACCGGCAGCGGCGGACTGGAGAGAAGAGTATTGGAACCTGCTGCGATCCCGCTCCGGGAAGCCGGCGCTGTTCGCGACCTCGGATCTGGGCACCCGTATCACCGATGATTATCCGAATCTCACTTCAAGCTTTTCGAGTCACCCCAGATGAAGAATGGGTCCGATGCGGTCACCCGCACCTACATCGCAGGCGCGGCCCAGTACCACCTGGGTCGGGTACCGGATTTCCCGCACGATATCGATCTGCTGGCGAACACCATGACCCAAGCAGACTTCGTGCAGCACCTCGTGGACTACGATTCGCGCCGGGCCGGATATGGCATGGGATGAAGGCGGATCATGAGCCGCGCCGCCCCTCCTCCTGATGCGACCGCTCGAATCTCCTGCGATCGTACCGGTGGCCGCGCGTACTCCGATCACAGCGGTCGCTCCGTACGTCATGTCGAATTGCCCCCTGGCGCGTGTGGTCGCGACATCGGCGTAATACGACGACCTCCGCCTCGCGCATCCCGAGCGCGGTATCGAATAAGCCGGGTCCTTTGCGTGACGGTCGCACCACTGCGCGTCGTGCCGGTTTCCGGCGGCACCGATGGGCTGAGCCCGTGTGGGGCACTCTGGTCCAACCATGCGAATCCGTGTTAACTTAAAGCGAACGGTCATTAACTTGACCGGCCGGAACGAGCATTTCAGGAGGGACTATGCAGTCCGCCGTCATCGTCGATGTGGTTCGCACGCCGTCCGGGAAGGGTAAAGCCGGTGGTGGGCTGTCCGGGGTGCACCCGGCGACGCTGCTGGCCGGAGTGCTCACCGAGCTGTTGCAGCGCAATGATCTGGATCCGGCGCTGGTCGACGATGTGATCGGCGGCTGCGTGACCCAGAGCGGGGAGCAGGCCTTCAATATCTCCCGCACGGCTGTGCTGGCCGCCGGGTTCCCCGAATCGGTACCGGCCACCACGGTGGACCGGCAGTGCGGGTCCAGTCAGCAGGCCGCGCATTTCGCCGCGCAGGGCGTGATCGCCGGCGCCTACGATATCGCCATCGCCTGCGGTGTGGAGTCGATGAGCCGGGTGCCCATGTTCTCCAACGCGCAGGGGCAGGACGCCAACCGCGGTCCCATCGCGCATCGGTACCCGGAGGGCCTGGTGCAGCAGGGTGTGGCCGCGGAGATCCTCGCGGCGCGCTGGAAATTCGACCGGGCCACCCTCGACGAATTCGCGGCCCGGTCGCATCGGCTGGCGGCCGAGACCGCCGCGGCCGGCGGGTTCGATCGCGAGCTGGTGGCGGCCGGCGAGCTGACCGCGGATGAGACCATCCGGGCCGGATCCACCCCCGAGAAGCTCGCGGGCCTGAAGCCGGCGTTCGCCGACGAGCAGTACACGCAGCGGTTCCCGGAGATCAACTGGTCCATCACCCCGGGCAACTCCTCGCCCCTCACCGACGGTGCGTCGGCGGCGCTCATCATGAGTGAGCAGGCCGCCACGAAGCTCGGTCTGCGGCCGCGGGCGCGTTTCCACTCCTTCGCGGTGGTGGGCGACGATCCGCTGCTCATGCTGACCGCGCCCGTACCGGCCTCGAAGAAGGTGCTGGAGCGGGCCGGGCTGACGATCGACGATATCGACGCCTACGAGGTCAACGAGGCGTTCGCGCCCGTGCCGCTGGTCTGGCAGCATGAGTTGGACGCCGACCCGGAGAAGCTGAATCCGCGCGGTGGGGCCATCGCGCTGGGGCACCCGCTGGGCGCCTCTGGTGTGCGAATCCTGGCCACCATGGTCAACCATCTCGAGCAGACCGGCGGGCGGTACGCGCTGCAGACCATGTGCGAGGCGGGCGGCCTGGCGAACGCCACCATCATCGAACGTCTCTGATCACCGAACACGGCCCTCGGGACTACCCCGGTCCCGAGGGCCGTGTTCCGTGAGGTGCGCCGTGGGCCCGAGGCTGTGGTGCGGGCTTGCCGCCGGTCGATGGGGAACCACGGTGCGGCCCGGGTCAGAAGCGGCGTGCTCCGACCACGGGCGAATACGACATGGGCGATATCTCGACCGTGGTGGTCGCGGCGTGGATCACCTGACCGTCGCCGGCGTACAGCGCCGAATGGCCTCCGCCGCTGTAGGAGATCACATCGCCGACATGTAGCTGGTCGAGTGGCACCGGGGTGCCGGCGGAGAGCTGGGACCAGCTGGTACGCGGTACCTGCACTCCGGCCTGCTGGTAGGCCCACTGCACCAGCCCCGAACAGTCGAAGACGTTCGGTCCGGTACCGCCGGATACATAGGGCGCCCCGAGCTTGCTGCGTGCCGCCGCGACCGCGATATCGCCGACGGCCGGGGCGGGCGCCACCGGTGGGGTGAGCGCGCCGATACCGGGGATTCCGGCCGGCAGGGGGATCTGATCGGGAATTTCGAAGGTGCCGAGGCCGGGCAGTGTGACCGGCTGGGCCTGGGCAGGTGCTGTTGTTCCGAGAATGGCGCCGGCCGCGGCGGCGAAAAGAGCCAGTGCGGCGCAGCGCTGACGTATCGGTACAGAATCCATAATTGCGGTCCTCCGTGCTCGGGTCGAGAGCCGGTGGGAGCGCGACGGTTCGCACCGCCGAATGCGCGAGGAGAACATCACCGACTGCTCGAACAGCGTTGGAAATACACCACAGCTATATGTCGGTCCTGCAAACCCGGGGAGTCATATTTCGCGTGATCGTGCGCCGATCGGTAAACGACACGGACAATGCGGATCACGAAGAAATAACTATCTACATTTCCGCAGCGTAGCGGCGTTGTCCGAATTCACCCCGGGCGATATCTGGCCTTGATGTGGAACCGCTCGCCCTGGGGTCCGTAGATGCTCAGGTACTCCACCGGATGCTCGTCGGCGTTGCCGAACCAGTGCGGCAGATGGGTGTCGAATTCGGCCACTTCACCGGGGGTCAGGATCATGTCGCGGTCGCCGAGGATGAGCCGGAGTCTGCCGTTGAGTACATAGAGCCAGTGGTAACCCTCGTGGGTGTGCATCTCGGGCTCGGCGGTGGCGCGGCCGGACAGGATCTGCTTGTAGGCCTGCAGGCCGCCCGGGCGGCGGGTCAGCGGGATGAAGGTCTGACCGTGCCGGGTCACCGGCCGGGTGTGCACCCGGGGGTCTCCGGTCTCCGGTGCGTCGACCAGTTCGTCCAGCGGCACCTGATGGGCTTTGGCCAGCGGTAGCAGCAGTTCGAGGCTGGGTTTTCGCTGGCCGGATTCCAGGCGCGACAGGGTGCTCACCGGGATACCGGTGACCTCGGACAGCGCCGCGAGCGTCGTGCCGTTGCGGCGGCGCAGTTCGCGCAGCCGCGGGCCGATCGCCTCGATGACCTCGCCGAACTCCCGATCCATGTCTCTATTGCAGAACTGGCAAATAAATTTGTCAAGCCAGCTGTTTGCCCGGATGCTGGGAAACACACCTCACGAGATCAGGAGCAACGGATGGACCAGCAGTTCTGGGATGATATGTACGGCGAGAGCGAACAGCGGTTCAGCGGGTTGCCCAATGACGCACTCGTCGCGGAAGTGACCGGTATGGCACCCGGTCAGGCCCTCGATCTCGGCTGCGGCGAGGGAGCGGACGCCTACTGGCTGGCCGAGCGCGGCTGGCAGGTCACCGCGGTCGATATCTCGCAGGTCGCGCTGGACCGTGCGGCGGCCGGGCACCCGGAGATCTCGTGGCAGCGCGCCGATATCACCGTCACGCCGATGCCGGCCCGCTCCTTCGATCTGGTGTCGGCGCACTATTTCCCGATCGCGCACGAAACCGATCACGCCACCGTGCGTGGACTGCTCGAGGCCGTGGCCCCCGGTGGGACTCTGCTCTTCGTCGCGCACGACCCCACCGAATTCCCCTCGCGCGAGGAGCATTCGCACGGGGGCGAACATGCGCACGAGGGCGAGGGGCCCTCGCCTCGGTTCGACCCCTACGAGTTCTATCAGCCGTCCGAGATCGTGGAACTACTCGGCGACGACTGGACCGTGGAGGTCGACGAAAGGCGCGATCGCGACCGGCCCGCCGCCGGACATCAGGTCAAGGATCTCGTCCTGCGGGCGCGGCGCACGAACTGAGGCCTCGCGCGGGCTCGGCCACCCGGACGCCCCACCTCGGTTTTCGGTGATCGGCCGCGTCCGCGCGTCGTAACCCGGTTCCATAAGAGCCGATTGCTATTGTCGGCCCCACCTGTGCGCGGAAACCGGAACCACGAGGTGGAGGGTTTGTTCATGCGGCTGTACCGGGTTCACGGGCTCGCGGCCGCCGCGGCCGCCACCGTGGTTGTCATCGTGACCGTGATCCTGGTGGTGGCAGCGCAATCCGCGCGCCACCCGGTGCAGCGGGACACCTCCCCGGCGGTATCGCCCGCCGAACTCGCCCAGCAGTGGACCGATCTGCACGACGGCCCACAGCCCTATCCCGAAACGCAGATCGACAAAGACGTACTGATCACCATGAGCGACGGTGTGGTGCTGAAAGCCGATGTGTACCGGCCGGCCGCGGCCGGCGGAGCGGTGGAGACCCGGCCGCTGCCGACGATCGTCACCATGACGCCGTACTCGAAAATGATGTCCAGCATGATCGATTCGGCCATGAGTGATCCCGAAGTGCGGCGATGGACCATGGACCTGGTGCGCCGGATCAACCTCACCGGCACTCCCATCAGCGGGTTCGAGGATCTCCTGCACGCTCTGGACGGCGGCACGGTGGCCACCGTGCTCGGGCTCGACAGCCGGCTCGTCCAGGCCGGTTACACCGTCGTCTCCGTGGATGTGCGCGGTACCGGGCAGTCGCAGGGCCTGTGGGACACCCTCGGTGAGCGTGAACAGCTCGACACCCGCGAGGTGATCGAATGGTCGGCCCGGCAGCCCTGGTCCAACGGGCGGGTCGCCATGAGTGGCGGGTCCTATGCCGGGATCAACCAGTTGCGTGCCGCGGAGAACGCGCCGAAACCGCTCCAGGCCATCTTCCCCGTCGAACCGGGCAGCGATCTCATGCGCGATGTGGTGGCGCCGGGCGGCGGGGTGGGCGTGACCTTCCTGCCGTTGTGGCTGAACCAGGTGAACCAGGCGAAACTCATGCCCGATGTGAAGGCCATGCTCAACGGCACCTTCGACTGGCAGTGGCTCAGCGACCGCATGGCCGACCCCGCGACCAACTACGATCTCCTCGCCCAGGCGCTGCTCACCCCCTCGCTGCGGAATATGCCGCCGGCCCTGGCCGACGCGCTGGACGAGAACAGCGCCTTCCGCCAGGGCATCATGGGCCATCCGGAGAAGATCACCGTGCCGACCTTCGTCTACGGCGGCTGGCACGACATCTTCGCCAACAGCGCGACCACGCTGTACAACGACATCCCGCTGCCGCCGGGCCGCAAACAGCTCATCGTCGGCGATACCTACCACGCCAACCCCGGGGCCGGAACCGGCCGCCCCGGGGCCCCGCCGCGCCTGGATGTGCTGCAGCGCGTGTGGTTCGACCACTGGCTCAAGGACATCGACAACGGCATCACCGACTACGGTCCGGTGATCGTCTGGGAGCAGGGCGGGGACTGGGTGGTGCTCGACCAGTTCCCGCAGCCGGGTATGACGCACCGGCGGGTGTACCTGTCGGGAGCCGCCAGCGGGACGACCGCCGATTCCGTGCACGACGGCTCGCTCACCGCGGCACCGGGCGCGCCCGACCGGCTCACCGTCTCCCCGGGGCTGACCAACTTCTGTTCGCGTGACATGGCGCAGGGTTCGGCGGGGATCGGGGCGGCGCTGGACATGTGCGCCAAGGACTCGCGGATCGCCGAACGCAACGCGCTCACCTTCACCAGCGAGCCGATCGCCGAACGCACGGTGCTGTCCGGCCCGATCAATGTGCACCTCAACACCGTGCACGACGCCGCGGACGGCTACTGGAACGTCACGGTCAACGATGTGGCGCCCGACGGGACCTCGACCGTACTGAGCACCGGCCAGCTCACCGCGTCGCTGCGGGCGATCGACGAGTCCCGCAGTACGCGTTCGGCCAACGGCGATCTCACCGCGCCGCACAACCCGCTCACTCTCGACAGTGTGCAGAAGGTGGTGCCGGGCGAGCCCGTGACGCTCGATATCGCGGTCATCCCGATCCAGGCGGTGCTGGCACCCGGGCACCGGTTGCGGCTCGACGTGTTCGCGGGCAATTCACCGAAGGCGCTGGCGTTCCGGCCCATGCTCAACGACAGCGAGCTGGCGCCGCAGCACCTGGCGCTGGATCCGGCCGCGCCGAGTTTCGTCAACCTGCCCACCGACCGGCCGCTGTTCGGCTCGCCCGTCGACGCCCGCCCAGGCCGCACCGCGCTCGGTACCGGCTCCGACGTCGCAGCCGGTACCGGCGCCGCGGCCCGCGCAGGCTCCCACCACACCGGTGGCCCCGACGACGCCGCCCACCGCGCCCACCCCGCAGCCCGCGCAATCCGGGCCGCAGCCGCAGGTGCCGGCCACACAGCGCGCGGTGCCGACC
>NZ_BAGJ01000135.1 GCF_000308775.1 Nocardia testacea NBRC 100365
GACCGCGATCGGTGGCTGCCAGTCCGTCGGCCACTGATCTTCGCTCGCCACCGAAGTATGCTGGCTTCGCACCGAAACCAGATAGCCGGCCTCGGCCAACTGCTGATAAACCAAGCCAACGGTCTTTGTCGACACTCCGAAATATTCAGCGAGTTCCCGGCCGAACGGGAGCCGTTGCGCTTCTTCGAATGCGCCGGCGAGAAGCGCTCGGTGCAACGCGGTGAGCAGCGCACCACCGAACGACACGCGCCGGCCACCCGCCGTCGCCTGCTCCATCAAAGAATCCGGATCCGAGGACCCCGTGAGCTTGGTGACGAACTCCTCGACAGAAATCTTGACCGCGATCGGTGGCTGCCAATTCGTCGGCCACTGATCTTCGCTCGCCACCGAAGTATGCAGGCCTCGGCCTGATACCAGATAGCCGGCCTCGGCCAACTGCCGATAAACCAAGCCGACGGTCTTTGTCGATTCCCCGAAGTATTCAGCGAGTTCCTGGAGAAACGGGAGCCGTTGCGCTTCTCGGAATGCGCCGGCGAGAAGCGCTCGATGCAACGCGGTCAGCAGCGCACCACCGAACGACACGCGCCGGCCACCCGCCGTCGCCTGCTCCATCAAAGAATCCGGATCCGAGGACCCCGTGAGTTCGGTGACGAACTCCTCGACAGAAAGCTTGACCGCGATCGGTGGCTGCCAGTCCGCCGGCCACTGATCTTCGCTCGCCACAGCGGTACCCTTGACCTTGTCAGTGGCCAGAAAACCGACCTCGACCAGATTGCGATACGCCTGTGCGACGCGGTCTCTCGGCATATCGAGGTACCCGGCGACTTCCCGGGCCGACGGAAAGAGCTCCCCCTCCTCGAACTCACCGGATACGATCGCATCGACCAGCACACTGTGCCAATCGCTCTGGGACGCCTGGTGCGCACGGAACTCCGGGCCGGCGGACCTCGTGATTTTGCGGAGGAACTCTTCAGGAGAGAGACGGAAAACAACCGGTGGTCTTCGATCGTTCGGCCATTGTTCCTCGCTCGCAACAAATGTACCCAGCGGAACGCGTACGACCAGGTAACCGTCTTCGACCAATTTGCGATACGCGTGTGCGACCCGGTCCTTCGGCATATCGAGGTATCCGGCGAGTTCCCGGGACGGAGGGAGGCGACAACCTTCCTCGAATGCGCCATCGATCAGCGCGCGGTGCAACGTGGTGAGGAGAACGGTATGCCGTTCCCTTTCAGGCGCCTGGCGGAGGGCAGGATCCACCGCTGAAACCTTGTCGAGTCCGGCGACCAGCTCCTCCGGGGTCAACGGAGCTGTGGCATGGACGGAGGCACTCGGGATCGCGAGAAAGCGGGGCCGGTGCGGCCATTGGTCCTCGGGGGTCACAGTGGTGCCGCCGCCGCCGCGCGCCACCAGGTAGCCTTTTTCGGCCAGGTCCTGGTACGCCCGTGTGAGGCTACGTTCCGGTGCGTTCAAGTGTGCGGCGAGCTCCGCGGCCGAGGTGAGTTTCTCGCCCTCGTCGAATTTTCCGGCGTGCAGCGCTCTACGGAGGGCAGACGTCAATGCGGTCCGCCAGCCATGGCCGGCTGCAACGCTCTGGAGGTCGTCGGCGGACGAGCTTACCGCGAGCTTGGCGACGAACTCCTCTGGCGCCGGACCTCTTTTTCTGGCGCCTGTGGTGGCTTCGCCGATATGCCGTAGGGCGTTTTCCGATCGAGGAATCTGCGCGACAGTGAACGCGGCATAAGGCAGATGTAGATCCGACGCGGGGCCATCGGGGTCGAGAAGACTACGGTATTGAAGAGGATGTCGGGTGGCGAGGTCGCGGAGACGCTCCTGCAGTTCGTGTCGCGGAACCAATCGAAGTGCTTGCCCATATGACCCACTGCGCAAGCGTTCGGGGAGCGCGGCGAGGACACGCTGGCGGAGTTGCTCGGTCCGGACATGGCTCTGGATGGTCCGTGCGGTGATGTGGGCGAGCTGCTGGCCGATTCGAGTGGCCGTGGCGTCGGTCAACAATTGTGTGGCGATAGCGAATGTCTCGTCGGTGATGTCAAGTGCCATCTGTCGCTGTTGTGCTGCGTCGAGCTCGATGACACCTCGTTCGACCGATTTTGCGACAGCCTGTCGTGCCCGTTGTAGCACTTGCTCGGCGAACTGGTCACGTAACGGCTGTGGGCCGGAACTCCGAGGGCGCGCGCCTATGCGATCGCCGGTACCGGATTCCCGGCTGTCAACTCCTGTCAGGGTGCCGTCACCTTCCGGGCCGCCGGCCTTGTCGGCGCGCCCGCCGACGGGTTCATCGGTAGCGGAGTACCGGGAAGACAGTCGGCCGCCGGCGCCACGGTTGCGCACTCCGCTCGCCCCGGGTTCACCCGGCGTATCCACATACACCAAGCTCGGGTCGAGGCCGCCCGGCCGCCATCGCCCTGAGCGGTCCTTCGACCGTGCAGGGGCGCCGTCGAGGCCGTGGCCGCCAGGATCGTCGAAGGACAAGTGGTCCGGCGGCAGCCCCGCCGTCGCTCCACCACCCCGCGGTGGACGCGCCGCCGACCCACCCCGCGCCGGCGCAGAATCAGCGGGCGGCTGCCTCTCCCCGGCAACAGAAGCCGAGCCGAGAACCCGGTCGATCAAGCGAACAGCGGAAAAGGGCGCTTGCTCCGCCTCCGCGAACTCCGACGGTTGCAGCACCCCCGGATAGTCACGCGCCAACCGCCGCAACCGCACCACGGCCTCGAACCCGGCGAACCGCACCCCCGCAGCAGGAGCACCGAACTCACTGGCCACCGCGGGTTTCACCACCGCGGCCAACGCCTCGACCAGACCACGCACCGCGCTCCGCTCCAACTCCCGGACCATGGACTCCGCGATACCCGACCGCGCCGCCGTCTCGGCGACCGACCGCAACTCCTCGAACCGCGCCAGGATCACCCGCTGCGCGGTCTCATCCAGCCGGCCGATCGCATCATTCAGCTCGTCGTTCGTCGCTGCGGCCAGCACTCGGCCATCCAGTCCCCAGGAGGCCTGGCGGTCATGGAACATGAAGGCGCACAACAACTCGCGGCGCAATAGAACGAAATCGCTCCGCTGGTACCCGAGCCGATCAGCCGCCGCGAACACCTTCTGCCGCATCGCGGGACCCACACCGGGCGAACCGTTGAGCGCCCTGCTGACCCCGGCAGGACTTGTCTCGGCCGCCTCCGCCAGATCCGCGGTGGTGGATGGCCGGTGTGCACCGGCAGCCCAATGCCTCGCCACTGTCGCCAGGGGAAGCTTCGCGACAGACAACTGGGCAAAGTGCGCGAGCCGGTCGTGGACGGTTTTCTGGTCGACGCCTGTGCTTGTCGCTATCTTGCGGATGGGCCAGCCGTACCCGAAGTGCAGTCCCGCATACAGTGCCTCCGGCTCGGACAGATCCGGAAAATGCGGTATCGCAGGATCCGGGTCGCGAAGGGCGGCCCGCAGTAGCGCCAGGGCCCGCGACGCCGCACCGGCGGAGTCGTCCTCCTTCGGAACTATGCCGTGAACTCGGTTGATCAGGCGGACCGCCGAGAAGGGTGTTTGCTCCGCCGCCGCGAACTCCGACGGTTGCAGCGCCCCCGGGTAGTCGCGCGCCAACCGCCGCAACCGCACCACGGCCTCGAACCCGGCGAACCGCACCCCCGCAGCCGGAGCACCGGACTTCCCGACCACCGCCGGATCCACAACCGCGGCCAACGCCTCGACCAGACCACGCACCGCGCTCCGCTCCAGCATCCGGACCATGGACTCCGGCATACCCGACCGCGCCGCCGTCTCGGCGACCGACCGCAACTCCCCGAACCGCGATTCGATCACCTGCTGCTCGAGCAAACCCAGCCGACCGAACGCACCCTCCAGCTCCGACGTCGTCGCAGCGGTCAGCACTCGACCATCCAGTCCCCAGGACGCCTGACCGTCATGGAACATGAACGCACACAGCAACTCCCGGTGGTACCGGATCCGATCGGCCGCCGCGAGCACCTTCTGCCGAATCTCGGGGTCCACACCGGGAGAACCGTTGAGCGCATCGTCGGCCTCGGCGGGACTCGTCCCCGCCTCCCGCGCCAGATCCTCGATCGTAAAGGCGTGGTCCGGACGGGCATCCTGATAGCTCGCCACCATCTCCGAGGGAAGCTTGCCGACCGACAACTGGGCAATTCGCTCCAGCCCGTCGCGAACCGCGCTCTCGGTGTCGCCCGTGCTCGCCGCCACCTTGTCTATGGGCAAGTCGTACCCGAAATGCAATTCCGCATACCGTGACTCCGGCCCGGGCAGACTCACCAGATGCGGTATCACCAGATACGGGTCGCGGAGCAGGACCACCCGCAGCAAGGCCGGGGAGGGCGGCGCAGCATCCGAGTCGGAGCCGTCATGCGTTTGTTCCGATTTTTCCCCGAGCGCACCAGCCGGCTCCGTCAGCGGGGTATGAGTGGCATCGTCGAACTGGTCGAGTGCCGCGTCCGCCGGATACGAGTCGGGTTCTTCCGGTATCGCCGGAACGTCCTTGCCGACAGCCTTTGCCACAACGCGCAACAGCTGTGGAACGGCAGCGTGATCGAACTGCGGAAGATTCGCGCCGTCGGCCGGGCTGCCGCCCACCCAGAAATTCTGCCGCAACCACCGGTCATACCGCGTGCCGGCCAGCGCTGCCATTGCCTGGCGGGCGGCATCTGCCGGGATCGGTTCCATCAGCAGGCGGTATGCCGGGCTCGACTCCATCCCCTTGTGCTGCAGCACCGCGGCGACACCGGCGCACATATGGCGGAACACCATGCGGTCGACTACGTCCCGAGCTATCGCGCGCAGCCATTTCTCGACATCCCGCACCGGCGCGTCGGGCCCATTCGGATCGAAAGCGAGATCGAAGACCTCCCGCAAGATCTGCTCGACCAGCTGCCGCTGATCGCGTCGGCCGGCCATCGCCCCTGTGACCAGCACAGCGATACCGCGGTAGAACCGCCGCCACAGTTGTTCTCTTGCCGTCTCGTCGCCGGCCCGCGCAGCCGGCAACAGCGCCAGTGGTCCCGCGGCGGCCGCTCGCTCCGAGGGGCCTTGGCCGGGTCGAGATCCGATCGGGCTGTCGACCGGTCTGCCGCCCACGGGCCCGCGTGGCCGCGTCTGCGGTCCCTCACGGGTGAACGCCGGGTCGATCCGGCCGTTCCCGAGCGCCCGGGCGACCTTTTTGGCCAGCGCCTCCTTCGAGCGGGCCCGCAGACCTCCCGCGAACATCCATGCCACTGCCTGGTCCGTATCCGCGGCACGATGGGTATGAGCGAGTTCGAACCGGTTCAACCAGTTCGCCTCATGGTTCTCCCGCATCGGGACCTGGATCGCCACGCCGCCGACCACGATCTCGTGCGACGTGGTGGCGTGCGGGATATCCGCGGGTTTATCCCGCCAGCGTGCGCGTGGATGATGCTCCTCGGTGAGCATCCGGATCACGGCCGCACGCGCGCTGGTGTCGTCGACGTCCTCGGTGATGTCGATCCGCGCTTCCAGTTCCTCGAGGGTGGTCGAGGAACTGAACCCGCCGAGCGACTCCATCCAGGTGTCGAATCCGATCGGTCCCGCCGACCGGTCCGCGAGCAGGGCTTCGGCGTACGCCGTCATCAGCCGAGCGCCGATCTCGGCGTTGCTCGGGCGGTACTCCTTGCTCTGGATCTGGTAGTCGACTTCTCCGTCCGCACGCGGGCTGACCGTTATATAGGCGACGTTGTAGGGCGACGAGCGGGCCAACGCGCCGGCGAACTCCGCATGCTCGGCGACCAGCTCACGCCGGGCCCGCTCGTGCCGGCCCTGCGTGGCGACGATGAGCAGCGTGGGCTTCCTGCCGGGCTCGGCAGTCGGCACCAGCTTGGCATGGTCGGTGAGCCAGGTGCCCCCTTCATCCTTGCGATACCGATGCTCGTGGTGGCGGCGGGTTGCTTCGTCGTCGAGTACCCGCCGTGCGTCGTCGAGTTCGGCGACCACCGCATGGAGGCGGATGATCGCTTCGGCCCGCTTACGGACGGCCGCTGCGCGCTGTCGGTCCGCCGGTCCCAGCCGTTCGGCCAGTGGCCGTATGGGATCGTCGGCGGGGAGCCGGGCCGGGTCGTCGAGGATGGTCGCCGACAGGTCGGCCAACTGTGCCGGATCCGCTTCCCATGCCGCGGCCAAGGCACGCCACTCCTCGTCCACTGCCCGGCGCGCCTCCCGCAGCGTCGCCGAATCCGGCGGCACGCGAGCTTGGTCACTTGCTTCGCCCACCTGCACTCGCAGCAGCCGGATCCGGTCCTGTATCAACCCGAAGTCCGCGACGGCCGGGCCGTTGTCGCCCAGCGCCGGCCGCGGCGGCATCGGCATCGGCTCTTCCGGATCGGGCTCGTGTCCGAGCACCCGCAGTTGCCGCAGAATCTGCGCCAACCGCGCCAGCTCGGCCTGATGGCGCCGGAGCTCGAGCCGTTTCCGTTCCTCGCCCTCGGGCAACGTCACCTGGTCCAGGCGGGTCAAATCGGTCCCTGCTCGGACAGCCAGCCGGTCGAGTTGTCCGTCGATGAATTCCCGTCGACGCGTGAGCTGCTCGAGCACCTCTGGGGAGCCGGGTGCACTCCCCGGCTCGGTCCGCGCTCCCCTGGGCATCAGACCGTGTCGTTTCATCAGCTCATCGCGTTCACGCTCCAGCCTGCCGATCCGGTCGGTGATATCGGCCGCCGCGGCCTCCTCCTCGGCGGCGACCGGCCGCTCGGTGACTTCCACCCAGCCCTGGTCGGTCCACTGCACGCTCTGTCGTGCGATTTCGAGGTCGGCGCGTACCACCACTGCCCTGCCCGCGTCTCGATCGAGCTCGGTGAGTGCAGCCCGGCCCCAGTCGCTCCAGCCGGCACGAGCCAAGGCCGGACCGCATGCCCGCAGCTGTTCGCCCAGGTCGTCGATCTGCGACCAGGACAAACCGTCGATGTCGAAAGACATCTCACGGCGCCCGTCGGTCTCGACAGTGCGCAATTGCTCCCACAGCCGTCCCAGCGCCTCCGGCAGCACGGTGATGTCGAGATTCCCGAACGGCGATCGGTCGGTCCGGCGGTAGCCGGTGCCGTACTGCACGGGCTCACCCCGGCCGGGGCCGTAACACAACACGTCGGCCGTCCGACGGACCCGCTCCCCGGTCTCCGGGTCCCCCACTCTCGATGCCGAGGCGTACTGGGCGGCCAGCTCCGTCAGCTGCGCGCGGGTGTCCGCGGCCATCGTGTGTACGGCGGTTCCGGCCCCCGTGAAGACGAAACCCGCCACCTCCGAGAGATCCCCGGGTATGTCGGGCTGCATCTCCTTCAGCACAACGCCGTCGCGGTCGACGGCCACGATCCGACCGCGGATATTGGCCAGCGCGCCGATCTCAACGGCGGCACCGGACAGCGCGACGGCCGCGCCGTCACCCATCGCCCGCACCACCCGGCATATCTGCTCGATGCCGCCGGTGAAGGTGCGCGGTTCGGCACCGAGCGCGGCGGCGACCGCGAATTCCGGGGCGCCGTGGTCGCCGCTGTTCGCGCCGAGCGGACGGATATCCGGGTTGCGGGTCAGCGCCATGGCCAGCGCTACGACCGCCGGACCGTGGAACCGGGCTCGGTCGGCCGGGCCGGGCTCGGACCGCGGCCGTCCCGCGAGCCCGGCGGCGATCTGCTCGTCCAGCTCCCGCAGCTGCCCGGCCAGCCGGTCGAGTTCGGCGGCGATCCGGACCAACTCCGGCAACCGCTCGGCGAGAGGGGCCGGCGCCGGGAGGTAGAAGCTACTCGGCTGCTCCGCGGGCGGGGCCGGGGTCTGCGCCATCCGGTCCAGTTGCTGCCGGCTCAGCGTATCCGGGTCCATACCGAGCCTTCGCGCCCAACTTCGGTATTCGGCGGTGATGACGTACTGCATCAGCATCGCCGACGTCCGACGGGCGGCGAGCTCGGACAACCCGTACTGATGCTGCGCGGCGGTCGCGGTGTGCAGCCGAGCGACTTCCGCACCCCGCTGTCGCGCCGTGCCCGGGTCGAACAGGGGAATGCGGTCCCAGGACCCGCCGAGAGGGTGCACCGGTCGTTTGTCCGGCCCGAAGAAGACACCCTCCACCTTCGAACGGGAATCGTCCTCCGGAGCGAATTCCCGCAGCACTCCGGTGCTGCGTTCGATCTCCACGATCGTGCCATCGATATTCGACAGCACATAGTGCCCCGCGTCCCCGCGGGACGTATCCGACACCAGCGCGACCGCGCCAGGGCCCAGTCGAAGCAACTCCCAGACCAGATACGTCTGCCCCGGATACCGCAGAACCCGGGCGCGCACGCTGTCGGCCAGATCGTCGGGGGCAGCGCCGAAATCGGGGTGATCGGGGCGGCGAACCCAGTCCGCACCGACCAGGTCGGCGACCGTTTGCAACGCCCCGACCAGGCTCGCGTGCCGTCCGAGATCGGCCTGTCGCGGGTCGGTCCCCACTGCCTCCACCAGCCGCGTCAGATCGCGGTCCGCCTCGGCCAACCGATCGCGCGCTTCGCGGTACTGCCGGGCGTCTTCCCGCTGCCGCGCGCGTTCACCGGGGTCGGCCTGCCGGTAGGACAGCCAGGACAAATCGTTTTCCGCGATGTCGTGATCGCGCCATCCGCTCACATCCTTGGTCTGGGCGTCCCAGTACCCATACCGCAGCAGCGCCGCGGTGTGCTCACGGCGCGCATCGGCCAACCGCGCGTAGAGCTGGTCGGTCGCGTCGGGATCCCGCAACCTTTCGGGCGTGTCCGCCGCCTGCTCGGCGCGCTCTTCCCGCAACTGGCGCCGGGCGATATCGGCGGCGAACAGAGCACCGGCCAACGGCACCGTCCGTTCCGGCCGGTGTGGGAGACCGCCGTCGAATCCGAGCGCGGGAAGGATAGGGCCGATCCGGTCGAATGGTGACGCGGCAGCGGGGTTGCGACCCCATTGCGCTTCGCGATCGTCGAATCCAGAACCCGGTTCCTCGGACCGTGGCCTCGCACCGATGCTGTCGGAGCGCGGACGCCCTGTGGACTGGTCGGGGGGGTCGTCGGGGGACAACGATGGGAATGCCGTGGTGGCCTGGTTCGTGGGCGCAGCGAGGGAGCCGTCGGACAACTCTTCGACCAAGATCCGCCCGGACAGATCGATGTGCAACCGGCGCACCACGGCGCGGCCTCCCTGCCGACGGATATTCGCCGCCGCCTCGGTCGCCTCCCGGTAACCCTCCGCACGGGTGAAGAAAACGACGATATCGTCCCGGCCTTGCACGCCGTTCGACGACCGGGCGATCTCGGCGATCGCCAACTGTTCCGCCGAAGCCAGGGCCTGCCGCAGTTCTGTGGCTATCGACGCCTCTGCCTCGTCGATCCGCCGCATATCCACTGTGGCGCCCCCGGTGCCGGTATTCCTCGGCTCGCCGAGACCCAGCACAGCCGCGCCGCCCTCGGCGCTCAGCTCGTCGCGCACCGCCTGCAGCCGCCGCATGCGCTCGTGGGCCAAATCGCCCACGTTCTGAATCCGTCGTGCCAGTTCACCGGTCGGGACATGATCAAATTCGGTGAAAATCACCCCGGACGGAGTGCCGGCCGAGCCGGTGGAGTCGGGGTCGACACCGAAGGACAGGCCGCGCTGCCGATCGACCAGTTGCGCGAACTCGTCCATCGTAAAAGCCACACCGTCGGGGCCCGTGGATGATTCCGGCCGGGCGCGCGCCGCATGCTGGGCGGCGTCCGGCTGCAAACGCCAGGCTCGCGCGAGCTTTGCCGCCGGGCCGTCGGCGTGAATCGACGGACGCGGACGCGACGGTGCCGGAATCGGGCCGCGATCTGCGGCGCGCCGCAGCGCAACCTCGTTGCGGCGCTCGGCGTCGCGCCAGACTTCGACCGGTGAAAGCCCCCGCAGCAGCGCCTGCAGAGCATACGCGGGATGGGTGAAGTCCGCAGGTGCTGCGGCGCCGAAAGCGAGGCCGGCCTCGGCGATTGCTTCGGCCGGGTAAAGTACGTCGCGGTCACCCAGGCTCGGCATCGGCCAGCCGTCGGGCCCGAGTGCGGTTTGCCTGTAACGGGCCATATCGCGCAGGATTGCGGCCTGTCGCCTCGGGTCCTGGGTGATCTGTTCGGACCACGATGCGAACAGTGCCGACAACGGATACTTTCCATTCGGATACGCGAGCTCGAGCCCGGACAGGTCGATGTCGAATCCAGGCTTGTCCTTCGGCTGGCTCAGCCAGTGCTGGAACGCTTCGTAGATGTCATCGTCACGATTTCGCTTTTTCCTTGCTCTGGTGTAGCCGGGCAGTTGGTCCAGCCAGTCTTCGAAACTGGTCTCGGCGGATATTGCCGGGAAATCACCGAGGTTCGCCGAATCCTCATCGGTCCAGGTCCCGAACTCGGCGTTACGGCGGGCACGCTCGGAGTGCTTCAGGCCCTCGAAATATGTCTGCAG
Organism: Nocardia testacea NBRC 100365; assembly: GCF_000308775.1. Taxonomy (GTDB): domain Bacteria; phylum Actinomycetota; class Actinomycetes; order Mycobacteriales; family Mycobacteriaceae; genus Nocardia; species Nocardia testacea. The sequence continues at coordinate 10,447 of NZ_BAGJ01000135.1, forward strand.
GAACCCGAATGCCCTGGCTCTGCGTGTCTTCAGCTCGTCGGACCGATCAGCACCCGATACCGTACCGTCTCGATGGTGGGCAATTTCATGCCGCACCATCGCGTAGGTTCGGTCGCCGATCGGATCGAGCAGGTAATTCTCCCGCTTCACCCCGGCGGGTGCCTGCTCGGCTGTCGTGTTGCCGGTGATACTCGCCTCGTTGACGAAGATCGCACGTACATCGGGAGCGAATGAATGCCGCAAGGCCCTGCCGTCGACGGCCAGTGGCACAATGGCGATCACATCGAAGCCGACGTCACGTCCGGGGGACAACGACGCCAACAATGCTTTTCGTTCGGCAAGCGACGAGTCCACGGTGATTCCGTGCTTGTACAGCTCGAGCATCTCGTCGTACTCGTCGATGATCGCGTTGCGGATCGACAGCGCGGAGGCAACCGGCACTTTTTCCAGGCCGACCACCTCGATGCCGTAGGTGTCGAAGATCTCGTGGGCAATGGCGCGGGTGATGCCACGTGCCGTCAGCGGGTCGTAGTCCGGCAACCGGGTCTCGTGCGCAGCGTCGGTCGCGTCGTTGCCGGGCGCACTGGTTGGGTCGGTGTTACCCGACCACGGCGTGCCGTCCGGACGATGGTGTTCGGCTTGCGCATCGTCGGGTGTTCCGCTGTGCATGGGTCTGGCGCCGATGTGCCGCGATTGGCTGGTCCCTGGCTGGGACCGGGTGGGAGATGGTGTGGCGGTGTTGTCGTCATCGCCGGTCGCGCGCGACGCGGTCGGCATTCCGGGCAGGATGCCGGTACGAATGGCGACCGCCACGCTCTCCTGCCGGTTACGCACGCCCAGCTTCTGCCGAATGCCGGCGAGAGCCACATTCACCCTGCCGTAGGTCGTGTCGAGGTCTTTCGCGATGTCGGTGTTCGTCTGGCCGTTCGCGACCCGGTCGAGCAGGTCGACCTCGGCGGCGGTGAGGTCGGCACTGTCCCGGCTCATCGGGTGGATATCGGGGAGCATGCCGTTGCGCAGCGCGACCGCCACCATCGCCGCCCGGTTGTGCACCCGCAACTTGTTGCCGATTCGCGTCAGATACTCGTCCACCACGGTGGGCGACGGTCCGAGCGCCCGCGCGATGTCCTTGGTGGTCTCACCGTTCGCGACTCGGGTGAGTAGATCGATTTCGCGGGGGCTCAGGTACGGGACGGCGCTACCCTCGGCGTTCGGAGGGGCGAGTTCGACGTGTCCGGCGCGCACGGCGGCCAGCACGATCGCGGGCCGGTTGGGTACATCGAACCGGCGGCGGAGATCGGTCACCTGATCGTCCACCGCCGACGAGGTGATGTCGAGGTCTTGCGCTATGTCGTGGCTGGTGTCGCCGTTCGCGATCCGGATCAGCAACTGGAGCTCCCGGCTGGACGGCTCGATCATCGCGGTGGCAGGCGATCGGTCGCCGACCGGGACGGTACTGGCGAGCACTCCGGCGCTGAGCGCGAGATACACCAGTTCCGCCCCGTTGCGCGCGCCGAACCTGCGGTGTAGCTCGGTGCGGTAAATCCCGACGGTACCCGGCGAAAGCCCTAGTTCCGTGCCGATTTGCTGGGACGTCATACCTGCGGCGATCAACTGGAGCACCATGAACTGGCGATTGGTCACCCCGCTGTCGGGAGGAGCGGTCGTGTCGATACCGCTGGGGTGTTTGTCCGCGGCCTCGAACTCGCGCCGGCCGGCCTGGAGTATCCGCTCGAGCGCACCGCGCTGCACCACCGTGAGATTGCCTCCGTGCTGCGCAGCGGCAAGGGCCTCGGCAGCGTGGCCACGTTGCGTAGCGTTCATCTCGAACCAGCCGGTCACCAGATTGCCGGCGATGCCGTGCAACCATTCGAGCGGGGCGGCATCCTGAACCCGCCAGCGGTACTGGTCGGCGATATCGAACGCCAAGCGGTTGAGTCCCTGCGCTACGCGCACCAATGGCCGTAGCGCGGGCGTGACGGCGGTCGCCGGAACGCCGAGATCGGCGAGCACCTTCGCGAATACGGCGCGTCCGTACTTCCCGCGCAGTTGCTCGAATGCGGCTTCATCGTTGCCCCGAGCGCGGTGTAAGAGGCTGTCGACCTCGGTGCGCGCGTCGTCGCCGAATGCGTCGTTCGTGGGCCGGGCGCCGATGCTGCGCGGCCGACCGGTCCGATGTGGCCACGGGGTGGCAGCCGGGGTCGCGTTGTTGTCGCGATCGCCGGGCGTCCGGTCCGGTCGCGCACCGATCGCGTCGGTGGGTCCCTCGATCAGGACGGCGGTGAGATTGTCGTTGGTCTGTTTCGCGGTGATCGCGCCCTGGATGTATGCCTGGGCGGCGCCGAGCAGCGTGCCGGACCGGGTGAAATCCGCGGCGACCTTTCCGCCGACCGATTCGGCGGTGCTGCGGGGATTCGACGGGCTGCCGGCGAGATGTTTGATCGGTCCGTCGGTGAACAGGCCCACGATTCCGGGACCGGTGGGTTCGAACACCTGCGGCTGCGGTGGTTGCCACTCCCGCTTCCAGCCCTTACCGAGACCGGTGAGTGGTTTGTCCGCTTCGGGCCGGCCCATGGCCTCGCGTTCGGTGATGCCGAACATCTCCATGTACTGCTGGACGTATGTGTCGGGTTCCGTGAGTTCCCGGGAAGCGCTGTCGTCCAGACTGATCCACATCACCCGGACGTCGCCACGCGAGTCGGTGATGACCTGGGTGGGGGTAACCAGCGTCACCCCGACCGCTGCTTTGGGGGAGTCCAGGTCGCTGGTCCCGGCGAATTCTTCGGTATTGATCAGATCCAGCACTGCCTGCTGGGCGGCCTCGAGGGCCTCGCTGACCACTGCGACCGGATCCCATCCGGCGCCGGCCTCGGCCGCCGCCGCTCGCCGCGCCAGTACCTCGGCCGCCGCCGCCGATCCCGCCTGTGCCGCGAGCTCGCCGCCCTTCGAATGGGAGACACCATCGGTCACGACCGCGAGCGTCATCCGTTCACCCGCGACGGTCGCGGTCGCGAGGGCGAAGGCATCCTGATTACGCCGGTGACGTTCGTGTTCCGATCGGCCTCCGATATCGGTGACACCGGCGGCATGCCCCAGATCCAGCTCTTGTCGAGCACGACCATCGGTGCTCTGGGCCGTCGCGGCCGGAACGGCGGTGGGCATTTCGTTCCCACGCACCGCGGCCAGAGCGAACTCGCTGAAACTTGTTCCGGCCTCGTCGAATTCGAACCAAGTCGTTGTCGTTCCGTCCGGCCGGCGATCGACGCCGAAACGGTGAGCCATGTAGCGGAGCCGTTCCGCGACAACGCTTTCGGAATATTCAGTAAAGCCGGTCGGCGTCACCGGGCCGACGTCGGATACCTCGAAGCGAAGTGTCCGAGCCCCGCTGGTTCCCGACTTCGTCGCCGAAGCCATCCCGCCACGCCGCGCATGTGTGTACATCGACACCAAGTTCGAACCGAGAGTTTCGATGGAACGCGTTTGGTCCGGGTTGGCCCAATCGGCAACGAACCGGCGGATATCCGCGTGAGCGGAGGCGACGGCGTGCTCCCTGCCGGTCGAGTCCTGATCAGCGGCCGTGGTCAGCTGTAGTTGGTTGGTGCCGACCGGAGCGGCGCGGTCGGTGGGCGAGTGCGGCGCGCCGGGTTCCCGGTATCCCAGTTTTGTGGGCGGAGCGGCGGGGCGAGGGTCTTTCTGCGCCGCGTAGGTTTCCGGCGAGCCGAGGTGAAGAAGCACATCGGATTCCCACGAGCCGAATCCTCGGTCCGCGTCATAGACCTCCGCCAGATCGGTGACGAAGGTTTCGTCCCCGAGGCCGAGGCGGCGTGCGACGTCGTCGACCACCTCCCGCACATCTGGCCGGCCACCCCACATCGCCACGGTTCTGGTGGCGAATCCGGCGTCGGTCAGTCGCTCCGCCAGTGAAATGCCATAGGCACCGGTGACTTGCGACCACATCCGCTGTTGCCTGGTGAGGTGATCCAGGCCGACCAGGATCGCCATCTTCGCGCCCGGTACCCGCATGGTATCGGTGATGACCTGCGCCATCAGCGATTCGCGTACGTCACGCAAGGGCGACCCCCTCCGTGAGGAGGGTCGTTCCACATCGAACGGAACGATGGTGATCCCGGCGGCGGCCATGGCCTTGACTGCGTCGGCCCACCTGCTGCCGAAGCCCGGACCGCATTGGATCCCGGTCAGGTCGACCTGCTCTCCCGCGTTCAGGGCGTCGAAGACCGGATTCGGAGGTGCTTCGATGCCGTAGTGGGTGACGCCTGCGGCCCGCAACGCGGCCGCCTGTTGCTCGAGGAATTCCGGTCCTGCCGGGTTGGTGTGGGTCTCGCCGAACAGCACGATCTGTGCGTCGGCGACCAATTGGGCCATATTCGCCGGCTGCCGGGCGAGCATGGTGTGTGCCAGCAGTTGGATATACGGAGGATCCTCGGCGAACTGGTCGGCGAGCATCGACTCTGCCGGGGCAGCGACGGACGACGTGTGCGTATCCGTCGCGGTGCCGAGTTGTTCCGAGTCGACCGGCCCGCGAGGATCGGTAGCGATCATGAGTCGGTCGAGCTCACCGACAGCGGCCAGGGCGGCTCGATGGCGTTGTTCGACGGCTGCGGCCCGCTGTTCCAGCTCGGTCGATCGGTCTGCGCTACCGGTCGCCTCCCGCATCAGCCAGGATTGCAGGGGTGACGGATCGGGGGCGCGTGGGTCCGGGTCGTGGGGGATGGTGTCGATCAGCGATCGGTATTGCCGGGAGCGGTCCTCCGGTGACGTGTGCTCCAGCACGGTGATCAGCGCATCGAGCCAATCGATCTGTTTCGCCAGCGATTCGTACTGCCGAGCCGATCGTGCGAGTTCGTGTTCGTCGCTGTCGTCGACCTCGTCCATATACTGGCCGGCGTCCCGCATGTGCTCGAACAATGCGGCGTACACCAGGTGCACCTGGTAGACGGCCGGCCCGCCGAGACCGTCAAGCATTCGGACGGCCTCGTCGTGGCGGGCGTTGCCTCGGGCCGCTGCCTCCACCGTGGCCGCGACCGAGCTGACGGTGGAAAGCGCGGATTGCCAGCGAGTTTCGTTCTCGGCGTCGGCGCGAGTGCGCGCCATCGCGGCGGCGGCGTCCGCCATTTCCTCGACCGCGTGCTCGAACTCTGCCAACTGCCGGGTCCGCTCGGTCGCCGGCGTATTCGCCTGCTCGGCCGCCCGCAGTTCCGCGAGTCGTGTTCGAATATTGGCGACCGGTATCGCGGCGGCCGGCGGATCGTTGTTCGGCGGCGGTCGACGTCCCGCGTCGTCCGACGGCCTGCTGCCGATGCGGTCGTCACTGCTCTCCGCCGGGTTCTCCCGTGCCCGGCTCGTTGCGCCAGGGTCCCGGTCGCTCGATCGTCCGCGGACCGGCGCATTCGTGCCGTCGAGTGCGGCACCGGGCTCGTGTTGAAGGGGAGCGAGAACGCCTGCGGCGCGTTCGAAGTGGGCGAAGAATGCGCGGTCCACCCGGGGAAACGACTCTCGGAAGAATTGCTGCCAGGTTTCGCGGTCGCGGATTCGGGCAATGGTTTTGCCGCCCAGGCCGGGGTCGGGTATGCGGGGGACATTGTTGTCGTGGACGAAGATGACGCCGTCGAGCTGGGTGACATAGAAGGCGTGGGCAATTCCGTCCCGTTCGACGACGAAGACCGCACTGTGCCGCGGATTGCCGGGATCGAGCAGGCTGTCGATTTCACGATCCAGGCGCTCGGCAAGCGCCTCATCGGCATCGACGATTTCGGCGAGACCGGTGGTGAGTCCGGTGACGAGGTCGTCCCAGCTCTCCGCGTCCTGATGTGGGATGAGCGCATCGTCGAGTCCATCGGCCCACGCGGCCCGGACGGTCGAGCCGGCGCATGCGACGACGTGATCGGGGACGGCAACGGCCGGCTCCTGCGTGGCGGGGCGCAGGAATCGGCCCGTAGTGGTGTAGCGGGTGGTTGCGAGCTTGCGCGTCGCGCTGCGGCTGTGTGTGACGGCGACCTCGCCGGCAGGAGGTGTCGCGTGGTATTCGACCGAATGCTCGATGGTGTTCTTGCCGTTGGCGAAGACGATGCGGCGGACCGCGACCGTGCTCTCGGCGATCACGAGCTGCGTGCCGCGGCCTCCTTCGCGATCCATGGCTTGTTCGTCGTCGGTCCATTTCGGCAGTTTCGCGGCGACGCCCGGGGCGATGTCATTGGTGACCGCGAGGTGCACCTGGTAGTCGTCTCCGGTACCCCGAAACGCCAGATCGAGGACTTCCTCCGGGGCCAGGCCCGCCGACGAGGCGTTGCTGTACAGGTGCTTCTTCGCGTTGGTGACCAGTTCGCTCACCGCTCGCATGATGCTGTCGACAATGCCGCCGGAGACGTCCGCCTCGTATTCCAGCATCCGTGCCTCGACGGCGTTGCGAATCCGGCGAACCTCCCGCTGGTACGGCGGTGGCTTTCCGGACTCGGAGTCGCCGAACATCTCCATCAAACGTTTGAGATCGTCTTCCTCCGAGGATCTTTCGACCGGTGGCTCGGCGGCCCGCTCCACTGGACCCGGCGTGCGCCCCAGCCGCCACTCGACCCGCACATAGCTGTGGTCCCCCGTGATGTCGACGAGATCCACGTGCACCGCGTCGGCATCGAACTCGGCCCGGAGAGATATCTGCCCTTGCCCCCACCGAATCGACGCACCGACAGCCGCGGCGATCTCCCGCACGTACGCCGGATCCGACCAACCCTCCAGCAACTCGACGATCTGTCGCTCCACCAGGTCGGCCTGTGCCTCGTTACCGGCGGTGAGGTCGTCGAACCGCAGACCCGAATCGTCGGTGTTCAACGCCTTCGCGCTGTCCGGCGACGACGGATCGGCCGAGGTCTCCGACGGTCGACTGCCGATGCTGTCCGGTGCGGATGGGCCTGCCCGGTTGGCCAATCGCTCCGATCGTTTCGGATGCCAGTAATAGCCGAGTTCCGCGGCCACCGCGAGAACTTCGCGCCCGCGCGCGGTATCCGCGCCGATCCGGCCGCGAAGTACGGCGCTGACCACCGGCTTGTGCAGGCCGGTACGTTCCGCGATGGCTGCTTGTGTCGGTTGCGCAGCAAACTGTCCGGGGACGAACCGATCGCCGACGAATCGACCGGGGGTGAACCTGGTCGCGATGAAATACGGGTCGATGGCCTGCTGCAGCGCTGGTGCGAGCGGTTCGCCGTGGGGCGTGTAGCCCAGCCATTGCGCCGCGGCGAGAACTCGTTGCTCCTCCTCCGAATATGTCGGCTCGGTACGGCTGAGGGTGACGTTGACCGTATCGCGGTGAACGCCTGCAATTTTCGCGACGTCGGCTTGAGTGGCCGGTTTGGCCAGATCTCGACTGGTGCACTCGAGGAATAGTTCCGCCGATCGTGCGATATGGCGGTGGGGTGGGTGGTTCGAGTCGGATCGGTCCAGGTAGGCGGTCACCTTCTCCCGCGTCAGGTCTCCTGGATGCACGTCCATTGCACTGGCCAGGGTGATGCGGAGCGCATGCACATACTCGACGTCGACCTCGCGGTCGATATGCCGCCAGTAGCCGATACGGTCGGCGGCTTCGTGGACCCGGAGCGCGACCTCCGAGTCTGCCCGGATCTCTCCCCGGAACACCTCGCTCACCGTCGAGGCCGCCACGTCCGCTGCCTCGGCCACCGCACGCTGGCTGGGTTGTGTCGCGAACTCCGACGGTGTGAATCGGCCCGCGGAGTAGTCGCCGGGGACGAATCTGCGAGCGACGAACATCGGGTCGACCGCGTCCAGCAGTGCGGTCGCGACCGGATAACCCAGCCACAGTGCTGCAGCCAGGAGACGTTGTTCTTCCTCCGTGTACGCAGGTTCGTCCTGGTCGAGGAGCATGGCTGTGCGCCGGTTCACTCCGGCCAGCCGGGCCACATCCGACCGCGACGGCGTCGCGGCTGCCTCCGACTCGTCGAGTTCGAGGAACAGTTCTGCCAGCTCCACGAATCGGACGATGTTCGTGTCCGCCGCCATTTCGCCGGCCAGTCGCAGTTCGGCCAGCGGATCTTCGGCGGACGGTATCGCGATCCGATCGTTATCCCCCAGCGCTAGCAGACTCTGTAGGCGAGCCATGACGGACTCGGTCGGGCCCTGCTCCACGCATCGGCCGAGCCATCGCATCAACGCTGTCGGATTCCCGTCGGCAAGAAGTCCCCGCCAGCCGCGCCCGTCGAGGAGTTCGAGTCCGGCCTGCGCCGTGCGGACCGCGGTACGCAGTGAGTCCTGTTGTACGGCAGCCGGGTCGATTGCCAGTATTTCGGAGAGTCGGGTACGCAGGATCTGCACCTGCAGCACACCGAGCGGCCGATCGGGACGGACTGGATCGGCGTTGTCGGTCACCGATTCGACCGGCGCAGCGGTGCCCGCCGGGGACTGTGATTCGAGTACCCGGGTGGCGTCCCACCACCAATAGCCGAGTTGGGCGGCGGCAGCGTGGACCTTGCGTCCCCGCTCGCTATCCGCCGAAATTTGTCCGTTGAGAACCCGGGTGACAGCCGCCCGGTCGACACCGGACAGCTCACTGATCTGTGCCTGCGTCGGCTGAGGCGCGAAACGTGCCGGAACAAAGTTCCCTGCCCGGTATGTCGGGGGCGTGAACCGCTGCGCGACGAACTCGGGGTCGACGGCATCCCGCAGCGCGGCCGGAAGCGGCTCGTCCAGCCACTGGGCGGCAACAAGGACTCGCTGTTCCTCTTCGGTGTGGGTAGGTTCGTCACGAGCCAGGACCTTGTTCACGGTCCGGCGGTTCACACCGGCGAGCCGTGCAATATCCCGGTGCGTCAACTGCTGATCCAGTTCCCACCCCGCGAGATCCAGAAACCGATCGGCGAGCTCGGTCAGGCGCACGGTGTCCGGTTCGGCTGCTGTCATCGCCCGTCTACGCAACCCCGCTCGTACCGTCGCACTGTCCACAGCGCTCGGCTCCAGACCGAGTATCCCGGCCAGTTCGACACGTAGAGTGTGAATCTGGACGAAGTCCGCCGCGTGGGCGCGTGCGTGCCAGAATCCGAGCCGGTCTGCCGCTTCGAGAACCCTTCGACCGCGATCGGAATCCGCATCGATCTCGCCCGCGAAAACTGCGCTGACCGTCTTGGTGTCGACCCCGGCCATACGAGCCACCCGCGCGGTGGAGGGCTGCAACGCGAAGTCTCCGGGGATGAACTCGCGACCGTCGAACCGTGGTGGTTTGCAACGCGTCTGGACGAAACCGGGGTCAATGGCTTTGCGGTAGTCCGCGGGTGTCGGGTATCCGAGCCACTGTGCCGCGATGAGCACACGTTGCTCTTCCTCGGTATGGGCCGGTTTGCCGCGGCGTGCATAGCTGCCGAACACATTCGAGACCGTGCCCTCGTCGACGCCGGCCAATCGCGCGACATCGGCAGCCCGTGCCTGCCGATGGGCCTGCGACGCGTCGAGGCCGAGGAACAGCTCCGTCAGCGACAGCAGGCCCCGGAGCGCCGTTTCGCCCGTGGCTTCCGCGATCACCCGCAGTACCGACAGCGGATCGCCGGACTCGAACGGTTGCGTCGCACCCCATCCGGCAGGTTCCAGCAGCTGAGTCAGCTCATGCTCCAGGGCATCGCTCGCAACGGCGGGGTCGAGCGCCATTCGGCGATGTATCCACGCCATGACATCGCCGAACTGCCCTGTTCCCGCGATTCGGCGCCAGCCCTCGCGGTCCAGAGCGCGCAAGCTTCGTTGCACGACCCCGAGGCGCTCACGCAGTGCGTTCTGTTCCATCGACCTCGGGTCGACGCCCCAGCCGTCGGACAGGGCGGCGCGCAGGGTGGCGATGCCTTCGATGCCGAGGTCGGCTCGGGAATCTGTGGCCGACGAAGCCGGATCGACGGATGGCGTCGCGAGCGGTTGGTGGTCGGTAGTTGTGACTGCAGCCGTGAGCCGGGACAGCATGAAGACGTGGTGTGCCGGGCGATTGTCCTCGTCCCAGAACTGGAGCAGTCGCTCGCCGTCAGTGGTATCGAAGAGCCGATCGAGCGCCTCGACCAGCTCGGACAAATGCGACACGGTGGACAATTCGGCCATTCGGCGGAGCTCGCTGGTTGAGTAGCCTGTTCCACTGTCTGTAACTGTGTGTAAATGCGAAACGCTCAATAGCTGTCGCAATTCCGCGTCCAGGCGTTCGCCCCTGCTGAAAAGCTGATCCCGGAGATCCGACGGCACCGATCCGTCGTTTATGGTTAGAGCTGTCGCGGCTTGAATATCGTTGTCCAGCTGGACGCGCTGCCCGATCCAGAGCCCGAGCCGGGAGGCGGCTCCCGCGCGAACAGCTGTAGCAAGCTCGTCCGAACTCATCGCCCGTAGCTGGGCCCGCACGATATCGAGCGCCTGACGCACTGATCCGATACGGATCACGCCGGGATCGATGGCAAGCAGTGTGGCGAGGTTCGCCCGGGCATCATCGTAGGTGCCTCGCAGCTGCTCCATAACCGCAGGAGTTTCCGAAACCCACCCTGCCGGGTTCGGACCGAGCCGCGCGACGATCGCATCGCGGGTATTCGCCGCCGGGCTGGCCACACGGTGGCGCGTGTCATCACGGCTCAGTTCGACCACCAGTCGCGATGTGGCTTCAATCAGTACCTGCGCTGTCTCCCGGTGGGAGCGCAGACCCAGAATCTGCGTCATCTCGGTCGGGCGGGCGCCTCCGAAGAACGCCTTTCCGCAGTAGATGCGCTCCTGGTGCGGAAGTACTGCGATTGCCCGGAGCAACGCCCCGAGGTCGCCGTTCATCGCAGCGGCCACTTGATCCGGCACTCGCCCGCGGACGGCCTCCAAAAGCTCTGTATACCGTAGTGAACCCGGAAGCGGAAGGTCGTGGCCGACGTCGAATATCGGGCCACGAGTGAGGTATTCGATCAACTGGCGCGGTACGTGCTGCCGCAGTACGCCACGGACATTCCCCATCGACTCCCAGACCTCAGGGAGTGCCAGACCCTTCAGATAGGCAAGTTCGGCGTACTGCCGGGAGGCCTCGGGCAGCCCAGTAATCGCCTCGAGTAGCGCAGTCAGATCGCCATCCGCGGCCGACCACACCTCGGCGGGAAGACGCCGCTGCGCCGCTCGGGACAACCGGGCGTACTCATCGGATCCGGCCGGCGGAAGCGTATCGGCATCGGGGTGTACCTCGATCGGATCCGCCATCCGGGTTACCAGCATCCGGGGAACGTCGCGGCGCAGCGCCCGAACGGCGACCCGGTCGACCTCTAGTTCGGTCGCAACCCGCCCGAAGGGGAGGTTGTTCAGGTAGAACAGCTGCGCGAAGTGTCGCTGCTGCTCGGTCGGGAGTTGAGCGATCGCGTAGAGCAGCGCCTCGAGATCGCCGGCCATCACCTCTCTCAGTTCCGGGGGCATCTGCTGCTGTACTGCTTCGCGCAATTGCGCGTACTGAGCCGAATCCGGTGGCGGCAGACCATCGAGCCCGAGCCATTCGTAGGTGATTCCGTCGACCAGGTCGGCGATGGCGAGGTCTTCGTCCTCCGCGAGGTCATTCGGGTCGTCGTCACGGTCGAACTCCGGACCGTCGTGGGGCCGACTGCCGACCGGCCTGAGTTCGTCACGGCGCGTTTCGTTCGATATATCCCCGGTGGCACCCGATATGACCGGTAGGGTCTCGCCCAGGCCCGGCAGCCCAGCGAACGCCGATTCGACATCGGCCACCATGTCGGCGGAGGCGACGGGTTGCTGGGATTGGGGCAGCCTCTCGGCCTCGGGGGCTTGCGTGCGCGACCCGGAGACGACGGGTTGCCGGGATTGGGGCAGCCTCTCGGCCTCGGGGGCTTCCGTGCGCGGTCCGTCGACGAGGTTGCCGTCCCGGTCGAACTCGATGGTCTCGAACAGCCTCTCGCCGGCGGGTATCCGGTTGATGAATACTTCCTGTTCGCGGCGCCAATCGTCGAATCCGACGGCCTTGTTCAGCAAGGTGCGGCGGTTGCGCAGATCGCGCGGACCGTAGTCGTTGTCGCTGTTGCCGTCGCGTGACGCGGCCAGGTCGACGACGACCAGGTTCGGTTCGTCGACCGAGGTGCTGTCGTTGACCAGCAGCACCATATGGTCGTCGGCCTCGGTGCTGGTGCCGCCGGCTCGGGTGTCTTTCCATTTGTAGACCAGGACGGTGATTCCGCCGGGTCGTGACTTCAGCGATTCGACCACCTGATCCAGCGATCCGGTCTCCTCGAGCCCGGCGCCGAATATCTCGCGCACCTTTTCGCGGCCGTATCCCGCGAGGTCGGTCGGCGGGACCTGGAAGCGGCCGGCATTGTCGGGGCACAGCACTCGCATTCCGGTCACGGCATTGTTGACGCAACTGTTGGGGCTGCGGCGATGGATCTGCATGACCGAATCGAGCAGCGCCGAAAGTGCCAAGTAGCGTGACGCGGCGGCAACTATGTCGTCGGCTGTCACCTCGTCGGCATCGCTGTTCTGCGTGTCGGACTGCTGAGCAGCGACATCCCGGGATGTTTCGGGCCGGATATCGTGGCCGACCGGCCCGGGATCCGCGGCAAGCGAGGCAGGATCGTCGCGTGCAGCGGATTCGGCGATGGTCGCGGCGGGCAGGCGGTCGCCGACCAATTCACCGAGGATGTCGCGGGCGATGCCGGGGTTGATGCTCGCGACGGGATAGCCCAGCGCTGCGGCGAGTGCGTCCCTCGCCTCGGTCAGCGCGGGATCGAGTGTGCGCATACCTTCGGCACCGTCGACCGCGGCGATCGGCAGACCGAGTTCGGCGGCGAGCCGATCCCGCAACGGCATCATATGGTCCAGCGCCTGCTCGTCGGTGAACAGCGCACGCTGCAATGTCGTCGCGGGGGCGGTGGCCTCGACATGTTGCCGTAGTGCCTCCGCCGCGGCGGGCGCGATACCGGTCCGCTGCAGCAGCTCGCGAATCGGGTCGAGGGAACCGCTGCGTTCGAGTGCGGCGATCTGGTCCGCGACTGCCGGGGCCGGGACTCCCAGCAACCCGGCCAGTCGTGCGGTTCGATCCGCCGACCCGTCCGGGCGGGTGAAGTCGACGTCGTTGCCGTACTGCCCGGTCTCGGCCTCGGCGAGGGTGAGGGCTGGCATGATGGTCGAGAAGGCGTGATGCCGGACGAAATCCGCGGTGGAGTGCCGCAGCGCCCGCTGCTGTAGTTCGGGCACCAGCTCACGGACGGATTGGCGTGCCTCGACCATCGCGTCGTGGGTCCGGGGCGTGGGATCGGCGGCGTGCGCGGCCACGGCCTGTTCGTAGTGGACCACCGTCTCACGTACACCGCGCAGGTGCATGGCGTTGCGGATCAGCGCGTCCTCGGGCGACATCACCACCTGCGCGCTGCCGAGCTGACCGTTACGTGCCGTGCGGTTCTTGGCCTGCTCGTGGATGTAGGACTGCTCCGGCGCCTCGGTCATCCAGACGTGCATACCGCCCATGGCCTTCACCGCATCCGATACCGAGATGTCGACGCCGCGCTGGCCCTGCCGGTTGATCACCAGGATCTTGCCCTGCTCACCGGCCTCGTCGAAAACTTTTTGCAACTGGGCTTCCCAGTCCGCACCCCAGCCGACGATCCGCTTGGCGTCGACCGCTTCGATCACATCGCGTGGCACCCCGGCGCTCACCAGCGCCTCCACCTGCCGGGCGACAAGATCGTTGCGGTGACACAGGATCTCCTGGAACCGTCCCGCACCCCCATCCCGTATCTCGTTCGCGTACTCGGCGATCGTGCGCAGCTTGGCATGGGTGCTTTCGGCCACATCGTGCTGGCCTTCCACCAGCCGATGCGTCTGTGACCGTCCGACCTCATGCGCCGGTTCCAGACCGTAGATCTTCTGCAGCACCGGGTTCAGGTCGGTGAGCGTGCCGGACGCACCGGTTACTTCATCGAAGAAGGATCCCTCTCCGACACGGTAGATTTCGACCGAATCGATGCGTTTGGCGGATTCCGCATCCGCGCGCACCACGATCTGATGGTCCTCGGCCTTCTCCCCTCGGGCCTCGGCCGCACGGAGCTCCTTCGCCTCGATGGCCTGCGCGAGGCTCGCCTTACCCGGCTCCGCGCTCCACCGGGATTCGCTCGAGGTCTTCGGGTTCCGTTGCAGCCCGTGCTCGGCCTGATCGATGATGACGATCTTGCCCGCGTCCATTTCGTAGTGGACGCCTACCCGGACGAGAAATTCGGCGTTGGCGGCGGTTTCCAGCCGGGAGGCGCCCATCCCCTCCAGCCAGTTCCGGCCGTCCGGCAGCGCCTCGACCTTTGCCCGCCCCCCGGCAGTGAGCTCGGGCTGACCGTCGTACCAGTACATGATCTCCGGTGTGCCGTCGGCCTGCACGCCGATTTCCTCGGCGATTCGCCGGAGGCCGAAATCTTCGTGCGACAGCGACCCGTCCGCCAGCGCCTCGGTGAGGAATTTGTGCGCACCGAACACCTGCCGGGCCGTTTCCTCTGGAGCCTTCTGCTCGGGACCTTCGGACCGCAGGAACTGCCGCTCGCCGCGGTCGATGATTCCGTCCATCTCGTCGATCAGCACATGCCGCGGTGGCTCGATGCCGGCATTGCACAAATGCCCGACGGTTTCGCCGGTCGCGACCACGATCGCCGGCCGGCCCTGCGTGATCGGCCCGAATCCGTTCTCCTGATCGGCGCGGAATACGTCGATCCCGAAATCGGTCATCAACTTCTGATTCGTGGAGTCGGTCAACAACTTCTCGTACGTGACGACTTCGCGATTGGCCAGCCCATCGGTCGTTGTCACGAGCAGAACCGAGCCATGGTGCACCGCACGTTGTATGGCGGTCGCCATGAATACCAGCGATTTGCCCTCGCCGGGTTTCATCTCCACCGGGCGCGATTTCATCGCGTAGACGGCTTCGGCCTGCTCGACCCGCAGCACCATGCCGCCCGGCACTGCATCACTGACCGTGCCGCGCCGGATGACCTCCACTGTCGCCAGCATCGACTGGTGCTCGTCGCCGCCGTGTAATCCGGCCTTCAGCACATCGTCGGGAAGGTTGGACAGACGCAGACCTTCCGGTACATGCTCGGCGGAGGCCTGGTGGAAGTCGATCAGCAGATCGACCGCCCGGTCGCGGTCACTGCGTGGCAGACCGGCGGCTTCGGCGAGACTGTCATGATCGGTGGCCGCAACATTCTGTTCGTCGTGCACGGATGCCGAACGGTCGCCCGCAGCGGGGGTGTCGGTGCCGTCCGTCTCGGTCCGGCCCGAGCTCTCAGGTCTTTCCTGGCCGGACTGCTCGGCGGTCGTATCCCGCTGCGCGGTCGCATGCTCGTCGCCAACGGGCGGCCCATGTTCGGCGCGGGCGTCCGGCGATCCCGCATCGCCCTCGGCGACCGGATGGGGCCGCGCCGATCTCTCGTTGACGGCACCGTCCGCGACCGCGGCGTGTGCTGCGGCCGGAGCACCGGCCCGTTCGGGAACCCCGCCGGCCGGATGCGCGTCCGTCGGGATCTTCGGCGGCGGCGAGGTTTCGCCTGCCGCCGCAACCGACCGCGGCGCGGGCGTCCGGCCGGCGTCGCCCTGCTTATCCGCCGGTGGCCGCTCGGCCGTTGTGGTCGCTTCCGAACGCGGCCGGGCCGCGGCGGCGTCGGACGAGGCAGCGGCCTGCGACCCCGACGCTCGACCGCCTGCCCCCTCCGGCGCTCTACCGGCGGCTCCCTCGGGCGCTCGACCACCGGTCGCGGTGGGTGTTCCACCACCCGCGCCGTCGGCCGAAGCCGATGCCTGTTGCCCACTCCGTGTTTGTGACTGCGCGGCTGCTGCCTTCCCCGCGACCTCGGCGGGAGGCCCGCCACGCTCACCCGTGGTATTCGCCTTCTCCGCAGCCGGTTTCCATGTCTGCCTTGCGGCCTCCCACGCCCGTTTCGATTCCGCCGATACCTCGATCGGTTGCCGAGACGCCGCGGTATTCGCGTCGTGCCCGGTCGAGATCGCGTCGGGCGGCGTGAATGGTGCGCCGCCGTCGATCGCCGGCGGACGGGCACTCTGGGCATATACGCCTCCGGCGAAAGCACCGTTGAGCAGTGGCCCCAGCACCTCCGTGTAATGCTGCGGCCAGCCGGCAACCATGGCCGCCGCACCCAGGCCCGAGATCGCCCCCGCCGTACCATGCACCAAGCCCATGGCCACACGACTGGTGGCGATCTGGGGGAAGACCATCGGAGCGAACCGGCCCGCGAGCATGCCGCCGATCGCTCCGCCCGCGCCGGACACGGCGGCCACCTCGATCGACTTCAGATCGATGCCCGTGGGGTTGGAACCATCCTCTCCGATGATCTCGAGCGCTCTGTCCCCGGTGGCGACCTGTAGCCCCTGCACAACCACTTCGACACCGACGGGCAGCGCGACCGCCGTGCCCATCCACTTGGCGAACTGCGCGGGCCCCATACCGCTCAGCTGGGCGGCCGCCTTGACTCCACCCGCCTGAATGGCCCGCTGTAGGTTCGCGCGCATCACGGCGACCTCGGCGCGCCCCTGGACCAGCGTGGATTCGACCGCCGGCGCGGCCGCGACCTGGCCGGCGGGCCCCGACGCCGCGGCGGCGGCCAGCAAACCGTAGATCTTCCACGCCAGGTGGATGCCGAACGTGAACATCACGCACAGCCATTTCTCCGCGTCGTTGGCCGCCGCCTGACCCTGATCGGCCAGGGCGTTCACATCCTTGCCGAGCTGAGCCGCGCCCTGTCGATAGGAACTCAACGCCTCACGCAACTGTTCGGCCGTCTCGCCTACCGAATCCTCCTGCGCCAAAAGGCTGTCGATCTCGGCTGAATGGCCCTCTAGTTCCAGGCTGCGGGCACGCAGCTCGGCCGCCATCCGGCGCATCCCGGAAATGTCGGCGCCGGGAAGCTCCCCGCCGAACACCACCATCTCGATCGGGGTACGCAGGAATCCGGGCAGATATTCGAAGGCGTTGCGTAGCTGCACGACCGGGCTGAACAGCGAACCGTCCATCGCCTCGACCTACCCCGATCGGATTGCCGCGGCGACCAGCACCGCATGCAGCAGTCGTGCCTGAATACCGGCCTTCTCGCCGTGCTGGACCACCTCGGCGAACGCGACGCCGAGCGCCTCGTCCACATCGAATCCGCCTCGTTCCGTGGCATTCCCGGACAACTCGGCACGCCACTCCCGGTAGCCGCGCACCATCTCGGACAGCGCAGGGCGCGGGCGCGGCTGGGTGTCCAGGTACTCCGAGATCAGGACGCGTTGTGCCCGCCGGTGTGCGACACCCCCACCGGCAGCGTCGAAAGCCCGGCCGAATGCCCGCAAGGTGGCCTTGTAGATATCCGGCTGTGTCGTCTCGTCCGTTTCCTCGGTATCGGCGGTGGGGTCCCGCGGGTGTGCGGGTGGCCGGGATGATCGGGCAGGTGGCTGCGGCTGTTGTGCGGCGCGCCGGTCGAGGGTTATCGACCGGGCACCGCCTTCGCTGTCCGTCGGCGCACCGGCCGCCCACCGCACCGTGCCGAGCTCGTCCTCGAGCTCGGCGACCGCCACGGTCTCCAGCACGATCATCGGGTAGTCGGTGAGGACCCGGTCCACCGCGGTCACGAAGTCCTGCACCGGCGCGAGCTGAAGATCGGGGGCATCGAAACCTGTCACCTCGACGCCGTGCCGCTCGGCCAATGCGCGTGCCAGCCGTTCGATTGCCGGATCGGCCGGCGACCGCTCGCGGCCGCCGCGCCGATCACGGTCGCGGCCATTGTCACCGGCCGGTGAGTTCGGTCGTGGTGGGGGACCTTGCTGCGGAGCCGACCCGGTGTTCGCCGGCCTTCCAGCGTTTCCAGGGGAACCCGGCATCCCGGGTTGGCCGGCCGTGCGGGGCGGTGTCTCGGTCCACGGGGCTCCGGCCCGTCCCGCGGGCCCTGCGACGGGGCTGCCGGACGGTCTTCCCGACGTCTGGGGCGTATTACGCGATGGGGCTGCTACCGGCGGGGGTGAGACCGCGGAGGACGGTGGCGCCACCCCCGGCCCGGACCGCCGGCCGGGGCCGGGGGCGCCGGTCGCCTCGTTGCTCACCGGACCGGATTCGGGCCGGGAACGACTCCACGGCGACTCGGACCGTGGTCCGGTGTCCGCAGCGGCACGCCCCGGGGATCCGTCCGGTGCCGGTGCGCTACCGGGCCGGTTGTGCCCACCGGCCGGGAATTGGTCGGTGCTCTTCGGCCCGCCGACGGGAGAGACCGGCGAATTCTGCTCCGGCGTCACCGCGGCCTGATCGGATGGGTTCGGCCGGGGACCCTCGACCAGCGATTGCGGGCCGACCGTACCCGCCAGGGGCGACTCGGCGAGACCGGCCGATCCCGAGCCCGGATCCTGGGCAGCCCCGGCCACGCGCGCGGCGCTGTCGATGTCCTGTGCACCGAAGTCGTTCGCGGCGCTGATGATTCCGGCCGCGTTACTGCGCATTCCTTCCGCCATGGCCTGCACGGTCGAAACCACTTGCTCGGCGCGCGGCGTGAACTGCTCGGCGAAAGTGCGCCCCATATAGTCGTCGCCGAAGCTGCCTTCCGCCTGCTGCAAGCAGTACCGCAGCCCGGCGTGTGTTTGCTGCACCCGATCGGCGATATCGGCCAGCCGCGCGCCACGCTCGCGCAGGCCATCCAAGTCCAGTCGCAGTTCGCCGCTCATCTCCTACCTCGGGCAGATGACATCGGTCCGCCGGTCCGCAGCCGGAACCGGTGCTCGAAATCGGTGATGAACGCCGACAGCGGTACCGACGAGCTCGACCGCTCCACGACACCATCGTCTGCGACATAGAACACCGCCCGGTCGAGCGCGATCTCCCCATCCGGCACCGGTGATCGCACCATCCAGCCCACGCTGATCCGCTCGGCCCGCAATGTCGAGAGCGGGAACCCGGTCGTATCGTGACCCCGGCTGCGGATGTAATCACGGACGAGGTTCAGTGCCTCCTCTTCCCGGATCCCCACGATGTCACCGGCGACCAGGTCGGCGAGCACGAACTGGAACAAGGCACCGTCGATATCGGCGTCGGCGTCCTCACCGACAACCTGCGCGATCGCCGCGCGGGTCACCGCCGCCGCCTGTGCAGCCGACACCAGCGCTTCAGCGGCATCCGGCGACGGGCCGTCCAGCACGCCCGCCACCACTTTCGCCACCGTATCGGCCGTCCACACGGCGGGCAACGCAGGTGCGCACTCCGCCATCGCAGCGGATTCGCCGCGGTACCACTGTCCCTGATCCCACCAGTAACAAAACGACAGCATGCCGGTCATCACGCGTGGGTTGAGTACCGGATCGGTCACCCACTCCGGCGCTCCGGCAAATAATTTCGGCATCGCGCCGTGTCCGTTGTAGGCGGCTTCCAAGACCGGCGCATCCCAGACCCCACCCGACAGCACCGCCCGGTCACCGGGCAGCAGCGTCAACGTCGAACCGCTGTGTCCCGAACTTTCGAAGATGCCGACAGACGGGCCGATCCGCGGTCCCCGCTCCGATCCGGCCGCCACGAAGGCCGCGGCCAGCACCGCCCACCGGGCCCACACCACCGCCAGATCCGGTAACTCGCCGATCACCGGTGTTGCCTGCACACCCGTACTCCGATCGGCGCGCACACCGTCCGCGGCCGCGCGCGGTGACCTCGACTGGGGTTCGCCGCGTCCGATATAGGCGGCCAGCCACACGGGCAGCCTGCTCCGCGGATACCGTTCCAGATCCGCGAGGTAGGCCTGCGGCGCGAACAATTGCTCACCGGGGAACGGCTCCGCGCCCCGATCGGTGACAATCTCGGCCCCCTGGGTATCGGCGTGCACCACCAGCCGCCACCACGGCCCGTCCTCGACGGCAGCAGACAGGGCTCGATGCCTGCGCACCAACTCCCACACCGCATCCGACACCTGACACCGGACCGGGTGGTCACCGTCCTCGGCGAGGAACAGCGCCGATTCGGCGACAACGGTCACGGCGAACGCGGCCTCGAACCGGCCTCGCCTGTCCGGCACGAGTTCACGCAGCTCAGCGACGACCTGATCGGCCAGCTCCGCGAGTTCCGCACTCCCGGAACCGATCACAGCACACTCCCACCTCAGCGGATCTTTGCCCTGCACGCCGGTCTGCGAACCTCGACCCGGAGAACGTCGTTCGGCCGTCAGGATCACACTCGGCCTATACCCTTTCGCAATCGGAGGACAGGCGCAAGCGACCTCTATTGCCAACCATGGCAAGGGTGCCGGCCGCGGGTCCTCATCGAACCGTTTACGCCCCATAAACGCAAGAGCGCCGCCGCGAACCCGAATACCCGTTCGGTATGGCTCGAGGTGGTCGATCAGGTTCCGCTGGACGATTCCGACATCGGCCTAGCCGCCGAGTCACCGGCTCGGTCCGACCGCCGACCGAGCGCGGCGAGTCCGCGACATCCTGTTTCGACACGCAACGGCAGGTGGTGTGCTTCGCACCAGTGGTCGGCTGCGTTCGAGGGGTCCCGTCCAGGTTCCGACCCCAACCTTTCGCAACCGGAGCGAGTCTGTAAGAGGGAGGCAACCGATACGCGGGGGCAGCTAGTCCGTCCGCACCACATTTCCACCGAATTCCTGGGGGCCGTTGCGCGCACGGCTGCCCCCAAGCCGCATCGGAGGCACTCGGAAGCCCTGGTTCAGGGAATGGAAGAAACAGGAGAAACAATGACATTGCGAAAAATCGCCGCGGCAGCGCTACTGGTGCTGGGTGCGACCGGGTTCGCGAGTACCGCCGCACCCGCCCAGGCGGCTGTCGGGTACGACCGATGCCCGAACGGGCACTTCTGCATCTTCAGTGCGTCCAACGGAGGTGGGCGGATCGCGTACTTCCAGCTCGGTTCCACCGATCTGCGCCTGCAGAATATCGATGGTCAAGCGTATTCGTTCTGGAACCGCACCGGCCGATACTGGGACGGTTTCACCGACTACAACTACCGGGGCAATGTCATCTTCCGATCCGGGCCCGGGCAACAGAGCAATGTCCCCGCCACGGTCGCCACCCAGGTGCATTCGGTGAAGGTGGTCTGATCGGCGCTGCTCCGATACCGGTAGTCGAACACGAACATCGGCGTACTGCGCCCGCACCGGCGTTCGACAGCGGGCCGGCCGATGCCGCCGCGCAAGGGTGAGCCTCGCCCGGAACCGCATCAGACCTCGGGCCGGAACGATCACGCCGTCGTCGCAACACCCGTTTCATGAGTGTTGCGACGACGGCGCGGCACCGGACAGCCGGTACCACCACCGAATGCCTGGTAAATCGCGATCTTTCGGAGTTACCCCGGACTGCCGTGACGATGCGAACGATATGCCCGCACCGGCCTATGCACGCAGATCCAACTCGTCGCGTACCCGCCGTAAGCCGTCGTGCACGTAGCTCTTGGCTGTCCCGGTCGACACTCCGATGATGCGGGCGGTCTCCGCATACGTATTGCCCGCGTATGCCCGGAGCACCACCGCTTCGCGCTCGCGCCGGGGCAGCGTGTCGAGCACCCGGGCCAGCGTGTGGCGCAATACGACAATATCCTCGAAGTGCAGGCCAGCGCGGTCGACGAGAAAGGCCAGGCGCTCCTCACCCCCGGTCTCGACCCGCTCCCGGTCGTAGGCCGCGCGCCGCCAAGCGTCCCGGACCAGATTCCTCGTGACCGTCCAGAGATATGCCCGCAGCTGCGCGACAGTGGTGACCTCGGGCTTCGCGGCATAGACCCGCATCAGCGCAGTCTGCACGATGTCCTCGGCGTCGAGCCGGTTGCCGAGCTGCCGGCCGACCCAACCGAGCAGCAGACCGCTGACCGAATCGAACGCTTCGAGAAACAACTCGTCGAACCGTTCGACAGCCTCATCGCCCGCCGTACCACCCGCGATGCGCTTCACAGCGTCCACTCACCGCTCCCGCGGGAATCGATCCCTGCCCTCGCAGGTTCGGCTCGTCCCACTCTCGGGCGCCCTCGCCGGACGGGCTCGTACACGCTGACATCGATGGTTCACGGATTCGACCGCCCGGATACGGGCTGTTCGATCTGTTCGCGAAGAATGTCGCCGTGACCTGCGTGCCTGGCGAATTCTTCGATCATGGCGAGCAGCGTCCATCGCATGCTCACCGTTCCTTCGAGGGGAATGTCCTTGGTCTCGTCGAGCCCGAAGCGAGCAGCGATCAGGCGTGATCGCCGGCTGGCGCGTTCGAACTCTGCGATCACCTCGTCCAAAGTCTCGTCGTCGGTGACGGCGAAGGTGCCCTCGTCACGGTTCGAGTAGCCGTCGCATTCGGCGGCGTCGAGCCCCGCCCAGAACCGTTGGAACCAGATCCGTTCCGCGGCGGCAGCATGCTTGATCAAAGAGATGGGCGTCGTCAACGACGCGACGAGCCGTCGACGGGCGTCGGCCTCGGACAAGCCGCGTACCGTTTCGATGAGCGCTTCGCGGTTTCGGTCGAGCATGTTCTCGATGAGCGTCCGTTCGGATCCGTCGGTAAATCGTTGTGTAGGCATGGTTTTCACTCCAAAGGTCGTTTGGGCGCAGGCATGACGCGGCCGCATCGGCCGGGGGTGGACGCAGGGTGTCGGTCCGGGGTCGATCTCGGAAAGCGGACGAAACGTCCGGAGACCCGGGAAAGTCCGGGAGCATCGGAGTGTGCGGAACGATTGCCGCAGATGGCATGTGGAGCGTGATGGGCCGGGTGTCGATTGCGCGACCCGGGCCGGTCAGGATTCGCTGCCGCCAGGCACCATCATGTCACGCAGGGTCGATCCCCGCAGCGTCTCGAACCCATGCGGTGATCACGATGAGTCCCGCTGCCCGGTGGCACGGCGTCCGATTCAGTCCATCTTGGCCACGAGGGTCCGCGCGACCTGCTGCATGACCTCGGTCGTCTTCTCCTGCCCGCCGCTGTATTCGGTGAACACTTTCACCCCGACCTCGAAGTGGAACCGGCCGTGGCGGCAAACCAGATTGTCATCGGCCGTCGTCTGCGCCGGGATGCGCCACGTGTAGCAGGCCTGAGGCCCCCAGCTGTCACCTACATCGGTAGCGGTTTCTCGTCTTTCCGCGGCGCCGGAGCGGTCGCCCTCGTATTCACGCGTGATCGCAACCGGGTCCGCGATGCCGACGATCGTCACGGTGATACCGGCCGAAATCGTCGGTAGTTCGAAGTACATGTCGCACCCGGCGGCCGGTACCCGATTATCGACTGGAACTCCGAGTCCGACGATGATCAGTTCTCTCGGGTAACGCCGGATCTCACCGGCCTCGGGCAGGATGGCCCGGAGCTCGCGGTCATCGATGAGCCGGCAACCGTCGGGCCACTGCTTTCCCGGAAGTATCGTCCCCGGTTCCGGATACGCGCCGAGTCCTTCCGGATTCGGCGCCGCCACCCCGACCACGACATCGGCCGAAGGACCGGATTCGGCCGTCACCGCAGGCGCGGGATCCGAAGAGCGCACGACCTCCGAAACCATGCCGTATCCGACCGCGCAGAACAGCACCAGCCCCACCGCGATCCAGAAATACTGCCGCCGCTTGTCCCGAAGTGATCCTCCGGCACCCGCAGCGTTGCGCACAGCTACCCACGGCCGTGGTGCCGTAGCCGGAGTCGAATTCTGCTGCGGCAATGCCGGTTTTCCGACCATCGCGCGCTGTGATCGGGCCACCAGCAGGGGTAACAGGGTGTCCAGGCCGTCGAGAGTGAGCCCGAGAACCTCCGACTGCAACAGATCCAGAATCTCGGCCCGAGCCGGACCCGCATTCAGCGCTCGCGCGGCCGCCGAAGACTCATCAGCGGCCAAGCCCAGCGCGACCACACCCACTGGTACCGGCATCAACCCGTAGCGCGCAGCGAGCCCATGGGCAACCTCCAACGCGATGGCGCACGAATCGTTCAGCGTCACCCGCTCCCAGACCGCAGAGCTGCCGAGTGCGGGGTCCGCAACCGGTTTTCGGGCGATCCGATCAGGACCGCCGGTCCGCAGCATGATCCGCGACCAGGCCCCGGTCGTATCGGTACGGATCAATTCCACCAGCAGGTCACGTGTGCTCACCGGACGGGGTGCGGCGCTGCGTCCGGCAGCGTGTAATGCTGTGACCACCGACGAAGACAATGGCACATTGCGCAGTACCGCGGTCATGGGTTACGGACCTCTTCTTGTACATCCCAGGGGAAGCGCGTCACGGACGAGCACACATCGGCCCGGGGTCGGCCGAATCGCCACATCGCGGGGCGATCGCCGCAGTACGGGTGGTCGCGAAGATCCACAGGCGACTCCGCACGCTTCCGCATCGCGACGTTCCCGAACGCCGCACCCAGCGGTCGGATCGGGGCTCTCCTCCCGCCGGGTGCGGCCCTGCTTCGATGATCGATACACACCTCGAGCACGCTACGGTGCGGCGGATATCGTCCGCGTATCGAAAAATCCATACGCCCCGGCAACCCTTCGCCGCGTTGGTTGTAGGTATGAATCCCGGCGAATCAGCGCAGAGAACGACCCGCCGTATCCGAACAGCTGTCCCCGCCGCCCTGGTGGCCGCCGGCGCGGGCGGCCCTGCCGGCCCCGGCCACACTGCTGGTGTCTTCGCGATGGTGCCTCAGTTTCCGGTGTTGTGGGGCACGGCCGGAGAGGAAGGCCGGGCCGGATCGCGACCGGTCCGGGACCGATGACGGATCCGGCGACGTCCCCGGATCTCGAGAACACGCGAGCGGCTGTCGCGCCGAGCGGGCCACCCGACCCGAATGCCGGGTCAGGTTGTCATCAAGAGCCCTTTCTGCTTCCCCGTGCCACGCCGGCATCACGGCGGGCCGATCCAGGCTGCCGGCATCCACCGGGTTCGACAGCTCGGTCTCAGGTGGACCGCTGATCACCGCGGGCACTCGAGCCCGCGTCCGCCGGTTGGGCGGGCAATTGCACGGTGACGCACAACCCACCGCCGGAGCGTGGGGCGAGGGTGAGGATTGCGGAATGTGCTCGGGTGATGCTGTCGACGATCGCCAGGCCGAGACCGACACCCGCGTGGTGGGCACGGATGCGTTCGGTCCCGCGCTGGAACGGCTCGACCAAGGTGGCAACCAGCTGCGGGGTGAGCTGATCGCCCGTGTTCTCGACCGTGAGGATCACTTTTCCCGGGATCGTCTCGGTCGCGACCCACACGGTCCCGTGGTCGGGGAGGTTGTGGACGATCGCGTTGTGGACGAGGTTCATCGTCATCTGGAGCAGGAGGGCGGGCGAGCCGGAGACCACGGCCACGTCGCCGGCGGTCTCGAGCCCGACACCGTGCTCTTCCGCGAGCGAGAGCAGGGTTTCGGTCGCTTCTTCCGCGATGAGCGACAGGTCGGCAGGTGCCCGAGTGAAGGCCCCTTGGTCGGCCCGGCTGAGTAGGAGCAGTGCTTCGGTGAGGTCGATCGCGCGGGTATTGACGGCATAGAGGCGGTCGACCAGTTCACCGGTGTCGCGGTGCTCGCCGTTGCGGGCCACCTCCAGCATGGTTTGCGTGATCGCCAGGGGTGTCCGCAGTTCGTGGGAGGCGTTGGCCGCGAATCGTTGCGCTTCGGTGACGTGCGCCTCGAGCCGGGTGAGCATGGTGTCGAACGCGTCGGCCAGTTCGCGGAACTCGTCGCTGCGGCCCGGTAACCGGATCCGATGGGCTAGTGATCCGTTCGCCGCCATCCGGGTGGCCGCTGTGATGCGGGTCAGCGGATCGAGCATCCGACCGGCGAGAAACCACCCGCCCAGCAGGCCCGATACCAGCAGGAAGACCAGCACGACCGCCATGAAAGGAGCGAAGGCAGCGAGTAGCAGGGAGCGGTCGATCCAGAGCTGACCGGTCGAGGTGTGGATCCAACCGTCGGGAAGGTAATACAGGTAGAAGACCAAGACGGCCCCGAGCAGCAGCACACCGACGACCATGATGAAGCCGGCGTAGCTGAGGGTGAGCTTGACTCGCACGCTCGGTCCGGGAGCTCTATCCATGCTTCGCTCCGTCGCGTCCGGAATCCGGTGCTGTACCGATGCGGTATCCGACGCCGGCAACGGTGCCGATGAGCCACGGTTCGCCGAGGCGTTTGCGCAGCGCCGAAACCGTGATGCGCACGGCATTGGTGAACGGGTCCGCGTTCTCGTCCCAGGCCCGTTCGAGCAGCTCTTCGGCACTGACGACACCGCCTTCCGCGGCGACGAGGACTTCCAGCACGGCGAACTGTTTCCGGGTCAGCGCGACATAGTGGCCGTCGCGGTGGACCTCACGGCGGAAGGGGTCCAGCCGCAGACCGGCGACCTCACGCACCGGTGGCCGGTTGTGCGCGCGCCGGCGGTCGAGTGCCCTGAGCCGCAGGACGAGTTCTCTGAGCTCGAAGGGTTTGGTGAGATAGTCGTCGGCCCCGAGTTCGAACCCGGAAGCCTTGTCGTCCAGGCGGTCGGCGGCGGTGAGCATGAGAATCGGCATACCGCAGCCCGACGCGATGATCCGTCCGGCGATCTCGTCACCGCAGGGGCCCGGGATATCCCGGTCGAGCACGACGATGTCGTAGGCGTTGACGCTCAGCAGTTCCAGAGCGGTCTCACCGTCCCCCGCGATATCCGCCGCGATCGCTTCCAGCCGTAAACCATCGCGAATGGCCTCGGCCGGATAAGGCTCGTCTTCGACGATCAACACACGCACACGCGCGATGCTAAGAGTCGGCGCATATCGCGGGCGTATCGAAATCCTCTCAGCTGTACGGAGACCTCGGCGATTCCGTAGTAGCCGGCCCGGACCGTCCAGCGGACCGCGAACCTATGGTCCGACGCCGGCATGCGGTCGGGTGTTCCCATGGCATCTCGACCGAACAGCTTGTACGCCACCGCGGCCGGTGTGGAATACCACTGTCACGACATGGGTGCCGGCTCACCCACACTCTTCCTGCACGGCGGCGGTCCCGGCTGCACCGCCTGGTCGGATTTCGGACCGGTCGCGGAACTGTTCGCCGGAGACCGCCGGGCGCTGCTCGTAGACCCGCTGCAGTACGGCAAATCGGATGAATCCACGATCACACGCGAGAAGATGGTGCCGCGCGGCCATCTCTACGTCATGGACCGGGCCTCGCACCACCTGCAGGAAGAACGCCCGTACGACTACTGCAGCGTGGTGACCGGTTTCCTGAATCAGCAACATCCGTGACAGCGGCCGAAATCAGCGCGCCGGCGCCTGCCCGTCACAATCGATTCCGGCTCGTCCTGACCCTCGGCGCCCTCACCGCACTGGGCCCGTTCACGGTCGATATGTATCTGCCCGCGCTGCCGGTGATCGCCGCCGATCTGGGTACCACCGACGCCACGATCCAGCTCACCCTCACCGCGACGCTGATCGGGCTCGCATCGGGCCAGCTCGTCATCGGACCGTTGTCGGATGTGTACGGGCGGCGGCGACCGTTGATCGCGGGATCGGCGATCCACGTCGCGGCCTCGGTGGCGTGTTACTTCGCGCCGTCGGTCGCGGTACTCGCCGGTCTCCGCTCCCTCCAGGGTAGCGGCGCCGCGGCCGCCGCGGTCATCGCCATGGCGGTGGTCCGCGACCTGTTCACCGGCCGGGTGGCGGCGGTCGTACTGTCGCGGCTGATGCTGGTCATGGGGGTCGCGCCGGTGCTGGCTCCCTCGATCGGCGGCCTGCTGATCTCCGTGACGTCCTGGCATGGCGTGTTTCTCGCCCTCGCCGGTCTCGGTGTGGTGATGGTCGCGCTCGGTTGCTGGGCCCTGCCGGAGACCCTGCCGCCGGCCGCGCGGGCCTGCCGCGGAACCGCTTCGGTGTTCCGGCGCTACGGCTTCCTCGCCCGAGACCGCGCATTCGTCCTGCTGGTTCTGGTCTGCGGGCTGGTCAGGGCGGTGCTGTGGGCTTATATCGCCGGGTCGGCATTCGTCCTCCAGCACCAGTTCGGGTTGAGCCCGCAACTCTACGGTTTCGCCTTCGCGGTCGGTGCCGTGGCATTGATCGGCGCATCGCAGCTGAATGTGCTGTTGCTCGGCCGCTGGACTCCTGATCGCATCTGCCTGGTATCGCTGGCGATGAGCGTGGTGACCGGCGTCGGGTTCGTCATTGTGTCCGCGACGGAAACCGGGGGCCTGGTGGGTTTCGCCGTCCCGCTGATGGTGTTGCTGGGTGCCACTGGACTCACCATGCCGAACTCGGTGACCTCGGCGATGTCCCGGCACGGCGCGACGGCCGGGTCCGCTGCCGCGGTAATCGGCTTCACTCAGTTCGGCGCTGCCGCGATCGCCCCGCCCGCGGTCGGCCTACTGGGAAACTCGGCTCGTGGGATCGCGATCGTCATGACCACCGCCGCGGCCCTGGCCCTTGCCGGATTCCTCGCTGCGCGTGGGGGTGCAACCCGGCACAGCCGCCGAAGCGTCGAATCGGAAACCCACCCACGATGACCGCGCGTTTTCCGGTTACCCATGGTTTGTGTCTCCTGCCGAGTGATCGAACCTGCGACAGCACCTCTGGCGGCAATTTCGCACAGCAACGCATACACCGGAGGAATCTTGCGGACCCTGGGCCGACGGGCGGTGTCTTGTCGCTCTTCAGTCACCGAGCCGTCTGCCGAGCGTGCGGACAGAGCCTTTGCCGGGCCGTGCCGTCAGGATGTTCCGAATAGGACCGGGGCATTGCCGAATGTGCCGGCCTGACGCTTCAAGACGTGTCGGAGTGCCGCGGCCGTCGCCTCGATGTCGGCGGTGGTGTGCGATGTGCTGAGGAAGATTTTGCCGGAGGGCATGAACAGGAAACCCTGCCGCAGCATCCCTTCCATGATCGTTGTCCAGAGCCCGCCGGTGCCGTGGAGGCCGGTGGTCCCGCCCGCGGGGACGTATTGGAGGAGCGAGCCGACGCGGTTGAAGCCACCGCTGCCGGGAACCGAACCGAGAACAGCGCCGAGGATGGAGTCGAACTCGGCGGAGATCGTCTCGAGTACCTCGTAGACATCGGAGTCGGCCAGTACCCGCATCGTCGCCTCGACGGCGGCGAGCGCGATGGGGTTGGCGTTGAAGGTTCCGGCGTGGGTGACGCCGTTGGTCACCTGGTCGACCAGTTCCGCTCGGCCGACGACGGCGCTCTGGGTGAATCCTCCGGCCATCGCCTTTCCGTAGACGGACAGGTCGGGGAGCACACCGTATTTCTCGGCGGCGCCGCCACGTGCGATCCGGAACCCGGCGATCACCTCGTCGAAAACGAGGACGACGCCGTGGCGGTCACACAGATTTCGCAATGTGGACAGGAACTCCGGCGCGGGCGCCTCGACACCGGCGTTGCTCATCACCGGGTCGACGAGCACCGCCGCGATGTCACGTTCGCCGGCCTCGCTCAGGAGACGCTCGGCCAGAGGTACGTCGTTGAAGCGCGCCACGACCAGATCGTCCAAAACACTGGGCGACTGCCCTTTGCTGCCCGGGCGCGCGGGTCGGTCGCTGTCGTCCTCGGACATCCCGGCGTACACGGTGTCGTGCCAGCCGTGATAGCTCTTGGCGAACTTGAGGACGCGGCGCCGCCCGGTCGCGGCTCGGGCGAGCCGCAGCGCGACCTGCACCGCTTCGGTACCGGTGTTACTCCACAGCAGCCGCTCGCCGTGCGGCACGGCGTCGAGAACCGCTTCCGCGGCGAGGTATTCGAGGGCGTGGCCCGTGCCGACGACCTGCATCTTCGTCGCGGACTCGGATACAGCGGACAGAATGCGCGGGTCGCTGTGTCCGAGCACGAGCGGGCCCCAGGCCATCACGTAGTCGACGTAGCGGTCGCCGTCCAGGTCCCAGAGGTGCGCGCCCCGCGCTTCTCGCACGAAGAGCGGATGGGGACGCATCGCGGCGCGCAGGCCGGACCCCACCCCGCCGCCGACGCTGCGGCGGGCTCGTTCGAATGCGGTCCGTGACGATTCCAGGGCCATGGACGACCAGCGCCTTTCTTCAGAAGCCCGGCAGGCTTGGGGATTTCGTACTCGATCACCGAGCGGAGGGCGATGCCGCTTCCGGAGCCGACGTGCGCGCGTCCGCCTGCGCGTTGAGCCGTTCGAGGGCGAGGTAGCCGCGCGAGAAGGTCACGATCATCAGTGCCCAGATCGTGAGCGAGATGATGTAGAACAGCGTGTGATCCGCGTCGTCACCGGGGATCGGGAAGTAGTCGTAGACGACGGCCACGTAGGCGCCGAGCGCGGCGCCCAGCGCCACCCACGTCGCGTTGCCGCGGTCGCCCGCGCGCCACAGCTTCGGCACCAGGTAGACGAACATGAACAGTGCGGCGGCGAGGTTCATCACGAGGTAGAAGATGGCCCAGTTCGGTTCCACCGGCCGGGGTTCGAGGGCACGGTTGAGGCCCACCGCGATACCGGCCGAGATGGCGAGGGCCTCCACCACCCAGGTCGGGCGGTATCGGTGGGTCACCGCCATCATGCCGAGGACGAGGATCACCGTCATACCGAACGACCGGGAGAAGGCGTCGAAGAAGACCATGACGTGGTAACTGAGGCTCTCGTGGTCCACGTTGATCGCGGCGAGGTACAGCACGTTCACGCCGGACACCGCCATCACGACCCATTCGAGACCGAGGAGGAAGTTACGGTAGCCGCGGAGCAACTTGATGCCGTAGTAGAAGCCGGCCCCGACCATCGCGAGGTCGGCGAGCAGGACGAGGATCATACGGATGGTGCTCATCGGGACTCCTCGAGTGCGGTGCGGATGACGCCGGTGACCCGATCGAGCGCGGCGCGGGCCGTGGGGCTGATGCGCGTCATCGAGATATAGCCGTGCACGAGGCCGCTCTCACGGAAGACGCGCACCGGGACGCCGGCCTCCTCGATTCGCGCGGCGTACGCGAGCGCCTCGTCCCGGAGAGGATCGAAACCGGCCACGGTGATCAGCGTCGGAGGCGCGCCCGACAGGTCCTCGGCGAGCATCGGCGAGACCCGCGGGTCGAGTGCGTCCATCCGGTCCGGCAGGTACCTGTCCGTCATCCAGTCGATCTGCTTGGCCGACAGTGCGGTGCTTCCGGCGAACTCCGTCCTCGAGGCGTATTTCCCCACCGCGTCCACGACCGGGTACATGAGCACCTGCAGGAAGGGCCGGATCTCCTCGCCCGCCACAATATTGGCCAGCACGGCGCAGAGGTTGCCGCCGGCGCTGTCGCCGAACAGCACGATCCGCGCGGGGTCGATCCCCCACTGGGCGCAGTGCTCGACGGCGAACCGCCAGGCGGTGACCGCGTCGTCGACGGGCCCGGGGAACGGGGATTCCGGCGCCAGGCCGTACTCGACCGAGAGCACGTTGACACCCGCGCCGTCCGCGATCAGGCGAACGGGCACGTCGTAGTCCTGCCGGCTGCTCAGGACGAAACCTCCGCCGTGCAGGAACAGGACCAGGGCATTCGAGGACACCGTCGGCCGGTACAGGGTCGCACGCAGGCCGGACGGCATCACGATCTCCGGCTCGACACGCACGCCCGCGGGCGCCTTGTCGGCGAACACCCGCGAGTCGTTCGCGACGATCGCGCGCGCCTCCTCCGGAGTGCCGTCGCTGAAGTCCGGGGCGCCTTCGGAGGCCGCGAGCAGCAGCGCGATCTCGGGCGCCATCACGTCACCGTCGGCGTTGACCACCCGCGGCGCGAAACGCCGGAGCAGACCGCCGGGGATGCTGCCGAGGGCGGTGAACGCGGCGCGTTGGAGCCGCTCGGCAACGCTGCGCGCGGCGGGCGCCTGGGTGGGTGCGGGAGCCTGGGCGATCACGGTCATGAGAGTGCCGCTTCCGCGACGGTGCGGCCGCAGAGCTCGCGCCCGAGGCGCGAGCTGAACCGGAGGTTCTGATCGATCACGGAGCCGCGGTACATCTTGCGGTCGTCGAGAAAGACGTTCTCCATCTTCCAGGGCATGGCATCGCCCTGGCGCGGCAGATCGTTCTTGGCGCGCTGCATGTAGCCCGACTCGAGGTCGAGCATGGAGCGGGTGCCGACGCCGGCGGGTGCGTGCGCGACGACGGTGTCGTAGCCGTGGGTGTCCATGTGGCGCAGCAGCTCGATGATGCTCTTGCCGAGCAGTCCGATCTTGAGTGTCCAGGACGACTTGGTGTAGCCGATCGCGTTCATCCAGTTCGGCACGCCGGAGAGCATCATGCCGCGATACACCACGGAGTTGGGCAGGTCGACGGGGCGCCCGTCCACCGTCAGGTCGATACCGCCGAAGAGGCGCAGGTTCAGCCCGGTCGCGGTGACGATGACATCGGCGTCCAGGTGCTCGCCGGACGCGAGTTCGATCCCGGTGGCGGTGAACCGGCGAATGCGGTCGGTCACGACCGAGGCGCCGCCGTCGCGGATGGACTGGAAGAAGTCGCCGTCGGGTGCGAGGCAGAGGCGCTGTTCCCACGGGTTGTACGGCGGATTGAAATGCTTGTCGACGTCGAAGCCGGCGGGCAGTTCCTTGACGTTGACGCTGCGGATGAAGCGGCGGGAAGCGTTGGGGAACCGGGTAAGCAGTTCGACAATGGTCCAGTCGGTGAGGATGTTCTTCCACCGCGTGGCCAGGTAGCCGCCGCGCTCGCCCAGCAGGCGGGTGAGCTTGAGGCCGAGGGCGTCCACTCGCGGCAGGGTCAGGATGTAGGTGGGTGTGCGCTGCAGCATCGTGACATGCGCGGCCGCGCCGTCACCCTTCAGCATCGACGGGATCAGCGTGATCGCGGTGGCGCCGCTGCCGATCACGACGACCTTTTTCCCTGAATAGTCGTAGCCTTCGGGCCAGTGCTGGGGGTGGATGATGTCGCCGGTGAAGTCCTCGCGGCCCGGGAACTCCGGGGTGAAGCCCTTCTCGTAGTCGTAGTAGCCGGTGGCGCCGAACACCCAGCCTGCCTTGACGACCTCGCGGCGCACGGTGCCGTCGGCCTCCGTCACGTCGACGTTGAGCAGCCACTGGGCGTCATCGCTGGACCATGCGGCCGAGACCACCTTGTGCCGGTAACGCATGCGATCGGCGAGGCCGTACTCCTCGACGGTCTCTTCGAGGTAGTCGAGGATCAGCGGTGCGTCGGCGATCGCGTTGTCGTTTTTCCAGCTCTTGAACTCGTACGCGAAGGTGTGCAGGTCGGAGTCGGAGCGAATGCCGGGATACTTGAACAGGTCCCATGTGCCTCCGATGGAATCGCGACCTTCGAGGAGAGCCACCTTCTTGTTGGGGAACGCCTGGGTGATGTACGTCGCGGCGCCGATACCCGAGATCCCACCGCCGATGATGACGACGTCGAAGTACTCCGGGCCGGGTGCTGTGTTGCTCATCCTTCGCTTCCTTCCTGCGCCGAGCGCGTCCTGATGTATTCAGGCTGCCGGTCCGGATGTGGCGCACACCACAGCGAATCTCAGCGTCTTGTGCGGGGCGGTGGTGGAAATCTCACCCCTCCCGGCTCGCACCGCGCAGCGACGTGTGCGCGGAGTGCAATCTGCACCGCTTCTCCGGGCAAATGGTTGGAACATGCTGTGGCCGATGCGCCCACCGAACCGTCACAGTGAGATCCACGCCACATCGTTTCAGCAGTCGAGCCGCCGACCGCCCTACGGAACGCTTTGTGTGCGGTTCCGCCGATCACATTGCCCAGCAAGGGAGTCGAGTCATGCGCGCCGCATTGTTCACCCACCAGGACGCGTCCGTCGAGATCGCGGACATCGAACTCGCAGCGCCCCGGCGCAACGAGGTCCGCGTCGAGATCGCGGCGGCGGGGGTGTGTCACTCGGAACTGCACCTCGTCCGAGGTGAGTGGGAGGTCCCCGCGCCCCTGGTGCCGGGTCACGAGGGCTCGGGTGTGATCACCGAAGTCGGTCCGGGTGTCACGCACCTCGCAGTGGGCGACCACGTCGTGCTGTCGTGGAACCCCTACTGCGGGGAGTGCCGCGCATGCCTCGCCGGACGGGAGACCCGCTGCCATCAGGTTGCGACGGTCATCAACGCGACCGGCAGCCTGCTCGACGGAACCAGCCGGCTCAGCCGTGGTGGGCAGCGCGTCAACCACTACCTCGGAGTGTCCTCATGGGCCGAGGAGGTCGTCGTCCCCGCGACCGGCGCGATCAAGGTCCGCGACGACGCGCCACTCGACGCCATCGCGCTGGTGGGGTGCGCCGCCGCCACCGGCGTCGGTGCTGTCGTCAACACGGCCGAGGTGACGGCCGGATCCACCGTCGCGGTGATCGGCTGCGGCGGAGTCGGACTCAACATCGTCGAGGGCGCCCGCCTGCAGGGTGCGGAGCGGATCGTCGCCGTCGATCTCTCCCCCGAACGAGCCGCGCTCGCGAAGACCTTCGGCGCCACTGACGCGATCGGTCTCGACGGTGCGGACGCGGTCGACGCGTTGCGCGACCTGATGCCCGACGGGGTGGACTTCGCCTTCGACGCGATCGGGCACGTGACCACCACCGAGGCCGCGATCCGCGCGCTCGGCCTGGGCGGTGCGGCGGTGGTCGTCGGACTCCCGGCCGCGGGCGCCACGGCCTCCTTCGAGCCGCTCGCGCTCGCCGAGATGGACGCGCGGATCCTCGGTTCCAACTACGGCAGCATCCGGCCGCAGTTCGACATCCCGAAGCTCGTCGACCTGTACATGACCGGTGAACTCCTCCTCGACGAGCTGATCACCGCCCGCAGGCCGCTCGACGAGGCGGCGCAGGCCCTGTCCGATCTCGCCGGCGGTGCCCAGCTGCGCCAGCTGCTGATCCCCTGACCGCGGCAGCGCGGCGGGCCATCCCATGAAGGACGACATGACCATCAGGACCGACGAATCATCGTCCTGCTCGTCGGCTCCCTCGCCCTCGGACCCGTGATGAGACGACTCCGACCGACGGCGGGAACGCAGGAGTAGCCGCCGTCGACCCCGGCAACCATTCTCACTGAAGGACAAAGCCTTTGACTCACACGATCGTCATGGTCGGCCTCGGCGCCACCGGGCTCGCCATGGCCGCATCCCTGCTGCGGCGCACCGACGTGCAGATCGTCGGCGCGGCCGACCGGAACCCCGCCGTCGTCGGCGCCGACCTCGGTACCCTCGCCGGCCTCGGCGCGAGCGGGGTCACCGTCATCGACGAACCCTCCCGTCTTCCCGCGGCCGACCTGGCCATCGTGGCCACGACCTCGGACCTGGGCGTGGTCGTGGACACCCTCGTGCCGTTGCTCGAACGGTCGTACAACGTGATGAGCATCTGTGAAGAATTGTCCTACCCGTGGTCCAGCCACCCGGATATCGCGCGCCGCCTGGACGAGACGGCGAAGGCCAACGACGTCACCGTCCTCGGTACGGGCGCCAACCCCGGCGTCCTGATGGACACACTCCCGCTCCTGCTGACGACACTGACCCAGCGCGTCGAGCGGATCGTCATCCGCCGCCGAACGAATATGTCGCGCTACGGCGCGATCCTGTCCAAGTTCGGCCTCGGGCTCACGCCGGCGCGGTTCGACGGTGCGCAGGCGTCCGGAGCGGTCGTCGGCCATTACGGCTTCGAGCAGGCCATCAGCGCGCTCGCCACCGGTCTCGGGTGGTCGCTCGACGCGATCGTCGTCGAACGGGTCTCCCCCAGCAGAGTCAGCGACACCGTCCGGACCGGAGACCACGTCGTCATTCAGCCGGGTGAGATCGCCGCCGTCACCCACGCCGCGCGCGGCACGGTGGGCGGTCGAACGGTGATCGACCTCGAGATCATGTTCGGCTTCTTCGACGGCAGCGACCCGGTGAGCGCGGGCGACGACTACCGCATCGAGGGGGCGGACCAGGTGATCGAGCTGTCCTCACCCGTCGGGTTCGAGTCGTTCGTGAGCACGATCGCGGCAGCGGTGAACGTCGCGACCGCGGTCGTCCACGCTCCCCGCGGATTCCTCTCCATGGGCGATCTCCCGGTCGCGCGGATCGCGTCGAAGGGCACCCACCTGGCCGAGGCGGGGCCGCTGTGACACACGCGTTCTCCGCGCTGACTCCGGTGCGATTCCTCGACCGCGCAGCCTCCGTCCACGGCGAGCGGACCGCTGTCGTCGACGGCCCGCGCACGCTCACCTACCGCGGGCTGCACGACCGCTGTCGCAGCCTCGCCGGCGCTCTCGTCGACCGCGGCGTCCAGCCGGGTGATCGGGTCGCGGTGCTCTCGCACAACACCCTCGAAATGCTCGAAGCCCACTACGGGGTCCCCTATGCCGCAGGCGTCCTGGTGCCGCTCAACGCCCGGCTCAGCGCGACGGAGATCGCCTACATCCTCGAGCACAGTGGGGCGCGGGTACTGATCGCGACCGACCCGTTGACCTCCCTCGCGCTCGAGGCTGTCGCGCTGGCCGGGAGTCCGATGACGGTGGTCGCCGGCGGTGAGGAGTACGAGGCGATCGTGTCCTCCGGTACGCCGGTGGACGTCTCCTCGCACGACGAGCTCGCACCGATCGCCATCAACTACACCTCCGGGACCACCGGGAAGCCCAAGGGCGTGGTGTACACCCACCGCGGCGCCTACCTGCAGTCCGTGGCGATGGCCTTCCACTCGGGCATGGACCTCAACTCGGTCTACCTGTGGACTCTGCCCATGTTCCACTGCAACGGATGGTGCTTCACGTGGGCGGTGACCGCGGCGGGAGCGACCCACGTCTGCCTGCCCAGGGTCGAGGCGGACGCGATCTGGGAGGTGATCGACGATGCCGGGGTCACGCACATGTGTGCTGCCCCGACCGTCATCTCGACCATCACCTCAGCTCCTTCGGCGACGATCTCGCCCCGGAAGGTCTGGGTCGCCACCGGCGGCGCCCCACCGGCACCCGCACTCCTGGCGCGGGCCCGCACCCGCGGCCTGGACGTCACCCACCTGTACGGCATGACCGAGACCTACGGGCCCGCGGTGATCAACGAGTGGGACCGCGGGTGGGACGCGGCGCCGGAGGCCGAGCGCGATCGGCTCAACGCGCGCCAGGGCGTCGGCAACATCATCACCGGCGGTGTCCGCGTGGTGGACGAGGCCGGCGGTGACGTGCCCGCCGACGCGACGACGATCGGCGAGATCGTGCTGCGGGGGAACAACGTCACCGCCGAGTACTACCGCGACCCCGCGGCCACCGCGGCGGCGGTGCCCGACGGATGGTTCCGGAGCGGGGATCTCGCCGTTCGACATTCCGACGGGTACATCGAGATCCGCGATCGCGCGAAGGACCTCATCATCTCCGGCGGGGAGAACATCAGCTCCATCGAGATCGAGCGCGCGATCCTCGAGCACCCCGCGGTCCTCGAGGCCGCGGTGGTCGGTGTTCCCCACGAGCACTGGGGCGAGCGCCCCGCGGCGTTCGTCTCCCTCCGCCCGGGCGCGGAGCTCAGCAGCGGCGACCTGCGCGCCCACCTGCTCGATCGCCTCGCGAAGTTCAAGGTACCCGACCGGATCGAGTTCGCGACGCTCCCCAAGACCGCCACGGGAAAGATCCAGAAGTTCCAGCTCGGGCAACAGCTGATCGCTCACCCGCCGGGCTGAGTTCCGCCGGCCACCTCACCCCACCGCATCCCGACAACAGGAGATCACCATGCTCGCCCCCAGCGCCTACAGCGCGAAGAACCTCATCAACGGCGAACTCGTCGCCGCCGAATCCGGACGGCTGCTCGATGTCCTGGAACCCGCGACCGGTGAGGTCCTGGCCCGGGTTCCCGCCAGCGGCAAGGAGGATGTCGACGCGGCCGTGACCGCAGCCGCCCAGGCGTTCCGCTCGTTCCGGCGCACCACCCCGGGCGAGCGTGCGGAGATGCTCCTGACCCTGGCGTCCAAGATCGAGGAACACGCCGAGCACATCGCGTTGCTGGAGTCCCGCAACGTCGGCAAACCCCTCCCGGTCGCCCGCGACGAGGTGCCCTTCGCGGTGGACAACCTGCGATTCTTCGCGGGTGCGGCGCGGACGATGGAGGGACGCGCAGGCGGCGAGTACCTGCGCGGCTACGAGTCCTATGTGCGGCGCGAGCCGATCGGCGTCGTCGCCGGCATCGCACCGTGGAACTACCCGCTGCTCATGGCGACCTGGAAGTTCGGTCCGGCCCTCGCGGCCGGGAACTGCAGCATCCTCAAGCCCTCCCGCCAGACCCCACTGACCGCCCTCTACATCGCCGCGCTCGCGCAGGACGTCTTCCCGGCCGGTGTGTTCAACGTGTTGTCAGGGTCGGCGTCGGACATCGGCGACCACTTGGTCGCGGATCCCCGTATCGGCCTGGTCTCACTGACCGGCGACACCAGCACCGGACGGCACATCGCCGAGGTGGCCGCGTCCCACGTCGCGCAGACGCATCTCGAGCTGGGTGGCAAAGCGCCGGTCATCGTCCTCGACGATGCCGATCTCGACGCGGTCGTCGCGGGCATCGCCACCGCCGGGTTCGCCAACAGCGGCCAGGACTGCACCGCGGCGTGCCGAGTGATCGCCACCCCAGGGATCTACGATCGGCTGCTCGAGGCGCTGGTCCCCGCGGTTCAGGCGATCCGAGTCGGCGATCCCGATGCCGGCGGCGACATCGACATGGGTCCACTCATCTCGGCCGCACACCGACAGTCCATCCTCGACGTCCTCGCCGAGACCGACGGCACCATCGTGACCGGCGGCAAGGCCGTGCCCGGCGACGGCTTCTTCCTCGAGCCCACGGTGGTGGCGAACCCGAGTCAGGCGGACGTGCTCGTGCAGGCGGAGCAGTTCGGCCCCGTCGTCACTGTGCAGCGCGCGGCCGATATCGACCAGGCCTTCGAGTGGGCGAACGACGTGAAGTTCGGCCTGGCGTCGTCGATCTGGACGCAGAACCTCCATCACTCGGCACGCGCGGCACGCGACCTCGACTTCGGCTGCGTCTGGGTGAACGACCACATGCCCGTCCTCTCGGAGATGCCCCACGGCGGATTCAAGCAGTCCGGATACGGCAAGGACATGTCGATCTACGCGCTCGAGGAATACACCCGCATCAAGCACGTGATGACCAAGACGAACTGACCACCTCAGATCCTCACCTGGAAGGAAACACACCATGACATCGGTCGATGCGACTCTCCAGCGAGTCGGCAACACCACCGACATCGCCGAGATCCGAGAGATAGTCGATCGCGACGGCGGCGTCATCATCGAGGGCCTGCTCACCGCCGACCAGGTCGCGCGGTTCAACGCCCAGATCGAGGGACCCCTGGGCGCGCTCGCCCCCGGCGGGAAGCACGAGCTGGAGATCGTCAACGAGTTCCACGGCGCCAACACCAAGCGCCTGACCAACCTCGTCACGCACAGCCAGGTGTTCCGGGACGAGGTGATCGACAACGACCTGGTGCACGCGTTGTGCGAGGCGATCTTCCTCGAGGAGTCCGGTACGTTCTGGATGACCACCGCCCAGGTCATCGAGATCGGCCCCGGCAACCGCGCCCAGATGCTCCACCGCGACCTGGAGAACTGGTTCCCGTTCGTCGGGATGGGTCCCGCCGGCCCGGAGGTGACCCTCAACTTCCTCATCGCGCTGACCGACTTCACCGAGGACAACGGCGCCACCCGCGTCATCCCCGGCAGCAATCACTGGCCGGACTTCCAGGATCGCGGCACCCCGGATCAGACGGTCCCGGCCACGATGAAGGCCGGTGACGCGCTGTTCTTCAGCGGCAAGACCGCCCACGGCGGTGGTGCCAATGTCACGACGGACCAGTACCGCCGCGGGCTCGCATTCGCCTTCAACCCGGGCTACCTGGTCGGCGAGGAGGCGTATCCCTTCCTCGTGGACCGCGAAGTCGTGAAGACCCTGCCCGAGCGCGTGCAGCGCATCCTCGGCTTCCGGTCCCAGTACCCACTGGGGTCGCCCGGCCTCTGGCAGGTCGACTACCGCGAGCTCGGCGAGTACCTGGGTCTCGACTGACTCGTGCGGCCTGCGCGCCGACCCGATCGGTCGGGGCGGGCGGCGCATACTCGTTGTCACGGCGAGCGATGGAGGTTCGTGGAATGACGGTGGCATCCGACGAGCTGTGGCCCGTGCCCTCCGACCGGGTGCGCGAGCTCTTCCGCGACGTCGCCGAGACCATGCTCGCCAGGCACACCGAGATTCTGGCCGATATGGAGGAGGCGACGCTCCGGGACCCCCGTTACCTGGCGATCTCACAGGACCCCGTGCTGGCCGAGTCCAGCGACCGCGTCGGCGTCCTCGCCCTCAAGAAGTGGCTGACGTCGAACATCGCCGCACCCGGCGTGCGGGTCCCGCCACCGGACAGTGAGGAGACGCGTACCTACGCGCGCAATGTCGTTCTCCGCGGCCTCACCACCGACGAGGTCACCTCGTGGCGGGCCGGACAGTACGTCGTGTGGCGGTGGTGGCTCGCCGAATGCTTCAGGGTGGCCGGTGATCTCGACGAGCTCGAGTCGCTCGTGGCGGTCTCGGCCTGTTCACTGACCACCGCCGTCGACGACGCCATCGCGGCACTCGCACAACAGGTCGACGAGGTCCGCGAGGAGTTCGCGGGCGGCGCGCAACTTCAGCGCTACGCCACCGTCGAATTGCTGCTGCAGGGTGCCGACATCGCGCCGGCGAGGGCCGAGGCCCAGTTGGGATACGCGCTGACCGGCTCGCACATCGGCGCAGTCGTGTGGACGGATTCGGAGCGCGACGCGCACGCACTCGACGCCGCGAGCGAGCAGTTGATGCGGGCCTGCGGCGCGGGAGGTCGACTCACCGTTGTGGCGGGGACTTCTGCGCAGTGGCTGTGGATTCCGGCGAAGACCGTACCGCCCGCGGCGGAGCTCGAGGAGTTGTTCAGTCGGCACCCCCGCGCTCGTGTGGCGCTCGGCCGCGCGGCGCCGGGTACCAACGGATTCAGGCGAACGCACCTGGATGCCGCGGCAGCGCAACGCCTTCTGTCGCGGCTCCGTTCGAACCTCACCGTGATCCGTTACGAGGACGTGCAGATGATCGACCTGATGTCGGCCGATGTCGGCCAGCTCGATCAGTTCGTCACCGATGTCCTCGGCGACTTCGAGGCCGCGAGTCCGGTCCTGCATCAGACGGTGCTCACCTACGTCGAGGAAGGCCTCAACCGGTCGAGTACCGCGGAGCGGCTGTTCACCCACCGCAACACGATCGACCGGCGTCTCGCCCGCGTCGACGAACTCCTACCCCGCCCCTTCGCCGACCGGCCGACCGAAGTCGCGACGGCGTTGACAGTCCTCCGGATCCGCGGCACGGCCTGACCCCCACGCCGCCTACTCAGCGCTTCGCGCGCCCTCGGCGACGCAGCTTCCGCCGCGCCAGCGTCCTGCTGCCGCTGAAGAAGTCGTTGATCCGGTCCACGCACCAGGTGAGCCGGATCATGAACGGGCTCAAGAGCCGTGCCATCGATGCCGGGTACTCCGGAACATCCGACCAGATGCCTGCGAGGTCCTCCGGCATCTCGTCGTCGACGATGTAGTCAGCGATCATCTTGCCCACGTACGGCACCTGACAGAGGCCGTGGCCGTTGCAGGCCATCGAGTAGTAGACGTTGTCGCCTACCTGCCCGGCGACAGACAGCCAGTCGGCGCTGATGCCGATCCAACCGCCCCAGGCCCGCGCGATGGACACGTCGGACAGCGTCGGGAATCGGTCGGACAGGTCGGCCGCCATGTCCTTGACGAGGCCGGGGGACGGAACCCGATCCGGGAGCGGGTAACTCAGACCGCGCTCCGCCCGGCGGACCCCGCAGACGATGGTGTTGCGCTCGGTGAGCCGGTAGTGGGTCATGAGCTGGTGCTGGGTGATGATGCCCGACCGGCTGGTCCAGTCCAGCTCGGCGATCCGCTCGGGCGCGATGGGTTCGGTCTCGACCTCGATGACGTACAGCGGCACCGAGAGGTTCTTGGGCGTGATGTCCCATTCGCCGGAATAGGCGTTGGTCGCGAGCACCACCTTGTCAGCCCGCACCGTGCCCTTCGGTGTCGTGAGCTCGACGATGCCCCCTGCCCTCCGCACGTCGCTCACCGGCGACTCCTCGAAGAGCTCGACCGACGAGTCGAGAACTGCGCGCCGCACACCGCGAGCGAGCTTGCCCGGGTTCAGCATTCCGCCGATGGACTCTCGCATGCCGCCGACGAAACCGGCCGGAAGGCCGAGCTGCTCACTGGTGCCGACGATCCCCTGCCCACCGGCGGCGCGCAGGATCGCCGCCTGCGTGCGGACCCTGAGCATCATGATGGGAGAGACCGCACCCCACACCAGACCGTTCGCCACGTAGTCGCAGTCGATGTCATGAGTCTTCATGAGGTCTTCCACATAGTGGCCCGCGTGTTCCGCCAGCTTGGCCATGACCGGCAGCTTGCTGCCGGAGAACAGCCCGAGCATTCTCAGGTCCCCACCCGGCGCCCCGGCGATCTGACCGCCGTTGCGCGAGGCCGCGCCATAGCCGCAGAACTCGGACTCCAGCAGGACCACGTCCTGGCCGCGCTCGGCGAGGCGCAGCGCGGTCGCCATTCCACCCATGCCGCCGCCGACGACGGCGATGTCGCAGGTGAGGTCGCCGTCCAAGGCGGGCCGTATATCGTCCGGTCGATCGATCCAGCCGGTGAAATTGCTGTACCTGGTGGTGTCGGTTCTCATGCTGTCCTGATCTCCCTCGAATAGTGGGTATGACGGTGCGGTGGAAGCCTCGCTGAGATCACGTAACCGGGTCCGTTGTCGGTGCACGAACTCTTCCTCCACTATCGCCATCCCTTCATAGGGTCACCATGGTGAGTCGTGGCGTATTGGCGAGGATCGCGGTGCGAATTGCACACGTAACCCGCTCGCTACTCCCCGAGGGGCACAACCACAGCGAGCCCCGACACCGCGCCGCACACACCACCGATCCGGGTGGTTGCGCGCGGCCTACACGGCCCAGCTCGGCCTTGCCGTGGTGACGCGTGCTACCGACCAGGCGCGGCTGCCCCCGCCGGCTCTGACAGGTACCGAATACACACGGCAACCGGAACAACCGCGTTCTGTGGGTGTGCGCTGAATGCCATCGTCGCCCCGATCCGGTCACGCTACGCCAGCAGTCCTGAGCGGTGCTGCCGGTCA
This sequence comes from Nocardia testacea NBRC 100365, assembly GCF_000308775.1. Lineage (GTDB taxonomy): Bacteria > Actinomycetota > Actinomycetes > Mycobacteriales > Mycobacteriaceae > Nocardia > Nocardia testacea. The sequence continues at coordinate 53,483 of NZ_BAGJ01000135.1, forward strand.
CCGGACTGCAACCGCCGGAGGACGCGTCCACCAGGCAAATCGAGAACCAAAGCGGGGGAAACGGGGGCGGGTCGAACCACCCCGAAGCTACCGCCACAACGAACACTCGACCCTCGATGACCGGACGTCAGAACGTCAAGTCGACCGGTAGACCACGCAAACTGCTGGCTGGCTACGCTCGAGACGACGCACGACACACCAGCAGACGGCTGACCAGGGAAAAAGCTACACGACCGACAATGCGCCTCCAGCTCCGCGAGCATTTCTCTCCCCTGGTGGGCACCCGGCGCCGACGCCACATCGACGACGAAGGCGCGGGTAACCGCGGGGCTTGCTCGAGCCTGCGCCCACGTGGCGATACGTGACACACAGTCGGCCGCCGGAGTTCCGGTTTCGGCGACGGGCGCGCGGTAGTCCTGCGCAGAATGTGCACCCAACATTGCGTGAGTGCATTATGAGTGCGCTTTGATAGCATTGACATCATGACGACGAAAGCCGCCAAAACCAAAGCTCGCAGGCCTGCCGGCAAGAAGGTCGCGGCCGCCGTATCGAACCTGAACGTCCGCAACCTCGACCCCGCGGTCAAGGCCACCATCCAGCGGCGCGCCACCCTCCACGGACGTTCGATGGAAGCCGAGGTTCGTGACATCCTGACCCGTGCCGCGAACGAAGACGATGCCCCCGGCGCGCCGAACCCACTGTCCGGGGCAGCCTTGCTGGCACGTCTGGCCGTCCTGCGCGAAGCCCTCGACGGTGAGACCCCGGAGTTCGATACGTCATTTCTCGAAGCGTCCGAGGGTCACTGAATGCTGGTCCTGGATACCAACGTGATCTCCGCCGCGATGGCCCCGGAGAAGCACCCCATCGTCGCCGGCTGGCTCGCCGCCCAAACCGGCTACTACACAACATCTATCACTGTGTTGGAAGTAGCGAACGGCCTTGCCCGGCTGGCCGAGGGCCGTAAGCGGTCGATCCTCGAGGCTGCCGCCCTGACGGTGTTCGAACCGCTCGAAGCAGCAGGGCGTGTCCTGCCGTTCGAACAGGCTGCCGGATACCTGTATGCCGGGTTGATGGTGAAACGGCCGAAACCGACCGCCGGGGAGATCTTCGACGCCCAGATCTTGGCTATCGCGTTGACCCATGACGCCACGGTGGTCACCCAGAACGTGAAGGACTTCGCCGGCCGCGGAGCAGCGATATTCAACCCCGCCACGGGAACCGATCATTGAAACGCTGAACTGTCCATCCAGCGCCCAGGGTACGCGTCTCCATCGCCGATAGTATGGCCACAACCCCGGCATGACGCCGTCGGGGCATCCCTGAACCACCCAGTCCCGAACATTCAGCCGAGTCGGATCGTCTGCGCTCCGCACGCCCATTCACTGCTTGCATCCGCCTCTCCGGTCTCGGTGGACACAGCTGCACACCCGACCGCGTCGGTTTCGGCGAACAGGATCCAGGACCACGGGGGTAGACGCGGGGCCAGACACAAAACAACAGGTCAGGCCCGGTCTTGAACCGGACCTGACCTGTTCTGCTCTTTCTGTGGAGCTAAGGGGACTCGAACCCCTGACCCCCACGAAGAGGTTCATGAGACTGATCGGTCCGGCGAGATATCGACGTTCGGGACACACCAACGATCACCCCCAGTGACGGCGACGAAAATAGCTGCATCGGTCCAATGCCAAGACGGCGGATTATCTTTATCTGCAACGGAATACAACGTACATCGAGAAACGTCCATCAGGACTGAACTGCACGGCCTCTCCGGCCGGACTTCCCCGGACACACTCCACAACGACGACTCAGCCCGTTATTGCCTGGTCGTCAGGACGTCAAGTCAACCGGCGGCAACGCGGCATCCCGGCCCACTGCGCCCGAGACATTCCGTTACGCCCGCGCAGACGACTCAGCAGGGAGAATCCCATTCGACCGGCGACGCCCCTTCGGCTTCATGAGCAGTGCCGCCCCGTACCACTCGACGCCGACGTCGTATCGACGATGAAAGCGGGGGGTAATCGGGGGCCGACTCGGTCGGCACCGTGTAGCCGATCTTGCGGCCGATGACCTCGCCGACGATCTCGATGAGCTGGGCGTAGGACTGCCGGTTCGGGTCGACCGGTAGGTGCCACGTTCGACCTTAGGCATCCGGGGTGTTGCCGAGCAGCGCCAGCGCCCAGCTCGCGTCGAGGGTCCAGATCAGGGAGCGCTCGGTGTGGGCATCGATCGCGACGAACGGCCGCTTGCCGCCCTGATCCGGTCGAACACCAACGAATTGGTGTAGCTCTTGGTCGAGCCGGGCCCATAGAACTCGGGGGCGCGGCCGACGAGGCCCTGAACCTGGCCGGCCCGCATGGCCTCTAGCAGCATGGTGGCGAGCTCGCCACGGACACGTCCCTTGCGACCGCCCGGTGCTGCGCATGCTGTCGACTCGGTCTGGGCTCCCGACGTTCCGGGATACATGTAGGTGTTGTCGAAGAAGACCAGCTTCGTCCCGTGTTCGGCGCAGGCGTCGATGACATTGCCCATGATGACGGGAAACTGACGCTCCCACAGCCCCGAACACCGGCAGCGATTGCGCTCCGCCGGGGCGGCCCGGCGGAGCTGACCGGCGCAGGATCCGAACTCCCTCGGACGCGAAAGATTGCGCCAGGACGCTCATCTGCGGTTTGTAACCCGTCAAGGGGTAGAGGCGATGGACTATCCGGAATACGGGAGCCGTATTCCGGATAGGAGATCGATCATGTCGACTACCATTGCGGCGCGCCGTGGATTGCGCTACATCTCGCTTCGGATCGCGCTGCTCGGCGCGCTGTTCGCTGCCCCCGCCCTGGCAGTGGCACCGGCATCGGCGGAACCAGGGATCGGTCCCATCACGACACACCTCGCCCCCGTCTCCGATGACTATGACTCCTCCGGCTACGACCGGTGGGGGTATGACCGCCACGGCTACGACCGGTGGGGTTATGACCGCGAAGGCTATGACCGATTCGGTCGCGATAACCGCGGTTACGACAAGGAAGGTTTCGACCGGTGGGGTTATGACCGCGAGGGCTATGACCGCGCCGGCTTCGACACGTGGGGTTACGACGAGGACGGTTACGACGAGGACGGTTACGACCGGTGGGACTACACGCGCGACGGATGCCGTATCGACGGAAACGATCAGAAGTGGGCAATCCGCCGGATCTGCGATGCCTGGCGGGCACGCGTGGCGGCCGCCGGCCCCGGCGCCGACCGAACCGGCCTCCTGTAGTAGCCGCACCTGGAAGGCGAAAGCCCGCCGCCCGGCTTACCGGCCGGGACGGGTGCTGCCCCGGGGAGGATCCCCGAACTCACCGAACGCGTAGGTACATCACGGATTCGGCCGACGGGAAACTGAAGGGTCCGGCGAGGTATCCGCTATCGGAGTCGTCTGTGTGACAGTCGGTTCCGCTCCGCTTCGGGGTGTAGACGGCCGACCCTCGACTGGTTGGACCTGCTGCTTGTATAGGAAACCCGCAGAGCGGCGATAGTCCCGTCGAAGCGTGGAAGTGCGCTCGGATTGAAGGCCCGATGATGTCGACAGCCGCTACGAGTGGCAGGGGCAGGCACCGTACCGGGATCAGGGCGCCGCTGGTGAGTGCCGTGCTGGTCCCCATAATTCTGGCCCCCTGCCTATGTGGAGCCGGATGCCGCAGGGCTGCCGACACCGACACAGAACACGGCGACCCCGCCGGTGCTTCCCGTTGCTACGCCGGAACCGCCGCCGACTACGACGCCCGAGCCGCCGCGGCTACCCGCCGATTGTCCGGACGGTATACCTGCGCATGCCCCGCACTGTGTCGTACCCGGTCCACCCCATCTCTTCGGTGCCGACGGCCACGACAGGTCGACGCGAAGGTGCGCGTGGTGAGGTCGTCGACGGCTCGACCGGTAACAGTGCATCGTCGCACTGGATGATGATCAGGGCCGGTCGGTTACTCCGAATGCGCTATGCGAGGGCAAGCCGTACGACCTTCTCACGAACCTCGCGAGGGTAGCGGTTCGACATGATGGGACCATCTTCCTCCAGGAAGAAGCGGTCACCAACCCGTGACGGTTCAGAGGAGACATCCGGGTTTGCGCGGGTATCGACGTCGACAAGGGCTTCAGTGCGCCACCCACCACACAAGCGACAGTAGCGCGCAGCAGTTGCGCGGGCGGTGTCGGCCGAAGGCTTACGGCCAGTGGCCTGCGGCAGCATTTCGATACCACCGTGGTCGCGATCGAACACCGTGGCGGTGAATTCACCTACGCCCCCGATACCGTGGTTGCCGCCGGTGATGTGCTCATCGTGTCCGGCCGCATCGAAGAAGTCGAATGCTTCGCCGACCGCACCTGAGATCACCACGGCACATGAGCGAGCTCTGCGGTCGCCGGATGGTGCCGCAAAGCTCGTGGGGATCGGCTTCAGGAGCGCAGGTCGCGCTGGTTGAACCGGAGGAATCCGAGGGCGACCAGGGCGACACTTACCGCGAGCAGGATTGCCGCGTCGGCCCATTGCATTCCATTGCGCAGGGGTTCGCCACCGATGTAGTAGTGGAACGGTGAGAGGTATTTCAGCCAGTCTGCGCCGATCACCCCGGCGAGGTTGCCTGCGATGTAGGTGACTACCCCGATTCCCACGGAGATGCCCAGTACGGTGCCGCGTTTGCCGATTGCGGCGCCCAATCCGATGGCCAGCGCGCCGAAGGTGATGCCGAGCAGCGCCAACTGGACGCATTGGGCGGCGAACGCGGCAATCCCGATGGATTCGAGCTCGGCGCCGGATCGGCTCGCCAGCATGCCCGCGAATACGAGAACCGCGATAGCGACGGAGCCGGTGATCAGCCCGGCGAACCGCTCGACCGCGAGCCGGGTCCGGCCGACCGGGTGAGCCAGCAGCAGGTCCAGGTAGCCGGTTTCCTCGTCCCCGGCCACGGCGCGGGCACCGAAGGTGATCCCGAAGGCCATCACCAGCAGTGGCAGCAGCAGTCCGAACACCGTCGAGCCCAGGTAGCCGGCGGCCGAGCCGATATCTTGCATTCGCAGTGCTTCGCGCATGGCTTCGGGGTAATTCTGGACGGTTTCGGCCATCCCGCCGCTGCCGCCGACCTGCGGATAGAACGCGGCATACATCAAACCGACTACCGCGGTGCCGATCACCCAGGCCGCCAGCGCACGGCGGTTGTCGGCGAGAGTTTGCGTGTAGATATCAGGCAGCATCGGCTTCTCCGGTGTAGTAGCTGTGGAACAGGTCTTCGAGGGCGGGTTCGGTGACCAGCAGGCCCGCGACGTGATGACCGGCGAGGGCGCGCAGCAGGGCATCGGGGCTTCCGGTCACCTGGCAGCGCAGGGTCGGCCCCTCGATCCGCACATCGGCGACCCCGGCCAGACCGGTGAATGCGGCGGAGTCGACGGGCCCGGTGAAGGTGACTTCGACATCGCGGACGGCGTCGGCACGCAAGCCGGCGACGGTGTCGAGGGCGACCAGGCGGCCCTCACGGATGATGGCCACGCGGTCGGCGACCGCTTCGACCTCGCTCATGATGTGACTGGACATGAACACCGTCTGCCCGTTCGCGGAGGCCTCGGCGACCATGTCGAGGAAGATCTGCTGTGCCAGGGGATCCAGGCCCGAGGTGGGTTCGTCGAGGATGAGCAGTTCGGGTTCGTGCATGAATGCCTGCACCAGTCCGACCTTCTGCCGGTTGCCCTTCGACAGCGCCGAGATCTGCTTGCTCTGATCCAGTTCCAGCCGCTCACACAGGACGTCGATACGGTCGGCACCCGCTCCCCCACGCAAGGAGGCGAGGAAACGCAACGCTGCCCCCACTTTCTGCCGCCCGGGTGCGACGAAATCCCCGGCCAGATAGCCGATCCGTTCGTGCAAGGCGACTGCGTCGGCGCGGGGGTCCAGGCCGAGGACGCGGGCGGTGCCTGACGTGGGGCGGATGAGGTCCAGCAGCAGGCGGATGGTCGTGGATTTTCCGGCGCCGTTGGGGCCCAGGTAGCCGAAGACCTCGCCGTGTTCGACCGACAGGGACAGTTCGACCAGACCCCGGGACGAGCCGTAGGTCTTCGTGAGCCCATTCAGCTCGATTGCCTTCATCATGAGACAGAACGTATCGAGCTTTCAGAGATTTGTAAATACTCAGAATATTCGCAGCTCTGATACCGTCGTGGGTATGGGAACAAACGAGCGCCTGCGCGAAGCCGCCGAGAAACTGGCCCTGACACTCTCGGCCGGTGGTGGGATGCAGCGGTCGACCGCGCGGGTGCTGACCGCCCTGCTCTACACCGAGCAGGACACGATGACCGCCGCCGACCTGTGCGCCGAGCTGTCGATCAGCTCCGGCGCGGTATCGACGGCGATCAAGCATCTGATGCCGGTCGGGTTGATCGAGCGGGTTCCCGCGCCGGGCAGCCGCCGTGACCACTACCGTTTCCGCACCGGCGCCTGGGCGGCGTTGATGTCGCAGCAGAACACGATGCTGGCCACCATGCGCGATTCGGCGCAGGAAGGTATCGACGCCACCGGACCGGATACGGTGACCGCGCGGCGCCTGCACGAGATGCAGGATTTCTACACCTTCATGCTCAACGAACTCGTGCCCCTGATCGAGCGGTGGCGCGAGCAGTACAGCGCCGATCACCCCTCGCCGACCTGAGGCCGCAACCACCTGCGCGAGAACTCGGCGGGCATCAACCGGCCGACCATGCACAAACACGTCCGGTAGCGGGATCGCGGTTTGCGTTCACCATGGTCTATACGGCATCTTTACAGCAGGAGAGCCGGGAAGCCTGGTCGGCGTACCCGGTCCACGTGTGGGCCGGGGTAGATGCCGACGAAAGATGACCCGCCTGATGAGCTCACCTCCACCCCGTCTCTCGCTATTTGCCAGGGGTTCCTGGCCGGAGACCCGGCGGATCACCGCCGTTCTGCGCACCGAGACCGCCGGGGGCGCGCTACTGATCATCGCCGCGGGGATCGGGCTGATCTGGGCCAACACCCCCTGGTCGAGTGCCTACGAGGCGCTGCGCGATTTCCAGCTGGGCCCGACCGACCTGCATCTGAACCTGTCGCTCGAGACATGGGCAGCCGATGGACTGCTGGCCGTGTTCTTCTTCGTCGTCGGCCTCGAACTCAAACGCGAATTCGTCGCCGGGGACCTGCGCGACCCACGCCGCGCGGCACTACCGGTGGTTGCGGCGGTCGGTGGGATGGTCGGCCCGGCGTTGATATTCCTCGCGTTCAACCTCGGCAACGGCGACGCCGTCAAGGGCTGGGCTATCCCGACCGCCACCGATATCGCCTTCGCGCTGGCCGTCCTCGCGGTCGTCAGTTCTCATCTGCCCACCGCGTTGCGCACCTTCTTGCTCACCCTCGCAGTGGTCGACGATCTACTCGCGGTGACGGTGATCGCGATCTTCTACACCGACGAACTGCATCTGCCCTACCTGGGACTGGCGGTGCTTCCCCTCGCCGCATTCGCCCTGGCAGTTCAGCGCCGGGTTCGCTCGCCGTGGGTGCTGGTCCCGCTGGCGTCGGCGACCTGGTGGCTGGTGCACGAATCCGGGGTCCACGCCACCGTCGCCGGGGTCCTGCTCGGCTTCACCGTGCCCGTCCTCACCACCCGACCCGGGGCCGGTGACCCGTCGACGCAGGACCCCGGGTTGGCCGAGTGGTTCGAACACCGGATCCGCCCCTTCACCGCCGGCTTCGCGGTACCTGTGTTCGCGTTCTTCGCTGCCGGGGTGACCATCGGCGGACTCGACGGGATGGTCGATTCGCTCACCGACCGAGTCACACTCGGCATCATTGTCGGTTTGGTGGCGGGTAAGGCTTTCGGGATCCTGCTCACGACCTTCCTCACCTCGAAACTCACACGCGCCGAGCTGGATTCCGACCTGAGCTGGATCGACGTCACCGGAGTGGCATTGCTCGGCGGGATCGGGTTCACGGTCTCCTTGCTGATCGGGGAACTGGCCTTCGCCGAGCAACCCCGCTGGGAAGACCATGTCCGCATCGGAGTCCTCGTCGGCACCTTGACCGCCGCCCTACTGGCCACCGTCGTGCTCCGCATACGTAACCGCGCCTACCGCCGCATCTCAGAAGAAGAGACCCGCGACGACGACCACGACGGCATACCCGACATCTACCAGCAAGGGGCTTGACCATGCCGTCAGCCTTCGACGACCGCCACACGCCAGAAAAGGGAGGCCGGCGGATGAAATCCGGCATACATCAACACCCCCAGCGGTGAAGTGATCGGCCGGTGGTGCACCGAGCAACTACGGGAATGGGACACCGCCCACCAGCGGCGGACCATCACGACATCGGCCGGACCCACCCACATCGTGACTCTCGGCCCCACGCACGAGTCGGCACCCACCGTTGTGGTGATCCCGGGAACGAACATGAACACCGCGGCCTTGCTCCCATTTCTGGCCGAGCTGGCAACTCGGTACCGGGTCATCGCCTTGGATACACCGGGTCAGCCCGGACTCAGCGCGCCCCAGCGACCCCGCAAACACCGGCTCCCCTGGTACGGACGGTGGCTCGACGAAGCACTGGAACAGACCGTGCCCGACACGGCCGTACTGCTCGGACATTCACTCGGCGGAGCGATCGCCCTGGCCTGCCCCTCCGAGCGGATCGCCGGACGCGTGCTCGTAGCCCCGGCCGGACCCGTTCGCCTGAAGGTGACCCCACGCCTGCTCACGGCAACCATGGCCTGGCTCGCCGCCCCCTCACCCGACCACACACATCGGCTCCTACACCTGATGACGGGCCCGGAACAGTCTGCAACACCGCATCTGGTGGAGTGGATGACTCTGGTCGCCCGCTACTGCCGAACCACCCTGGCACCGTCGCCGCTGCCTCCCGGTCTACTCGACAGCTGCCGGTCGGTGCCCTGTGTGGTGGCCACGGGCTCGCACGACATCTTTTTGCCGCCCGCCCGTCTCGAACCCGCTGTTCGCTACCTGCTCGGCACCGAACTACGCGTCCTGCCGAACTGCGGGCACCTGGCCCTCGACGACGACCCGGCCGGGGTGGTCGAACTGGTCGACCAGCTCACCGGACACCCGTGACGCCGACCGGGCCCGCCAGAAGACGACAGGACCAGCCAGGACGACAGCTGTCACGAACACATCCTTCGTGGTTCGCGCGACTTCCACACCCGCGACCGTCAGGGCGATGCAGCACTGGCTGTGCTCGGCGCGGCAGTGGTCCGCCAGTTCCGGGATCGGCTGTCGCCAGGCTCCCGCGGGAACCGAACGCGCCCCTTCGTTCGGAGGTCGAACTGGCCTGCCTCCGAACGAAGCGGCGATCGGCCGACAGCAATCGGTTGAGGGAGAACCCTGGGAGACCCATGAAAGCTTTCATCGTGAGCCTGGTTTTCGGTGCCGGCGCTCTCTTCTGCACCTACCTGGCGTCTTTGGGATTCCGCGGCCTGGCGACGAGTACGACCAAAGGGTACGGCGAGGACATCCCCGACCACATCCGCACCGACCCTGTACGCCGAAGAAAAGTTAACCAACTCGTGGCCTGGTGCGAAACCACTGCGGCGATCCTGTATGTGCCGCCCAGCGCCTACGCACTGTGGGTCGCCTTCGACCCCGAGGGGCAGATCCCGCTTCCGGTGCTCATCGGCCTCGCCGTCTACGGCCTGGCTGTCAGCACGCTCGCGGGCTATCCCGTAGAGAAGATCAAACAATAACGCTCGGGCAGTATCACCCGGTCCAGCGGCTGATCGAGCACCTCTGGGCAATCCGGCAACACCTGACGCGACGCGGGCACCTGGATTCGACATCGGAGGACCCCCGGTCCGCCCGCCGCCGAGCCGCAACCGCCGGACCTACCGGTCCGATCGTCGGCGACAGCGGTTCGGCAGGTTCACGGCAGACTGCTCGGGGATGCTGCGCGGGGAGGTGATCGACGATGATCCTATTGTCGGCCACCGAACAAATCGGCATGACATCCGAGTACGCGTGCACAACGATCGGCATCACGAACTTCGATCGAACCCACGTCCGGCTTTTGGTACAGCCCAGCAGCGAGTTCACCCCCGGCGCGGGTGCCGCACCAGGGGTGAACTCGCTCCCCGCTCGTCACGATGCGGCTGGTGCCGGTTGCTCCGCAGCAGCGGCGACGGGACGCCGGCCGAAGTACAACAGCCCGGCGGCAAGCGCGCCGACGAACAGTGCGAGCATGCCCGCGAGCAACCAGCCGACACCGAAGTTGGCGATGATCGGAATCGCCCCGGCGGTGACGAGACCACCACCGAAGAACGGTTCCATGATCAACTGCTTGTACCCGAACGCCTGATACGCCGGGGTTTTCAGATCCGGGTCAACCACCCGCAGCAGAATCAAACCGGTCGAGGTCACACCCATGGCCTGACCGACATCGGCGATACCGCGCTCGAACCAGAAATCCGGCAGCATTCGGCGCGCCAGGAAAATGAACGCACCGGCCGTCCAGACCAGACCGGTGATCGACAGCAGGATGAACGGACCCATATTGGCCGCGATCGCTGTCAACGACAAGGTACCCAGGGCGGCGATAACCAGCACATCGAGGCTGAATCCCTGCAAACGTTCGATCATCTGCACATCGACGATCTCCTCACGATCGAACGCTTGGATCAGCCCCTGCACGATGATCCCGCCGATCATGGCAATCGGGAACAGCGGCACATGCGCGAACAATTCGAAGCTGTCGGCCCAGAGCTTGGACTCCACCCACTGGATCCCTTCCAGCAGCAGCCACCCGATCAGCACCGCCACCGCCAGCAGCCCGAAGTGCAGCGTCAGCGGTTCGATCGAGGACGGATTCACTGTCAAGGTGCCCGCGGAACGACGCCGCTCCTTCTCCACCAGGCCTGCGCGCTCGGCCACCGAAGGCTGGGCATCCGAACGCAGTTCGATGGTCTTACCGGTGCGCACACCCCAGTTGATCAGCGCGATCCCGCAGATGATGCCGGACAGCACACCCACCGTGGCCAGCCCCAGTGCCAGGTCCTGGCCTTCGGGGAATCCGAATTCCTCGAACGTGCCCGCCATGCCCGCGGCGGTGCCGTGCCCGCCCTCGAAACCGATCTCGATCAGCGTGCCCGCCATCGCCGGCAGACCGAACACCGGACCGAGCACCAGGATCGCCAGCAGCAGACCGAACACATACTGACCACTGGCCACCGTCATACCGAAGGTGATCTGCGGACCGGCCACCCGGAACGCCTGCCGCGGCGAGGGTAGCTTGTGCCCCATCAACAGGCCCGCGAACACCAGGGAGATCAACAGTCCCGGAAGGGTTTTCCATACTTCGATGATCTCCGGTGTCAGCAGACCGGAGTCGGTGAAACTGTCGTTGCCGAACAGGGATGCGATGCGCCCGAACACATCCGGCCCGATCAACAGCGCGAGCGCACCGCCGATGATCGAACTGGGTATGAACAGTTTCTGCGCAAGCTTCCACTTCACTCGAATGATCTTCGCGATCAACATCAGCACGCCCAGCATCAGCAAGGCGAAACCGATTACCTCTGGTGACATACTCACCTACTCCCGTCGTAGCGGTACCGCAGACACCCGGCGACAGCCGGTAGCGAATGCGACAAACACCCCAAAAATATGCCGTTGGATGACGGTACGATAGATGACGGTCCATCAGTTCGTAAATTGTTCTCCCTCACGGGAATAGGCGAACGGTTCCGCAGCAACAGGATTTTCGACGGGTAGCCGGAGTTGCGGTAGGGCGCGTTTTCCGGCATCTTTACCGAAGGTGCGCCGGGAAGTCTGGTCGGCAGCCCGGCCCGAAGCGGGGTCGGGTCCATTCGACCATGGGAGCACTCTTGCAGGGTGGCAATACCTTTCAAAACTCGGTTCCACCCGGGGCGAAACGACACCACCTCGGCCGTTCGCGCTTCGAAGAGCCCGTCGGCGAACCGGCCCCGAAAAGGACTTCGGCCCGATGGCCGATGAATTCGCATCCGGCGGTTACGACCTCGGCAGAGATCCGTACATGACCTGCGCGATCGTGATGACGACTGTCGGCGTGGGCACAGCGGCGACCGGCGGTATCGCTGCACTCGTCATCGCCATCGACGATTCCACACCCAGCGACCGCAGAGTCGCCATGACAGTGTGGGTCATGGTCACCGCAATCGCAGTGGCGACCCTCTTGGGCATCATGACCGGGCTACTCGGCTCGGCGACCATCGATCGACTACCGATCGGCGTCCTGCTCGCCTACGGCGCCGCGGGGGCCGGCGTTTGCGGCGGACTGATATTCGTCGCCCGCGCTGTCGTCGACACCCGCCGCCCCTCGCCGCTACTGCCGTCGACCACACTCCTGGCCGAGGGCATTCGCCCCGAGGCGCACAGCATCGACGCGCCCGACCCTCCGCGCCCAGCGCCCGGCTGGTCGGCGTTGTCATTGCACCTGCGTTACGAGCTGGAAGCCCACACACCCGAGGCGTCGAACCCGACGACGGGCCGACCGAAACGTCCATCGAATCCGACGAGCCGGTGGCGAGCGAACAGCACCGGCGAGGTCGAAATACCGGGTGAGCCGGTATGGGTACCCGCTCCCGGTGTGGCCATTGACGGTATCGCCGTCCGGGCGAGCTGGAATCGAATGTGGATTCAACTCCTCCCCGGTATCCACCGGATCTATGCAGCCGTGGGCCCGCCCCGGACCGAGATCGGAGATTCGACGCGAGCCGACCCGACCGCCGCCTCTCGCCGAGACACCGTGATCCTCCGCGAGGGCGAAACCCACCAGCTCGAGTATGTAGCGCACATTCGGGCGGTAGCCGGGCCGGAGGGCCGAGAATGGCCCTCCTACCGTGTGGAATTCGGGTAACCGGGGTACCTACGTACCCGAGAAAGCTTCGATACCGCGCCGCCCGTGGAGTTCCGAGTCCGGATAGGACCTACTCCCGTGTGAGGCGGAGCCGGACCATCGGCAGGCCGGTGCCGCGTTCGTCGATCGGTGCACCGAGCGTGTTCTCTATGGCCGGTTTCAGGGCTGCCCACGCACGGGGGTGCCCGGCCGCGTAGGCATGTAACGAGGAAGCGACCTCGTCCGGGCCGAGCACGCTCGCGCGCGCCTCGGCGGGCCCGCGACCGCCGAGCCAGACCCGGACCCGCGGATCGGCTCGCACATTACGGAACCACTGAGCCCGGGTACCGAAACCCGAGACCACCACATACGAATCCGCATCGGGACGATCGACGACCTCCAAGACCACATAGCGGCGAGCACCGGTCTTTCGCCCGACGTGTTCGAGCATCAGCGTTCGCGTCCCGAACAGGAACCCCAGCCGTGTCCGATACAACCACACAGGCGCTCGCATCAAGCGGCGGGAGCGTAGCGCCCGAGACGCGATGCCGACGAGAGCGCCGGCGGCCGGAGCGGGAAGAGCGGAAGAATCATTCATGAGCACCTCGATCGTGAATAGCTGCGTTTGCCTGGGGCCGGTCACTGGTCTCGTTCGATGACGCCTCCTTTCAATCCTGAGCGGTAGATAGACAACACTTCGGCACCCCACCGCCGCATACCGTCTTCGGACCCGAGATCGATCCCGAGAACGGCGCCGAGGTGAGGACGCAAGGTCAAAACCGCGAGGTCGTTCACGAGCAGAAACGCGGCACGGATATCCGGATCGGTACCGGCATCGGCGAGGCCTCGCTCGACCATCCCGGCCAGCACTTCTCGACCGACCGCGTACAAACGCCGGAACAGAGCAGACCCGGCAGGCTCCCCGGCCAGCAGCATGCGCCCGAGATATGCAGGAACCGGCGAGTCGGCGGGCAGCTGCGCGATCACCTGCGCCGCCAGGCCCGAATCCGCGCCGGGCGCCCACGGATCGGACGCGTCGGCCAACACCGTCTGCTGTAGCAACGATTCGAAAACCGCGGCGACATACTCGTCCACCGCCTCGCGCAGCCCGGCCTTCGCACCGTAATGCCGCATCACCAGCGCCGGGGAAACCCCCGCAGCCGCCGCCACGGCGCGAACCGTCACAGCGTCGGGTCCACGCTCGGCGAACAGCCGCAAAGCCTCGTCTCTGATCCTGGCCCTCGCTGTACGATCATGCAGATGTGAACGCATGTTCACTATAGTAAACATATGTTCACATCAGGTCCAGCGCGAGGCCTACCGCACTGCCGGACACAGAGGGTGCACGAGGCAGCGACCCGGCCTTGCCGACAATGGCCCCATGTTCGATGTGGCGGCCGGGGCGGAACATCCGGGACGTCCGGGCATCGATGACCCGCAATCAGCGCGCCGACATCCGCTGCAGGAGGGGTGAACATCCTCGATGCGTCAGCCCACCTCTTGGACGAGCGACTCACGGAAGCGTCGGTCCCATCGCCCCGCTGCGGGCGACACCCGCCGGGTGGTGTGGGCCGACTTCCCCTGGTCGGCCCCTCGGCCGTGCCGCTCTGCGAGAAAGTCGGCTCGGCCGGCGGTATCGGCGCCCCGGACCGTGCCGCACGCCGGCACCTCTTCAGCCGACGCAGGCGCCCATAGAACCGAATCGCGATACGGCACAGGACGCGATCAACCGCGGCACGACCACCGTCTCTCGACGACGGCGGCAGCTCCATCTCAGCCATCTCAGCCATGCTGCAACCGGGGCAGTCGGTCGAGACAGTTGCTTAAAGAATCCGCCGGTTCGGTCCCGGAGGACACCATGCACACGCAACCGCATCGATTTTGGCAAACAGGATTCAGGACCAAAGCGGGGGGTAAACGCGGGGTTGGTCCAAATGAAACAGGTCAGGCCCGGCACTTGACCGGGCCTGACTTGGGGTTTTAGGTGGAGCTAAGGGGACTCGAACCCCTGACCCCCACACTGCCAGTGTGGTGCGCTACCAGCTGCGCCATAGCCCCGGATGTCTGCCGCCGGTTCCCCGGCTGCCTGAACGAAGTTACACCACGGGGACGCCGGGCACCAAATCGCCTGGATTCCGGATGAACGCCGAGGTCACGACGCCAGTTGCTGGACCCATTCCGGCTCGTTGACATCGATCTTGGTGGTGCCGTCGAACACACTCGGGGTGGCGGCGGCGCCGTCGAGAGCCGCGGACAGGGCGTCGAGGGTGGCGGCGGCCTGGTCGGTCACCTGGCCGCGGCGGGCGCCGCCGGTGATGCAGTCGCGAGCGGGCTGGGTGGCGCCGGATTCGGTCGCGATGGCGAGCAGTTCGTCGTCGGTGAGTTCGGAGCCCTCGTCCGGCTGGCGGGTGGTGAACAGGGTGTCGTGGAATTTGGAGTAGGTGACACCGGAACCGGTGTCGGCGACGCACTGGAGGGCGGCGATGGCACGGGTGGAGTAGTCGCCGCTGGACGATTTCGGGTCGAGGAAGTTGACGAAGCGATAGCGGACGGCGAATGCGCCCTCGTCCAGCTTCTGCGCGATCTCCTGGCCGTAGAGGGTTTCCAGGGTGCCGCAGGACGGGCACATGGGATCTTCGTAGACCTCGATCGTCTTGGGGGCCTCGGGGCGGCCGAGCCGGACGCCGCCGTCGCCCTGCAGGGCGGCGGTGACCGCCTCGTTGCGCACCGTGCCGTACCCGTCGTTGCGCACCTCGGCCTGCTGGTCGCCGCCCCAGCGGTAGGCGAATACGACAATCAGCGCGATGAGGACCAGGGCCAGCGCGCCCAGGGTGTAGGTGGTCCGGTTGGACATCGGCCGGGGGGTGTAGTCGGACGGCGAGTTGCTCACCCGACCACTCTGCCGTATCCGGGCGAACCGGTCACGCACGAATCACTCACGCCGGGGTCGGGGATGGTTCTCCGGGCTGCTCATCGCGGTCGCGGAGCCGGCCGGGCCCGCGGTGGTGTGGTGGCCGGCCGAGGACTTCGACACGGAGATGTCCGAGGGCGCGGAGTCACTGCCGGGTTCCGGTGCGGCGGGCGCGCGATCCATCGGTTCGGGCACGATCAGCCAGACCAGGGCGGCCACGGCGAGCAGTGACCCGGTGACGGCCAGGCCGGCGCCGTAGGACAGCCGCTGCGCGATGGCGCCGACCACGATCGGGCCCAGGACGGTCCCGAGGTCCTGGGACATCTGGAAACCGGCGAGCATGGTGCCGCCGCGGGCCCGGTTGCCGATGATATCGCCGACGGCGGCCTGCTGGGCAGGGGTGAGCAGGCCGGACCCGATCCCGGCGACGAACGAAGTGACCAGTAGCCAGGTGAGGTCCGGGGCCAGGCCCAAGCCGGTGGTGCCGACCGCGCACACCAGCGCGCCGGAGATCAGCAGCGGGCGGCGGCCGTAGCGGTCGGACAGTCGTCCGGAGAAGAACAGCACGGTCGCGTTACCGGCCGCGAACACGGTGAGCGCGACACCGGCCATCCCGGGCGTCTGGCCGAGGACCTCGACCACGAGCAGCGGGACGAGCGCCATCCGGACACCGAACACCGCGGCACCGCTGGCGAAGTTGGAGAACAGGGCCGCCCGGTACTCGGGGCGTGCGAGCCCCTGCCGGAAACTGACGGTGGCCACCTCGCGGCCGGTGCCGGATTCGGCGAGGTGGGAATCGCGCAGATTGAAGTAGACGACCGCGACGGCGAGCAGCAGCGCCACGGCGTAGATGAGGAACGGGGCGCGCAGACCGAAGCCGGCGAGCGCACCGCCGATCAGCGGCCCGGAGAGGCCACCGATGAGGAAACAGGTGGACCACAGCCCGGTGACCCGTCCCCGTTCGGTGGGCGGGGAGAGCCGGATCACCAACGCCATCGACGAGACGGTGAACATGGTCGAGCCGACCCCGCCCAGCGAGCGCAGGACCATCAGCTGCCAGTAGGTCTGGGCGAAGGCGCTCGCACCGGTGGAGAGCGCCACGATGAGCAGGCCGACCAGGTAGATCCGCCGCTCCCCCAGCAGTTGCACGAGCCGGCCGCTGACCGGCGCGAACAGCAGCCGCATGGCGGCGAAGGCGCTGACGATGGCGGAGGCGGCCGCGACCCCCACACCGAAGCTGAGCGCGAACTGCGGCAGCACCGGCGATACCAGGCCGAACCCCATCGCGATACAGAAGGCGGCGCCGATCAGGACCCATATCTCGCTGGGTAGCGGCGGTTTGCCCGAGGTGTTCGCGCGGCGGCGGGCCGGGAGCAGACGCCGGAGTCGCGCGGTTCGCACCGTGGCCCGTCCACCCGTTCCGTACGCGTTCCCGGAGCCGGGTCGATCATCTGCCAGGGCCTCACCACTCACCCCGGCAGTCAACACCGGCACGGACGCGACAATTCCCTCGCGCCGGAGCGGGGATGAGGGGTCCGCTACCCGTCGGCCAGGACTCGCCCGACCATCTCCCGGGCCGCTTCCTGGACCCGCGCGAGGTGTTCGGGGCCGTGGAAGGACTCCGCGTAGATCTTGTACTTGTTCTCGGTGCCCGACGGCCGGGCGGCGAACCAGGCGTTCTCGGTGCTCACCTTGAGTCCGCCCAGCGCGGCGCCGTTGCCCCGGGCCCGGGTGGCGACCTCGGTGACGGGTTCACCCGCGATCTCGTCGCCGGTCACCTGCTCGGGGCTGAGACCGGCGAGCAGTTTCTTCTGCGCGGGGTCGGCGGGGGCGTCGATCCGGGCATAGGCGGGACTGCCGTAGCGGCGTTCCAGTTCGTGGTAGCGGGTCGAGGGGCTCTGCCCGGTGACCGCGGCGATCTCGGCGGCCAGGAGGGCGAGCAGGATCCCGTCCTTCTCGGTGGTCCACACGGTGCCGTCCATCCGGAGGAACGACGCGCCCGCGCTCTCCTCACCCCCGAACGCGAGGCTTCCGCTGAACAGCCCCGGAACGAACCATTTGAAGCCGACCGGCACCTCGTACACATCGCGGCCCAGCACGCTCACCACCCGGTCGATCATCGAGGAGGTGACCGCGGTTTTACCGATCTTGGTGAGGGCGTCCCAGCCCCGCCGGTTTGCCACCAGGTATTCGATGGCCACCGCGAGGAAATGGTTGGGGTTCATCAGGCCGCCGTCGGGGGTGACGATGCCGTGCCGGTCGGCGTCGGCGTCGTTGCCGGTGGAGATGTCGTAGTCGTCCCGGATCGCCACCAGCGAGGCCATGGCGTGCGGGGACGAGGGGTCCATCCGGATCTGACCGTCGCTGTCGAGGGTCATGAAGCGCCAAGTGGGGTCCACGCTCGGGTTCACCACCTCGAGGTCGAGGTCGTAACGCTGACCGATCTCCTCCCAGTAGTCGACACTGGCACCGCCCATGGGATCGGCGCCGAGCCGGATCCCCGCGCCCCGGACGGCGTCGAGGTTCAGTACCGCGGGGAGATCGGCGATGTAGTGATCGAGGTAGTCGTAGCGCTGCACCGAATCCATCGCCCGGGTGAGCGGGGCGCGCTTCACCTCGGACAGGCCGCCGCGCAGCAGTTCGTTGGCGCGTTCGGCGATGCTGTCGGTGGCGCCGGTATCGGCCGGGCCGCCGTGCGGGGGGTTGTATTTGATCCCGCCGTCGCGCGGCGGGTTGTGGGACGGGGTCACCACGATGCCATCGGCCTGGCCCCGGGCGCCGTCGCGGTTGTGGCGCACCACCGCATGGCTCAGCGCGGGCGTCGGAGTATAGCGGCCGCGGGAATCGACCACGGCACCGATATCGTTGCCGGCCAGTACTTCCAGAACCGTGGTCCACGCGGGTTCGGACAGCGCGTGGGTGTCGCGGGCGAGATAGACGGGTCCGGTGATGCCCCGGGTCGCCCGATATTCGACCACGGCCTGGGTGATGGCCAGGATATGCGCCTCGTTGAAAGTGCCGTCCAGACTCGAACCACGGTGCCCGGAGGTCCCGAAGATCACCCGCTGGGTGGGTTCGGCCGGGTCGGGCACCCGGCTGAAGTACGCGGTCACCAGCCCCGGAACATCCACCAGATCGCCTGGGCGGGCGGGCCGTCCGGCTCGATTGTGGGCCATGCTCGGGTCTCCCTTCGTGGTCGGCCGCACGCGGCTGGTCATCGTGATCACCGGAACGGCCCCGCGGTCGCGGCGGCCGGAGACACCGCGACGAAACCGATCCCGCCGGCGCGCGCGGTGTTACCCAGGCCGTGCGTGCGGGCGCAGCCGGTGGCGAACTCGATCCTCTCGTGGACCGGGCGGCCCGAAGCGGCGGGCGCACCACGGGATCCGAGATCCGCACCTGCCGGTGCCGTCCGCATCACGTCCGCCTCGTCCCGGGCGCCCGGTACCGCCGAGCACACAATGTTAACCGTCGATGACCCCTGCGGCAGAGGAGAATCGATCCCCGCGCTACCGGTGCGGGCCGGTGCGAATCGCACCGGAGTGCGGGATATCCCCCCGGCGACCGACGACCCCCCGGTCATCGCGCGCATCCCGGGCGCGCCACCCCCGGCCGATGATCCCGGCCTTCCCGACACCCTCATGACCCGACCCCTCTCGCTCGTACCGTACTGCGTTCCGCTCGTGCCGTACTGCGTTGCCACGTCGTGCCTTCCGGCCGCCGCACGGGCGGCCGTACCGGGCCGCGACGACAACAGGACGGGCACACCACCACTCGCCCGGACCCCACACCGGCGGCTCCCGGTCCGAGCAGTGTACGAACCCGGCCGGGGTGACCGGAAAGGGTGGTGAATCCTGCCGCTCGCGCGGCTCCGCAGGCCGTGCGGCTGGGCCGCGGTGGATCTCGATACCGGTGACCAGCGCCTACCGTCCTATAGGGAGGAAGGGTCCGGTCGCGGAGAAACGACCGAATAGACGGGCCCGCAACCGGTCCCGCGCCCTGCTTTCGGACTTGTTGGCCCGGCTTCCGGGAAGGCCGGTCGGGCGGAGGGCCGGCGCGGGCCGCACCGCGCGCGTTGGTGTGGCCGCACCGCGGTCCGGAAGTCCGGCCGGAACCGGCGTTCTCGTGGATGTGCCGAGCATGATGCCGTGGCGCACCGAGCGTCGGTGGTCGCCCCGGACCGGGGGCGGTGGCGTCGCATTCGGCCGGTGTCCAGGTGGCGGGGCCCCTCCCGTTGCCGCCGTGCCCGCGGAATATGCCGGATCGATGCGCCCGGAACGAAACCGATTCCGGTTAATTCGTAACTTGCTACCATTCCGGATGTGAATCTCGCCACCTCTGCGCCCCGGACGCGCCGGCTCCGGGTCGATGCGGCGCGAAACCAGCAGCGGATCGTCGAGGCCGCACACGAGTTGTTCGCCGATCGCGGACTGGATATCACGCTCGACGATGTGGCCGAACGCGCCGGCGTCGGGGTGGGGACGGTCTACCGCAGATTCGCCAACAAGCGGGAACTGGTGGCCGAGGTCTTCGCCGGGCATATCCGCGAGTTCGCCGAGGCCACCGCGGAGGCGCTCGCCGCACGGGACCCCTGGGAGGGGCTGGTGCGGTTGTTCGAATACGCCTGCCGGCGGATGGCGACCAATCGCGGTCTCAGTGAGGTCGTACTCGATTCGGTCGACGGGCCGGCCCGTTTCGGCTGCACCGGCAAGGACCTGGGCCCGGCGGTCGCGGCGGTGATGGAACGCGCCCGGGAGGCCGGGGTGGTGCAGCCGGGTATCGAGGCCACCGATCTCTTCGCGCTCATCTACATGGTCGATTCGCTCGCCGAATTCGCCCGGCCCATCGATTCCGATATCTGGCGGCGCTATATGGCGATCGCCCTGAACGGTATCCGGGCCGAGAGTTCGCCGCTGCAGCCGCTGACCGTGAACGCGCTCAGCCTGGCCGAGGTCGAGCAGGCCAAGGCCGCCAAACCGGGGCCGCTGCCGATCCGCCGCCGCTGAACCCGCGTTTCCGTTTCTCCGCACTTCTTCCCCACGGCCCGGCTCTTGGCCTAGTGTTGGACGGGTGACCAAGTTATGGGTGAACTGGGCCGGTGATCAGCGGTGCGCACCGGCTCGCCTGTGCGCGCCGCGCGATCACGCGGAACTGTCCGCCGAACTCGCCCGCGCGGCCGAGGCCGGACACCGGGTCCGCGTCGCGGGCTCGGGTCACTCGTTCACCGACGCCTGCCTCACCGACGGCGTCCTGCTCGACCTGTCCCGGATGAACCGCGTCCTCGACGTGGACTCGGTGACCGGCCTGGCCCGCGTGCAGGCGGGCACCACGCTGGCGGCACTCAACGCCCGGTTCGACGAGTACGGCCTCGCATTTCCCAATCTGGGCGATATCGATGTCCAGACCATCGCGGGTGCCACGGCCACCGGAACCCACGGCACCGGCGGCCGGCTGCCCAATATCTCCGCCGCCCTGCACGCGGTGGAACTCATGACGGCCGACGGCCGCGTCGTCGAACTCACCGAGGAGGCCGGCCCGCAGGCCTGGCGCGCCGCCCGGGTCGGCCTTGGTGCCCTCGGCGTGGTCACCGCGGTGACGCTGCGCCTCGTCCCCGCGTTCGTCCTCGAAGGCGTCGAACGCCCGGTTCCGGTCGAGGAAGTACTGGCCGACCTGGACTCCTATATCGACGACAACGATCACTTCGAGTTCTACATGTTCGCACACAGCCCTATCGCCATGACCAAGCGCAACAACCGGGTCGATCTCCCCGCCGCGCCGCGCCCCGAAGTCGTGGACTGGTTCGCCGATATCCTGTTGTCCAATTACGCCTTCGACACGCTGTGCCGGCTCGCCCGCCGCCGGCCCGGGCTCATTCCGTGGATCCAGCGTGGCGCCGCCTACGCGGGCAGCTACCGCCGCCAGGTCGATCGGTCCTACCGAGTGTTCACCAGCCCCCGGCTGTTCCGCTTCACCGAAATGGAATACGCGATCCCCCGCGAGCATTCGGTGGCGGCGGTCCGGGAGATCAAAGAGACCGCGCGGCGTTTCGACAGCCCGATGCCGATCGAGGTGCGCTGGGTAGCCGGTGACGACGCCTTCCTCTCGCCCGCGGGCGGGCGCGCCACCTGCTATATCGCGGTCCACCAGTACCAGGGCATGGACCACGAGCCGTTCTTCCGCGCCTGCGAGGCGGTCTTCGACCGCTACGACGGCCGCCCGCACTGGGGCAAACGCCACTATCAGACAGCGGAGACATTGCGCGAGCGCTATCCCGACTGGGAGCGGTTCGCCGCGGTGCGCCGCCGCTACGACCCCGAGGGCCGGTTCGCCAACGGCTATCTGGACCGAGTACTCGGCCCGGTGTCAGCGGCCGAGGATACGGTCGACCAGCTCGGGTAGCGCGGTGCCGATCGGTTCGCGCACCACCTCGGTCGCGAGCGAATCGTAGGGCGTGGGTTCGGCGTTGACGATGACGAGATCGGCACCGGCCGATGCCGCCCGCCCGCACAGCGAGGCCGCCGGCTCCACCTGCAACGAGGTACCGACCGCCAGGAAGATCTCGGCCGTCTCGGCGGCCAGCGTCGCCTTGATCAGCGTACGGTGGTCGAGCGCCTGGCCGAACATGATGACAGCGGCCTTGAGGATGCCCCCGCATTCCGGACAGGGCGGATCCGCCTCACCGGCGGCCACTCGTTCCAGCGTGGCGGCCATGGTCGCGGTGAAGTCGCACTGCACACAGACCACATCGAACATATTGCCGTGGATCTCCACCACCCGCTGCGGGGCGGAACCGGCACGCTGATGCAGCCGGTCGATGTTCTGGGTGACGATGGTGAGCGCCCGGCCCGCTCGTTCGAGATCGACCAGCGCGCGGTGGGCGCCGTTCGGTTCGGCCGCCCACGCCGGATTGTCCCGGCGGGCGAGCCAGGACTTCTCGCGCAGCGCCGGATCGGCCAGATAGTGGTCGTAGGTCGACAGCAGTTCGGCGATGGGGTCTTCGATCCAGACCCCGCGGGGCCCGCGGAAATCGGGGATGCCGCTGTCGGTGGAGATCCCGGCACCGGTCAATACCGCGATCCGGCCGGTGCGCGCGTACCAGTCGCTCACCGTCGCGCCTCCGGTCCGCCGCGCACTGCGCGGGACAGCGCCACCCGAGGGGTTGGTTTGCACATGCCACGAGCTTAAGCAGCAGCCACCGCCCCCGGCACGCTCCGGTCACTCGACCCGCACCGGCTAATCGTTAGCAAACAGTTTGCTGTATTCCGATTCGGCTTCCAGACCCCACCGAACCCTCCGGTTTCCGCAACGGGCCGGAAACCGACCCCAGGTCTTTTATCAGGGTCTTTTACCGAAAGATCACGAGCTCATCGCACGTTCGAGCGCTTACACCGGCCGCGCTGTGATAGCCGTCTCTGGATTTGCTGAGTGGTATCCAGCAGGAGATTTCTCCGTTACTGTTAACCCATCCACACCGCCACCGAAACGGAGGTTCTGCTATGGCTCGCCACCGCATTCCCCGTCCGGCAGACCCGCGGGTCGGATACCATATGCCGAGCAATTACGGCAGTCACGGTTTGGTAACCCACGGCGCCGGGTATTCGGAAGAAATGACAGCACTGCGTAACCGACCCACCCGGATCGCCGGCATGGAATGGGGCACCGCACTGCTGGCCCTCGCCACGTGCCTCATCTTCAGCACCAGCATCGCCGCCATCACCCAATCCCTACCCACCGCACTGATCGCCACCGCCAGCATTCTCCTCGGCCTCGGCATCACGCTGCGCATCCTGAGATAAGCTCGCCGGGTCGAAATCTCGTGCCCCGCCCGCGAATATCTGCCCGCACGGCTAGTCTGCGAGCATGGTATCCGGGGACGGGTCCGACGACACCATCGGCGGAGACGGAGGCGGTTCCCCCGGGGAAGCCGCCGACGGACCACCGCGGAGCCGGAACGCGGACCCGGTGGTCGAAAGCGGCTGGCTCGATCGCCGGACTCGGCCGCACCCCACCGGCAGGCCGCGGCTCTCGACGGCTCTGCTGGTCATCGCCTTCGTCGCCGTACTCGTGCTGTACCTGTTCCTGAAACCCGGCTGACCAGCGGCCGGGAATAATCCTGTTGCCGCGGCCGCTTAAGGTTGTCGTTATGAAGGAGAAGGGGCGCAAGGTCATCGCGACCAACCGCCGGGCACGGCACAACTACACGATCCTGGACACCTACGAGGCCGGGATCGCGCTGGTCGGTACCGAGGTCAAGAGTCTGCGTGAGGGCAAGGCCTCACTGGTGGACGCCTTCGCGACCGTGGACAACGGCGAAGTATGGCTGCGGGGCCTGCACATCCCCGAGTTCAGCCACGGTACCTGGACCAACCACGCACCGCGCCGGGTCCGGAAACTGCTGCTGCACAAACGGGAGATCGAACGCCTGGTCGGCAAATCGCGCGAGGGCAATCAAACCCTCGTCCCGCTGTCGATGTACTTCTCCGACGGCAAGGTGAAGGTGGAACTCGCCCTCGCCAAGGGTAAGCAGGACTACGACAAACGCCAGGACCTGGCCCGCCGGACCGCCGAACGCGAGGTCACCCGGGAGATCGGCCGCCGCGTCAAGGGCATGCGCTGAGCAGCCCGGGCCGGCCCGGAAAACGGGAATGAACCATGGTGGGTCAGGTGTTAACATGACTAGCCCGGCAAGGTGCCGGGACGTACGGGGCTGAACGGTTTCGACTGCGTACGTAGATTCAGGGGAAGCGTGTCGGTGCAGGCAAGAGACCACCGTAAGCGTCGTTGCAACCAATTAAGCGCCGATTCCAATCAGCGCGAGTACGCTCTCGCTGCCTAAGCGATAGCGTCTCTGTCGGCCCGAGGTTCGCCCTCGGCTTCGGTGCCGGCATCAGCTAGAGGGCTCACCGCGCGACTCGGTCGCGGAGTAGTGCGGGACATCCAACAGCGACTGGGATCGTCATCCCGGCTTGTTCGCGAGACCGGGAGATCCGAGTAGAGGCATAGCGAACTGCACACGGAGAAGCCTTGATGAAGCGGCGGAGGACCCGGGTTCGATTCCCGGCAGCTCCACGGAAGGCCCGCAGGTCATAGACCTGCGGGCCTTTTCTCTTCGGTGGGTCGCGGTACCGGCCTACCCAAGGAGCTCTGTCGCGTATCGGCGGTGTTGCCGGCGGGCCGCCCGCCACCGCGCGGAAGCCCGGGTGGCGGGCGGTATCCAGCAGCTACTCGGCCCCGGTGCGCAGCCCGGCCACCACCAGCGACCCACCGGCCAGCGCGACGGTCGCGGCGACCAGCGCGAAAAGGGTGACACCCGCGGCGAAACCGAGGCGGTCGCTGAGGAAGCCCAGGGCCAGGATCAGCAGACCGGCGAAGGCGTAGGCGCCGATATTGAGTGCCGCGTTGGCCTCGGCCAGCCGCCCGGCCGGGATATCGGCGTTGAGCAGGGCCAGTCCGCCCAGCATTCCCGGGCCGTAGGCGGCCCCGGCCAGGATCGCGGCGACGGTCAGCCCGGCCACCGAGGAAGTGTCGACCGCGACGACCAGCGCGGCCACGCAGACGATCGTGCCGGCCACCGAGACCAGCAGCAGCCGGCGCACCGGCAGGCCGCGCAGCGCGAACTGACTGCCGGTGGCGACGGCGAAGGTCAGGCAGGCCAGTACCCCGGCGACGATCCGGTTGGTCGTGCCGAGCAGTTCCGACAGCAGCGACGGTGCCAGCGAGAGCATGAACGCTGTCGTGGTCAGCGCGGCGCCCGCCACGGTGACGGCGACGAGCAGCTGCCGCCGGTTCGCACGCGGTACCCGGGGCAGCCGGACCCACGCCGCACCTTTCCCGGCGCCGGCGCGGGGAATCGGCACAAGGGCGACGATGGCCAGTGCTGCCAGCAGGAAGAGGGTTTCGAGCAGGAAGACGGTGACGGTGGGGCCGGGCACGGTTTCGGAAAGGATCCCGCCCAGCAGCGGGCCCAGCCCGGTACCGACCGCGATGCCGACGGCGCCGGCCAGCGCCGCGGAACGGGTGCCGGCCGGGCCCGCGATATCGGCCACCGCGGCCACGCCGGCGGAAACCATGGCGCCGCTGGCGATACCGGTCAGCGTGCGTGCCACGAACAGGGCCAGGACGCTCGGTGCGGCGGCGAAGATCAACCCGGCGGCGATCGCCAGTACGAGGGCGGGCACCAGCACCGCCTTGCGGCCGAGCCGGTCCGAGGCGACTCCCGCCACCAGGAGGGCGACGGCCATCCCGGCCATGTAGCAGCAGAACACCGCGGTGAGAGTGCTCTTTCCGAAACCGAATTCGTCCTGCCAGAGCACATACAGCGGGGTGGCCGCATTGGCGAGGACGAAGACCGCGGCGATCGGCCAGGCGGCCGACCAGGTACGCAGACGCGCGCGGCGCTCCTCCGGCGCGCGGGCATCGAGGACGGCGGTGACGGCCATGGTGCGCTCCTGACTCAAGTACGAGTTTTCTCGAACAAGTACGAACAGAGTCGAACTGTAGCATCAAGTACGATAATTGTCGTACTGGTCGACGAACCGAGGAGTGCCGTGCCGGACACCACCACCCCACCGGGCCGCACCGACGCACCCGGGGAGTTGCTTCCCGAACCCACGCGCGCGGAACTACGCCTGGAAACCGTGCTGGCCGCACTGAGCGATCCCCTGCGGCTCAGCATTGTGCGCGCGTACTACCTCGACTCGGGCGGCGTACCGCAGGCCTGCGGGTGGTTCGAGATCGATCGGCCGAAATCGACGCGCACCCACCACTGGCGGGTACTGCGCGAGGCGGGGCTCATCCGGCAGTGGCAGCACGGTCTGGAACGTCGCAATGTGGTGCGCGTCGAGGATCTCGAGGCGAGGTTCCCGGGCCTGCTGAACCTGGTCGCGGACTGGCAGCCGGCGCACTGACCCCCAGCGGTCGAAGTATTCCTGTTACCGATCTTTTCTGTTACTCATCGTCGCACTAATGTGTATCATCTCAGGTGCCGGTGAACCCGCCGCGACGCGTCGCCGCTGGTACCGGTGACGATCGAGGAGGATCGATGAGGTTGTTCGGTAACGACGCCCCCACCCGGGCGACCGATCCGGGAGACGTCGCATTGCACGCGCGCGATGTGCGCTTCGACTGGACCGAGATCCCACTGCACTGGATGGCCGCCGAACCCATCGCCTCCCATGTGATGAACTCGCTCAACCTCCTGCTGCCCGAAGGCGAACGCAGCTTCCTGACCACATTCGGCGAAGCCCTGCCGTTCGTGCGCGACGAGAAACTGCGCGAGGACATGCTCGGTTTCATCGGCCAGGAGTCGATGCACGCCGAAACCCACGCGGGCTCCCACGACATGCTGCTCACCGCCAACGGTATCGATCCGCGCCCGTTCCTGTGTCAGGCCGAGTACCTCTTCCGCAAGACCATCGGACCCCGGCAGAGCACCGGGACGCGGGCCGGGCGCCAGCAACTGGTCGACCGGCTCGGGGTCATCGCGTCGCTCGAGCACTTCTTCGCGTTCCTCGGTGACTGGGTGCTCAACAGCGACCTGGAACGGTTCGACGCCGACCCGCGCATGCTCGATCTGTACCGCTGGCACGGCGCCGAAGAGGTGGAACACCGCAATGTGGCCCACGACGTCGCCGAATACTTCGGCGTGGGCTATTTCCGGCGCGGCGCGCTGATGCTGCTGGTCTTCCCGTCGTTCCTGGTACTGCTGGTGCGCGGCACCAAATACCTGGTGCACCGCGACCCTTCCCTGCCGGACCTCGGCTATCCGCGGGTGCTGCTGCGCATCTTCGGCGCGATGCGGCGCGGTGCGCTGCCCGGGATCCCCGCGCTGCTGATCAGCGCGCTGTCGACGTTCCGGCCGGGATACAGCCCGGAATCGGTCGGCTCCACCGCGCAGGCGATCGCCTACCTGGCGCAGTCCCCGGCCGCCCGGGCGGCCTCATGACCCTCGCCGACCGGCCGGCGCCGCTTCCGCTGCCGGCCGACCTGTACGGCAGACCGCGTCGCGACCGGACCATGCGCCTGCTCGACGCCGTCGTGGACGCCCGTATGCGCTGGACCGCCCTCACCAACCGGCGCGAGCTGACGCCCCGCGCGGACGACGGCCGGATCGGAGTCCGCGTCGTCGAACGGCAGCTCCGCGCACACGACAACGATGTGGTGAGTCTGCGGCTGGCCGCGGCCGACGGCCGGGAGCTGCCCCGGTGGCGGCCGGGCGCACATCTGGACGTGGAACTGCCCTCCGGCCGCCTGCGCCAGTACTCGCTGTGCGGGGACCCGGCCGATACCCGGACCTATCGAATCGCGGTCCGGCGCATCCCCGGCGGCGGTGGAGGCTCCGAGGAGGTGCACCGGTCGATAACGGTGGGGTCCGCGCTGGTGGTGCGGGGCCCGCGTAACGCGTTCCCGTTCGCGGTACCCGGTCACGGATCCCCGGCCATCCGGCTGCGTTTCGTGGCCGGAGGTATCGGTATCACCCCGATCCTGCCGATGATGCGGCTGGCGGATTCCCTGGGCATCGACTGGACCATGCTGTACACCGGGCGCGCCCGCGACACCCTGCCCTTCCTCGACGAGGTCGAACGCTTCGGCAGCCGGGTCACCGTGCGCACCGACGACCGGTCCGGGCTGCCCACGGGCGCCGAACTGGTGGCCGGGGTGCGCCGGGGCACCGCGGTGTACTGCTGCGGTCCGGCACCGATGGTCGGCGCCGTCGCCGCCGCCCTGCGCGGGATCTCCGGTGTGGAACTGCATTCCGAACGGTTCTCGGCACCGCCGATCGTGAACGGTGTGGCGTTCGAGATCGAATTGGCCCGCAGCGGTGAGGTGCTCGCTGTCCCGGCCGACCGCTCCACCCTGGATGTACTGCTGGCGCACCGTCCCGATCAGCCGTACTCGTGCCGCCAGGGCTTCTGCCGCACCTGCAGGGTACGGGTCCTGTCCGGTGCACCCGACCACCGCGATTCCGTCCTGTCCCCCGCCGAGCGGGCCGCCGGTGACCTGCTGGCGTGCGTATCGCGCTGTGCGGGCGGCCGGCTGGTACTCGACCTCTGACAGTCCCCGACAACCGAGGAGCAAGCGTGACCGAATCCGGCAACCAACCCGTCGCGACCCGGCGCACGGTGCGCAGCGGCGCCTTCGATCTCGCGGTCTATGAATACGGCGACCCCGCCGCCGAGACCGTGGTGCTGGTACACGGCTGGCCCGATACGAGTCACCTGTGGCACGAAGTGATCCCGCTGCTGGCCGGGCGATTCCATGTGGTGGCCTACGACACCCGCGGTCACGGGGCCTCGACCCGCACCGGACGGGTCGCCGATTTCCGGCTCGCGGAACTGGCCGCGGACTTCTTCGCGGTCGCCGACGCGGTCAGCCCCGAGCGGCCGGTCCACGTTCTCGCGCACGACTGGGGTTCGGTCCAGGTCTGGGAGGCGGTCTGCGAGCCGCACGCGGCCGGGCGCATCGCCTCGTTCACCTCGGTCTCCGGACCCAACCTCGATCACCTGGGCAAATGGGTACGCGACCGGCTCGGCCGGCCCAGCCCGCGCAATATCTGGCAGCCGTTCACCCAATTGCTGTCCTCGGCCTACACCGGGTTCTTCATGACACCCGGCCTGCCGCGGCTGGCGTTCGGCCTGCTCGCCACCGAGCAACGCTGGCGCCGGGTCATCCAGCTCATGAACGACACCGGCCCCTCGACAATCTTCTTCGCCCCGACACTGAAGCGGGATATGGTCGACGGTCTGCTCATCTATCGTGCGAATATCCTTCCGCACCTGCTGAACCCGCGCGAACGGACCACCGAAGTGCCGGTCCAGCTCATCGTCGCCGGTCGCGATATCGCGGTGCGGCCCGCCGGTTACGACGATACGAGCCGGTGGGTATCGCGATTGTGGCGCCGCGACGTGCCCGCCGGGCACTGGATGCCCTTCTCCCACCCCGGGCTACTGGCCACCGCCACCACGGAATTCGTGGACGCGCTGCGCGACGGCGAGGTCGCCGCGGGGGTCACCGGACCCGTGAGGCAGCCGCCCCGTCGATTGCGCGCGGTCGAGCCCACCGGCACGGACTGAGTCCGCCGGACCGCTCACGACGCGGCCGGCGGTGCAGCGGGGCTCAGGGTGGCACGCCGGAAGCGCTCACCCCAGACCCGGATGTGCTCGATCAGTTCCGGGGGCTCGAGAACCTGGAACTCGGCGTCGAGCGATCCCAGCGCCAGGGTCGGCCAGTCCAGCGAGTCGGTGGTCATCGTGACCCGGCAGCGGCCCGCGTCGATCTCCTCGACGCTGCCCCAGCGCCCGAGACGCTGCCGGACCGATTCCGCCGGCGCTTCGACCAGCGCCTCGATCCGCTGCAGATGCGGCATATTGTCCACGCCGGAGCGGACGAACTCCGCGGCGTCGGCGGTGGGCAGTTCCCGTGAGCGGAAACGTGATCCGTCACCCGCGGGTTCGGTGAGCCGGTCGACCCGGAAGCTGCGCCAATCGTGGCGGGTCAGGTCGAACGCCACCAGATACCAGCGTCGCCCCAGGGCGACCAGGCGGTGCGGTTCGACATGCCGGGCACTGCGGCGTCCGTCGGCGGCGGTATAGGTGAAACGCAACCGCTCACTGTCGCGGCAGGCCAGGGCAACCGCGGCGAGCGCCGCCGGATCGGGCGCGGCAGCCGTGCGGCCGCCGCCCCAGTCCGCGGGCACGGTCATGGCCCGGATCGCCTCCACCCGCTTGCGCAGCCGCGGCGGCATCACCTGCACCACTTTCGCCAGGGCGCGTACCGAGGACTCCGCGACGTCCTCCACCATGCCCTGCATCGCGAATTGGAGTCCGACCACCAGCGCCACGGCCTCGTCGTCGTCGACCATCAGCGGCGGCAGCGCCGCCCCGGCGGCGAGCTGGTAGCCACCGTCGACACCGCGTTGCGCTTCCACCGGGTAGCCCAGGCCGCGTAACCGGTCGATATCGCGCCGCAGCGTCCGCGGCGAGACTTCCAGCCGGTGCGCCAGCTCGGTCCCGGGCCAGTATTTGTGGGTCTGCAGTAGGGACAGCAGGCGCAGCGTCCGCGTGCTCGTATCGGCCATACCATCGATTGTTCTCGAATTGCGGTCGATAAGTGGCCGCTGGTCCCGTATTTTCCGGGGACACCGGCCGGAGGGCACGGGTTCACTGCGGTTCGGGCTGCCCGCACGCCGGCTAGTGAGTTCCCAGTGCCCGCAGTGAAACGCCGGTGATGGTGTCGGCGAAGATCGAGCCGTCGGCGTGCTTGCGGCCGTAGACAATGATCGGGGCGCCTTGGGCGATCGCCTCGATGGTGGTGGCGATCAGCACGTAGATCTTGGTGTGGTCGTCGGTGTGCACCACGACCTCGGCATGGTTGATCTCGCTCTTCACAGTGAGAGTGATGCCGTCGTTGGTCAGCACCTTCCCCCATACGAAACCGACGCCTATATCGGGGGATTCCGCGGCCGGCGGCTCGGTCTCGCGGGGGGCCATTGTCGAGGCGGCGATGGCCGCGGTCGGCGTGGCGGCCGGGTCGGAATCCGTCACGCGGCCGGTGTAGAAGAACCCCACCGCGAGCAGCACAGCCAGCCCGAGACACAGGCCGAGCAGCGCGTGACCGCCGATGGGAAGATATTCGAGCGCTTCGGTCTCCGGCACGGTCCACGCCGGATTCGCGGGCTCGGGAGGCGGCACGGCGGGCGCGGCCCCCTGGGAACTCGCCACCGGAGTGACCGGGGTGCGTGCCGGGCGCACCACCGGCGGATCGGGCACAACCCACTGCCGCCCGCCGTCGTCGACAGCGGGTTCCGCGGGCCGATATGCCTGCGGCGCGGGCCCGGCGGGAAGATCTGTGAACTCATACCCTTCCGGCTCGGGTTCCGGTCGCGCGAGTACCGCGGGTGATCCGCTCGGCACGGGAACATGCACACGGCCGGGTGACCTTTCGGATAGATCGTCCTCGCCGTTGGACGCGCTGTCCTCGGACCACATATCGGCCCCGAGGCCCGAGTCGTACGCGGCGGTTCCGAGTAGCCGAACCGATTCGAGGGACCCCGCTACCTCCGGGCGATCCCGGGGCCGGTGATCGGTTGCGGCCCGGATGATCCTCGGGTCCACGCCGCCGAACTGTTCGGCGGACAAGCCCGCGCGGTGGCGTGACCGCGACCACGGAGTGCGCTTGTTGGACATACTGCCAGGTTAGGTCCTCTGTTCAGACCCCTATCGTCACTGGCGGGAGGAATCATCGGATGAAAGCGGTTCCGGCACAGCGGCTTACGCCCGTCCACGGCTCATCCGGCCGCCAGCACCTGCAGAACCTGCTCTCCGTAACGTGCCAGCTTGCTCTCCCCGACACCGTTCACCGTGCCCAGTTCCCGCAGATCGGCAGGCTTGCGGGCGGCGATATCGCGGAGGGTGGCGTCGTGGAACACCACGTACGCGGGGACACCCTGTTCCTTGGCGGTATCGGCCCGCCACTGCCGGAGCTTCTCGAAGAGCGCGGTGTCGGCGGTATCGAGGTCGGTGGGGGCGGCGCGGCCGGATTTCGCGCTGCGCGCGGCCCGCGCGGGAGTGGGTCGTTCCGGTTCCCGGCGCAGCGCGACGGTGCGGCCGTCGAAGAGAACCGCTTCGCTGGCCTCGGTGAGGGTGAGCACCCCGTAATCGCCGTGGACCGCGAGCAGCCCCTGGGCCAGCAGCTGCCGGACCACCCCGCGCCACTGGGTATCCCGCAGATCGGTCCCCACCCCGAACACGCTGAGTTCGTGGTGGTCGTACTGCTGCACTTTCTGGTTCTTCTTGCCGAGCAGGATATCGATGAGATGACCCGCGCCGAAGCTCTGCCCGCGCTCCCGTTTCAGGCGCAGCACCGCCGACAGCAGTTTCTGCGCGGCGACGGTGCCGTCCCACGATTCGGGCGGGTTCAGGCAGGTGTCGCAGTTCCCGCACGGCTGCGGCGGCTGGCCGAAATAGGCCAGCAACTGGGCCCGGCGGCAGTCGACCGTCTCGCACAGGGCGAGCATCGCGTCCAGGTGCAGTTGTAGCTGCCGGCGATGCGCGGCGTCGCCTTCGGAGGTGTCGATGAGTTTGCGCTGTTGCACCACGTCCTGCAGGCCGTAGACCATCCACGCCGTGGACGGCAACCCGTCCCGCCCGGCCCGCCCGGTCTCCTGGTAGTAGCCCTCGACGGATTTGGGCAGGTCGAGGTGGGCGACGAAACGCACATCGGGTTTGTCGATACCCATCCCGAAGGCGATGGTCGCGACGACCACCAGACCCTCCTCCCGCAGGAAGCGCGCCTGGTTCTCGGCTCGGGTGCGATTGTCCAAGCCCGCGTGGTACGGGACCGCCCGGATACCGTTCTCGGTGAGGAACGCGGCGGTCTTCTCGACGGAGTTGCGGGACAGGCAGTAGACGATGCCGGCGTCGCCGGGATGCTCCGCGCGCAGGAACTCGAGCAGCTGCCGATCGGGCCGGTTCTTCGGTTCGATGCGGTACTGGATATTGGGCCGATCGAAACTGGCCACGAAGCGCCGGGCCCCGCCCAGGTCGAGCCGGGTGATGATCTCGTCGCGGGTCTTCTCGGTGGCGGTCGCGGTGAGTGCGATCCGGGGTACGTCGGGCCAGCGTTCGTGCAGCATCGACAGGGCCAGATAGTCGGGCCGGAAGTCGTGACCCCACTGCGAGACGCAGTGCGCCTCGTCGATCGCGAACAGCGCGACCCGGCCCCGGTCGAGTAGCTGGGCGGTGGATTCCATCCGCAGCCGCTCCGGCGCGAGGTACAGCAGATCGAGTTCGCCGGCCACGAACTGGGCTTCCACGGTACGGCGCTCATCCGGGAACTGGGTGGAGTTCAGGAAGCCGGCCCGCACGCCGAGCGCGCTGAGCGCGTCCACCTGGTCCTGCATGAGTGCGATGAGCGGGGAGATCACCACCCCCACACCCTCGCGGACCAGCGCGGGAATCTGGTAGCAGAGCGATTTGCCGCCGCCGGTGGGCATGAGTACCAGCGCGTCGCCTCCGCCGATCACCTGGTCGACGATCGCGCGCTGCTCACCCCGGAAACTGTCGTAACCGAAGACCCGGTTCAGAATCCGCTGTGCCGCATCGGATTCGGCACCGGACTCGACAGCGGGCACGGTCGGGGCTTCGGGGGCTTCCACGCGGCCCATCCTACGAGCACCGGCGGACAGCCCGGGCGGTGTCCGGCGCGGGCGCCGACGCCCCGCCTCGTCTTGCGCACATGTGGATGAGCCGGCATCCGGGACGGCCGCCGACACCGTTCCCGCGGGCCGCGCGCATCCCGCGCTACCGCCGTGGATCGCTTAGGTTGTCCGCTATGGCATCCAGGACACGATCGCGGGCGCGATGGGCGATGTTCACCGCCGCTACGGCGGCGGTGGTGAGTGTGAGCGCGGCGCCCGCGCAGGCACAGACCTTCCCGGCCATGTGCGCCGACGGCTGGCAGGCGACCACGATCGTCGAAGGGGTCGGCAATCTGGAGAACCTGGATTCCGACGGCGCGGGGGGTTTCTACGTCACCGGCATCGTCGACGGCTACCTCGCCCACGTATCGGCCGACGGAACCTTCGAGAAGCTGGTCACCGGTCTGGAGCATCCGGCCGGCGTGCGGGTGGCCGGTCGCTCGGTGTACTTCCTGACCGGCGACGGTGTCACCGACCCGCCGGGTACGCTGCGGCGCTACGACCTCGACACCGGCGCGGTGACCGTGCTCCGCACCGGACTGAACGGACCGAACGGTCTGCTGCTGCTCCCCGACGGGGACTTGCTGATCAGCACGATCGGGGTTACCCGGGCGACGACCGGAATCGCCCGGTACCGGCCCTCGACCGGCGAGTTCATCGAATCGTGGTCACCGCTTCCGCTGACCAACGGCCTGGCCCTGGCCCCCGACGGCGAGTCGATCTACACGGGCAACCTGACCATGCGGATCTTCCGTATTCCGCTGCGGGCGCCCGCCGATGCCCAGGTGGTCGCGGGTCCACCGAATCTGCTGACCGTTCCCGACGATATGGAGGCCACCCGCACCGGCGACCTGTACGTCGCCGATCATGGAGTCGGCGCGATCTACCGGGTGGATCCGGCCACGGGGTCCGGATGCGCGATCATCACGGGCCTGATCAGACGGCCCGACCCGGTCCGGACCGTGCCCGACGGCACCACCTCGGTGCGGATCGCCCGTGACGGCGAGTCGTGGGCCCTGTTCGTGACCGGGATGGACGGGGCGCTGCGGCGGTTGCGCCCGCCGCCGGGTATCGATCTCACACCGGCCGACGCGACCCGACGCTGAGACATAACGGCTGGTCGAGGGATTGTTCCGGAAATTTCCGAGCTCCGGTCAATTGAGGCCGGAAAGTGGCCGCTAGGGGTCATACGGTGCTTCTGAACACGGAATCCACCGCACCTCGACGGAAGGCGATGACCTTGAGCGACAACTCCACCCTCCCCCGGACCGCCACCGGCGCGGCTCTCTCCGGCGAACGGGCCGACCTGCTGGCCGAACTGCGCGCAGCGCGGTTCTTCCTGCGTTTCACCACCCGCGAACTGACCGAAGAACAGGCGGCGGCGCGCCCGACACCCAGCGAGCTGTGCCTGGGCGGCCTGATCAAACATGTGACCGGCGTCGAGCGCGGCTGGGTGGATTTCATCGTCGACGGAACCTCGACCTCGAAGGATTTCGACGAGCTGACCGCCGAGGACTTCGCCGCCCGGCAGAACGAGTTCCGGATGCTGCCCGGCGAGACGCTGGCCGGGGTGCTCGCGGCCTATGACGAGGTGGCACGGCGTACCGACGAGATGGTCGTGTCGCTGCCCGACCTGGATGCGAAGTGGCCGTTGCCGAAGGCGCCCTGGTTCCAGGAGAGCCACTGGTCCACGCGCCGGGTCCTGCTGCACATCATTGCCGAGACCACGCAGCACGCCGGTCACGCGGACATCATCCGCGAAGCGATCGACGGCGCCAAGACCATGGGCTGACAGCCCGGACTCCGGTGCCCGTCCCCGGCTCGGGGCGGGCACCGGTTTCGGTGCGATACCGGCACACCATGTCCGGACCCGTGCGCGGATCATTCGCCGCTGCGCCGAAGGTGCGCACGCGTTCCATCCCTGACAGATCGCGAATGTGGTGTGTGTCACCACTGAGCGTCGAGCGGGCGATGCGGGCCGGTCGCCGTCCACTCGCGGGTGAGATGAGCCAGTTTGTCGGGCGCGACCTGCACGCGCAGTGCCGCGATACCGGCGGGAGCCAGCTCGAGGCAGAGCACGCCGTAGACCTGTCCGCCGACCTCGATCACTACCGCGGGATCGCCGTTCAGCACGGCCGCGTAGAAGGTGAGGTCGGCGTTGACGAAGGCACGTTTGGCGGCCGTCGGCCGGAACAGGTTGCGCAGGTAGCGGGCCACGGCATGCGCCCCGACGACCGGCGCCCGGCGGGCCGGGACCACGCCGCCGCCGTCGGCCACGCTGACCACGTCGCCGGTGAGCAGCCGGACCAGCGGATCGGTCTCGCCGCTGAGAGCAGCGGCGATGAACTCTTCGGCGATCCGGCGCGCGGCCGCCGCGTCGACCTCGATCCGGGACCGGCCGCCGAGATGCTGTGCGGCCCGGCGGTAGATCTGCTGGCAGTTCGATTCGGTGAGCTCGAGGATCTCCGCGATCTCCCGATGCGAATATCCGAACGCCTCACGCAGCACATACACCGCGCGCTCATTGGGCGTGAGCCGCTCCATCACGGTGAGCATCGCGAGCGAGACCGACTCGCGCTGTTCGGCGGTCTCGGCGGGACCGAGCATCGGGTCGCCGGCGAGGACCGGTTCCGGAAGCCACTGCCCGACATAGGTCTCCCGCCGGGCCCGCGCCGAGGTGAGCTGGTTGAGGCACAGGTTGGTGAGCACCTTCGTCAACCATGCCTCGGGCGTCTCGATCTGCTCTCGGTCCACCGCGTGCCATCGCAGGAAGGTCTCCTGTACCGCGTCCTCGGCGTCACCGGCCGACCCCAGCAGCCGGTAGGCGATCGCCTGCAGGCGGCCGCGGGCGCCTTCGAAGAGATCTGCCTCGTGCGTGCTGAGCGTCATCATCACATCGTCGGTCATCCGCGCAGGATGCGTCCACCGGCACCGGCCGCAGCGGGGAAGGCGGTGACCGCCGTGACCGCGCCGCCGCCCGGCCTTCGACGACGCGACCCCCGGGTCAGCCGCGGAGACGGAGCAGGACCTGTTGATGCAGCCGCCCGTTGGAGGCGACCGCGTCTCCGCCGTGCGGGCCGTCGCGGCCGTCGAGGGAGGTGAAGGTGCCGCCGGCCTCCCGGATCAGGATGTCCAGCGCGGCCAGATCCCACAGCGAGACCTCGGGTTCGGCCGCGATATCCACCGCCCCCTCGGCGACCAGGCAGTAGCTGAAGAAGTCGCCGTAACCGCGGACCCGCCACACTTCGTCGGTGAGGTCGATGAACTGCTCACGCAGGCCCCGGTCGCGCCAGCCGGACAGACTGGAGAACGCGAGGCTGGCCGAATCGAGGTCGGCGACGGCGCTGACCGTGATCGGCTGTGGCGCGCCGGGATGGAAACTCGACCACGCACCCTGCCCCACCGCGGCCCACCAGCGGCGGGCCAGCGCGGGTGCACTCACCACACCGACCACCGGCACACCGTCCTCCAGCAAGGCGATGAGAGTGGCCCACACGGGG
Organism: Nocardia testacea NBRC 100365; assembly: GCF_000308775.1. Lineage (GTDB taxonomy): Bacteria > Actinomycetota > Actinomycetes > Mycobacteriales > Mycobacteriaceae > Nocardia > Nocardia testacea. Next base: position 90,940 of record NZ_BAGJ01000135.1, read on the forward strand.
ACACCGCGCACGAAATTCTTGGTGCCGTCGATCGGGTCGATCACCCATTGCCGGCCGGTGAACTCGGCCGTGCCGCCGAACTCCTCGCCGAGGACGGCATCCTCGGGGCGGCCGTGCCGCAGCATCCGGCGGATCGCCTCCTCCACGGCCAGATCTGCATCCGACACCGGAGTGAGGTCCGGTTTGGCATCGACCTTCAGATCCAGGGCGCGGAACCGTTCCCGGGTGATCGCGTCCGCTTCGTCGGCCAGCCGCAATGCGAGTTCGAGGTCAGAGGAGTGAGCAGCCACACCCGAACACTATCGAGTCGGTCCGGGTGCGGCCGCGCGCCGTGCCGTCGCGCTCGCCGTGCGCACCCGGGTCAGGCCGCCACCGCGCGGGCCGCCGTCAGCGCCTCGGCCCACCACCGCAACCGGCCCAGCATCGCCTGCGCCTGCGCTTCGGGCTCCTCGGGCGCGTGCAGTTGTCCGTCCTCCCCGAACAGCAGGTAATAGCGAGGGAACGATACGTACTCGCGCACCGTGTGGGCGTCGAGTTCGTTGAATACCTGACGCAACTGTTCGATGGCCAGCAGGCCGCCGCTGGCGCCGCTGTAGCCGACGAAAGCGATGGCCTTGCCCTGCCACTGGGTGAAATGCCAGTCGATGGCGGCCTTCAGCGAGGCCGGGAAGCTGCGGTTGTAGTCGGGGGTCACGATGATGAACGCGTCGGCGGCGCCGAGCCGCTCGGAGAGGTCCCGCATACCGGCGGGGCGCGGCGGATTCGGTTCCATCGCCGGCGGGACGGCCGGCAGCGCCAGCGGGATCTCGGCCTCGGCCAGATCGATCACGTCGATCTCGAACCCGGCGTCACGGGCTGCCTGGGCGGCGATCCACGAGGCGACGACCGGTCCGAAGCGGCCCTCCCGGACGCTGCCGACGATCACCGCGAGACGCAGCGGCGTTGTGGTCATGGTGTGCTCCGTTCTTCTCCGGCGGCCCGGTGGCCGCCCGGGATCGAATCTGCCGCGCCGGGCGCCGCAGTGGGAGACCGCGCCGAGAGTGGTACTGCCACGGCCACCCTGAGCGGCCCGCCCGCCGCTACCGTGGGACCGTGAGCGAGAACGAGATGGGCCTGTTCCTGCGCAGCAGGCGCGACGCGGTGACACCGGCCCAGGTGGGGCTGCCCACCGGGGCACGCCGCCGGGCGCCCGGACTGCGCCGGGCGGAACTGGCCACGCTGGCGGGGGTCAGCGTCGAATACATCACCCGTCTCGAGCAGGGGCGGGACCGTAATCCCTCGCCCCAGGTCCTCGCCGCGCTGGCCGACGCGCTGGGGCTCACCTCCGCCGAGCGTGTCCACCTGTACCGGCTGACCAAGGCCGATACCGGTTTCAACTGCATGGGCCGGGCCCGGCCGGGTCGCGAGATCCGGCCGACGATCCGGGCGCTGCTCGATCAGCTCGAACCCGCGGCGGCGGTCGTGGTCAACCGGCTCACCGAGGTGCTGGCCTGCACCGAGGGCTACCGCAGGTTGATGGAGCCGACCGGCGCGCTGGACGGCGAGCACTGGTCCAATCTCGCTCAGTTCGCCTTCACCGATCCGCGGGCCCGCGAGGTCTACCCGGATTGGGGTCATCTGGCCGACCACCTGGTCGCCACCCTCAAACAGGGCCCCTTCCGCGCCGACCCGGAGATCGCGGCGCTGGCCGACCAGCTCACCATCACCGCGGGCGCGGCGTTCACCGACCGGGTCGCCACGGTGCCGAATCTGCCCGCCGCCACCGGCGTGACCCGGATGGCGCACCCCACCGCCGGGACGCTGCGGCTGGCCTTCGAAACCCTGGACCTTTTCGCCGACGACGATCAGCAGTTGATCGTCCACCTGCCCGCCGACCCGGCGACGGCCGCCGCCCTGGACCGCCTCGCCGGCCACCGCCCCGGCAACCTGCGGGCCGTCCCGAGCTGACCGGCGGCGGTCTCCGCGGGCCGCGCGGTACACCGCGACGGACGCTCCTAGTAGCCTTGAACACCGTGCATCCAGACGTGACCGCCGACCTCGCCGAACTCGACGCGACCCTCAAGACCGTCGAATCGGTCCTCGATATCGAGGAGCTGCGCCGCCGTATAGACGAGCTGGAGCACCAGGCCGCCGATCCCGAGCTCTGGAACGACCAGGATCACGCGCAGCGGGTCACCAGCGAGCTCTCGCACGCCCAGGGTGAACTGCGCCGGGTCGAGGAGTTACGGCAGCGGCTCGAGGATCTCCCGGTGCTCTACGAGCTGGCCGAGGAGGAAGAGGGCGAGGCGAAGACCAGCGCGCTGGCCGATGCCGATGCCGAGCGGGCCGCGCTGCACAGCGATGTGGAGGCGCTCGAGGTCCGCACGCTGCTCTCGGGCGAGTACGACAAACGAGACGCGCTGGTCAACATCCGCTCCGGCGCCGGTGGCGTGGACGCCGCCGACTGGGCCGAGATGCTCATGCGCATGTACATCCGCTGGGCCGACCGGCACAAGTACTCGGTCGAGGTCTACGACACCTCCTACGCCGAAGAAGCCGGTATCAAGAGTGCCACCTTCGCGGTGAAGACGCCCTACGCCTACGGCACCCTCTCGGTGGAGATGGGCACGCATCGGCTGGTCCGGATCAGCCCGTTCGACAACCAGGGCCGCCGCCAGACCTCCTTCGCCGAGGTCGAGGTGCTGCCGGTGGTGGAGACCACCGACCATATCGAGGTCCCGGAAACCGATATCCGCGTCGATGTCTACCGGTCGTCGGGTCCCGGCGGCCAGAGCGTCAACACCACCGACTCGGCCGTGCGGATCACCCATATCCCCACCGGGATCGTGGTGACCTGCCAGAACGAGAAATCGCAGCTGCAGAACAAGGTGTCGGCCATGCGGGTGCTGCAGGCCAAACTGCTGGAACGCAAACGGCAGGAGGAGCGCGCCCAGATGGATGCGCTCAAGACCAACGAGGGCGCGTCCTGGGGCAACCAGATGCGGTCCTATGTGCTGCACCCGTACCAGATGGTCAAGGATCTGCGCACCAACTACGAGGTCAACAATCCCTCGGCGGTACTCGACGGCGATATCGACGGATTCATCGAATCGGGGATCCGCTGGCGGATGAGTACAGTGCTCCAGGAGAGCTAGCGGTCCCGGGATCCGGGGCTCCGCAGGCTGTTCGGTGGTGCGAGAGCAGGTGGTCTGATGTATTCGGACGGGTCCGAGGCCCTGGCGCTGTCGCTGGCGGCGTCTTCGGAGGTCACATCGTGGCTGCGGTCGTCCGGCCTGGAGATCGTGCTGCTGATCCTCGGGGCGATGCTGTTCGCCCGCTTCGCCACCTACGTTCGCGACCGGGTCACCCAGAAGATCGATTCCGGATTCCGCGGCGGTGACGCGCTGGTCCGCTCCGAGGAGGCCAAGCACCGGCACGCGCTGGCCCAGGTGCTCACCTGGGTGGTGCTCACCGTGGCCTACGTGCTCGTCGCCATGGAGGTCCTGGGACGCATCGGATTCTCGATGTCGGGCCTGGTCGCGCCCGCGGCGGTCCTGGGTGCCGCGCTCGGTTTCGGCGCGCAGCGCATCGTGCAGGACATCCTGGCGGGGTTCTTCCTCATCACCGAACGGCAGTACGGGTTCGGCGATGTGGTGCGGATCGCGGTGACCGGTATCCAGGATCCGGCCGAGGGCACGGTCGAGGATGTGACACTGCGGGTCACCAAACTGCGTAATCCGGATGGTGAGGTGATCACCGTCCCGAACGGCCAGATCGTGAAAGTCACCAATCTGTCGAAGGATTGGGCCCGCGCGGCGATCGATGTCCCGGTCTCGGCCAGTGCCGATATCATCCGGATCAACGAAGTGCTGCACGAGGTGGGCGGCCAGGCCTACCAGGACCCCCGCCTCGAACCACTGCTGCTCGACGAGCCGACGGTGATGGGTGTGGAGGACCTGACCGTGGACCAGATGAATATCCGGATGGTCGCCCGGACGCTGCCGGGTAAACAGTTCGAGGTGAGTCGCGAGTTACGGGTACGCGTGGCCGCGGCCATGCGCCGGGAGGGCTTGAATGCGCGCCCGTAGATCGACCCTGATCCTGGCGGGCGGCTGGGTGGCGACGTTCGTGCTGTACCTGTTCGTCAAACCGGATCAGATCGCACCCGCGAAACCGGCGCCGGCCCCCGCCGTCCATCAGGTCCCTGTCCAGGTGATTCCCGTCCGATAGCGGGGACGACACGGCCCGCGGGCCGCTTCGTTATCGAATGGTTACACTGTCTCCTCGTGATCACCCTGCGCAACGTCAGCAAGTCGTATCCGACCGCTACGCGACCAGCGCTGGAAAACATCACCGTCCATATCGACAAGGGTGAGTTCGTCTTCCTCATCGGTCCGTCGGGTTCGGGTAAATCGACCTTCATGCGGTTGCTGCTCAAAGAGGAGACACCGACCGCGGGTGAGATCTCGGTCGCGGATTTCCGGGTCGACCGGCTGCCGGGGCGGAGGGTGCCGCGACTGCGGCAGCGAATCGGGTGTGTTTTCCAGGATTTCCGGCTGCTGCAGCAGCGCACCGTCGCCCAGAATGTGGCGTTCGCGCTGGAGGTGATCGGCAAGCGACGCCAGTTCATCGACCGGACCGTGCCCGAAGTGCTGGAACTGGTCGGGCTGGGCAGTAAAGCCGATCGGCTGCCCACCGAGCTGTCCGGCGGTGAACAGCAGCGGGTCGCGATCGCGCGGGCCTTCGTCAACCGGCCGCTGGTGCTGCTGGCCGATGAACCCACCGGCAACCTCGACCCCGAGACGAGTTACGAGATCATGCTGCTGCTCGAGCACATCAACCGGATGGGCACCACCGTGCTCATGGCCACCCACGATCCACTGATCGTGGACGGTATGCGCCGGCGCGTGGTGGAACTCTACGAGGGTCATCTGGTCCGCGATCAGGCCGACGGCGGTTACGAGGTGCGCCGGTAATGCGCGCGGGATTCCTGTTCGGCGAGGTCTCCGAGGGGCTGCGCCGCAATGTCACCATGACCATCGCGATGATCCTGACCACCGCGGTCTCGCTGACCATGCTGGGCGGCGGTCTGCTGGCGGTGCGGATCGCCGACAAGACCGAGCAGTACTTCCTGGACCGGCTCGAGGTGCGGCTGTACCTTACCGAGGACGTGTCCGCGACCGATCCGGATTGTGTGAACGATCCGTGCCGGACGCTCATGGCCGATCTCGAGGCCGTCGACGGCGTGGAGAACGTGCAGTACCTCAATCGGGACGCGGCGATCCGGGAGGCGAAGGAGAAAACCTTCAAGGACCAGCCGGAACTCGCCGAATACGTGAGCGAGACCCCGCTGCCGGCCTCGCTGCGGGTCAAGATGACCGACGCGTCGCTGTACCCGACGATCTACGAGCAGTTCTACGAGCGGCCCGGCGTCGGCATGGTCCGTAACGACAAGGACATCGTGGACCGGCTGGTCAGCCTGTTCGACGGCCTGCGCAACGCGGCCTTCGGTATGGCGCTGCTGCAGGCGGTGGCGGCCCTGCTGCTGATCGCGAACATGGTGCAGATCGCGGCCTTCACCCGGCGTACGGAGGTGAGCATCATGCGCCTGGTGGGCGCCACCCGCTGGTACACCCAGCTGCCGTTCCTGCTGGAGGCGGTGGCCGCCGCACTGGCCGGCGGATTGCTGGCCACGGCCGGCCTGTTCGTGGCCCGGCCGCTGGTGATCGACCGGGCGCTCGGTGACCTGTTCGCCAGCAATGTGTTCCCCCAGATCACCTTCGACGACATATTCACCACCGCGCTCATGGTGATGCCGGTCGGCGTGCTGTTCGCCGGTCTCACCGCCTACGCGACCCTGCGCTGGTACGTGCGGGAATAGCCGGCCGGAGGCCGCGGCCCGGGTGACGACATCTCCCACCCGCGGCGACTCCGGCGACCGAGAACGCCCGCCCCGGGTCCCGGGGCGGGCGTTCTGGGCTTCATCGGCCGCGATTCCGCGTCCGCTCACCAGGACGTAGAGACCACTCGACGCCTTTCTTACTCCGCAGTAAGATAGCCTTACTCCGCAGTAAGATACCCGGGGTCCGACCCTCACCCCCGCGCGAGAAACAGGTGATGATGAGTATTCGAGACAGCGCTACCGAGCGGCGGCCGCACCACGGCGACCGCCAGGAGAACGGGGTGGGCCTGCACCAACCCAAACGGGACTGGATGGGCGCCGCCATGCGGGTCATGTCGACCATCACCGGTTCGGAGCTGGCCGAGAAGTACAACCTGCGCAAGCCGATCGACCGGGTCACCTACCAGAGCACCAAAACCGGATTCCGCACCCTCGGCGCCGCCACCCGCGCCTTCAACAAGGTCGCCGGCGGCGGGGCGCCCAAGCGACTTCCGGACAACGAGTCGAAGACCAAGGACTACTTCGACCTCACCCCGACCGACGAACAGCAGATGATCGCCGAGACCGTGCGCGAGTTCGCGGCCGAGATCCTGCGCCCGGCCGCGCACGACGCCGACGAGGCGGCCGCGGCGCCGGCCGATCTGCTCGGCCGGGCCGCGGAACTGGGTATCACCCTCATCAATGTGCCCGAGGAACTCGAGGGCGCGGCCACCGAACGCGGCGCGGTCACCAACACGATGGTCGCGGAGGCCCTCGCGCACGGCGATATGGGTCTCGCGCTGCCACTGCTCGCGCCGAGCGGTGTCGCGGTCGCACTGTCCCAGTGGGGTACCGACGCCCAGCAGCAGACCTACCTGCCGGCGTTCACCGGGGAGAACGTGCCACAGGCCTCGGTGGTCATCAGCGAGCCGCGTGCCCTGTTCGATCCCTTCAGCCTGCAGACCAAGGCGGTGCGCTCCCCCAGCGGATATCGGCTGACCGGGGTGAAGAGCCTGGTGCCCGCGGCCGCCGCCGCGGAGATCTTCGTGGTGGGCGCCGAACTCGACGGACGTCCCGCCCTGTTCGTGGTGGAATCCGACGCCAAGGGCCTGTCGGTGGAAGCCGATCCCAGCATGGGGCTGCGCGCGGCCGGGCTGGGCCGGCTGGTCCTGGACAATGTGGCAATCGCCGCCGACGCGATCCTCGGTGAGGGCGACGCCACCCGGCACGCCGCCGACTACCGCGACGCCGTCCAGCTCGCCCGCCTCGGCTGGGCCGCGCTGGCCACCGGCACCGGGCAGGCCGTACTCGACTACGTGATCCCCTACGTCAACGAGCGGGAAGCCTTCGGCGAACCGATCAGCCACCGGCAGGCGGTCGCGTTCATGGTCGCCGATATCGCCATCGAACTCGACGGTCTGCGGCTGGTCACGCTACGCGGCGCCGCCCGCGCCGAACAGGGCCTCACCTTCGCCCGCGAAGCGGCGCTGGCCAAGAAACTGGCGGCGGACAAGGGGATGCGCTTCGGGCTGGACGGTGTCCAATTGCTCGGCGGCCACGGCTTCACCAAGGAGCACCCGGTCGAACGCTGGTACCGCGATCTGAGGGGTATCGCGGTTGCCGAGGGCGTGGTGTTGGTCTGAGTTCCCGGCGTCGTCACAGCTTTTTTCCCAGGAGACTTCCATGATCAATCTCGAACTTCCCAAGAAACTGCGGGCCAGCGCCAACCAGGCCCATCAGGTGGCCGCACAGATCTTCCGGCCCATCTCGCGCAAATACGATCTCGGCGAGCACGAATACCCGGTGGAGCTCGACACCATGGCCGCCATGGTCGACGGACTCAGCGATTCGGGCACCCAGAAGATCAGCGGGGCCAGCGGCGGCCGCGCCGATGACGAGGCGCCCTCCACCGATGTGCTCGTCAATGCCAACGGCGGCAATATGTCGGCGCTGCTCAACGCCCTGGAGACCTCCTGGGGCGATGTCGGGCTCATGCTCTCCATCCCCTACCAGGGGCTGGGCAATGCCGCGATCGCCGCGGTGGCCACCGACGAACAGCTCGAACGGTTCGGCAAGGTGTGGGCGTCCATGGCGATCACCGAACCGAGCTTCGGATCCGATTCGGCCGCGGTCACCACCACCGCAGTGCTCGACGGCGACGAATGGGTGCTCAACGGCGAGAAGATCTTCGTCACCGCGGGGCAGCGTTCCACTCATATCGTGGTGTGGGCGTCGGTGGACCGCAGCCTGGGCCGCGCCGCCATCAAATCGTTCGTGGTCCCGCGGGACGCTCCCGGCCTGTCGGTGGCCCGGCTCGAACACAAGCTCGGTATCAAGGCCTCCGATACCGCGGTGCTGCTGCTGCAGGACTGCCGGATTCCGAAGGACAACATCCTCGGCAGCCCGGAGGTACACGCGGAGAAGGGCTTCGCGGGGGTCATGCAGACCTTCGACAACACCCGCCCCCTGGTCGCGGCCATGGCCATCGGCGTCACCCGCGCCGCGCTGGAGGAACTGCGCACCATCCTCACCGACGCGGGTATCGAGATCTCCTACGACACCCCGCCCAACAATCAGCACGCGGCGGCGGCCGAATTCCTGCGAATGGAAGCCGACTACGAATCCGCCTACCTGCTGGCCCTGCGGGCGGCCTGGATGGCCGACAACAAGAAGCCCAATTCGCTCGAGGCGTCGATGTCCAAGGCGAAGGCTGGCCGAACCGGCACCGATGTGACGCTGAAGTCGGTCGAACTGGCCGGCGCGCTCGGATACTCGCAGCGGCTGCTGCTGGAGAAGTGGGGCCGGGACTCGAAGATCCTCGACATCTTCGAGGGCACCCAGCAGATCCAGCAGCTCATTGTCGCCCGACGGGTCCTGGGGAAGACCAGCGCCGAACTGAAGTAGACATCGGATGGACCGGTGTGGGCTCCTCCGGCGAGCCCACACCGGTCCGAATTTCCTCCGGGCGACGCCGGGGGTGTCCGGAAATCAGGGCAGCGGCACCCAGGAGGTACGTCCGGCGCCGTCGCGGGCGACCGTACCGAATACGACGTCGGCGAAATGATTGCCGAAGGCCAGGTCACCGGTCGCGGCGAGTTCGTCGACCAGCCGGTTTCTCGCCTGTGCCGAGGCGACCCGATCGTGGTCCACACCAGAGGACCAGTGCGGATACCGGACCTGTAGCGGCGTGTGCAGCGCATCACCGAAGGCGAGCAGACGCCGACCGCCGGAAGTTATCGAATAGCTCGTATGCCCGGCGGTATGACCCGCCGCCACCATCGCCCGGACGCCGGGGAAGATCTCCTCGCCGTCGGCGATCGTGCGGACCCTGGGGCTCATCACCTCGAGCATGCCCGGGGTCACCGCGTGTTCGGGCGACGGGTGCCGGTGCGCCCATTCCATTTCGGCGACCAGGTAATCGGCGGCGGTGAACACCGGGTCGCCGGCAACGGCCGGATGGCCCGCCCAGCCGATGTGGTCGCCGTGCAGATGTGTGAATGCCACCGCCTCGATGGTGTGCGGCGCCCGGCCGGCCCGCGCCAGATTCTCCAGTAGCGCGCCGCCGCCGAGAGCGCCGATCAGCACGTTGCCCGGGTCGTCGGGCACCGTAACCGGTCCGACGCCGGTATCGATCAGCAGTGCGCGGTCCCCGAGTTCGACGAGCAGCCCGCCGATACCGGCTACCAGATACCCCTTCTCGTCGAGGTGATCGGCGTGCGCCACCCAGTCCTCGGCGGTGGTGTCGGGCAGCCAGCCGCGCGGCGCCAGGCCCACCGCCCCGTCGGGAACGTAGGTGACGATCAGCTCACCCAGTCGGATCGACCGGAGGCGTCCCGGGCGGCGCAGGCGTTGCCCGGCATCGGGTCCGGTGGTTACGGCGATCGGATCGAGGGTCTCGGCGGTCGGATGGACTGCGGTCACGGTGGGACTCCTGGCTCGGATGGTGCGTGGCGGTCGGCCACTCGCCATAAGCTTAAAGTTGCAACTATTAGAGTTGCAACTATTTAAGTTGGATGAATTTCGCTAGGATCGTGACCATGAGCGATTCACCCGTGACGCACGCCGAAAGCCTCGCTGCCGCGGAGCGTGAACTGTGCGGGCTGGTCAACGCGCTCAACCACCGCATCGAGAACCATGTACGCCTGCGAGCCACCCCGCTGGGCCTCAGCGCGCCGCAGGCGGTCGCCCTCCGCGAGCTGACCGGCCCGATGACCATGCGCGAACTGGCCGAGCGAATGAGCTGTGAGCCGTCGAACGCGACATTCATCGTCGACCGGCTCGAGGCGAACGGCCACGTCGAACGCCGCGCCCACCCCACGGATCGGCGCGCCAAACAACTCGTCCTCACCCCGGCGGGCAGCGAACTGCGCGCGCGACTGCTCGACCTGCTCGCGGCCGATTCGCCGTTACAGCCCCTCACCCGGCAGGAACAGCAAACTCTGCAGCAGTTGCTCCAGCGCGCGGTCACCGCCGGCTGATCCGGCGCCGATATCGGATACGAAACCGGGACCGACCGGCCGCGCGGCGGTCCTGGACACCACCGGGACCGAGTGACAGGGTGTGTTCGATCGGACGGCCGGTACGCCGGATTCGCTTTCCGCTCTCCCGCCGCACCGGCACGAGTTCCACCACGCAGCACCACACCGAGTCACTGAGCAGTACCCCGGACACCCCTGCAAGGAGACTGGTTATGCGTATATCGGCCTTTACCCGTCGGCTCCTCACGTCTGCCGTGGGTACCGCCGCAGCTACTGTTCTGTTCACCGGGCACGCGACCGCCGAGCCCGCCCAGGTCGAGTGGACTTCGGCAACCCAGGCCCTGCACACCGCCGCGGCGGGAGATCCGGCTGCCGAGCAGGCAGTCTCCCGGCTACTCGGCGACGCGCGAGTCGCCACGGCCACCCGTGATGCCGCCCTGCCCGCGCAGCCGTTCCAGATTCCGGCCGAATCCACCGTGGGCCGCGGCGGCGGTCCGGGCATGTACGGCTCGGGCCTGTCGCTGAACCTCGACGGCTTCCGGTTCGCGTTCTTCGGCGGGCCGGGCACGATCGCCCCGGATCAGACGGGCGCGCGGCTGGATGTCGTATGGCTCAACCTCAACAACGGCCGCAGCGGGATCGAGCAGTTCACCGAGCATCGGGACATCATCGCCGACACCACCATCCGCACCCGGCCGATCGATCCCGGCCCGGGCATGATCGTCGCCGCGGTGTACGGCAGTCTCTGGCACCGCTGGCCGGTGCCGGTGAGCCCGGAGCATCCGGACGGGTTCCAGTACGTGCGCGGCGATATCACTTTCCCGTCGATGGGCTCGATCTACAACTGACCGGGCGAGCCGGGGACCGGTGCGCGCGAGCGCGTCGAATATCCGACGCGCGCCCGCACCGGCCACCTCGGCGGCCGCTCGGGAATGTCTTTTTTGTCCGGAGCGTACGTTGTGAGTGAATACACTTTCACTGCTACGGTGGCCACCGATATGCCGTTCGGAATCGCTAGGTCGAGTGCCGACGCGAGGATCTGTGGAGGTGTTCGAAGATGAACCTGGCGCACACGCTGGAAGTCGTCAAGGCATACGGGCTGCTGCAGTCCAGCGGATTCATCGATCTGAAGAATCCGGGGGAAACGCTGCGGACGCTGAAGGATTCCAAGACCTACATCCCGCAGGCCACCCTGATCATGCACTCCGCGCGCATCGCGCCGGACGCGCCCGGCCTGGCCGACGAACGCGGTGAGCTGACCTACCGGGAACTGGACGAGCAATCCACCAAGATCGCCCACGGCCTGCGCGACGCAGGGATCACCGAGGGCACCGTGATCGGCATCCTCGCCCGCGACCATCGCGGACTGATCCTGTCCATGGCCGCCGCGGGCAAGCTCGGCGTGAAGATCGCGCTGATGAACACCGGGTTCGCCAAACCGCAGTTCGCCGAGGTGTGCGAACGGGAGAAGGTCAAGGCGGTCCTGCACGACAGCGAATTCCTCGGCCTGCTCGACGCCCTGCCCGCGGATATGCCGCGCTTCCTCACCTGGGTGGACGAGGGCACCGAGATCCCCGCGGGCGCCCGCACGCTGGACGACCTGATCGCCGAGAACGGCACCGGGGCATTGCCCGTCCCGGCCAAGCCCGGTGGTTTCATCATCCTCACCAGCGGTACCACCGGCCTGCCGAAGGGCGCGCCGCGGGAGAAGGCCAGCCCGGTGGCGACCGCCCAGTTCCTGGACCGGATGCCCTTCCCCAAGCGCGGCACCGTCGTCATCGTCTCGCCGATCTTCCACAGCACCGGTCTGGGTACGTACCTGGTGAGCATCGGGCTCACCAACAAGATCGTCATGCGGCGCCGCTTCGATGCCGAGGCCACCCTGAAGATGATCTCCGACCACAAGGCCGAACTGCTGGTGGCGGTGCCGACCATGCTGCACCGGATGGTGGAATTGCCCGCCGAGGTCCGGGCGAAGTACGACACGTCCTCGCTGAAGGGGATCATCCTCGCGGGTTCGGCGCTGTCCCCGGAGTTGTGCGTCAAGGCGACCGAGACGTTCGGTCACGTGCTGTACAACCTCTACGGCTCCACCGAGGTCGCCATCGCCACCGTGGCCCAGCCCGCCGATCTGGCCAAGGCGCCCGGTACGGTCGGCCGCCCGCCGCTCACCTGCGATGTCCGTCTCTACGACGACAACGACAAGGCCGTCACCGCCAAGAACGTCACCGCCCGGATCTTCGTCCGCAGCGGCGCCCCCTTCGAGGGTTACACCGACGGCCGGCACAAGCAGATCATCGACGGTTACATGTCCAGCGGCGACGTCGGCCACTTCACCGAGGACGGCCTGCTGATGGTGGACGGCCGCGACGACGACATGATCGTCTCCGGCGGCGAGAACGTCTTCCCCCAGGAGGTCGAGAATTTGCTGCTCGAGCGCGACGACATCTTCGACGCCGCGGTGGTCGGCGTGGACGATGTGGAGTTCGGGAAGCGGCTGCGCGCCTTCGTCGTCCCCGAACCCGGGCACACCCCGGACGAGGCCGAGATCAAGACCTACGTCAAGGAGAACCTGGCCCGGTACAAGGTGCCGCGCGAGGTCGTCTTCCTCGACGATCTGCCCCGCAACCCCACCGGCAAACTGCTGCGCCGGGTGCTGGTGGAATACGAGGTCTGACAACATTTCTCGTCGGGAAACCGGGAATTCTCACAGAAGTGTCCCGGTTTCCCTACTGTCCGAGACAATCGGCCGGAAGTCCCCGCGGCGGTTGCTAGGGTTGGCGGTGCACAGGAGCTCGAGGAGGTAGCCGCCGGTCCCGGCGGTACGCCGCGGAAGGTTGTCACCGATGACATTGTCGCTGCCCGGCCCCGTTCGCAGAGTCGGCGATATCGCCTCGGCCGTGAACGTGATGCGCAAACGCGGCCTTTTCGATCCGCTACGGCTCGACCACGCCCTCCGGTCGATGAGCAACGCGACCAAGTACGGCCCGTTCGCCGGTGTGGTCATGCACGCCGTGCAGACCCGTCCCGACTCCCCGGCCATCGTCGACGAGCAGGGCGAACTCACCTTCCGCGAACTCGACGATCGCTCGAATGCCTTCGCCCGCGGCCTCACCGAACGCGGCCTGCGCCCCGGTGACGTGGTCGCGGTCCTGGCCCGCGACCATCGCGGCATGGTGCTGAGCATGCTGACCGCGGGCAAACTCGGCCTGCGCGCGGTTCTGATGAACACCGGCTTCGCCAAGCCGCAGTTCGCGGATGTGGCCGAACGCGAGCGGATCAAAGCGGTACTGCACGACAGCGAGTTCTTCGACCTGATGAGCGCCATCCCCGCCGAGATCCCGCGCATCCTCACCTGGGTCGACGAATCCGACGGCGCCGACCCCGCGATCCCGACGGTCGAATCGGTCTCGGCGAGGCAGTCCACCGCACCACTGGCGGCCCCCGCCAAGCCGGGTGGGATGGTCATCCTCACCAGCGGCACCACCGGCACACCCAAGGGCGCCCCGCGCGACAAGGTCAGCCCGTTCATCACCGCCCAGTTCATCGACCGGGTGCCGCTGCCGACCGACGGCACCATGGTGATGGCCGCGCCGATCTTCCACGGCACCGGACTGTCCCAGTTCTCCCTCGGCCTGGCACTGGGCAACCGGGTGGTGTTCCAGCAGCGCCGGTTCGACCCCGAACTCACCCTGGCCAATATCGCCCGCTACCGCGCGGATTCGCTGGTCGTGGTGCCCACCATGCTGCAACGCATCCTGGACCAGCCGAAAGAGGTACTCGACCGCTACGACGTCTCCTCGATCCGTGTGATCTTCGCGGCGGGCTCGGCCATCCAGCCCGATGTGGTGGTGCGCACCGGCGAACACTTCGGCGATGTGCTGTACAACCTGTACGGCTCGACCGAATGCGCGGTGATCACCGTGGCGACGCCGCAGGAGCTGAAGAAGTCGCCGACGACCGCGGGCCGGGCGCCGGTCGGGGTGCGGATCGCCCTCTACGACGAGAACCGCAAGCGGATCACCGCGCCGGATGTCACCGGCACGATCTTCATCGACAACCCGCACGCCTTCAAGGCCTACACCGACGGGCGCACCAAGGAGACCGTCGACGGCATGATGTCCAGCGGCGATGTCGGGCATCTCGATGCCGACGGTCTGCTGTTCATCGACGGCCGCGACGACGACATGATCGTCTCCGGCGGCGAGAACGTGTTCCCGCAGGAGGTCGAGCACCTCATCGCCGAACGGCCCGATGTGCTCGAGGCCGCGGTGGTGGGCGTGGACGACCGGGAGTTCGGCAAACGGCTGCGCGCAGTGGTGGTCCCGGGGCCGGATTCGGCCCGCGACGCCCAGGAGATCAAGGACTACGTCAAGGCGAATCTGGCCCGCTACAAAGTCCCGCGCGAAGTGGTGTTCCTCGACGAACTGCCGCGCAACGCCACGGGGAAGCTGCTGCGGAAACCGCTGACCGAGCTGGAACCCGAGAGCTGAGCTCCGTCATGCGCCGGGTCACGCCCGGCCGATACCGGATCTCCTCCGGGCGCTCGGCCGACAACGCCCGGTGCGGCGGGCCCGGGGTGCCCGGGCCCGTCGTGCTCCGGCTTCGCCGCAGGCAGGCCGGGCCGTCGGATATCATCCCTTGGTGCGTATCAGGTTCGGTTCCACCCATCCGGTGGACCATCGCGGCGCCGCGCGCGTCCGCGGTGCGGCGGCCGGCCTGATCTCGGGGGCCGTCTCGGTGGCCGCGCACGGGTGGGCGGCCGAGACGAGCCCGCCCGACGGGACGGCGATCGTACTGCTGATTTCGGCGTCGGCTGCGGTCGGCGCCCTGGTCACCGGCTTGCGCCCGCTGCGCACCGGAACCACCGGACTCGCCACGGCCCTGCTGGCCGGGCAGTTGCTCGGCCACCTGAGCCTCGGTTGGGGTTCGGGGCATGCGCACCACGGTGATCTTCGGCCGACCCCTACTATGCTCGCGGCGCATCTCGTCGTCGCCTGCGCCGCGGCGGTGGTCGTGCGGGGCGCCGAATTCGCCTACCGTGTCGTCGCGACGGCACTGGCGCGACTGGTCCCGGTCGCGCCCCGGCCCCCGGTCCTGCCGGACCCGCCTCCGCTGCGCCTCCTGCACCGCGACCGGGTCGTCGCATGGATCCTCGCGGCCGATGCCGGCCGCACCCGGGCACCGCCCCTCGCCGTACCGATCTGATCTTCCACCCGGCTGTCACGGCCGGGCGCCGGCCGTTGCCGCGGTGACCTCCGCACGCGCCCGCGCCCGTGGCCCCGCCGGTTTCCTCAGCGCGGCGACCCGAGCACTCGGTGGCGCCGCGTCCCCGCGCACCCTGCCGCCTCCGGCCGGATGCCGGGCCAGCACAGGACGCAGGTAAACCCATGAGTACCACCGAGGTCCCCGCGGCGCCCGAGGGCGCTACCCCGGCGACCAGTTCACCCCGGCCGGGCGGGGGCGCGTTCCGCGCGCTCGCGCTGCGGCTCCATTTCTACGCCGGCCTCTTCGTGGGGCCGTTTCTGCTGATCGCGGCGATCACCGGCGGTCTCTACGCCGTCGCGCCCGGTATCGAATCCTTCGTGAACCGGGATCTGCTGTCCGTGGATTCCCGTGGACCCGAGCGGCCACTGGCCGACCAGGTGACCGCGGGGATCGCGGTCCGGCCGGACCTCACCGTGGTGGCGGTCGCGCCCGCGCCCGCACCGGGTGAGACCACCCGGGTGTTGTTCAGCGATCCCACCCTCGGCGAATCCGAGCGGCGCGCTGTCTTCGTCGATCCGGTGACCGCCCGTCCGGTGGGCGAATCGGTGGTGTACGGCAGTTCCGGCGCCCTGCCGTTCCGGACGTGGGTGTCCCAGGTGCACCGCCACCTGCACCTCGGCGAACCCGGCCGGCTGTACTCCGAACTGGCGGCCTCCTGGCTGTGGCTGATCGCTCTCGCCGGGCTCGCCCTGTGGATCCGCCGGGTACGCAGCCGACGGCAGCGCGCCACGGCGCGGTGGCTGTTCGTCCCGAATCTCGCGAATGCGCGGGACCGCCGGCTGAATTGGCATGCGGTGGTCGGGGTGTGGATTCTCCCGGTGGCGCTGCTGCTCTCGGCCACCGGCCTGACCTGGTCGACCTACGCGGGCGCCGATATCGAGACCCTCCGGGAGAATCTCGGCTGGACCACCCCCGCCGTCGCGACCGCGCTCCCCGGGAACGCGGCACCGGCAGAAACCGCGCACGGCGACCATCACAGCGGTCATCCGGCCGGCCACTCGGTGCCGGTGGACCGGATCCGGCAACTGGACGGCGTCCTCGCCGCGGCCCGCGAGGCCGGAGTCACCCGCCCGGCGGAGATCACGATCCCGGCGACCGACGGGACCGCGTTCGCGGTGAAGGAACGGCGGCTGCCGGGCACCTTGACCGTCAACGCCGCGGCCGTCGACGGGTCCACCGGTACCGTCACCGATCGGGTCCCCTACTCCGAATGGCCGTTCATGGCGAAGATGGCCAACTGGGGCATCCAACTCCATATGGGCCTGATGTTCGGCCCGCTCAACCAGTTGCTGCTGCTTGCGGCGGCGATCGGTCTGGTCACGGTGATCGTGCGCGGATACCTCATGTGGTGGCGGCGGCGACCGACGGGAACAGCCCGCCGCTTCCCGGTGGGCAGACCGCCGCGGCGCGGCGCACTGCGCCGGTCGGCGGTTCTGGCGGTGCCGGTGTCGGTCGCGGCCGCGCTGATCGGCTGGTTCGCTCCGGTATTCGGCCTGAGTCTGCTGGTCTTCCTCGTGGTCGATGTCCTCGTCGGTGCGCTGCGCCGCGTGCGCCCGGCCTGAGCGATGAGGTCCGGTGCCGCGGTGGCCGCGGTACCGGACCTCATCGATCGACCGGCCCGGCTCCCGGGCCGGCCACGGCCTCGATGGTCCGCGCGTCGGGAAAGCCCTTGCGCGCCAGGCGGTCCCGGACCGCCTCCTCGACCCGCCCGGCGGCGGCTGTATCGACCAGGGCGATGATGCTGCCGCCGAAACCACCACCGACCATCCGGGAACCGTGGGCCCCGGCCGCGCGAGCCGCGTCCACCGCCGCATCCAGCACTTCGGTGGATACTTCGAAATCGTCACGCAACGAATCGTGTCCCGCGTCGAGCAGGGGACCGATCTCGCGCGGGTCGGCACCCGAGCGCAACAGTTCCGCCACCGTGCGCACCCGGTCGTTCTCGCCGAGTACGTGTCGTGCCCGCCGGTACAGCACCGGATCGGTGAGTCCGCCCAGTTGCCCGGCGTCCTCGATATCGCGCAGCGAAGCGACCCCGAGAGCCGCGGCGGCGGCGGCGCATTCGGCGCGGCGGGCGCCGTACCCGCCCGCCGCGTGCTCGTGGGTCTGTCCGGTATCGATGACCAGCAGCCGTAGGCCGGTGGCCGCGAGATCGAACGGAATCTGCTCGAAACCTCCCGTTCCGGACGCACTGAAGGCACGGACATCCAAGTACAGGGCGTGTCCCGCGGTGCAGAGGATGGACGCCGCCTGGTCCAGGATCCCGGTGGGCGCCCCCACATAGTCGTTTTCGGCGGCCCGGGCGATATCGATCAGTTCCCGGTCGCCGACCTCGGGCGCGCACAGATCGCGGACCGCCACCGCGGCAGCGCAGCACAGCGCCGCCGACGAGGACAGTCCGGCCCCGGCCGGCACCGCGCCGTCGAAATCCAGCTCCAACCCCTCGATCCCGTGCCCCCGGCGCCCGAACTCCGCGACCACGCCCAGCGGGTACCGCGCCCAGCCCGGTAGCAGGTCCCGCTCGGTGGCCAGCGCGGCGGCCGGAAGCCGCACCGGTTCACCCGGCCGCTGACGCGAGCCCACCCGGACCAGATCGTCACCGTGCCGGACACCTTCGCAGGTGACCACCAGGGGTATCGCTATCGGCAGCACCAACCCGTCGTTGTAGTCGGTGTGCTCACCGATCAGGTTGACCCGGCCCGGCGCCGACCATCGACGGCGCCCGCCGGTGCTCTCCTCACGTTGTGTCACCGGACCACCGTACGAGTCGCCCGGCGGTGGCCGGATCCGCCGCGCCGCCACCATCGCGCCACCTGTTACGACGTTGTTGCGTCAAGAGAGCGACAAATTCGACACTGCGTGTCATCATCGGATCCATAGTCCAGGTTTGGTGGGCCGGACGCACCGCGGACGGCTCGGACATCCCCTCGTACAGGAACACTCGGTTTACGTCAGCCGCCGCTCGATGGACAGGTAGCGCACGACAGACAGATAAGGACCCAGGCCTGCGACGCGGCTCGATTTCACCGGGATCGGAGCGATCAAAGGGGGGCTGATGATCATCAGCGAACCGCAGGGAGCAGGCCGGCACGGTATCCATCGGATGCGTTATGGCGCAGCGTTTTCCGTGATGGTTGGCGCGCCGCTCGTGGTGCATCTGATACTCGGGTCCCGTCCGCTGGCGGTGGCGGTCACCTTGTTCGCGGCCGTCGGCACCGTTGTCATGATCGGCTTCGGCCTGCGCCGGCACCGTCCGTCACATCCACTGCCGTGGTATCTGCTGGCCGCCTCGGCCCTCCCCTTCGCGACCGGAACCGTGCTGCGGGAACTGACCGGCTACGCGTCCACCCCTCTCGACGAGATCTGCGCGCTCGCCGGTTATACCGGTTCCGGTCTGGCCGCCCTGATGTGGCTGCGGCCGCGCCAGGCCCGGGCGCACCCCGATATCGTCCTGGACTCCGGCCTGATCGGACTGGGCGCGCTGCTGGCGTCCTGGATCTTCCTCGTCGCTCCCGTCCTGCATTCCGAGGCCCCGGGCGTGAACACGGTCACGGCGGTGGCCCTGCCGGTCTGCGATGCGCTGCTGCTCACCTTGCTGGCACATTCGCTGGCTACCTCGATCCGCTCGGAAACCTCGCTGCGCCTGCTGCACACCGCGCTGGCGGGAGTGCTGGCAACCGATCTCGGGTTCCGCCTGGTCGCGGCCGGCACTCTGGACACCGCGCCGGAAGTGCTGATCCTTCCGCTGATCGGCGCGTACCTGGCGGCCGGGGCGGCGGCCCTGCACCCGACCATGGTGACACTGGGTGCGCCGCGGGCGATCCGGATCCACCATTCCCGCCAGCGGGCGAGCGTCATCGCCGTCGCCCTGGTGCTCTCTTCGCTGGTGCCGGTGGCGCGCGCCCCGCTGAGCCCGCTCGACCAGGTCATCGTGTCCTCGGTGCTCGCCCTGCTGCTCATCGGATTGCTGATCCGCAGCGAACGCGCGATCGGCCACAGCGCCCGCAGCGAACGGCGCGCCCAGTATCAGGCCGACCACGATCCGCTCACCGGGTTGCTCAACCGTTCCGCACTACTGCGGGTACTGCATCGGGAACACCGGGATTGGGCCGAACGCCCCCTCTGTCTGCTGTTCATCGATCTCGACGAGTTCAAGGCGATCAACGACAGCTACGGGCACACCGTCGGCGACGAGTTGATCGCCGAAGCCGCCACCCGCATCCGCTCCACCGTGCGCCGCGACGATGTAGTGGCCCGCTACGGCGGGGACGAATTCGTCGTCCTGGCTCCGCTGGAGCGAATGGAAGCGACCAAAATGGCCGAACGCCTACTCGGTGTGTTCATGAAGCCGTTCCAGCTCAGCACCGGCGAAGTCCCACTGACCGCCAGTATCGGGCTGGCCTGCGGTGGCCCCCGCGATATCGACGCCAGCATCTACGACCTCATCCGCGATGCGGACGCGGCCATGTACCAGGCGAAACGGCGCGGCTTCGGCTACATGTTCCACGACACGATCCGCTACACCCCGGCCGAGCCGAACCGCCACGGCTGGCGACCGCGGGAAACAGCTGTCTGACACCGCCCGGAGACCACCCGGACGCGCACGTCGATCGGCCCCGGGCGGTCGGCAACACCCTGACACGCAACGAATGCCGTGCTCCGGGCCGCCGAGCGCGCCCCCGAGCAGCGGCAGCTCGGGGGACGCGCATTCGCGGACTCGTCTCAGTCCGTGAGCTCTTCGAGAAGTTTGCGCGCCTGCTCGAGTTCGGCCTGCAACTGCTGGACCTTGGCCTCCTGGGCGCCCCGCACCGATTCGAGCAGGCCGTCCACCACCTCGGACACCTCCGGCGGCAACAGTTTCGCCGCCTGGGCCACGGCGGTACCGGTGACCGGGACCGCCCGCGCGGTCCGCTTCTTGCCCGCGGTGACATCGACGGTCCACTCACCGTCGGCGGTGCCGTTGATGGTGACGGTGACCTCCGGCGTCTTGGTCTTGCGGGCGGCCGGTGCCTTGGCCGCCTTGGCAGCGGACGGGGTCCGCGGCGCCGCGGCCGACTTCGGCTCGGCGGCAGCGCTCTTCGCGGGGGCGGGCGCCGGTTTCCGGTCCGCGGCCGAGGGGGCGGAGGTGGTCGGGGACGCGGCGGAAGTCACGGGCGGTTCCTTCTTCTCGGGGGCGGGTTGCGGTGTGGGCGGCGGCGCGGTGGCCGGCTTGTCACGCTGGGGTTTTACCAGCGTGACCTCGGTGGGTCCGAATGACAGCACATCCTTGGACCCGGTAGGCCGGATCTGCAGGAAGTCGCCGTCGGCGGGATCGCCGAGCGAGACCACCTTGCCCGACCGTCCCTCGGTGACCCCCACCGCCGCGGCGGTGAACCAGACCATCGGCGGGCGCCCCGCGTCGATCTCCGCGGCGATCTGCTCGAGGTCGTTGTCGGACAGAGGTTTCGGCTTCGCGCTCGATGGTGTTCGCGACGGCATGGGCACTCCGGGCAATCTCACTGGTTCGTCGAATAGCTGCGTGCACAGATGATGCCGCACCGCACCGACATTTTCACAAGCAGGGACGGCTACGTCGCTCGGCCACCCGTAGAACGTGTTCTATTGTGGGAGCGAATTCCGGCCATCCGAAGGGAGTCACCGTGTCGCTGGACCCGACCGCCGCGGATCTGCGCGAGGCCGTGCTCGCATCCCCTCGCGCCGTCGCGGCCCACGACCGGGCTGCCTGGGTGGGCCTGTTCGCGACCGGTGCGGTGGTCAATGATCCGGTCGGCTCGCAACCGCACACCGGATACGACGCGATCGGCCGGTTCTACGACACCTTCATCGCCCCCAACGACATCGTGTTCGATGTGGCCCACGATTTCGCCGGTCCGGCGACGGTGTTGCGCGATCTCACCATCACCATCACGATGTCGACCGGCGCCCGGGTCCGGGTGCCGATGCATCTGCGCTACGAAGTGGTCGAGCAGGACGGCGCACTGCGGATCGGATACCTGGCCGCGTACTGGGAACTCGTGCCCATGGTCGGGCAGCTCATGGGCACCGGACCGAAGGGATGGCGGGCGGGCACCCGGCTCGGCGGCCTGCTGCTGCGCAATCAGGGCGTTCACGGTCTGATCGGTATGGCCCGGGCGTGCACCGGTATCGGTTCCGCCGGAAAACGGATTGCGCAACGGCTGTGCGCGGCGGCGGCCGCCGGCGATACCGCGGCCGTCACGGCACTGACCGGCGACCGCGACACCGTGCGGTTGTGGTCGGGCGAGTCGATCAGCAGCGCGGAGCTGGCCGTGCGAGCGCGTGGCCTGCGGCAGGGCAAAACGCTGGCGGCGGGTCGTTCGGTGACGATCAGTGCCGATCTGCCGTCGGGCCCGGCGCTGCTGATCCTGGACTTCCACCCCACCCGGGACCGGATCGAGACGCTCCGGGTGCACACGCACACCGTCACCGCTCGCTAGCCGGCGGCCGGGCCGCGGACCGGCGCACCGCCGAGGACCCGGCAGGCGGCTCTCGGTCTCGCGGCCGGGACCTCAGATCCGCGCCACGCTCAACAGGGCACGATTGCGCACCGGCTCCGGGCGCTCTATTTACTGAGACGCAGAGTCCCGGTAAATTCGTCCGCAGAGAGATGTACGCCATACGCACGAGGAGGCACCGATGACGCCGTCGACTCTGCCGCGGGCTCCCAGGCTGGACGCCCGGTATCGCGAGACGCTGGAAACACTGTCGGAGGGCTCGGTGCACCGCCGGTTCGACCCGTACCTGGATATCGAGTGGGATTCGCCCGAACTCGCCCTCGATCGAGACGACCCCCGCTGGGTCCTCTCCCCCGACTACGATCCGCTCGGCGCCACCCGCTGGTATCGGGAACTGCCGCAGGCGAGGCAGATCGAGATCGGCCGCTGGCGGATCGCCAACGCCATCAAGGTCGGGGCGGCCTTCGAAACCGTCCTCATCCGGGGGATGATGCAGTACATCGCAAAACTGCCCAACGGGTCGCCGGAGTTCCGCTACTGCCTGCACGAGATGACCGAAGAGTGCAACCACATCCAGATGTTCCAGGAGCTGGTGAACCGGATCGGCGACGATGTCCCCGGGATGCGCCCGATCTTCCGGGCGCTCTCACCGTTCATCGGCGTGGCCGGGGGCTACGCGCATGTGGTGCTGTTCCTGGGCATCCTCGGCGGCGAGGAACCGATCGACCACTACCAGAAGGCGATGATCCGCAACGGCGCGAACCTGCCGCCGCTGGTGGTGCGGACGATGGAAATCCATATCGCCGAGGAGGCGCGTCACATCTCCTTCGCGGGAGAGTTCCTGCGCGCGCATATCGCGAAACTCGGCCCGGTCTCCACCGCGCTGTGCGGGCTCTCCTTCCCGCTGGCGCTGCGCTGGCTGGCCGGGGAGATCATGGCGCCGCCGCCGGAGTTCGCCCGCCGCTTCGACGTGCCGCGCGAGGTCATCGAGGAAGCGTTCTGGCGGAGCCCGCACTCGCGGCGGATCCTGTCCGGCTACTTCGGCGATATGCGCGCCCTCGCCGACGAACTCGGTCTGATGAACCCGGTCACCTCGCGGCTGTGGCGGGCACTGGGCATCGACGGCGACCGCTCGCGCTACCGCAGCGAACCGGAGCGCCGGGTTCGGACCTCGGTGGCCTGACCCGGGACGGCCGGGCCGGCCGACGACGTTCGGCCCGGTCGACGACCCCGCACCCTCACGGGGCCGAACCACGCAGTCCGGCCACCACCTGTGCCAATTCCCGGTCCGGGTCCACCGTCACACCGACCGTCCGGGCCGCGCCGTCGAGGATGTACCAGGCGTAGCCGGAGAGGTCCGCGACCATTTCCGCCCGCGTCCGGCTCGGCTCCGGATCGGCGACCCACGCGGCCAGCACCCCTTCGACCATGGTCACCACGGCGAACGGCACCGGCTCCAGCGCGGCCGACTCCACCTCCACAATGCGGGCGATCGCCTCGATCAGCTCACGGGACCGCTCGGTGATCCGGATCTTCAGGCTGGAGATCGCGTCCACACTGTCGGGTCCGCCGACGGGCGGGCCGGTCCGCGCGAACGCCGCGAGGTTGGGGTGGTCGCCCATCCAGTCGGCGACCGCGCGGACCGTCCGGGTGATGATCTCGCGCACCGAGCCGGACGAGACGTCCAGCTGCGCGTCCAGTACGGCCCCCAGCTCGTCGATCAGGTACGACCGGATGCGCCGGTCCAGATCCTCGCGACCGCTGAACTGCCGATACACGACGGATTTGGCCACCCCCGCCCGCTCGGCGATCTGACGCACCGGCACGTCGGCGCCCAGCGGCTTCTCCTCCAGCAGCTCGACCGCGGCCCGCAGGATGCGTAACTGACGCTCGGTATTGTGCTGCTCCCAGCGCGCCTCGTATCCGTTGACCTCCCCCGGAATCCGCGATCGCGACGACGCCACCGACATGCCTGGCAGTGTACTCAGCACCGCCGCCGGCAGCGGCCGGTCCCGCCTCGTTCCGCCCCGCCGGCCGCTCGACCGGGGATTTCTTCACCGAGATTTCATATGCCCGCTCGTTCTGCACGATCAAATGAAAGTACATTTACACCGGCATTAATTCGGGATCGCGCGCGTACATTGCGCAATACATTCGCCATATATTACAAACCGGTCGTTTTGTCGACTCCGGCTGCGCCGGCGGGTCGCGTAGCATCGGAAGATGTTCTCGCACAGACACATCCAGAATACCGTGCGAACAGTGGGTTCCACCCCGGAAAAGTCGCCGGCTGCCCCCGGATTCCAATCCGTGGGCAGTCGGAACGAAAAACGCTAGAATTGCGGCACATTGGTACCGGGCGGGTCCGGCGATCTGCTGTCACTACGTTGCTCGGTCGCGGGAATTCCCGGCGACACCGGTGACTGGGGCGGCGCAATCGGAGCAGCGTACGAATACGCGCAGCGACCCGCCGGCGCACCACGCGTACAGGAGGCAAGGATGCCCGACAACACCGGCCCCGAGGAGAACGACGTGGAATCGACCGCCGAGCACGCACCCGTGATCTGGCCGGAGCCCAGCCGGTTGGACTCCTGGTGGCGCGACATCATGACCGATCCGGTCCAAGGAGCCGCGGTCGCGGAGGCCGAACCGGTGCCCCCGAGCCTCACCCGCAACGGCTGATCCGCCTACCGGCCATCGGCCGGCTCCGGCGCCGGTTCGGCGCCGGAGCACCGGGCGATACCGCGCACCGGCTCTTCACCACGCCCCGGCGCTCGACCACGACAGATCGGGTGCCGGTTCCCGGCGCAGGCCCGGCAGCGTCCCGGGCGTCCAGGGCAGGGCGCTGCCGCCTGCGGACGAGGAGCGGGCCGTCGTCCGCCCACACCTCGGCACCTGTCCGCAGCGTGCGGTGATCCGGTCTCGACGCGCGATCGACGGACCGGGTCTCATGCCGCCGGGACGTAGAGGCCGGTCGAACCGCGTCTACCCGAGGTTCTCGCCGCGGCCGCGTCGCGGTCGAGTCCCACTTGCGGCAGGCGTGAGCCGGACTAAAGGGATCTCCCGATCGGTGCGCTTCTGGTAATCCCCGTATACCGGATAGGCGGCGGTGATCCGGGACCACAGCGGCGCCCGCTGTTCCGCGGAGAGGATCTGTGCCGTCATCGGCCGGCGCGGACCGTTGCGGAAGGAGACCTCGACGGCAGGATTGTCACGGAGGTTCCAATACCACGCCGGGTGGGTCGGATCGCCGGCGCGGGACGCGACGATGATGTAGTCCTCCCCGTCGACGATCGGCGCCGTCAGCATGACCGAGCGCGGTTGCCCGCTCTTGCGGCCGACCGTGGTCAGTTCCAACGCCGGCATCCCGAAGTACTCGGTCCCCAGGCGGCCGAAGCTGATACGCAGCAGAGTTCGGTGTACGGCGTTGACGGCCTTGAGCGTGAAATCAGATGGCACGGCTGGTCCTCCGGTTCGCGGCAGTTGTCCCAGCAAAGCAGCTCGGTCCGCGCCCGGCAACGCCGCACGCCCGCCCTACGGCCGGAGCCCGGCATGGACGCCACCCAGTGACCCCCTACCCGCGGGCTCACGCCTCCGGGGCTTCCGCCGGCGAAACCCGCGCGGCAGGAGGCGAATCCGCGCCCCATCGCCCCGTCGCGGGCGGTCGGAGCGCGGCCATGCCCTGCACCGGCGCAGTTCCGGGCCGCCGCGGACACGGGTGGGCCGGGCCGGCCGGGGCCGATCGAATTGCACCGTTGTAATTCATGAGATGCGTACCTGCTATTACGAATTCGCTCGCTCATAAATATGTCTCGACCACTCGTTTCGAGCGGTATTCACGGGCCGCAAACGACCCGATGGGCCTTTCTTTTATGTGATAGCCGGATGATTGCCCATTCTTTCGCTGTCCCAGCACATCCCGCCATCGGCCGTCCCACCACCGCGGACCACGCACCGAAGGCCCGCCGACCTCGCACGATTCGGCCGGATCACAGGCCCCGGAGAGCATGAAGGAAGCCGGACACCGCCCCCAGCTCGACGCCGGCACTTCCCCACACGACAGCAGCCACGCACGACCGAGGGGCGGACTACAGCGGCTTCGGAGAGCTCGGCCCACCAGCCGCGGAGAAGGAGCACGCCGGACGGAAGGGAGGCGATACGGCAAAAGGAAAAGGCCCCGGAGAGAATCTCTCCGGGGCCTTCCTGTAGTAGCGGGGACAGGATTTGAACCTGCGACCTCTGGGTTATGAGCCCAGCGAGCTACCGAGCTGCTCCACCCCGCGTTGGGTGAACACAACATTACACACGGCTTCGGACTTATACCAAATCGCCTGGTCAAAAGCTTTTTTATCCAAATCCGGCGCCTCCGGGGGCGGGCTCGGCACAGGCCCCGCACCCCATCGACACCCATCGATCCTACGGAGTCGCCGCGACCCCCGGACAGCAGCCCGCCAACTCGGCATCGGAACGTTAGCGGAGCGATTGCCCCTTGTCCCGATCGCTATACGCGTGACACGAATTACGCATTTTCGGTGATCCCCGTCACATTTCAGTGTTGCCGCGGAACGCC
This sequence comes from Nocardia testacea NBRC 100365, assembly GCF_000308775.1. Taxonomy (GTDB): domain Bacteria; phylum Actinomycetota; class Actinomycetes; order Mycobacteriales; family Mycobacteriaceae; genus Nocardia; species Nocardia testacea. Next base: position 117,589 of record NZ_BAGJ01000135.1, read on the forward strand.
ATGGGTACGGGAGAAACCCGTTAATGACCTGGACTTTTTCACATATTCCCGCTTTGCACCAATCGACGTATTGATAGTTATCGATACGTGATCTGACGAGATTTCTTCGTTACCGTCGTTGCCAGGCCCCGACCAACCGGGACGGGCCGACCGAACCGGAGAACGCCGGCAACCCTGTCCCACGGTTCGGATCAAACCCCGACACATCACCTGGGGACAGGGGCACGCAAGCTTCGACCGCGCTGCCGGTGGGCACAGGGAGGGATTCGCATATGTCCAAGACCCGAAAGTTCAGCACCCGCGTTCTCGGCATGACCGCTATCGCCGGGGCCCTCGTTGCCGTACCGTTCGGTCTTTCCACCGCCACCGCCTCGGCTTCCTCGGGCAACTGGGATGCTGTCGCCCAGTGCGAGAGCAGCGGCAACTGGTCCACCAACACCGGTAACGGCTTCTACGGCGGCCTGCAGTTCACCCAGAGCACCTGGGAGGCCAACGGCGGCAGCGGCAGCGCCGCGAACGCCAGCCGTGAGGAGCAGATCCGCGTGGCCGAGAACGTTCTCGCCACCCAGGGCCCCGGCGCGTGGCCGGTGTGCGGTCAGTACCTGTGACCCCGCCCGGCGCGTCCTGAGCGCGTCGCCATCCAGCGCGTACGAAGAGGCGCTGCCACCCGATCGGGTGGCAGCGCCTCTTCTTCGTTTCCCACCTGGAGCCCGACCGGACCCGGCAGCCGCCCGCCACGCCGTGGAGTCGACAGCGGCCGGCTCCGCGGTCGCGACCCGGCTGTTACCTACCTCCGCCGGCGTCCTGATACGCCTTCACCGCGGCGTCCAGCTCGTCCAGTGCCCGGCCGAAGTCCTCGAAGTTGCCGGTACGCATGGCCGCGCGTACCTCTTCGATCTTGCGGCCCAGCTCCGCCGCCGCGGCGTCCCGCGCGGCCGAACCGGTACTCGCGGGCGGCGGCGCCGAGCCGTTGGGCGTCGCTGCGCCCTGATCCTGGGAATCGTCGCCCTGGGGCTGCGGCGGCGCGGTGCCGGGGTTCGGCCGGGTGGCCGGGTCACCGCCGGACGGGGTGGCCAGCGCACCTGCGCCGGGTAACACCTGGTTCAACGCATCGGCCAGTGTCGAGCCGTAGCCGACCTTCACGCTGCCGGCCTGATCCCGGTAACTGACCAGCACTCGCAGCAGCTGCGGGAAGGTCGCCGTGTTCTGGCCGGTATTGCGCTCGTTGTAGAAGGGCTCCACATAGAGGATGCCGCCGTCGGCCACCGGCAGGGTGAGCAGATTGCCGTATCTGATCTTGTTCGAGTTCGACAGCAGCGTCTTCTCCTGGGAGACCTGTGGCGCCGTCGTCATCGTGTTCTGCGTCTGCTGCGGACCCTGGGTCTGCGTATCGGTCGGCAACTGCAGGATCCGGAACTTTCCGTAGCCGTCGGGGTCGGAGCGCACCGATATATAGGAGGACAGGAACTGCCGGTTGTACCCGACCATCGCACTGGTCAGATTGAACACCGGCTTCCCGGTCTCCGGATCGCCGAGCAGCACGTAGTACGGCGGCTGGCTCGCCGACACCCCCTCCACCGTCGGATCGGCGGGCACGGACCAGAACGCGTTGTTGGTGAAGAACTCGCGCGGATCGTCCACGTGGTACTTGGTCAGCATCTCGCGCTGCACCTTGAACAGATCCTCCGGATACCGGAAGTGCTCACGCAGATCGGGGCCGATCTCGCTTTCCGGGATCACCGCGTCCGGGAACACACCCCGCCAAGCCTGCAGCACCGGGTCGGTGGGGTCGGTTTCGTACAGCTTGACCGTGCCGTCGTAGGCGTCGACCGTGGCCTTCACCGAGTTGCGGATATAGCTGACCTCTTTACGCGGCAGCAGCCGGCCGGTGCGCTGGTCGACACTGTCCTCGACCGCGCCCTCGAGCGAGGTCGTCTGGGCGTAGGGGTAGCTGTCCAGCGTCGTGTAGGCGTCCACGATCCAGACGATGCGCCCGTCCACCACCGCCGGGTAGGCGTTGCCGTCCGGCGTCAGCCACGGCGCGACCTTCTGAACCCGGTCCCGCGGCGAGCGGTTGTACAAGATCTTCGAATCACCGCTGATCGCCGAGGAGAACAGGATATTGCGTTCGGCGTACTTGGCCGCGAACGCGAGCCGGTTGAACCAGTTCCCGATCGGCACACCGCCGGCGCCGTCGTAGGTGAAGCGGGCCTGGTCGGTGTCGTACTCCCGGGGCGTCTGGCCGTCCTTCGCACCGACGATGGCGTAGTCGGGATCGGACTGCGAGATCAGCTCGCCGTAGTAGATACGGGGCTGATCGACCTTGATCCGCTGCTGATCCTTCGGCGTGAACAGATCGCTGACCAGGAAGATGGGGTAACCCGAATCGCTGCTGCCGCCGGCGGCGTTGGGATCCTCCGACTGCGGCCGGTTGACCCGGTTGGCGGGCGCGGCGACGAATCCGTTGCCGTGCGTGTAGACCGTGTGCTTGTTGATCCAGTCGGTCTGGTTACCGCTCAGGGTGGCCGGGGACAGCTCACGGGCGGCCACGATGTAGTCCTGGACCTGACCGTTGAGCGAATACCGGTCGATATCGAGCGCCTCGGGGAAGCCGTAGAAGTTCTTCAGCTGCCGCAACTGGGTGAAGGTCGGGGACAGGATGTTGGGATCCAGCAACCGGGCGTTGGCGATGGTGGCATGGTCCACCGGCACATTCACCGGATTCTTGCTGCTCTCTCCCTTGTAGTCGACGTATTCGATCTTGTCGTCGGTGATTCCGTAGGCGTCCCGGGTGGCGGCGATATTGCGCTCGATGTACTCGCTCTCCTTCTCGGCCGCGTTCGGGCGCACCGAGAACTGCTCGACCATGAGCGGCCACACCGCACCCACCAGCACCGAGGAGAGCACGAGCAACGCCGCCGCCATCGCCGGCACCCGCAGGTCACGCAGCACGATCCCGGCGAAGAAGGCCAGCGCGCAGATGATCGCGATGGACATCAGGATCAACTTGGCCGGCAGCACCGCGTTGATATCGGTGAACGAACCACCGTTGAAGGTGGGTTCCTTCCGGTTGCTCATCAAGAGCTGATAGCGGTCGAACCAGTAGGCGACCGCCTTGAGCAGCACGAAGATCCCGGCCAGAACCGCGAGCTGGATACGTGCCGGAGTGGTGAGCACACCCTCGCGCCCGGTCAGCCGCAAACCGCCGAAAATGTAGTGCGTCACCAGATTCGCGAAGAACGCGATCACCACGGCGACGAACAACCAGTTCAGCACCATCCGGTAGAACGGCAGATCGAAAGCGTAGAAGCCCACATCGAGACCGAACTGCGGATCGGTGCGGCCGAACGAGCCGCCGTGCAGGAACAACTGCACGGTGACCCAGTTCGACTGGGCGACCAGCCCGGACAGCACACCCAGCAACGCCGGGATACCGATCCCGAACAATTTCAGCTTGCCGAGCACCGTCGTCCGGTACCGGGCGATCGGATCACCGGCGCCCGAGGTCGGCACGAACACCGGGCGTGACCGGTATGCGAGCAACAGGGCGAGCCAGACGATCACGCCCACCACGAGCGCGACCACCGCGAACACCGCGACCCTGGTCAGCAGCACGGTCAGGTAGACGCCGCGGAAATCGACCTCCCCGAACCACAGCCAGTTCGTATAGGTATCGACGAGCCGAGGCCCTACCAACAGCAGTGCGGCCAGCACCACCGCAGCCACCAGCAGCAAACGACTGCGCCGGGACAGCGACGGTAAACCGGCGGGGGGGCGCATGCCCACGATGCCACTCTCCAGGGTCCGGCGGCGAGTGAGCCGGTAGCGCCACCGGCCGCTGCGCCGCAGTCCGAATTGTTGAGGTCGGGCCCGTACGGACCCTCTGCGCCCACTCTACGGAAAACGGACATGTTCGCGACCGCAGGGTTGGGGCGGTGTCGCGGCGGCGGATGCGAGGATGGTCGGGTGAGCGCCGATCTGCATGCCGAAATAGTCCTGGCCCGTTCCGTCCACGAAGTCGCGGAGTTCGTGGACGCCGAGGGCTGGGGAAGAGCGCCGCAGATGTTCGCCCTGGTGCGGACCGCAGATCTGGTGGCCGCCGAACCCGCGCTCATCGACGAGGTCGACGCCGCGGACGAACTGACACCGATCGCCCAGGATCCGCTGCCCGATCATGTGGCCGGCGGATCGATGGCACTCGACGAATTCCTCGCCACCACCAGTTGGCCCCCCGCGGTGGCGGGCTGTGTCCTGGTGCAGGAGATCGTGGTTCTCCCGCCGGACGCCGAGGAGGATCTCGACGAGGCCCTCACTCCGTTGCTGGCCGATGCGGACGCCGCCGACGCGGCCGGCCGGGCCGCCGCCCATGCGCACCCCGGACGGCGCGAGGCCCGGCTCTTCGCGGCTGTGCTGCGAACGGGAAACAGTCTGTGCCTGTTGCAGCTACGGCCCGAAGAGGGCGAAGAGGACAGCGCCGATCTCGACCTGCGCACCTATCCGAACCTCGCGCCCAATCTGGTGGAAGCCCTGCGGCACACGCTCGAGGAATCGGCCGACTGAACGGAGTGCGCCCGGGCTCGCGGGCCCGGGCGCACGTACTCCACCGTCCGCGGGTGCCTCAGCCGCAGCTGGGCACCTCCTGCCCCGCCGACAGATCCTCGAGCGATTGCACCGCTCCCGCGAGCGTCTCCACCCGTACCAACCGCAAACCGGCGGGGACCCGCTGGCTCGCCTCGTTGCAATTACCCGCCGGCACCAGGAACGTTTCCGCGCCGGCCTCCCGGGCCGCCATCATCTTGTACTGGATCCCACCGATCGCGCCCACCTTGCCGTCCTCGTCGATACTGCCGGTCCCCGCCACGAAGGACCCGCCGTCGAGGTCGCCGGGACTCAGTTTCTCCACCAGTGCCAGGCTGAACATCAGACCGGCCGACGGGCCGCCGATATCGGCCAGATTGAAATCGATCTGCATGGGCGGCGCCGCGGCCACGGTGGGCGTCAATCCCAGAAACCCCTTGGCCGCGTCATCGGGCCGGGCACCGAGGGTGATATTCGCGGTCTGCTCCGCACCGTCGCGGCGGTACACCACCGGAACCACGGTCCCGGGCGCCCGGCTCGATGTCTCGTTGAGCACATCCTGTGCGGTCGCCACCGATTTACCGTTCACGCTGACGATCTGATCACCGGCGCGCAGCGCCTCCTGGGCCGGCGCGCCCTCGGCGACCTTGTGCACAAACACCGCGGTCGGCAGATTCAACTGATGCATCGCCGCGACCTCGGCATTGCTCTCCGACGTCGTGAACTCCTGCTCGTTCGATCTGTCGACCTCCTCCCGCGACACTCCGGGCGGATACACCTCGGCGCGCGGCACGATCCCGTGCCGACCGCTCACCCAGAAACCGAGCGCCTCGAAGATGGTGAGCCCATCCCGCACCGCGACCGTGGTCATGTTCAGGTGCCCGGTGGTCCGGTCGACCTCGGCCCCCGACACCTGTACGACCTCGAGACCGTCCACTTCGCCCAGCGTATCGACGGTGGGTCCGGGCCCCAGCGCCACGAACGGCACGGTGAACACACTGCCCACCACACCGAACAGCACAACCGGGACAAGGGCGACCAGGAGCGTGATGATCCGACGATTCACCCGGCCAACACTAGCCATCCGCCCCCGCACAATGCGGGACAGGCACGCGAGCGCGGCCCGGGAGATCACCCACCGCGCCCGGCCGGATCACGCCTGACGCGCGAGCGCCTGCTTCACCTCGGCCAGGGACGGATTGGTAGCGGTCGACCCGTCGGCGAACTTCAGGGTCGGCACCACATGGTTGCCGTTGTTCACGCTGCCGACGAACTCCGCCGACGCCGGATCCTGCTCGATATCGATCTCCACATAGCTGATCCCGGCCTCTTTCAGCTGGGTCTTCAACCGCCGGCAGTAACCGCACCAGGTGGTCGAGTACATGGTCAGATCAGGAGTCACGTCAGTCACGAACAGAGCAACATCGGGCGGGCCGGGTTTATTGCAGTGTTTATTGGCGCGCCTCCGGCGCGCGGGGTTGAGGCCCCCTTGTGTCTCGCCGTTTCGGCCTCGAGACTTGCGCTTCGCGCGGGCGCTTTCGAGGCCGAAACGGCGAGACGGGCCTCAACCCTTTGAGGTGTCTCGCAAAACTCGACACATGCGGGTTGCGGCGGCATTCGAGGTCTGGGTCGGATGCCGACTCAACCGCCCGGCCGACCTGGCGTCTTGATCGCTTTCACGAACAGCAGCGCTTTCGGGGTGCCGAGTTCAGCGAGGCCCACAAAGGGTCGAGGCCCGTCCTGCCCTTGGCCGAAGGTGCTCGATGGTCGCGCTTCAGGTGTGATGTCCAGGGAGGTCGTGCCGGGTTCGTGGGGACTTGGCGTGGTTGTTGAAAGGTGAAGACCTCCCGTTGTGAAGTGGAGATGTCGAGTAACCGCTTCACACATCGGGAGGCGTTCGTGGTCCACGCTGACGCGACATTGGCCCCGCGCACACGATTGCGGCTCGCCCGTTTGATCGTCGAGCAGGGATGGACCTTCTGGCGATAGCCCACCGCACCTCGCCGGCGCGGTAGGCGCGAGTCCCGAGGGCTGAACGTCGCGGCCCAGGGGGCCTCGACCCCGTGCCGCCGCAGGAGGCGCCTATATACACTGCTCGGGTGGGCGCTGTCGATCTTTCCGAGTTGGACCCGGAGCAGGCCGCCGCAGTCCGCGCGCCGCGTGGGCCCGTCTGTGTGCTGGCCGGCGCGGGTACCGGGAAGACCCGGACCATCACCTATCGCATCGCGCATCTGGTGGCGGCGGGGCAGGTGCGGGCGGATCAGGTGCTGGCGGTCACGTTCACCGCCCGGGCGGCCGGGGAGTTGCGGGCACGGCTGCGGGCGCTCGGGCTGGGGGCGGCCGCGTCCACCGTGCAGGCGCGGACCTTCCATGCCGCCGCACTGCGACAGCTGCGGTATTTCTGGCCGCAAGTGGTGGGTGAAGTGCCGTGGCGGATGCTGGACAGCAAGTTTCCGGTGGTCGCGCAGGCTGCGAACCGGGTGGGTCTGGCTTCGGGGACCGAGAGTGTGAAAGATCTGCTCGGCGAGATCGAGTGGGCAAAATCGTCGCTGGTGGCACCGGAGGATTACGCGGCGGCGGCCGCGGCCCACCGGCGGGATACGCCGTTCGCGGCGGCCCGGGTCGCGGAGGTCTATGCCGCCTATGAGTCGGTGAAGACCACGGCGGAGGGTCTGCTCCTGGATTTCGACGATCTGCTGCTGCACACCGCCGCCGCACTCGAGGACTATCCATCGGTCGCCGACGAGTTCCGGGAGCGCTACCGGTGCTTCGTGGTCGACGAGTACCAGGACATCACCCCGCTACAGCAGCGGGTATTGGACGCCTGGCTGGGCGACCGCGACGATCTCACCGTCGTCGGGGATGCCAACCAGACCATCTATTCGTTCACCGGCGCCGGGCCCGGCCAGTTGCTGGATTTCTCCCGCCGGTACCCGGAGGCGACCGTGGTGCGTCTCGAACGCGATTACCGGTCGACTCCGCAGGTCGTCGATCTCGCCAATCGGGTGATCGGGATGGCGCAGGGCCGTATCGCGGGGTCCCGGTTGCAGTTGATCGGGCAGCGGCCGGACGGGCCGGAGCCGGAGTTCGCCGAATACGACGAGCTCGGCGCAGAGGCGGCCGATATCGCCCGCCGGATCGAGGAACTCCTGGCCGGCGGTACCCCGGCCGCCGAGATCGCGGTGCTGTACCGGATCAACGCCCAGTCGGAGGCCTACGAGCAGGCGCTGACCGAACGCGGGATCGCCTACCAGGTCCGCGGCGGTGAGGGTTTCTTCCAGCGGCCGGAGGTCCGCCAGGCGGTGCAGGAGCTGCGTAAGGCGGCGTCCCGCGACGATCTCCCCGACACTGCGCGGTCCGGGAAGAACCTGGTGAGCCTGGTGCGGGCCGCGCTGGCACCGATCGGTCTCACCGCGTCTGCGCCGGCGGGGGCACAGGCCCGCCAGCGGTGGGAGTCCCTGACGGCGCTGGTCCGGTTGACCGAGGAACTCGTCGAGCACGAACCGGAGCTGGAACAGAGCGGACTGCTGCGCGAACTCGCCGCGCGGGCCGAGGCCCGGCACCCACCGACCGTGCAGGGCGTGACCTTGGCCTCATTGCACGCGGCCAAGGGCCTGGAATGGGATGCGGTGTTCCTGGCCGGGCTCACCGACGGCACCCTGCCGATCTCCTACACCCTCAACGGTGACGGGTCGGTCGCCGATGTGGCGGCATTGGAGGAGGAGCGCCGGCTGCTCTATGTGGGGGTGACCCGCGCCCGGGTCCATCTGCGGTTGTCGTGGGCGCTGAGCCGCGGTGACGGTGACCGCCGGCCGCGGCGGCGCTCCCGGTTCCTCGCCGGGCTGGTGCCCGACGGCTCCCCGGCGTCCCGGATCGCCGCCCCGGCCCGCCCTGCCGCGGACGCGAACCGGCCGGTGTGCCGGATATGTGGCCGCGCGCTGCTCGATTCGGAGGCCCTGCTGCTGCGCCGGTGCAAGAACTGTGTGGGACAACCGGATACGGAACTGCTCGGCGCCCTTCAGGATTGGCGCCGGGAGAAGGCGGCCGAACTCGCCGTGGACCCGCGCGGAATCCTCGGTGTGAACACGCTCACCGCGATCGCCGAGCAGCTGCCCGAGGACGAAGCCGCGCTGGCCGCACTGGGTATCGGCGACAGCAAGATGCGCAAGTACGGGGCCGAGGTGCTGGCCATCATCCGGTCCCGGCGCCGTTCGATCGCCGGCCGGTAGCCGCACTCGCTACCGAATTCGGCAAAACTGCAGGTAGAAAATAGGTTGTGGCCTCCGGCGAGATTGCTTAAGGTGGAAATCGCGCTCGGGAGGGTACATCCACGCGCATAGTTGACACACAGTTGAGATCACGACCACGAGTACAGGAGGGAGGCAGTCAGATGAACGGCACAACGAACTACGGCTTCGTCACCGTAGCGCCGAATATGCGGTCGTCCGCTGCTTCCCGGGGGTTCCTCGCTTCGCAGGGGACCGGCCTGTCCTGCCTCGATATTGCCGGTGAGCAGGCGCGTATCCGCTATTCGCATCAGCCGAACATCGTCGAATCGCAGGACCAGTCCGTCGTGAACTGGCACCCGGGGGCTGCTCTGGCAGCCGTCGGCTCCTTCGCTATCGATCCCGCCGCAGCACCCGCAGTGGCAGATAAGCGACCGGAAAGCCTTCGCAAAGGACACCGAGCGACCGTGAACAGGCGGCCCCACAGCCGACCAAGGTAGGGATTCACCCCACACCTCCTGGCCACGGGACGCAGATGCGAAACCGTGGCCAGAATTTTTTGGCCTTCAGCCCACAAGGCACCGGTTTCGCAGAACGAACACCGAACCGCTGCACAACAAGCTGAAGGAGAACGACGTGGTCACCACCACCCAGAGCTGGCCGTCGGCCACCACTGATGTGGCGTGTAGCACCGTGGCAACCGATTCGGGGGACCAGCGACAGCGCGTCCTGCCCTGCCGGGCGGGCGACCCCGATCTGTGGTTCGCCGAGAGCCCGGTCCAGCTGGAAGAGGCCAAGGCGCTGTGCGCTTCCTGCCCGATCCGTAAGGGCTGCCTGACCGCGGCCATCGATCGGCGGGAGCCGTGGGGCGTCTGGGGCGGCGAGATCTTCGACCAGGGGGTCGTCATCGCCCGTAAGCGTCCGCGTGGTCGGCCGCGCAAGGTCGCCAGCTGTGTCTGACCGGGACTCCGTGTCCCCCGCGGACACCCACCCACACCGGAAACGAGCCGCTCATCGCTTCGCCGATGAGCGGCTCGTTCGCTTCCGCGCCGGAATCGATAGGCGCGGGGCGATCACCGGAACCCGGGGAAAACCTGCGCGGTAACGGATTTCAGGCGCTGTCCCGCTGCTCCCGGAATCCGGGCAGCCAGGTGGCAGCCAATTGGATGAACGGCACCTCGGCGTCGAGCTGGGCACAGATGCCTATGGACCCGCCCAGCACCCGGAAGATCATCACATATTCGGCGGGCAACATCATCGCCCGCGCGGTCTTCATTTCCGGCGAGGAGTAATCGGTCGCCTTGCCCGCCACCCGCTGCATCCAGCGCCTGGTGAAGTGGAAGGATTCGGTGCGGATCGGGTCGGTGAACGGGCGCAGGTACTCCTCGATCTCGGTTTCGGTGAGCGTCCGGCCCGGCTGAACCCAGCCGTTGGCATGCAGGATCTCGGTCAGTTCGCCGTACTCCTCGGCGACCGCCAGCGCGAGAATCCGACCCAGCAACTCCGGGAAACCACCGGGCAGAGGCGCGCAGGCGCCGTAGTCGATCACCGCGAGCTTGCCCTCCGGGGTGATCATGAAATTGCCCGGATGCGGGTCGGCGTGCAGCAGACCCACCGTTTCCGGAGCCGAGAAATGGAACCGGCCCATCAGCCCGGCCACCCGGTTGCGCAGGACCCGGGTGCCCTCCGGATCGGCCTGGCCGGCGCTGATGATCGTGGAAACCGGTGTGCCGTCGAGCCATTCGCTCACGATCACCTTGGGCGCACTGGCGACCACCTTGGGCACCACGAATTCGGGGTGGCCGTCGTAGGCCTTGCTGAAGGCCCGCTGATTCGCGGCCTCGTTGCGATAGTCCAGTTCTTCTTCGGTGCGCTCGGTGATCTCGGCGAGCAGCGGTTTCACATCGGCGCCGGGAATGACCTTCGCGAACAGGCCGGTCATTCGGTTCAGGGTGCGCAGATCGGCGCGCAACGCCTCGTCGGCCCCCGGATACTGCACCTTCACCGCGACCGGCCGCCCGTCCGACCAGACTGCCCGGTGCACCTGGCCGATACTCGCCGACGCGGCCGGAGTGTCTTCGAACGATTCGAACCGCTTACGCCAATCGGTGCCGAGCTGCTGGTCGAGAACGCGGTGCACGGTGGCGGCCGGCATCGGGGGCGCGGCGGCCTGCAGTTTGGTGAGCGCCTCGCGATAGTGCTCGCCGAACTCCTCCGGTACTGCGGCCTCCATCACACTGAGGGCCTGGCCGAATTTCATCGCGCCGCCCTTGAGCTCACCGAGTACGGCGAAGAGCTGTTCGGCCGCCTTCTGGTTCAGCTCCGTGTTGATCTCTTTGCGGTCACCGCCCGCGAGCTTCCTGCCGAAACCGACCGCGGCGCGCCCCGCCACTCCCAGCGGGATCTTTGCCAACTTCGCATTGCGGGACATGGGCCGGCGCACGATCTCAGACACTCTCCCATAATGGCCGACAACCCCGGTTCACTGCCACGGAAAACCGGAGAGAATTACCCTCGGCGTCGAATGTGAAAGTCCTCACATACTCTCGCCGACTGTGCTTCCGAGACAACCGCAGCGCGGGTGCGGTGCCCATGACCGGCGATCGAGGCACCGGGTATCGAGATCGAGCTCGAGGGTCCTGTTCAGTGTTTCCGGTGGGAAACGCGGTTCACAGGCGATGATCGTCTCGAGTTCGCCGAGCGCCAGCGCGGCCACCGCGGCGATGCCGGCGGGGCTGGCGTGCCCGGTCCGGCCGAGCAACTGCGCGGCCAGCCGCGGCCATTCCGCGTCGTGATCGACTCGTGTCAGGTCCGCGCAGCGCAGGCAGCTGGTCCGGCCGGGCTGGACCAGCGGGCCGACGATTCCCTTCCCGTCGCGGAGCCGCACGACCAGATGAGCCGTCCGCGTATGGGACAGATCGCGCACCAGCCGCGGATCCGGAATCAGCGCGTCGGCGAGTACCACGAGATCGGCGGGGCGGGCCCGGCCGAGGCTATCACCGCGGTAGTCGCGTGAGCGCTGCGGGCGGATTCCCAGATCGCGCAGACCCGCGGCGATCGCGTCGGTGAGCGGACCGATGCCGTGCACGCGGATGGTCCGCACACGACCGGCCGGCCGAGGCGGATGGACCAGCAGGCCCGCGGTATCGATCACCTCGAACAGCGCCGTGGCCTGCCCGGGCGCCAATCCGAGCGAGCGGGCCCGCCAGATGATCGCGGGCTTGCTGTTCAGCCCGTCGATCAGCCGGAGGAAACCCAGCACCTGCTGGGTTTCCAGACCTGGCGCCTCACAGAGCACCGCGGTATCGGGATCCCAGCCCAGTTGGACCTGCCCGGTGGATCGGACCAGAATCGGCACCCGGGGATGCAGCAGGGGGGCGCGTGGCCGGAGCATCGTCATGCCGGAAGTATGCGAGTCCCGATGCGGCGCAATGGGTTCGCGCACCGGGTTGTCCACAGGTTTTCGCCCTGTGGACAACTGCGTTTCCCGAGGTGAGCGGGTGTCCGTGACGGCCCGCGCGGATACGCGCGGAAATTCGTGCGAAACAGGCCCCGGAAGCCGCCGCCGGGGCCTGTCGGTCGCTACTTCTTACCGGACTCCGGATCCTCCGGGTCGGTATCGGGGCGCTGCTCGCCGCCCTCGTCCTCGGTCTTCGCCGCCTCACGTTCGGCGGCCTCGGTGGCGGCCAGCTGCGCGAGCGGATCGTCGAACGCGCCCGCGCCGCCGCCGATCACCGAATCGATGAATCCGGCGGGCGCGTCGAGGTCGGCGGCGTCGGGCAGCAGGTCGGGATGCGCCCACACGCCGTCACGTGCGTCGATACCGGCGTCGTCGGTGAGCCGCTGCCACAGGGTGGCGGCCTCGCGCAGTTTGCGCGGGCGCAACTCCAGACCGACCAGGGTGGCGAAGGTCTGTTCGGCGGGACCACCGGTGGCCCGGCGCCGGCGCAGGGTTTCGGCGAGCGCGCCCGCGCCCGGCAGCCGATCGCCCACCGCCGCGGCCACCACCACCTGGACCCAGCCCTCGATCAGGGCGAGCAGTGTTTCCAGCCGGTCCAGCGCCTGTTTCTGCTCGGGCGTGGTCTGCGGCTCGAAACTGCCCTGAGCGAGGATCTCCTCGAGTTTGGACGGATCGGTGAGCGCGGACGGGTCGAGATTGCGGGCGGCGTCCTCGAGGGCGGAGAAATCCATGGTGATCCCGCGCGCGTAGTCCTCGACGGCGCCGAGTACCTGCTGACGCAACCAGGGCACATGGACGAACAGCCGCTGATGGGCGACCTCGCGGGCGGCGAGGAACACCATGATCTCGCTCTCCGGCTGCTCGAGTCCCTCGCTGAACTCCGAGATGGCGGTCGGCAGCAGGGCGGCGGTACCCGCCGGGCCCAGCGGCAGACCGATATCGGTGCCGGTCAGCACCTCCTTGGCCAGCTGTCCCAGCGCTTGGCCGAGCTGGGAGCCGAAGGCGAGCCCGCCCATCTGCCCGAGCATCCCCATCATGGGGCCGGCCATCTCGCGGGCCTCCTCGGGCAGCCCGGCGGTCCACATACCGGAGATCTGCTGCGCCACCGGATCGCACAGTCGCTGCCAGGTGGGCAGGGTTTTCTCGATCCAATCGTTGGCGGTCCAGGCGACGGTGCTCGTCGCACCGGCCGGGAAGGTGGTCGCGTCGTCGAGCCACAGTTCGGCCAGATGCGCGGCATCGGCGACCGCGGCGGCGGTACCGCTGGACACGGGCGGGACGGTTTTCCCGAGCTGCTGGCGGGCCAGTCGCTTGGCGACGTCGTAGTTGACCGGGCCGCCGCCCCCACCGGACATACCCTGGCCCATACCGCTGAGCATCTGGCCCAGCGAGGACAGCATCTGGCCCAGTGCCGCCGGATCGAAACCGGCGCCGCCGGCACCGAAACCGAAGGGGTCGTTACCGCCGCCGCCCGGTTTGTCGCCGCGGCCGCGATCGTCGTCGTCGCCGTGCGAGAAGCCGAACGGGAGGTCGCTCATTCCGCCTCACCCGCCGGCATAGCGTCCGGGTGGTGTCCGGGGAGCGCGCGCGAGCCGTTGTCGGGCGCTTCGTGAAGCTGCATGTCGTCCATAGTAGGCGCGGCGAACCGCCCGGTCCGCCTCCCTGGACGGTCTTCGCGCTGGGTGAACATCGCGACGCGGGGCAAGCCGGGTATCGGTCCGGCCCGGACCTGCCGAACCTCTCAGCCGGCGGCGACCCAGGATTCCACGATCGTCCGGGCGATCGAGATCGAGCCGGGCAGCAGCAGCCGCGCTCCGCCGGCCGGGGCGGCCTCGCCCTCCTCGGGCCGGCTCCGCCAGCCGCCCGCCGCCAGCGCCGCGCGCACCTCGTCGCGGGTGAACCAGTGCGCCTCGGCGATCTCGCCGTCGCTGAAGACCAGCGGCTGCGCCGGGTCGGCCTGGGCGCAGAACCCGAGCATGAGCGAGCGTGGGAACGGCCAGGGCTGGCTGCCGAGGTACTCGATATCGCGCACGTCGAGCCCGACCTCCTCGCGCATCTCCCGCTCGACACACCGTTCCAGCGACTCCCCCGCCTCCACGAATCCGGCCAGCAGGGAGAACATCGTCTCCGGCCACGTCGCCTGCCGGCCCAGCAGGACCCGGTCACCGCCGTCGTGGATGAGACAGATCACGGCGGGGTCGGTCCGCGGAAAGTCCTCGCGCCCGTCCTCGGCCACCCGGGACCAGCCGCCCTTGGCCGGCATCGTCGGCGAGCCGTCGAGCCCGTGGTACGCGGCACTGGCATGCCAGTTGATCAGCGCGAGCGCGGTGGACAGCACCCCGGCGGTGAAATCGTCGATCGAGGCGTCGGAGAGCCGGCGCAGATCCTTCAGGTCGCCGGTGAGCGCATTGTCGTGCACGGCCCACAGGTGCACTCCGTCCTGGACACCCAGGAACACGGCATCGGGACTCGGTTCGGGCGCCAGCTCGAGGGCGGCTTCCCAGACCAGCGCCCCCGACTCGTATCGCACCGCGCCGCGCGGACCCACCCGGAGCAGCCGGGCGGTGGCCCAGCCCTCCTTCAGCGATGGCTCGTCGGTGCGCAGATGATCGGCTCGGTCGAGCGCCGAACGGGACAGCAGCGGGATCTGGTTGAGCTGGAAGAGGGCCACATTTCGAGAGTATCGCGACCCGATAACGGCCGCGGCACGGTCAGCGGGCGCGGCGGATGTAGAGGAGTTTGTCCCCCGACTCCAGCGCGTCGACCGCGGGCTCGCCGACCCGCACCAGTTCACCGTCGCGCACGACGCCGAGCACGATATCGCTGAGATGCCGCGGCGATCCGCCGACCTCACCGGGTTCGACCTCGCGTTCGGCCACCGCGAAACCGTGCTCCGGGGTGAGCAGATCCTCCATCATCTCCACCACACTCGGCGTGGTGGTGGCGATTCCGAGCAGCCGGCCCGTGGTCTCCGAGGACACCACCACCGAATCGGCGCCGGACTGCCGCAGCAGATGGGTGTTCTCCGATTCCCGGATGGAGGCGACGATCTTGGCCTTCTTGGTGAGTTCCCGGGCGGTGAGGGTGACCAGGACCGCGGTGTCGTCGCGGTTGGTGGCCACGATGACCGAGGCCGCGTTCTGCACACCCGCCAGTCGCAGCACATCGGACTGGGTGGCCGATCCGTGCACGGTGACCAGCCCGGCGGTCGAGGCCGCCTCCAGGCTCACCGCGTCGGTGTCGACGACGACGATATCGGCGGGCTGCACGCCGTCACCGAGCATGGCGTCGATAGCGGTGCGGCCCTTGGTGCCGTACCCGACGACGACGGTGTGATTACGCACGGTGCGCCTCCAACGCTGGATCTTCAAGGCCTGGCGGGAACGTTCGGTGAGTACCGCCAGTGTGGTGCCGACCAGGACGATGAGGAACAGCACTCGCAATGGCGTGATGACGAAGATGTTCACCAGGCGGGCCGACGGAGTGACCGGGGTGATGTCGCCGTATCCAGTGGTGGACAGCGAAACGGTCGCGTAGTAGAACGCGTCCAGCAGGGTCACCGAATCGTCGGCGCCGTCCCGATAGCCGTCGCGGCCGAGGTACACCACGATCGAGGCGGCACACAGCAACCCGATCGCGAAGAGCACCCGCCGGGTCAGCGAGATCCACGGGCTGTTCTGGACCTCCGGAATACGGAGGAGCCCCACCAGGGCGAAATCCGGTGGTCCGGCCGCGCCGCGGGCCCGGCTCCCGAGATCGGCGAACCGCGAACTCACCGGCGACGCCTCTCACCGATCCGGTCGTCACACGCACCGGTCACTGTCAGTCCCTCCGACACAGCTCGGGAGCCTACCCCGTCGCCCGCCGTCACGTCGGGCACCCGCTCACGGCGGGTATCTATGGTGGTGCCATGGCAGATATCACCCCGGCGAGCGCACCGGATTCCGGTCGCACCCCGGCGCTTCGACTGGCCGCGCTGCTCCTCGGCGCCGGCGTCCTGCATTTCGTGGCCCCCAAACCGTTCGATTCGATCGTCCCCCCGCAGTTGCCCGGAAAGGCACGGTCCTACACCTATTGGTCCGGAGTGGCGGAAATCGGTGTGGGGACCGCGCTGCTGATCCCCCGGACCCGGCGGCTGGGCGGCCGGCTGGCCGCGCTGCTTTTCGTCGCGGTGTTCCCGGCCAATATCCAGTTCGCCGCGGATTCGGTGCGCAACCCGAAGGCACCGTCGATCCTGAAGGCGGTCTCGGTGCTGCGGTTGCCGCTGCAGTGGCCGATGATCACCAGCGCGCTGGCGGTGAGCCGCCGGGCCGCCCAGGACTGACGACCGGCCGAACGGGCGGTGGTCGAGGTACTGCCGAACCCACCGGCCGGCAACCGGGCGAGACCCCGGCGCGCGAGCTTCCGTCCCCACCGGCCGGCAACCGCCCGGCCCGAAACACCGGCGAGCAGCGCCGGGGTGCGGCGGGGCTGCTATCTCTCGTCTCCGTCCCGGCGGGTCGAATCGGTGAGCAACGCGACCAGTTCCTCCGGGCCCGGCAGGCGCTCGGGCGCTACCGTGCGACCGCTGCGCACGTAGTGGAAGGCGGCGCCGATCCGGTCGAGCATCCGCTGTTCGGTCTCCCCGGTACGCGCCGCCTGCAGCCGCGCCCACGCCAGCCGGTAGACCGCCAGCTGCATCGCCACCGCGGCTTCGTCGGCCGGGCCGGGTTCGGCGCCGGTCTTCCAGTCCACGACGGTCCAGCCGCCGCCGGGTTCGGCGAACACCGCGTCCATCCGGCCCCGGATCACCACTCCGGCGATGGTGGTCTCGAACGGTACTTCGATCTCCACCGGGCGGCGCGCCGACCACGGTGAGGACAGGAAGGCGTCCTGCATCCGGGCCAGTTCGGCGTCCGCGGCCGCGCCCGCGTCGGCCGCGCCGGGCAGATCGTCGAAACCGGGTAGCTGGTCGGTGGCGAACCAGCGCTGCACCCAGGCGTGGAAGGCGGTGCCGCGGCGGGCCAGCGGATTGGGCGGATAGGGCAGGGGGCGGCGCAGCCGGGCGGCGAGCCGATCCGGGTCGGCGCGCATCTCGACCAGCGCCGTCGCCGGAAGCTGAGTGGGCAGTTCGACCTCGGCCGCGGCGGCCGCGCCGGCCCGGTATTCGGCGAGCAACGCGTCCACATCCGCGATCCAGCCGTCGGGATCGTCACCGGTTTCGAGCGCTTCCGCGCCGGCGGCGAATTCCGCCAGCGCCGAGTGGACCAGCGCTGCCCCCGCTTCGATATCGGCGCGCCGGGCGCCGAGCGGATCGCCGGGCCAGGCAGCGGTCATCGGAGTGGCCGCCAGCGGATTCGGTTCGCCGGGTTCGGGATCGGCCGCCCAGCACGCGATCTCCACCCCGCTGCCGGGTTGTTCGGCGGCGGCTTTCACCTCGAGCAAGAATGCCGACGGGCCTTTGGGCTTGTCGCCGGTCTCGGGCCAGTGGTGCGCGGAGACCAGCAGGACGCGCTCGGTTCGAGTGAGCGCGACATAGAACAGCCGGCGGTCCTCGTCGAGCCGGCGTCGCGCCAGCGCTTCCTTGTGCGCGGTGAGACCGCGCTGTAACTCCGCCCGGTCGGTGACATCGGACAGATCGAGAACCGGGACCCCGTCCGGGGATTCCGCGGTGGCCCGGTCACCGCGCAACGAGGTGGGTAGTTCGGCCAGCGCGCCGAGCCAGGTATTCACCCCCCGGGTGGACGGGAAGACGTCGCGGGTGACATGCGGTACCGCGACCACCTCCCATTCCAGCCCCTTGGCGGCGTGCACGGTGAGCACCTGGACCCGGTCCGGGGCGACCTCCACCTCGCCGGGTTCCAGGCCGTTCTCCACCGATTCGGCGGCGGTGAGGAAGGCGAGCAGCCCGCCGAGGGTGGCGCCGGTGTCGTTCGCGAATCCGGCGACCACTTCGGCGAAGGCGTCCAGGTGTTCGCGTCCGGCGCCGGACCCCGCGAGCGCGCGCCGAGCCTGGCTCTCGACGCCGACCCCGATGGTGCGTTCCACATCGGCGACCAGTTCGGTGAGCGGCTGGGCCGCCCGTTCGCGCAGCATCGCCAGTTCCCGTCCCAGCGCGGTGATCCGCCGGTATCCGGCGGCCGAATAGCGGTCCGCCGGGCCGGGATCGGCGAGGGCGTCGGCCAGGCCGGCCCGCTCGGCGGGTTCGGGGGCCACCTCGTGCAGGGCCGCCGCCAGAGTCGTGGAGTCGGTGATATCGCCACCGGGGTCGCGGGTGATGGACAGTTCCCGGGCCCGCCGGGCCAGCGCGGCCAGATCGGCGCTGCCGATCCGCCAGCGGGCGCCGGTGAGGATCCGCACCGCGGCACTGCCGGCGGCCGGGTCGGCGATGAGGCGCAGGGTGGCGACGATATCGGCGACCTCCGGTGTCGAGAGCAACCCGCCCAATCCGACGATCTCGACCGGCAACCCCTGGCCCCGCAGCTCTTCGGCGAGTTCGGCGGCATCGGCGTTGCGGCGGATCAGCACCGCGGAGGTGGGCGGCGGCCGGTCCGCGTCCCGGGCCGCCGTCCAGTGCGCGGCGATCCGTTCGGCGATCCATCGGCGTTCGCTCGCGACGGTATCGGTCAGCGCCAGCGCGACGGCACCCGGTTCCGCACCGGGTTTCGGGCGCAGCGGGTCGACCGTGACCCCGCCGCTGTCCCGGGCCCCCGCGCGCAGTGGTTCGACGACCATATTCGCCAGATCCAGCGCCTCGGGCGGATTGCGCCAGCTGGTGAGCAGCGGCAGCACCGGCGCCGCGATACCGGGCGCGACCGGGAAATCGGTGGTGAAGCGCGGGAGGTTGGCGGCCGAGGCACCGCGCCAGCCGTAGATGGACTGCATGGGATCGCCGACCGCCGTCACCGAGAGCTCGCGCGGCCGGGCGCCGCGTCGCGCCGGGTAACCGGCACCGAACAGCGCGGACAGCAGGATGCGCTGGGCGTGGCCGGTGTCCTGGTATTCGTCCAGCAGCACCAGCCGGAAGCGGGCGCGTTCGGCGGTGGCGACCTCGGGGTGCTCGGCGGCCAGACGCGCCGCCAGCGACATCTGGGCGCCGAAATCCAGGGCGCCGCGCTGATGCAGTGTCTCTCGCAGCTGCTGGACCAGCGGCAGCAGCGCCACCCGCTCGCGCTGGGCGCGCAGGATCGACAGCAGCTCTTTGTTCGGCCCGCCGCGCTGCCGCGGACCGGGCGGCAGGGTGTGTACGAGTTTCTCCAGCTCGGTGTGTGCCTCGGCGAGTTCCTCCGGTTCCACCAGATGTTCGGCCAGCTGCCCGGACAGTGCCAGTACCGCCTCGGTGACCGTCAGCGGTGAACGCTCGGTGTCGAGGTCGCCGTCCCAGCCGCGCACCACCTGGTGGGCCAGCTGCCACAGCTGGGTCTCGGTGAGCAGCGCCGCCGACGGCTCCACCGGCAGCAGCAGGCCGTGTTCGCTCAGCAGCCGGCCGGCGTAGGAGTGGTAGGTACTGATCTCCGGTTCCGCACCGGCCAGGGTGGCACGCAGTTCGCCGGAGGGGTCGAGATCGCGCAGCAACCGGGATCCGGCAAGCCGGGCCAGCCGCGTACGGATCCGGGCGGTGAGCTGCTGGGCGGCCTTGCGGGTGAAGGTCAGCCCCAGCACCTCCTCCGGCGTGACCAGCCGGTTGGCCACCATCCAGACCACCCGGGCCGCCATGGTCTCGGTCTTGCCCGCGCCCGCCCCGGCCACCACCAGCGCCGGGCCGGGCGGCGCGGCGATCACCGCGGCCTGTTCCGCGGTCGGCGGCGGGAGCCCGAGTGCGTCGGCCAGCTGTTCCGGCGAGACCCGGGCGCTCACTCGTCGGTCACCTGGCGCCCGGCGTCCTGCACCGGGCAACTGTTCTTCACGGCGCAGTGCCGGCAGCCCTCGTTGCGGATCGCCAGGAAACCGGGTCCCTCGGTGCTCGCGGCCGCGGCGTGGATGGTCTCGCGCCAGGTCTCCAGCGCTTCGGCGTCCAGCGCGGGCTGGATCCGCTCCTTCGCCACTCCGCCGGCCGCCGGCAGACCGACGTACACCAGCCGTGCCCCGCCGGGTTCGGGATCGCCGGCGCTCTCCTCCAGGGCGCCCGCCGCGGCGGCGACCTGGTAGGTCGCCAGCTGCGCGTGCTGGGCGGCGTCGGCTTCGCTGACCGGGTTCTTCCCCGTCTTCACATCGACGATGACGAACCGGCCCTGGGCGTCCCGTTCCAGCCGGTCGATGCGGCCGCGGATGCGGACCTCGGGCATCTCGTCGCCGGTACCGGGCAGCACACAGTCGACCGGTACCTCGATTCCGGCCTGGGTGAGTTCGCCGCGGGTGGTGCGCACCCAGGCGACGAACGCGTCCAGCATGGCCTCGGTGCGGCGCAGTTCCTGCCGGGAGTACCAGCTGGTTTCGGGATCGATCGTGGACCAGCTGCGGGCCAGTTCGGCGCGCACCTGGTCCAGCGGGACCCGGCCGGCCAGCGCCTGGACCAGCGTGTGCACCAGGGTTCCCTTGACCGCGTAGGGATTCTCGCCATCGGATCCACCGTTGCGTTCCAGTGCCCACCGCAGCGGACAGGTCCGCAGCAGCTCCACCGTCGAGGGCGACAGCGCGATCGGGGCGTCGTCGTCCCACAGCGTCTCGGTGGAGCTGAGTTCGGGCACCCCGTACCAGTCGTCGGGCGCGGTACCGGGGATCCCGGCCAGCGCAAGCCGGGCCAGTTGCCGGGCGGCGCGCCGGCGGCGTTCGTCTCCGGCGCCGGGATCGCAGACCGCCGCGCGTAGTTCGGCGATCAGCGCGTGCAGGGCCAGGACCCGGCCGGGTTCGGCGATGGGAAGCGCACCGGGTTCCCCGCCGGTGTCGCCGCCGAGCAGTTCGGCGAGGAACCGGGAAGGCACCAGATCACGTTCTCCGGTCACCGATTCCACCGCGGTCACCAGCAGCGACCGGCGGGCCCGGCTGCACGCGACGAACAGCAGCCGCCGTTCCTCGGCCAGGATCGGCGCGGCGCGGCTGACCCGTTCGGTGATACCGGCGACCTCATCCACCAGATCCTCGGTGTGCAGCAGTGTTCCGCGCGGGCGGGGATCCGGCCAGATCCCCTCCTGCACCCCGGCGACCGCGACGACCTCCCATTCCCGGCCGGCCGCCGCGTGGGCGCTCAGCAGATCCACTGCCTCCTCGCGCTGCGCTCGCACGACTCGGTCCTGCGGGATCTGCTGCTGGAGCATGTATTCGACGAAACCCTCGATGGTCGCGCCCGGCAGGCGGTCGGTGTAGGCGGCCGCGGCGTCGAACAGCGCGACCGCGGCATCGAGATCGCGGTCGGCCTGCATACCCGCCGCTCCCCCGCGCCGGGACTGCGCCAGCCAGCGCCGCTCCAGCCGCGACCCGGTCCACAGCGCCCACAGCACGTCCTCGAGGCCGCCGCCCGCGCGCCGGACCCGGCGGGCACTGTCCAGGGCACGGGCCGCCCGCGCGAGCGGGGCGAGCTCGACCTCGGTGAGGCCGGCCACGATCCGGTCGTCACCGGCGCCGAGCAGGAGGTCGCGCAGCACCTCCACCGAAGGCCGGTCCGGACCGGAGCCGCCGGGGCCCGGTCGCCCGGGGTCGGCGCCCGGTCCGCCGGTGGGGGACCGCGGATCTGTTCGGGGAGCGCCGGATTCGACGACGACCTCGCCCGGGACCGGCCCGATCGACTCCCGTCCGGAACCGGGCGATCCACCCGGTTTTCCGGGATCGGTGCTCGGGTCGCCGGCGGAGCCCCCTGGATTTTCCTGGTAGGCGCCGGAATCGGAGACACCGCCGGACCCGGCCGGTTCTCGTCCGCCGGTGCCGGTACCCGGCCCGCCCGCGCGGCCTCGTGCGTCGAATCGATCACTATCGGTTCGCGCGGGATCGGAGGCTTCCACCCCGATGGCCTCATCGGACTCGCCGGGGTACAGCTCCGGCGGGAAATCCTCTTCGTCCACGGGAGGTTCCGGCGGGAGACCGTCCCACGGGTCGTCACCGAAGCTCGCCTCCTCGAGCCCGTACCAGTCCGCGTCGGCCCGGTGCCGGCTGACATCGGCGAAGAGATCCCGGGGTGGGAACTCGTCGAGAGGGTCCTCGGCCGGGTAGGTGTCGAGGACGGGGGGTTCGCGCACCGGCTCGGGCGGGAAGTCCGGGGGCACGGCGGAGTCCGGTCCGGCAATGTGGGCAGGGCCGGAGTCCGGGGTGCCGGCAAGGTCAGGGCCCGGGGGCCCGGCAACGTTCGGGCCTGTCGCAGCGTCGAGGACCGGTCCTGAGGCACGGGCACGGCTCGCTCCCGGCACACCGCCATCGCCCGAACCCGGCACACCCGCAACGCTCGGATCCGGCACACCCCCGACGCTCGAACCCGGCGCGTCGGAAGGGTTCGGCCCCGGGGCACCGGCGGCATCCGCGGTGCGGGCGAGTTCCACCGCGGCGCGGCGGATACCACGACGCAGGCGCCGCAGGCTGATGGCGTCGGCCCCGCCGAGTGGTCCGGACAAGAGATCGAGGGCCTCGTCCGGGCCGAACAGGGATTCGGTCGAGCCGGTGCCGCGCCGGGTGGCTTCGCCGGCGAGTACCGCGCGTAGAGCCAGCAGCATCCAGGCGGCGCCGCGGCGGCGGGCCAGCGGGATATCGTTCGCGGGCTGCGCGATCGGGACCCCGGCCGCCAGCAGGGCCCGGCGCAGTGGCGGCAGCAGCAGCGGCACCGAGCGCACGATCACCGCCATCTGGGACCAGGGCACGCCCTCGGTGAGATGCGCGCGGCGCAGATGGTCGGCGATCAGCGACGCTTCCTTGGCCGGGCTGCCGAGCACCCGCACCCGCACCTCCGCCGGGACAGGCGGTCCGGCACCGGGATCCGAGGGCAGGTCACCGCGTTCCGCGGGCCCCAGATCGGCCCGGATGGTGCGATGCGGGACGCGCCCGGGTAGCCGCGACGCGATCCGGGCGGTGGCGGTGACGATCGCCGGACCGGACCGGTGGTTGTCGTAGAGGACGATGCGCCGCCCCGCCGGAGAGTCCTCGGTGAGGAACCGTGAATCGGCGCCGCGGAAGGTGTACACGGCCTGGTCGGGATCACCGGCGATCACCGTGGTCCCGGCTCCGGCCGCCAGCACCCGCACCAGCAGGGCCGCCTGCGGGTCCAGATGCTGGGCGTCGTCGACAAGCAGACAGCGCAACCGGGCCCGTTCGGCCGCCAGCAGTTCGGGGTCGGCGGCCAGTGCGTCCAGGGCGGCGCCGACGAGTTCGGCCGCGTTCAGGGCGGGCGCCGACGCCTCGGGCGCGGCCACCCCGACCGACCAGCGCAGCAGCATCGCCTGTTCGTAGCGGAGCGCGAAACCGCCGGCCGCGACCCAGTCGGGCCGGTCCCGGCGCCGGCCGAGCTCGATCAGGTCCTCCGGGCCCAGCCCGCGTTCGGTGGCCCGCAGCATCAGGTCGCGCAGTTCGTCGGCGAACCCGGTCAGGCCCAATGCGGGCTGGAGCCGCCGTGGCCACAGGTCACCGGCTCCGGCGGCGATATCGGCCAGATCGCCGCGCAGCATCTCGCGCAGCACCGCGTCCTGCTCGGCACCGGTGAGCAGCCGCGGCGGCGGATTTCCGTACCGCGCGGCCTGCCGGCGCAGGATCCCGAAAGCATAGGAGTGGACCGTGCGGGCCATCGGCTCCCGGGACGCACCGGCGGCACCGGGTACGGCGGAGGATGGGCGAACCGGCTCGGGGAGCGCGAACAGCGGATCGGCCGCCGGCTCGGCGGCGCGTGCCGCCGCGTCCGTGGACGGGGCGCCCGTGATCGCCGGAGCGCACACCGCCCAGTTGTCGAGCCGCTCGGTGAGCGCGTCCCGCGCGGTCGCGGCCGCCTGTTTGGAATGGGTGAGCAGCAGCACCGATTCCGGATCCGCACCGCCGGCGAGCCGCGTCGCGGCCAGATCGATCAGCAGGGCGGTCTTGCCGGTACCGGGGCCGCCGAGTACGCGCCAGACCCGGTCCGGGTCCGGTTGCGCGGCGGTAGCCGGCGGCGGGGCGGCGAACAGCGCGCCGATATCGGCTCCCCAGGTCCGAGCCCGGGGAGCCGCCGCTTTCCGGCGCACCAGCCGCACCGGCTTATCCGAACGCACCACGACGGCTATTGCAACAGACGGGGCCGACACCGCCGGTACCACGTCGGAACCGCACCCGCCACGGTGTCGGGGCGCTCGGATAAGAATGTCATCGTGTCCACACTGCATGTTCACCGTTTCGGCCCGGCGACCGGCCCGGTACTGCTGGCCCTGCACGGCCTGACCGGCCACGGCAGACGCTGGGAGGCGCTGGCCACCGAGTTCCTGCCCGATATCCGGGTGATCGCTCCCGACCTGCGCGGACACGGCCGTTCCACCGCACTGCCGCCCTGGGATCTGGAAACGATCGTCGCCGATCTGGTGGCGTTGATCACCGCCGAAACCGAGGAGCCGGTACTGGTGGCCGCCCACTCCTTCGGCGGTGCGTGCGCACTGCAGCTGGCCCGGCGGCATCCGGGGCTGGTCCGCGGCCTGGTACTGCTCGATCCGGCCGTCGCACTGGACCCGGCGTGGTTGCACGAGATCGCCGAGGCCACCCTCGGCTCGCCCGATTACACCGATGCGGACGAGGCCCGGATGGACAAACTCGCGACCGGCTGGGGCGCGGTCGCACCGGAGCTGCTGCGCGCCGAACTCGACGAGCACCTGGTGCCCGCCGCGGGCGGCCGGATGCGCTGGCGGGTGGATACGGCGGCGCTCATCGCGTACTGGGGTCAGCTCGCGCGTGAGCTGGTACTTCCCGAGCCCGGTCTGCCGACCGTGCTGGTCCGGGCCACGAAAGTGGATCCGCCGTTCGTCACCCCCGAGCTCCGCACCGCCCTGGCCGACCGGCTCGGCGCGGCACTGACCGTGCACGAATGGGATTGCGAGCATATGGTCGCCCAGATCCTGCCGCGCGAGACCGCGGCGCTGATCCGGGCCGCGTTCTGATGGTCACCAGCGACGAACAGATCGAACGCGTCCGCGAACTGGTCGCGGCGATTCCGCCGGGCCGGGTCGCGACCTACGGCGATATCGCCGCGGCGGCCGGACTGTCCACCCCGCGGACCGTGGGCTGGATCATGCGCACCGATGCCGCCGATCTGCCCTGGCACCGGGTGCTGGGCGCCTCGGGCCGCCCGGCGGCCCACCTCGCCGACCGGCAGCTGCGGCTGCTCGCGGCCGAGGGCGTACCCGTTACCGACGGCCGGGTCACGCTGCGTACCGCCCGTCATCGGTTCGACTGAACCGGCCCGCCGCGCGATCAGCCGGGCTCGAGCACACGGTGCAGGAAGCGCCGCGTCCGCTCTTCCCGGGGCTCACCGATCACCTGGTCCGCCGGGCCCCGCTCGACGATGACGCCCTCGTCGAGGAACAGCACCTGATCGGCCACCTGCCGGGCGAACCGGATTTCGTGGGTGACGATCACCATCGTCCAGTCCTGGGTGGCCAGCTCCTTGATCACCGCGAGAACCTCACCGACCAGTTCGGGGTCCAGCGCGGAGGTCGGTTCGTCGAACAGCACCACTCGCGGTTTCAGGGCCAGGGCCCGCGCGATCCCGACCCGCTGCTGCTGGCCACCGGAGAGCTGGAACGGGTAGGCGTCGGCCCGGTCGGCCAGACCCACCTGCGCGAGCAGGGTCCGCGCCTCGGCGACCGCCTCCTCCCGGGGCCGCCGCTGGGCGGCGACCGGTCCTTCGATGATGTTCTCCAGCACCGTGCGGTGCGGGAAGAGGTTGTGCGACTGGAAGACCATCCCGCTCTGGGCGCGCAACCGGTTCGCTTCCCGGCGCCCCGCCCGGCCGCGGGGCAGCCGGGCGAAATCGATTTCCACATCGTCGATGCCGACGACTCCCCGCTCCGGGATGTCCAGCGCGTTCAGTGACCGCAGCACGGTGGTCTTGCCCGATCCCGAAGGCCCCAGCAGGACCGTCGAGGTCCCTCGCCGCGCTTCGAAGTCGATACCGCGCAGCACCCGCCGGTCGCCGAAGGACTTCTCCAGGCCGTGTACCCGGATCCGGGCCGGTCCGGTGTTCTGGTCAGCGGTGTCGGTCATTTGGCCACATACCTGTCGAGTCGGGTCTCCAGTCGTTTCTGACCGGCGGACAGCGCCACGCAGATCACCCAGTAGTACAGCGCGGCGAATGTGTAGAGCGCGAGGAATTCATTGCTCTCGGCCGCCGCGAGCTGGGCTTCACGGAACAGTTCGGTCAGGAGCACCACCGAGCCCAGCGAGGTGTCCTTGAGCAGCGAGAGCAAGGTGTTGGACAGCGGCGGCACCGCGGTCCGGGTCGCCTGCGGGAGGACGATACGGCGCAGCGTCTGCGCGTAGTCGAGGCCGACGGTGGCCGCCGCCTCGAACTGCCCCTTCGGCACGGACAGAATCGCCGAGCGGATCACCTCGGCCGCGTAACCGGCCACATTGAGACTGAACGCGATGACGGCCGCCAGGAACGGATCGAACTTCAACCCGATCTGGGGCAGCCCGTAGAACACGATGAACAGCTGGACCAGCAGCGGCGTACCGCGAATGATCGAGACGAACGCACGGGCCGGGCCGGCCAGGACCCGGTAGGAGGAGATTCGCGCGAGCGCGACCAGCAGTGCGAGCACCAGCCCGATCGCGAAACTCAGCGCGGTCAGCGGGATCGTCACCTTCACCAGCCCGACGAACATGGGCCACGCCGCCGCGCGCAGCACCTCCCAGGTGTCGCGGTGGCCGCGCCCCTCGGACAGGTCGGCGCTGCCGCCGTCGGGGACCGAGACATCGGCCCGGAAGTATTTCTGCGAGATGGCGGTGAGCGTCCCGTCGGCGGCCAGTGCGGCGATCGCCCGGTTCGCCTGGTCGAGCAGGGCCGAGTCGTTCTTGCGGAAGGTGAGGACCTGTTCGCTGGTCTCCGACCCGGCGTCACCGGCGATCTCGATATCCGTCGACCCGGTACTGGCCAGATAGTCGAGCACGGCGATGTTGTCGTTGACGATCGCGTCGACCCGGCCCTGGGTGAGCAGCGCCGCCGCCTGCGTGAACCCTTCGACCGCTTCGACGTCGGCACCGGCATCGCGCGCCACCCGGGCCCAGTTGCTGGTGCTCGATTGGGCGGTGGTCCGGCCGGCCAGATCGTCCAGGGTCCGGATGCGCTCGTCGCCGGTGCGCCGGACGAGCACACCGTGCGAATAGGTGTAGGTATCGGAGAGACCGTATTTCGCCCGGCGTTCGTCGTTCACCGAGACCTGGTTGGCGATGACGTCGATCCGGCCGGAATCCAGTGCGGGGAAGATCGCGTCCCACTGTGTCTCGACGAATTCGAGATCCCAGCCCGCCCGCTCGGCGATCGCCTCGATCACCTCGATGTCGTAACCGGTCAGCTGGCGGCTGCGCGGATCGTGGAACGAGAACGGCGGATAGGTGCCCTCGGTGCCGACCCGGACCACCGGCCGGTCGGGATCCTGTGCCGTCGCCACGCCCACCTGCGTGGCCCCGGCGAGCACCAGCAGCAGGGACAACAGTATCCCCCGGAGCACTTGTCGCATCGGCGACCCCCTCGTTTCGGACGGAACCGGAATCCGGCCCTCCGGAGGGAGGGTAGTGCGGTCCGGGTCCCGGCGCCGCGCGGCCGGTCCTCCCACCGGCCCGGAACGCCCGGCGGCGGCGCCTCCGGCGGACCATCGTCCCAGACGGCGAATAGCATGACCTCATGCCGAATTCTCCGCTGGCCCCGGACGTGATCGTGCTCGCCGGGGGGCGGGCCAGCCGTATGGGCGGTGTCGACAAACCGGGCCTCGTGGTCGGCGGGCGGTCCATGCTGGAGACGGCACTGGCCGCGGTGGCCTCCCTGGGGCGGACGGTCGTGGTGGGGCCGCCGCGCCCCGAACTCGCCGCCCATATAGTGCAGACCCGGGAGCCGGAGCCCGGCTCGGGCCCGGTCGCGGCGGTGGCCGCCGGCCTGGCCGCACTCGGTGCCGAACCCGCTTCCCGGATCGTCGTCCTCGCCGCGGACCTCCCGTTCCTCACCGACGCGGTGATCGGTGAACTGGTACGGCAGAGTGCCGATTTCGACGCGGTGTTCGCCGCCGACCCTTCCGGTCGTCCTCAGTATCTGATCGGTGTGTGGCGGACCGAGCCGCTCGCGGCCCGGCTCGCCGAACTCGACAGCGTGCTCAACCAGCCGATGAAAGCCCTGGTTCCGCGTCGCACGAATATCGTGGCGCTGCCCGGGGTGGACGACTGCGATACCCCCGGCGAGATCGCCGCCGCCCGCAGCGCTCTCGGCCACCGGGCCATGGGTGAATCCGCGCCGCCCGCCTCCCGGGCCGACGCCGCGGCGGTATCACTCGACCGGGCCCGGGAGCTGCTGCGTACCGGCTTGTCCCGACTCCCGGAACGAGTGGCGGATCTGCACGCGGTGCGCGGGGCCGCCCTCGCCGCACCGCTCGCCGCCGCCGAGGCGCTGCCCCGCTTCGATGTCTCGGCCATGGACGGGTACGCCGTCGCCGGGGACGGCCCCTGGGAGCTGCGCGCCGATATCGGTTTCGCCGGCGGGCAGCGACCCGACGGGTTGCGTCCGGGCGAAGCTGTGCGAATCGCCACCGGCGCCCAGGTCCCGGAGGGCACCGCCCGGGTGCTACGCGACGAATTCGCCCGGGTCTCCGGCGACCGCGTATTGCACCGGCTCCCGGAGACCCCGGTGCGCTCCGATATCCGCCGGCGCGGCGAGGACCGCGCTCCCGGCGACGAGATCGCACCGGCCGGTACCGCGGTGACCCCCGCGCTCGTCTCGGCCGCCGCGGCCGTGGAGGTCACCACCGCCACGGTCCGCGGCCCTGTCCGCGCTCGTATCGTCATGACCGGTGACGAGATCCGCAGCAGCGGACCACTGCAGGCCGGGCAGACCCGTGATTCGATCGGCCCGATCCTGCCCGAGCTACTCGCCGCGCAGGGCGTCGCGGTATTCGACCGGGTGCATCTGCGCGATACCGCCCACGGTTTCGACCAGGTCCTGGCCACCGCGGCCGATTGCGATCTACTGGTCGTGGTCGGGGCCACCGGTGGCGGCGCGGCCGATCAGCTACGCGGTGCCCTCGACCGCTGCGAGGCCCGGTTCCTGGTGTCCCGGCTCGCCCTGCGTCCGGGCGGCTCCACCGTGGTGGCCGAACTATCCTCCGGCACCACGGTTCTCGGCCTACCCGGCAACCCCTACGCCGCGATCGCGACCCTGCTCGCCCTGGTGCCCGTGATCGTCGCCGGCCGTACCGGCGCCCCCGAGCCCCGGCGGGCCCGCGGACCGCTGCGCAATGCGGGTGAGATCTCCGGCCCGGTGGCGCGGATCGTGCCCGCCCGGTACGCGACACAGCCCGGCGGCGGCTGGGTGGGCGATCCGTCGATCCGCACCGCCCACCTCGGTGGACTGATCGACCGCGACGGCCTGGTCGTCGTACCCGCGGGGGCCCACGACGACGACCACGTCGAGTTCATCCCGCTGGTATAGGTGGAGTCACCCGATGCCGATCACACCGGCGCGCTCCGACCGCGCGGCCCGCTCCGACGACTCGAACCGAGCACGGCGGCTTCTCCCGACCGCATCGGCGTGAACCGGCCGGGCGGCGGCTCGCTGTGACCGGCGCTGCTCGCTACCGACCGACATGCCGGTTCCGACCGACGCCGGCCGGTCCGGCCGGCCCGGCACCACGACCGCGCTGTCGAGTGGGAGCCGGGTTCAGCTCCAGTGGTCGGGGGTGACCGGCGCGTCCCAGGCGCGGGCGTAGCGGCGTGTGTCCGGACCCGCCACCTCCTTGCTGCGGTACACCACATACGGCCGGACCAGGTAGCCGACCGGGGCGGAGAACATATGCACCAGCCGGGTGTACGGCCACGCCGCGAGCAGGACGAGCACGAACAGGCCGTGCGCCTGGAACGTCCACGGCGTGCCGACCATGAGTTCGGGTTGCGGGCTCGCGGTGAACAGACTGCGGAACCACGGGGACACGGTTTCCCGATAGTTGTACGTGCCCCACAACAGATTGCTGCCCACGGTATTGAGCAGACCGGTGATCAGGGCACCGCCGAGCAGGAAGTACATGAACTTGTCGTTGGCCGTGGTCGCCTTGCGGACCGCCGGGACGGTGAACCTGCGGTAGAGCAGGATGCCGATACCGGTGAGCACCATCAGCCCGGCCACCGTGCCCGCGCTCACCGCGACCAGGTGGTACATGTGCTCGCTGATACCCACCGCCGCGGTCCAGGATTCGGGGATCAGCACACCGAGCACATGGCCGAAGAACACCCCGAGCATGCCGAAGTGGAACAGCGGGCTACCCATCCGCAGCAGGCGGGATTCGTAGATTTGCGAGGACCGGGTGGTCCAGCCGAACTGGTCGGTGCGGAAACGCCAGATATGGCCGAGCACGAAGGAGGTGAACGCTACATAGGGCAGGGTCAGCCACAGGGTGGAGTTCATCAGGTTCTCCTCGAAGCGGGTGCACAGCGGAAGTCGCGGCGTCGGCGGAGGTATCGCCTCATCGGCGGCCCTCCGAGTGCTCGGGCATGGCCGGGTCCAGGGCGAAGGGTTCGAGCCCGACTTCTTCCTCCGGCGGTCCCTGGGCGGCGAGTTCGGCGATCCGGCGCCGATCCGCCGTGGTGGGCGGGGCCAGGGTGGCGACGACCGCGGCCAGCACCGACGCGTACGGGGAGTCGCTGTCGGCCAGCGACAGCCGCAGCAGTTCCAGTACCGGCACATGTTCGCCGAGCAGGCGTTCGCCGCCGATCGGATCCACGGTGGCCGCGAATTCGAGCACGACGGGCAGATGGTCGGGCAGTTCGGTATCGCCGAGTTCCACCCCGGCGTGCCGATAGGCGTGTTTGAAACGCAACAGCGCCATCCCCCGCTTCCGGGTGTCGCCGTAGGCGTAGAAGGTCAGGTGCAGGCTCGCACGGCGCCGCATATCGAAGGTTTCGACATAGCGTGCGGCCAGTTCGAGTTCGGGGGTGGCGCGCACGTGATCGCAGAAATCCCGCAGCCGGGTCCGCACCGGCTCCGGTAGTTCGCCGATGGCCGCCTCGATCTCCTCCAGCGTCGCGCGGAGCCCGCTACCGGGATAGTCCAGCAGCAGCGCGGCCGTGCGCCAGACGACCCGGCGGTCCCGTTCGCTCATCGCCAGTGCCGGTTCGGCCCGGCGGCGGAGTTTCAGCAGCGCCATCGGTTGTTCCTCGGAGCAGGTTCATGAGATCCGCGGCCGGAGCGGAGGCGGAGGTACCGGATCATCGCCGGACCTCCGTCGCTGCGGGGGACGCCGCGTCATCGTTGGCCGATACGCCGGGATGGTTTTCGCTCGGTCCGCCGGAGCTGTCGGTGCGGTTGTGGTCACGCTCGCCGGCTCCATTCGCCGCCCGCCCGCTCGCGCCGTGTCCGTTCGCCGCCCGTCGGTTCGAGCGGTGTGCGTTCGCCTCTCGGCGCGCGCTGTGGCCGCCCGTGCCGTCCTCGTTCGCCGCGGCGTTCGAGCCGCTCGCACCGGCGGGCACCAGTCCGTCGGTGCTCCGTCCGTCCCAGTTCAGCAGGTTGATCCGGCCGGTCTTCGCCTCCGGCGCGGCGCCGTTGGTGTCGGTGAGATGGAATTTCTCCACCATCTCGTCGAACGCGGTCATCCCCGGACCCCCGTCGTTGTCCAGACTGCATCCGGTGGCCAGTGAATCCAGCTCGTGGGCCCGCGCACTCGCGCCGGTGGGGATCACATAGCGGTGTTCGTATTTCGCGATGGCCAGCAGCCGGTACATGGCTTCGATCTCCTCGGGCTCCAGCCGCACCGAGGGGGCGATGGCCGGATCGGGTTCCTGACCGAGGTTGATCGAGCGCATGAACGCGCGCATGCCGGCCAGCCGCTGGAGCGCCGCCCGCACCGGGCCGACCTCACCGGCGGTGAACAGTTCGGCCAGGTACTCCACCGGGATCCGCAACGCGTCGATCGCGCCGAAGAGGTTCGCGTGGTCCTCACCGTCGTGGCCGGTCTCCGCCAATACGTCCACCACCGGCGACAGCGGCGGGACATACCAGACCATCGGCATGGTGCGGTACTCCGGATGCAGCGGCAGCGCGATCTGGTAGTCGACGATGAGCCGGTAGACCGGTGAATTCTGCGCGGCCTGAATCCATTCCGGTGAGATACCGGCGCGTTCGGCTTCGGCGACGACCCGTGGGTCGTGCGGGTTCAGGAAGACCCCGAGCTGGCTGGGGTACAGGTCCTTGTCCTCGGTGACCGACGCCGCCGCGAGCACCGCGTCGGCGTCGTAGAGCATCACGCCGATATAGCGCAGCCGTCCGACGCAGGTTTCCGAGCACACCGTCGGGATACCGACCTCCACCCGCGGATAGCAGAAGGTGCACTTCTCGGCTTTGCCGGTCTTGTGGTTGAAGTAGATCTTCTTGTAGGGGCAGCCGGTCGTGCACTGCCGCCAGCCGCGGCATTTGTCCTGGTCCACCAGGACGATCCCGTCCTCGGACCGTTTGTAGATCGCCCCGGACGGGCACGCGGCCGCGCACGACGGATTGAGGCAGTGCTCGCAGATCCGCGGCAGATAGAACATGAAGGTCTTGTCGAATTCGAGCTTCACCTGTTCGGAGACCCGGGCCAGCAGCGGGTCCCGGCCGACCTGATCGGGCCCCGAGCCGAGATCGTCGTCCCAGTTGGCACCCCAGGTGACCTTCGTATCATCTCCGGTGATCAGCGATTTCGGCCGCGCCACCGGAGTGGTGTCGATGGCCGGGGAGGACAGCAGATTGTCGTACTCGTAGCTCCAGGGCTCGTAGTAGTCCTCGATGGTCGGCAGGTCGGGGTTGGCGAAGATGTTCAGCAGCCGTTTCAGCCGCGAGCCCGATTTCAGTGTGAGCCGGCCGCGTCGGTCGA
Source organism: Nocardia testacea NBRC 100365 (assembly GCF_000308775.1). Lineage (GTDB taxonomy): Bacteria > Actinomycetota > Actinomycetes > Mycobacteriales > Mycobacteriaceae > Nocardia > Nocardia testacea. The sequence goes on from NZ_BAGJ01000135.1 coordinate 150,804, forward strand.
GTGTCCAGCCGCCCTTCCACTTCTCCTGGTCCTCGTACTGCCGCGGATAGCCCTGGCCGGGCCGGGTCTCCACATTGTTGAACCAGACATACTCGGTCCCGCCGCGGTTGGTCCACGCCTGTTTACAGGTGACCGAACAGGTGTGGCAGCCGATGCACTTGTCGAGGTTCATGACCATGGCCATTTGCGCCATCACTCGCATATCTTGTCCTCCGGGGTCGCGGTCGGCTCGTGGTGGCGGCGCATCGGTGTTTCTTTCGACGTGATCGGGAGCGCTACGTGATTACGCTGCGCTACCGCCTCCGCGCTCGACCCGATCACGTCAGTACTCCACCTGCTGGCTGCGGCGGCGGATGGTGGTGACCTCGTCGCGCTGATTACCGGTCGGGCCGTGGTAGTTCAGCGCGAACGACTGCTGGGCGTAACCGCCGATCAGATGGGTGGGCTTGATCATGATCCGGGTGAGCGCGTTGTGGATACCGCCGCGTTTGCCCTTGCCGGTGAAGGTTTTGCCCGCCGCGGCGGTGCCCTCGATCCGCGGGACATCCACGGCCCGGTCCTGCGCGTGGTACATGAATACGGTGCCCTCGGGCATCCGGTGCGAGACGATGGCGCGGGCCACCACCACCCCGTTGCGGTTGATCGCCTCGATCCAGTCGTTGTCGGCCACCCCGATCTTGGCGGCGTCCTTCTCCGACATCCAGATGGTCTGGCCGCCGCGCGAGAGGGTCAGCATGTGCAGGTTGTCCTGGTAGGCCGAGTGGATCGACCATTTGGAGTGCGGGGTCAGGTATCGCACGGTGACGCCGCCGTCACCGATATCGCCGACGGCGGGTTCGGCGAACAGCGCGGTCATGTCCAGGGGCGGCCGGAAGGTCGGCAGCTGTTCGCCGAGCTCGATCATCCAGTCGTGGTCGAGATAGAAGTGCTGGCGGCCGGTGAGCGTATGCCACGGTTTGAGCCGTTCGGTATTGATGGTGAACGGCGAATAGCGGCGCCCGCCGGTTTCGCTGCCCGACCACTCCGGTGAGGTGATCACCGGCACCGGCCGTGCCTGCGTATCGGCGAAAGTGATCCGCTTACCCTCGTGTTCGGCCGCCAGATCGGCGAGTTCGGTGCCGGTGCGGCGTTCCAGTGCCTGGAAACCCGCCACCGCGAGCCGCCCGTTGGTGGTGCCGGACAGCGCCAGGATCGCCTCGGCGGCATGTTTGTCCGCGGCCAGCGAAGGCCGGCCCTGCGCCACCCCCGACACCACGGTCCCGTTCACTCCGGCCAGGTATTCCACCTCGGCGCCGGGATGGGTGGTGACGCCCTTGACGGTGAGTCCGAGGGTCTCCACCAGCGGCCCCAGCGCGGCCATCTTCTCCGCGATCTTCGAATAGTCCCGTTCGACGACCACCAGTTTCGGCATGGTCTTGCCCGGGATCGGTTCGCATTCCCCGGCTTTCCAGTCCAGCACCCGGCCGCCGGCCTGGGCCATGGCGTCCGGTGAATCGTGCTGCAACGGCACCGCGACGATGTCCTTGCGCACCCCGAGATGCTTCTCGGCGAGCCAGGAGAAGCCGCGGGCGATGCGGTGGAATGCCTCGAAATCGGTTTTCGCCTCCCACGGCGGCGAGATGGCCGGGGTGAAGGCGTGCACGAACGGGTGCATATCCGTCGAGGACAGATCGTATTTCTCGTACCAGGTGGCGGCCGGGAGCACGATATCGGAGAACAACGTGGTACTGGTCATCCGGAAATCCAGCGAGAGCAGCAGGTCGAGCTTTCCGGTAGCGGCTTCCTCGCGCCAAACCAGTTCCTCCGGCCGCACCCCGGTGGTGTCGGTGGTCTGCAGATTGGAATCCGCGCCGAGCAGATGCCGGTGGAAGTACTCGTTGCCCTTACCGGAGGAGCCGAGCAGATTGGCCCGCCAGACGGTGAGCACGCGGGGGAAGTTCTCCGGGGCGTCGGGGTCTTCGCAGGCGAACCGCAGCGCACCGGATTTCAGTCCGTCCACCACATGGTCGGCCGCGGTCCGGCCGGCCGCTTCGGCCTCGTCGGCCAGGTCGAGCGGATTGCGGTCGAATGTCGGGTACGAGGGCATCCAGCCCAGCCGGGTCGCCAGCGCGATATTGTCCGCCGCCGTGCGGCCGGCGAACTTTCCCTTCCCCAGCGGTGAGGAGAAGGCGTCGGCGGTGAAGGGGTCGTAGCGCCACTGGTCGTTGGTCAGATACCAGAACACCGTGCCCTGCATCTGGCGCGGCGGACGCTGCCAGTCCAGCCCGAACGCGAGGGTGGACCAGCCGGTCACCGGGCGGCATTTCTCCTGACCCACGTAATGTGCCCAGCCGCCACCGTTCACCCCCTGGCAGCCGGTGAGCAGGGTGAGGGTGAAGAAGGACCGGTAGATCTGGTCGGAATGGAACCAGTGATTGGTCCCCGCGCCCATCAGGATCATGGACCGGCCACCGGAGCGGTCGGCGTTGTCGGCGAATTCCCGGGCGATCCGCCGCGCCTGCACGGCCGGGACACCGGTGACGGTTTCCTGCCAGGCGGGGGTGTAGGGCTCGGTGGCGTCGTCGTAATCGGCCGGCCAGGTGCCGGGCAGCCCCGGACGGCCCACCGCGTACTGCGCGAGCAGCAGGTCGAACACCGTGGTGACCCGTTTCCCGGCGACCGTGGCGGTCGGCACGCCGCGGGTCAGTACGCCCGGGGTGTCGGTATCGAAACGGGGGAACTGTACGGCCGCAGCATCGTCGGTGCGGCCGTACAGCGTCAGGAGTGGCTCGACACCCCCGAGATCCAGGTTCCAGCGCCCGGTGCCGTTCGCGCCGAAGCGGTCCCCCAGCGATCCGTTCGGCACCACCGGCGCGCCCTCGCCGTCGAGCAGGACGGTCCGGAACTCCGCCCCCTCGTCGGTGCGGCCGAGATCGGCGGCGGTGAGGAACTTTCCGGGCACCGCCACCCCGTCCGCGCCGTCCTCCAGCGTGATCAGGAAGGGCAGATCGGTGTACTTGCGGACATAGTCGAGGAACCGGGGTGTCTCCCGCTCGACGAAGAACTCCCGCAGCACCACATGGCCCATTGCCATGGCCAGGGCGGCATCGGTCCCCGGCCGGGCGGCGACCCATTCGTCGGCGAACTTGGTGTTGTCGGCGTAATCCGGCGAGACCACCACGACCTTCTGGCCGCGATAGCGGGCCTCGGTCATGTAGTGGGCGTCCGGTGTCCGGGTGACCGGGACATTGGACCCCCACATGATGAGGTATCCGGCGTCGAACCAGTCCGCCGATTCCGGGACATCGGTCTGGTCGCCGAACACCTGCGGCGAGGCCACCGGCAGATCCGCGTACCAGTCGTAGAACGACAGCATCGATCCGCCCAGCAGCGAGATGAACCGGGCGCCGACCGCGTGACTGACCATCGACATGGCCGGGATCGGCGAGAATCCGGCGACGCGGTCGGGTCCGTACTTCTTGATGGTGTGGACGTGGGCCGCGGCCGCGATCTCGGCGGCCTCCCACCATTCGGCGCGCACGAAACCGCCCTTGCCGCGCGCGGCCTTGTACCTGCGGGCGCGTTCGGGGTCCTCCACCAGGTCGGCCCACGCCAGTACCGGGTCCTTCAGCCTGGTCTTGGCTTCCCGGTACAGCTCCAGCAGCGTCGCCCGCACATAGGGGTACCGGACCCGGGCCGGCGAGTAGGTGTACCAGGAGAACGACGCGCCGCGCGGACAACCGCGGGGTTCGTATTCGGGTTTGTCCGAGCCGACGGACGGATAGTCGGTCTGCTGGGACTCCCAGGTGATCACCCCGTCTTTCACATAGATCTTCCAGGAGCACGACCCCGTGCAGTTCACGCCATGGGTCGAACGCACCACCTTGTCGTGCGACCAGCGGTCCCGGTAGAACTCGTCGGCGCCGCGGCCACCCACCTTGTGCACCGTGCGGTGGTCCGCGGACACCTCGCCACGCTGGAAGTACTTGCCCAGTCGCAGCAACGCGTCCCCGGCGGCCGGAGCCCCGGTGTGCCCTGCCGCGGTGGTGTGCGCCGAGCCCGGAGTACGTGAGACGACCACGACGCCCCCTTTTCTGCAAGCGGTGAAAACGGCTGATGCACCGACTGTAAAGACGCCGCCCGACCTGGCCAAACACCGTTCTCACAGTGAAAACCGCAGGTCGGTGAGCTGTGAGGTCACCGCAATCCGGTTGTCACGGCGGGCGGGTGCGTCCCGCCACGGCGGGGACCGGCCTCCTGGGAAAACACGGGCGGAAGCGGTGGAACCGGCCGCCACGCGGGCCGTTCGGGCCGCGACGGTGAAATTTCGGAAATCGCCGCTTCTCCAGTGATTTACATTTGTTTACACACGCCGGAACGGTCGCCGGCACCCGTCCGGCCTCCGTGCGTCCGCTCTTCCACGGATTGGGAAGAGCCGAACCGGCGGCATGGCGCGCGATCGTCTACGCTGACTGCCCGATCCGACCGCGTCGGCGGTCGCTCGAGCCAATTCGAGGTACGCGATGTTCAGCGTTTTCCGGCGTGGGCGCAGTCGCCGCCCCCAGTCCGTCACCGCGGCGGTGTGCGCGGTGCTCGCCGCGGCCGGTACGGCGCTGATTCCCGGGTCCACCGCGATGGCCGCACCCACCGCGGCCGCACCCACCGTGACGGTGTACCCGGGCATGGAGATCCGGCACACCGAGATAGCCGACGGGAAGGCGGTCACCACCCGCTGCACCGTGGGACTCACCGGTTCGATCGGCTCGGCCCAGTACGCGGTGACCGCCGGCCACTGCTACCACCAGGGAATCGTCACCGACAAAGTCGGCAATCCGATCGGCTGGTTCGAAACCCATCGCCCGGACGAGGGCCTGAAGTTCGGTTTCGGATTGATCCGCCTGTACGACGGGATCGGCGTCGCCGCGTCCATGGGCCGCTTCGGCCTGTCCACGGTGGATATGAAACCCCAGCTGGGACAGGAGATCTGCAAGATCGGCGCGACCACCGGCTGGACTTGCGGATCGATCACCGAGGCCAACGAGGACTGGCTCTACGCGACCAACGCGCTCGGCGCCGAAGCCGGCGATTCCGGTGGAGTGGTGTACCGGCAGACCGCCGACGGGCACGCCGCATTCGTCGGGATCCTGGTGGCCTACGACGACGCCCAGGGCCGCAGTGCCGTCGTGGAACCGGCCGCCCTCCTGTTCGACCAGATCGACCGGTACGGCCCGACTCGCGAGGACCCGTTCATCTGGTACCGGGTCTGAGCCCGCGGACCACCGGCACGCTGGGCTTCAGCGGCATTCGCCTGCGCAACGCGCGCTGACGGATCCGCCGGCCGCGACTCCTGGCGCACAGCACGGCAGCACGGTCAGCGCACTCGCTGCCGGTCCGCGTCGCGGACCGCGCTGCGGTAGCGGTCCGCGATCAGCCGCACCACCGCCGGATGCACCCCGATCGGCTCGGCCACCCCCGTCGCACCCGCCCGATGCAGCCGCTCGTGGAAAAGCCCGTGCGCGAGCAGATAGGAGGCGATGAACACCCGCTCCTGCCCGCTCTCCCGCAACTGCGCCACGACCTCGGGAACACGGGGCGTCCCGGTGGCGACATAGGCGGTGCGCACCGGCGTCGCGAGCTGGGCGGTGAGCAT
>NZ_BAGJ01000134.1 GCF_000308775.1 Nocardia testacea NBRC 100365
TTGGGGGCTGCTGCACGATCAGGTGACAGTAGTTAGGCAGCCTGACCGGCTGCTGCTGGGGTCATGATCGCTTCGTATTCGACCGGGGTCAACCGGCCGAGCCGGGTTTGGCGGCGACGGCGGTGGTAGGTGCGTTCGATCCAGGTCACGATCGCGATCCGCAACTGTTCGCGGGTGTGCCACCGCTGTCGGTCCAAAACATTGCGTTGCAGCAGGCTGAAGAAGCTTTCCATGGCCGCGTTGTCCCCGGCCGCACCGACCCGGCCCATCGAGCCGGCCATCCGGTGCCGGTTCAAGGCGTGAACGAAACGTCGGGATCGAAATTGAGAACCGCGGTCGGTGTGCAGAATGCAGCCGGCGACCTCGCCGCGGCGGGCTACCGCGTTGTTCAATGCCGCGACCGCGAGCCTCGACTTCATGCGCGAGTCGATCGAGTAGCCCACGATCCGGCCGGAGAACACGTCCTTGACCGCGCAGAGGTAGAGCTTGCCTTCACCGGTGTGATGTTCGGTGATATCGCTGAGCCACAAGTGGTTTCGTGCATGCGCGGTGAAGTCTCGTTTCACGAGGTCGTCGTGCACCGGCGGGCCCGGTCGGCCGTTCTTGCCGCGCCGGCGTTTGCCGAACGCACTCCACCAGCGATTGGCCGAGCAGATCCGCCAGGCGGTGCGCCCGGCCATCGGTTCACCAGCGGCATCGGCTTCGTCGGCCAGGAACCGGTAGCCGAACTCCGGGTCGTCGCGGTGGGCGTCGAACAGGGCGTTCGCGCGATAGGCCTCGGTGAGTTCGGTCTCGGTGACCGGCGCGGCCAGCCACCGGTAATAGGGTTGGCGAGCAAGGTTCAGTACCCGGCAGGTGACCGCGACGGGGATCCCGTCGGCGGCGAGCTCGCTCACGAGCGGGTAGAATCTTTTCCCGGGAGATTGGCCTGCGACAGATACGCCGCAGCCCGGCGCAGCACTTCGTTCTCCTGCTCGAGCAAACGGTTGCGGCGCCGCAATTCCCGCAGCTCATCGGACTCGCTTCTGGTCGTTCCGGGCTTGTTGCCCTCGTCGATATCAGCTCGACGCATCCACTTCGTCAAGGTCATCGGGTGGATCCCGAAATCGGCGGCGACCTGGTCGAGAGTCACTCCTTCTTCACGGTTTCGGGCGACCCGGACCACATCGTCACGGAACTCCTGCGGGTAGGGCTTGGGCACGATGACATCCTTCCAGGCTCACCTCTCGGCAAGCCAGATCGATGTCACCTATCCGTGCAGCAGCCCCTTGG
>NZ_BAGJ01000133.1 GCF_000308775.1 Nocardia testacea NBRC 100365
GGCGCCGCGGCTTCCGGGCCGCGCGGGGCCGGGCGGCAGGTGACGCGCCGCGCGGCGCCGGTCACCGCCCGCTGCCCGCCCGGTCGCCGGTGAGGAATTCGGCCATCGCCGCCGCGACGACCTCGGGCCGGTCCAGCATGGACAGCACATACGCGTCGGATATCTCGACCAGGCGGGCCCCGGGGATCAGCTCTGCGAGGCGGCGGCCGTGTGCGCGGGGCATGACCTTACCGGCCGACGACCAGAGGATCAGGGCCTGACCGGTGAACCGGCGCAGCGCCTCGGTGTGCGCGACCAGTTCGCGGGCGCGGAATCCGGACCGCGTGTAGGCGAGCAGGTCCCGCCGGATGCGACGGTCCCGCAGGCCCGGCTCGGTCCAGCCGTGCACGAGTCCGTCCGGCAGTGGCCGGCGGGCCATCCAGCCGAAGAGCGGCGGCAGGCGGCGCAGCCAGGGTATCCGCAGCTGCCGCAGAGCGAGCACGATGCCACCGGGTAGCCAGGTCGCGACCTTCGCCGTCTTGCCCGGCAGTCCCGGCGGGAAGTTGTCGAACGCTTCGCACGGCAGCACGATCAGCCGGCCGACCCGGTCGTCCAGGCCGTAGGCGGTGAGGAACAGGGCCCCGCCCCAGTCGCTGTGCACCAGAACCACCTCGTCGAGATCCAGGGCGGCGAGGAAATCGGCGACCAGCCGGTTCAGTCCGCGCAGGCTCAGATCGGTCCCCGGTTCGAGCGGGATCGGATGCGCACCCAGCGGTAGGTCGGGCCGGATGTAGCGGAACCCGGGCGGTAACAGGTCCAGCACCGCGTCCCACACGGTGTGGTTCATCAGTAGGCCGTGCAGGAGTACCACCGGCGGCCCCTCCCCCTGCTCGACATAGTGGACCCGACCTGCGGGAATCTGTACCGTCGGCATCTGCTGACCCCTTTCGAGCGATCGCTCTAGAGTGATTGCTCTAGTCTGGAACGGTGACCGAGAAGATGTCAACCGGCACCCGCGACAGGTTGATCGCCGCGACCGTCGAACTGCTGCGCACCCGGGGATACAGCGGGACCGGCGTCAAACAGATCACCGTGTCGGCGGGTGTGCCGATGGGTTCGCTCTACCACCATTTCCCCGGCGGAAAGCCCGAACTCGCCGCCGCCGCACTGCGCGCGGCCGGCGCCGCCTACGGTGAACTGATCCCACTGCTGCTCACCCCCTATGCGGACCTGCGCGACGCCGTACCGGCGGCCTTCGCCGCGGCGGCCGAGCAGATCGAGCAGACCGGGTGGATCAATATGTGCCCCGTAGGGACGGTGGCCGGAGAGATCGCCGATGCCGAACCCGCGCTACGGCAGGTCCTCGCCGAGATCATCGACGACTGGATCACCGGCGGGACAGCGTATTTCGCCGGGCGCGGCCTGCCGCCCGAAACCGCGCGCGAACTGATCCTGGGTATCGTCACCACACTCGAGGGGGCCTTCGTGCTGAGCCGCACCCTGCGCTCCACCGAACCACTGCTGGCCGCGGGGCGTGCCATGAGCGCGCGGCTCACCGAACTGCTGACCGCTCCGGAATACACCGGATCGGTGGAACCGTAGGTCCGGCCGCAGCCGGACGAGGTGCACGGCGGCACACCGTCACCAGATGTCGATACCCGCACCGCGCCGGCTGTCGGCCGTCGCGCGGCGGGCCGGGCTGCGCGAGCAGCGCCGCGGCCAGGACCGCACGGGTATCCGCCGGGGGTCGATGACATCGTCGATTTCCAGGTGGGCGGCGGTGTTCACCGCGCTTTCCGGCTGCGCGTCCATCGCTGCTCCCACCTTCGACCCGGCCGGGCGCAGACGCGGACCGGGGACGAAGCTACGTCGCCGCCCGCCGCGCCCGCGGCGCCACCGGGCCGCCGCCCGCTATCCCCGCTCGGACCCGACGCCCTTCACCACGGCACGGTCCATGAATCCGAACAGGTAGCCCGCCACCCGGCGCATCTGGATCTCCTCCGCGCCCTCGGTGATCCGGTACCGGCGATGATGGCGGTAGATGTGCTCGAACGGGGTGTATCGGGAATAGCCGAGTCCGCCGTGCACCTGCATGGCGCGGTCGGCGGCCTCGCAGCACAGCCGGTTCGCCCAGTAGTTGCACATCGACACCTGCTCCGACACCGCGAACGTCCCGTAGGTGTCCATGGACCAGGCCGTCTTGTGCACCAGCGCCCGCAGCATCTCGCACTGGGTGTGCAGTTCGACCAGCTGGAACTGGATGGCCTGATTCGACGACAGCGGTTTGCCGAACGGTTTGCGCTCGTTGGCATAGGCCACCGCGCGATCCACGCAGTACTGGGCGGCGCCGAGGCTGGACGCGGCCTGCCGGATCCGGTTCTCGTTGAAGAAATGCTGGACCACGGCCAGCCCGCGGCCCTCCCGCCCGAAGATCGCCGAATCCGGGACGCGCACGTCGGTGAGCGAGACGCGGGCGTGGTCGGTGGGCATGTTGAAGGTCCACAGGTATTCCTCGACCCGGAACCCGGCGGTATCGGTGGGCACCAGGAACGCCGTGATTCCCCGGCCGTCGCCCGCGGCGCCGGAGGTGCGGGCGAAGATGAGGTCGGCGTCGGCCACATGCACACCGGTGTTCCAGGTCTTGGTGCCGTTGATGACCCACTCGTCACCGTCGCGGACGGCGGTGGTCTCCATATGGGTGGCGTCGGAGCCGTGTTCGGGTTCGGTGATACCGAAGGCGAAGAACCGGGTGCCCGCGGCCAGGCCGTCCACCCACTGCGCCTTCTGCTCCTCGGTCCCGTACTCCAGCATCAGCAGCAGCCCGACATTGTTCGCGACGATCGCGTGCTCGTTCTGCAGATCGCAGTGCAGACCGAGACCGCGGCGGGCCAGATGCTCGCGGATCACCGCCATACCGAGATTGGTACCGTCCCGGCCGCCGAACTCCTTCGGGAAGGCGTAGCGGTAGTGGCCGGCGTCGTCGGCCCGGCGCCGGGATTCGGCGAGCAGCGCCTCCCAGTCCGCGGTGGGCAGGCCACCGCGCTCCCAATCGGTGCGGGCGTCCTCGCGGCGATGATCGAAGAACCGGATATTGTCGTCGGCCTGTTCGAGCGGCCGGATCTCACGCTCGATGAACTCGTCGAGTTCGCCGAGATAGGCCGACAGATCGGCGGGCAACTCGAAATCCACGGTCTCTCCTAAGCTTTCACGCGGGGGCGGATCTGCATGAGCAGATCCCATTCGATTTCCGATACGCGGCGCCCGCTGGCGGCCATGACGATGTCGCGGACGGTTCCGTCGAGATGGGCGGCAGCCTGCTGGGCCAGCCCGACCCCCCAGTACAGCGTGCCCATGACCTTCCACCAGCGGTACCGGTCGAGATCGAAGATGCCGCCCGCCTCCTCATAGGCACCCACGAAGGTCTCGCGGTCGGCGAAACCGCCGAACTCCCGCGCGTCCTCCCGGAAACGCCACATCCGCAGGGCGGGCCAGGCGACGTCACGCATGGGGTCGCCGAACCGCTGGGTTCCCTCCCAGTCCAGTACCGCGCGCAATCCGTCGGCGCCGACGATCAGATTGCCGTTGCGCATATCGGTGTGGACGAGCGCGGGCGCCGACGGCGGTCCGGGCAGCCGTTTCTCCAGCCAGCGCAGGGCGAGGGAGAAGACGGAACGGTCGGCGAGCAGCAGGCGGGCGGCGGCCTCGACCTCGGCCAGATGTTCGGCGGCCGGGTCGGCGCCGGCGGCCGGTACCGATTCCGGCGCGGCGGCGGGGTCGATACGGTGCAACCGGGCCATTGCCGCGCCCCACTGGCGAGCGGTCCGGGCGGCGTTGCCGGACGCGGCCAGTGTCCGTAGCACCTTGCGCGGCACCGTTTCCCCGTCGATATGCTCGGAGACGACGAACGGTTCGCCGACGTAGGCGGTATCGGTGCAGACAGCGACCACCGCGGGTACCGGGACACCGTGCGCGCGGGCCAGTTCGCGGACCCCGGCCTCGCCGTCGACCGGCATCAGTTCGACCGCGGGCGGCACGACGGTCGCCACCAGACGCCGCGGTGTCCCGGCCACGGTCGCGGTGAAGGCGATATTGCGCCGGCGCGCCCCGGCGGAGAGGAACTGGAAATCGGTGATCGTGACCGGGCCGCCCAGCGCACCGGTCAGATAGCCGGTCAGTCCCCCGACCGGATCGGTGCTCATTCGCCCTCCCAGCTGTCGTAGCCGGGTTTGGCGATCGCGAGGTCGGCCCGGACCACCTCGGTGAGTGCCTGCCACAGCGCGTCGTCGTCGCCGACCGGGACCGCCGCGAGCAGTTCCTTTTCCCGGGCCGCCGCCGCGGGCCCGAGTTCGGCCTCACGGCCGAGGATGCGCGCCAGATTCGCGCCGACCCGGGCGCGGTGCTGCAGGTCGGGTGGAAGGGCCGGCAGCAGCGTGTCCTCCAGCAGTTCGGCGAGTGATTCCAGCAGCTCGGCTGCCGTCGGACGGTTCTGCACTACGGCTCCCCTCGGTCGGCCGCCGCCCGGCGGGACAGGGCCGAAGGCGCGCACGGTTGACGAGCGACCACGATCCGACCTCCTTGTCGTCGCTACGGGCGAGCGGTGAGACAAACAGTAGAGGATGTTCTCATCGTCGCACCAGGGATCCGGCCCGGCCCGCGACGACCACAGGCGGCCGCCCTGCGTCAGGCGGCCCGGGACCGGCAGCCCCCGAGGACACCACCGCTGGGCGTGGCCGCCATCGAGTCGGACCGACCGGGCCGCCGGTCCCGGCACACACCACCGTCCGCCGAACCCGGAACATCGCGCCGGGCGATGCGGATCAGCAGCGGACCGTCGCGACCGAATCGGTGGCCCGCCGAATCCGGCGCGGAGCGTTTCCGGTCGCGGTCAGGCGGCGACGGCGAGCACGGCCCCGGGTTCGCCCTCTTCCACCACGCGCCCGGCGCGCAACAGCACACAGTGATCGGCATCCCGCGCCTCGGCCGGATCGTGCGTCGCGTGCACCACGGTGACCCCGGCGGCGGCGACCTCCCGGATCGCCGCCGCGATGGCCAGGCGCGCGGCCGCATCCAGCCCGGTGCCGGGTTCGTCGAGCAGCAGCAGATCGGATTGCTGGGCCAGCGCACGCGCGAGCAGCACCCGCTGGCGCTGCCCGCCGGAGAGCGTGTCGAGGCGGCGCCCGGCGAGGTCGGTGATATCCATCCGGGCCAGACAGTCCGCCACGATCTCCCGGTCGGCCCGGGTGATCCGGCGCCACAGGCCCCGATGCGCCCAGCGGCCCATGGCGACCGTTTCGCCGACCGTGATGGGCAGCGTCGCGGGGACGGCCTGTTGCTGCACGACCAGCGCCGGGCGCCCGCCGCCGAGACCGGCCACTGTGCCGGCGTTCGGCGTGACGATCCCGCCGAGCACCCCGAGCAGCGTGGATTTTCCGGAGCCGTTCGGACCCATCAGCACGGTGACCCGCCCGCCCGGCACAGTCGCGGTGACCTCGTGCAATACCGGGTTCCCCTGGTAACCCGCCGACAACCCGGTGATCTCGATTCCCGCCGTGCGCATTCCATGACTCCCGCCGATAACTTGTAATGACAATCGTTATCAGTTTAATGTTTCTTTTCATGGATTGGCTGATCGCCCCGTTCGAAGTCACCTTCGTACAACGAGCTCTGTGGGGCGGCCTGCTGGTCTCCGGCCTGTGCGCGCTCGCCGGCACCTGGGTCGTGGTGCGCGGCATGGCATTTCTCGGTGAGGCCATGGCACACGGCATGCTGCCGGGCGTCGCCGTCGCGGCCCTGCTCGGCGGCAACCTGCTGCTGGGCGCGGTGGTGAGCGCCTCCGCCATGGCGGCCGGGGTCTCGGTACTGAGCCGCAACCGGCGGCTGTCCACCGATACCGGTATCGGGCTGCTGTTCGTGGGCATGCTCGCGATCGGGGTGATCCTGATATCGCGTTCGCGCTCCTTCGCGGTGGACCTGACCGGCTTCCTCTTCGGCGATGTGCTCGCGACCCGTCCCGGTGATCTGCTCTTCCTGCTGGTGGCGCTGGGCGCGGCCCTGGTGCTCACCGTGCTCGGGCACCGGGCCTTCCTCGCCCTCGCCTTCGATCCGCGCACCGCGCACACCCTGGGATTGCATCCCCGCCGGGCGCAGATCGCGCTGCTCGCCCTGCTGACCCTGGCGATCGCCGCCTCGTTCCATGTCGTGGGGACATTGCTGGTCTTCGGATTACTGGTGGCACCCCCCGCGGCCGCGACCTACTGCACCCACCGGATTCCGCGGATCATGCTGCTGGCAGCGGCTTTCGGCGCATTGTCCACCGTCGCGGGCCTGGTGATCTCCTGGCACGCGGGGACCGCGGCCGGGGCGACCATCGCCGCGACGGCGGTGGCGATCTTCTTCGCCGTCGCGGCCGGGGCCCGGGTACGGGCCGCGCTGCGCGGTGGATCGCCCGGCGGACCGGGCGCCCGCGCCGCCGGCC
>NZ_BAGJ01000132.1 GCF_000308775.1 Nocardia testacea NBRC 100365
ACCGATCCGCCGTTGCGCGAATCGGTGGCCGCGACAGCGGCCGGTGAGATGTTCGAGGCGGTACTGCGCAAGGACCGGAAACGGGTGCGGGGCCTGGTGCGCTCCGAGCCGACCGTGGCACCCGCCGAACGGGTCGAACTGCTGCACGATATCCGCAAAAGCGCCAAGCGTTTACGGTATTCCTGCGAGGCCGCCACCGCGGTACTCGGCGATACCGCCGCGGATCTGGGTAAACGCGCCAAACATCTGCAGACCGTGCTGGGCGATCACCGGGACGCCGTCGAATCGTACGACGCGCTGCGCGCCCGCGCCGCCGAAGCCCATGCCGCGGGTGAGGACACCACCCTCTTCGAGACACTCGCCGATGCCGAGGACATCGCGGCCGGTCGGTGCCTGGCGCAGTATCCCGCGGCGGCCGCCGCCATCGACACGGCCTGAGACACCGGTCTGTCGAAAACCGCACTGGCCGAAGCTGTTCGGGGAGCCGGCGAGGACCGTCGAGCCCGGCCGGAAACGGACCGTGCCGGTACCGGGTTGCCCCGGTACCGGCCCGACGGTACGGAAATCCGTACGAACTACTGCAACGCCAGCATCGAGCCGCTCAGTTCGTGCAGCGGACCGAACACCGTGAAAACCACCCGGCCGTTGGGCTGGGCGGCGGAAACGGCCGCGGCCGCGTCCAGCGCCTGACCGAACGACGGAGCCGACGGATGCGGAATGCCCGCGACCATCTGCCCGATATTGTTCTGATCCACCCAGCGGGTATCCGCCGGGCTGAGGTCCACCCGCACTCCACCGGGCAGCGGTGTCACCGCGACGGCACCGGCCGAGCCGGCGCCCACGGTAGCGAGAACAGATGCGGCCCCGGCCATCAAAGCTCCGGTTGCCAAGGTACGTGCTACCCGCATATGAGTTGTGACCTGTCTTCCGATAGGTATGAATCGGCTCGTTCCGCGAACTCCAGGGCACCGGGCGAGCCTGCCGACCCCGCATACTTTATGACGGCAATCACCATTTATGCCAGTTCTGCACGAATCCCGCCGGAAAAGATCGTTCACACCGGGCAACTGATACTGTGGCGAACCGTAAGCGTCCGACTACATCCCAGCTGGAGTTTCCTCACGTATGTCCACTCTCATCTATGACTATCTGCTCCCCCTCGTCGGTCCGCAGCAGGCTGCGTCCCTCGCGCAGATGTTCGTGATCGGTCCCTCGGCCTGAGTGGCCGCTGGATGAACGTCGTCCCCCGCCCGGCGGGGGACGGTGTCCATCTCGCGGAGTTACCATCCGGCACGTGCACAGCTCTCTGCCCTTACTCACCGCCGTCCTCGTCGCGGTCGCGCCCGCCGTCGCCGCCTGCGGAAGCGACGGCGCCGACCCGGCGCCCGCGGCCTCTCCGACGACAGCCGCCGCGTCTCCCGATAACGCACAGATAGACCAGGTCAAGGCCGGTTCCTTCGTGATCGGTTTCCGCGGCGCCTTCCCCGGTCTGGCCGAAGGCCGCGACGATGCGGCGATCACCGGGATCTTCACCGAAACCTGCGCCGAGATCCGGGCCGGCGAGCCGGAGGACGAGGTCGTCCCCGCCCTGTCCGACCGGCTCGCGGCCGGCACCACCGAAGCGACCGACGCCGAAACACAGGCCGTGTATCAGATGGTCGCCGTCATGTGCTCGGGTCGATAGCCACACACCGATCCGCGGCCCGGTGAATATCGCCGGCGCGACACGCCGTGGAATTCACCGGAAAAGGACGAGTGGCACGAATCGAGCAGTCCGGGCGAAACAGTGGATTTTCCGATCAACGCCCGTGCGAACCGGCCCCGCCGAAGAATTCGGTCGCATATCGCGCGGCCCATTGCGCGAAGGTCGTCGCCGGGCGGCCCACAATTTCTTCGACCACCCGGTTCGGCGGCAGCGTGTGCTCGTCCAGTCCGATGAGGACATTGTCGACATACCATTGCGCGTTGTCGCCCATCGCCGGGCGCAGCGCCCGAACGGTCTCCTCGGGGGTGGCACGCACGAAATCGATCGGGCGGCCCAGTGCGGCGGCGATCTGCCGGACCAGTTCGGCCCGACTCAATTTCTCCGGACCGGTCAGCTCGTAGGCCCGCCCCCGATGACCGTCCTCGGTCAGCGCCGCGGCGGCGACCGCCGCGATATCGTCCATGGCGATCGGCGTGCTACCGGCCTCGGGGTCGGGTTCGCGCACCGTGCCGGTCGCCTCGATCTGCTGCGCCCACATCCCCGTGTTCTCCATGAAATCGCCCGGCCACAGATGAGTCCAGGCGATCCCGCTGCCCTCGACCGCCGTCGCGATCGCGCCCCACCAGCTGTCCGGCTCCCCGGACAGGTCGACGATATGGCGCACCCCCGCGGCGCGGGCGACCTCGACCACCTCGTCCACCCCGTCGTGAATCGACGCCAGGTACATACGGTCCACTCCGTCGAACGCGGCCGGCAGCGTGGCAGGCCTGCGCAGGTATCCGCGAACCGCTTCGACACCGGCCGGAAGCGCGGCCTTGGCCGGGTCGACGGTGAGCGCGCGGATATCCCTCGCACCCCGTCGTACCAGCTGATCGACGACCTTGCGGCCGATGTTCCCGGTGGCACCGGTGACCAGAATCGCCATACTCATCTCCTCCCCGCGCCTGCGGAAGTCACTGTCCGCCGAGGCGGGCTCAACGGTGGAACGTCGAGAAATCGCCCTGCCACAGCACACTGCCGGCGGTCACCACCGCCGGATTCAGCTGTGCCTTGGTCACTTTGTACGCATGTTTCACCGTCTGGCGGCTACCGGGCGGGATCAATCCCTGCACACCGTCACCGAACCCTTCCGTCGGCGACTTGACGTGTGGAGCCGGGGTGCCCGCGGCGCCGTACACCACGGTCGGCGTCGTCCAGTTCTTGCCGTTCCACACATCGTCGGTGTTGTTCTCGATCTGCAGGGTGAACACGGTGACCGGCCCCTCCTGCGAGTTCACCTCCTCCACCGACACGATGAACGCCGCCAGACCGGACTGGCCGACCGCGGTCTCGGTCGGGTCGTACAGCCCGCGCGTCTTCGTCGCGGGGGGCACACTCGCCGCCGAGGTCTCCTCACTGGCGACGATCGTCAAGGGCTGGGCCTCGGTGGTGGGTGCGTCATCGGCGGCGCAGGCCGACAGTGCGCACACGGCGGCCCCGACCGCAAAAGCGGCGAATTGGCTGGCTCTCATCCTGTTTCCCTGGTGACGGCACGGGGCACTCGGCGCCCCCGCTGTGAAACCAAGATGCTACGCCCGGTTCCCCCGCCGTCCGGTTTCCCGGCCACCACCACCGGGGAACGACCCCGGCACCCGGGTCCGGCACGCGCTGGGGTACTCGCCTCAGGACCGAGGGATGCGGCGCGGACGAGCCGGCCATAAGCCGGATCCTGTCCCCGGTTCGCACCGGGGGGCGGCCATCCATCTGGGCACACCGTCGCCGGGTACCTCGAGCGGTCCACCCGCAGGCTCGGGCGAGCAGCCCTCGAACACCTGCGCAACCGCACCGCGAGGTGCGATCTTCGACCTTGCTCCGGGCGGGGTTTACCGAGCCGCCCCGGTCACCCGGGGCGCTGGTGCGCTCTTACCGCACCGTTTCACCCTTACCGCACGACCCGCACGGGCCGTGGGCGGTCTGTTTTCTGTGGCACTGTCCCGCGGGTCACCCCGGGTTGCCGTTAGCAACCGCCCTGCTCTGTGGAGTCCGGACTTTCCTCGGCGCCGAGCGTGACACCACTGGGGTGTCCGTTCCCGGCGCCGCGACCGCCCGGCCGACTCATCCGCCGCACCAGGATACTCGGTGGCGATCGGCTTCCCGGCCCCGGTCCGGCGCACTCCTGCCAAGGCTGGATGACTCCTCCGGACCGATAACCGGTTACGGTCGATGATCATGGAGCGTGTCGAGGTCGGCTTCCCGTCGGGAGGTCAGAAATGTGCCGGCTGGTTGTACCTACCGGCCGGCCCACCCAAACCGCGCCCCATCGTCGTGATGGGGCACGGGTTGGGGGCCAACCGGGAAATGGGACTGGATCGGTTCGCGCGGCGGTTCGCCGCGGCGGGAATGGGGGTGCTGGTCTTCGACTACCGGCATTTCGGGGACAGCGACGGCGACCCCCGGCAGCTGGTGAATCTCGCCCGGCAGCGCGAGGATTGGATCGCCGCCGTGGCCTATGCCCGGACCCTGCGCGGTTTCGATGCCACGCGCATCGCATTGTGGGGCACCTCGCTGGGTGGCGGACATGCCCTGGCGGTGGCCCCGGACGACGCCTATATCGCGGCGGTGGTGGCACAGGTCCCGTTCGTCAGCGGATTCTCCTCCGCGCTGGCGAAAGGCCTGTGGAGTTTCGTGAAGGTGGGCTTCCTGGCGTCCGCGGACCTGGTGTTCGGCACGCTCTCGCGCAAACCGGTGCAGATCCGGCTGGCCGGGCGTAAACGTGCCACCGCGATGATGACCGGTCCGGATGTGCCCGCCGGGTTCGGGCGGCTGGCCGAGGAGAGCCCGAACTACCGGCCCAAGATCGCGGCCCGCGCGGCCTTCTCGATCCTGTTCGCCCGTCCCGCCCGGCAGGTGAAGGAATTGAAGATGCCGGTGCTGTACGCCCTGTGCGACAACGATTCGATCACCCCGGTGAAACCCGCGCTGCGAGCCGCCGCGAAAACCAAGCACGCGGTGGTGAAACGATATCCGGCAGGTCATTTCGACCTGTACTTCGACGATCTCTTCGAACAGACCGTCCACGACCAGACCGAGTTCCTGACCTCGGTGCTGCGTCCCTGATCGCCGGTACCGGATCGAACTGCGCCCATCCGGTACCGCGCGCATGTTCCCGGGCCGGCGCCACGACCGCCGGCCCGGGGACACCCGCTACTTCACCAGTGACAGATTGAACGGGTACTTGTACTCACGGCCGTTGTTGGCCGCGATACCGGCCAGCACCGAGAGCACGATGCCCGCGATCCAGACGATCGGGAACAGCAGCAAGCCGATCAGCACGATCATCAGCACCGCGGAGACCACGTAGGCGATCGCCAGCACGATCTGGAAGTTCAACGCGTCCACCGCGTGCCGGCGCACGAACTCGTCGCGGTCCTTGTACATCACCCAGACGATGAGCGGCGCGACGAACCCGAGCACGATACCGCCGAAATGGGCCAGCGCGGCCCAGAGCTTGGCATCGGCCGGTGAGACCGGCGCCTGATTCGGCGCGCCATAGGGCTGCTGACCCGGGGGGTAGGCCGGTTGGGCGCCGGCCGCGGGCTGCGCGGGATAGGGTTTACCCGTCGTCGGATCGTACGGGGACTGAGGAGTGGTCATCACATTCCAAACTGCCTGGTGAATGGGGCATTTCGAGAATAGACGCTGCCATACCCATTTGGAGTGCATAAAACCCACACCCAGGGTGGGTGTATTCGATGAGACATGGTGCCCGGGTCGGCGTAGGGGCGAGGTCTCGCCGAATCAGCGCGACGCCGGGCGAGCAGCGGCTCCGGCCGCGAAATCGCGCACGACAGCGCCCGACGCGGTGGCGACGACATCGTCGACCCACTCGGGAATCGGGGCCGCGCGGGCGATGAAGTCGCGAACCAGGCCGTACGGGATCGCTTTGACCGCAGCGCCCGCGACGGCCATCGCGCGTTCATCGGAACGGCCCAGGTGCGCGGCGACGGCATCGCGTAGCGCGGCGTTCATCTCGTCGTTGACGGTGCCGATCGCGGTCCGCAGCTCGAAAGGTCCGATATCGAGCAGCTCGTCGCGGTGGAACATCTTCATCGCCCGCGCCTCGGTGGGGTGATCGCGGCAATATCGAGGCAGGTATGCCGCGGCGGCCAGCAGCGGGTCGGGGCCGGACAGCGCCTCGATGAAACCGGCATGGAAGCGGCGGATCGAGCGCAGCCACAGCCGGGCGAGCAACTCGTCGCGGGAGGCGAAGCGCACATATATCGACCCCGTGGGGATACCGGCGACGCTGCTGATCGCGGCTATCGCCGGTCGGGTGACCGCCGGGTCGGCGAGCAGGTCGCGGGCCGCGTCGAGAATGCGATCGTCGGTGAAGATCCGGGGTCTTGCCACGGGCACAGCCTAGGACATAGTTTATGAATATGGATTCTAAAACACGATTCCCCCGCACCGGCAGCCTGCTCATCGCCATCGGGGCGGCCCATACCGTGCTGGGAATCGCCATCTGGGTCACCCGAGACCAGGACACGGCACTGTCGTTCTGGTTCACCGCGTTCGGTGTCGCCGCGATCGCCCTGGGTGTCGCCGTTGCCGAAGTGGAGCGATCCCACGGTTACGTCACCGCGCCCATCCTCGCGGCGGCCGCGGCGCTGACCGCCTTCGGTCTCGCCTTCGAGCCCGTATCGGGCTTCCTCACCGTCCTGCTACCCCTCGCTGTCGGCGCCCACGGCTGGATCAGGCGGCGGAACCCCGCCCCCGCAGCGGTGTAGGCGAGAACGACGGGCAGGCGAGGACGCCACCGCCCCTGTCCGACACGCCCAGCAGCCGCTCGCCGATCTTGTCCGGCCGTCCCCTCGATCCGCGACCCCGCACGTTGTTAGATGGCGTAAGAACTATCGCCCACACGAGAGGACTTCGAACTGATGGCCGAGAGGATCGCAGTAGTATCCGGCGCCGCCCGCGGAATCGGGGCGGCCATCGCCAAACGGCTGGCCTCCGACGGTCTGCAGGTCGGTGTCCTGGACCTCGACGAAGCCGCCTGCGCGGAGACCGTATCGGCGATCGAGAACGCCGGTGGTAAGGCGATCGCGCTCGGCGCCGATGTCAGCAAGGAGGACTCGGTGAACGCCGCGGTGGAGCGGCTGGCCGGCGAACTCGGCGCGCCGACCGTCGTGGTCAACAATGCCGGCGTCCTGCGTGACAACCTGCTGTTCAAGATGAGCGTCGACGACTGGGACACCGTCCTCGGCGTCCATCTGCGTGGCGCCTTCCTGCTGACCCGGGCCGCGCAGAAGTACATGGTCGAACAGAAGTGGGGCCGTATCGTCAATATGTCCAGCACCTCGGCACTGGGCAATCGCGGCCAGGTGAACTACTCCGCCGCGAAGGCCGGTATGCAGGGCTTCACCAAAACCCTCGCCTTCGAACTGGGCAAGTACGGCGTCACCGCCAACGCGATCGCCCCGGGTTTCATCGTCACCGATATGACCGCCGCCACCGCCGCCCGGGTCGGCGTGGATTTCGAGGACTTCCAGAAGGGCGCCGCCGCGCAGATCCCGGTGAACCGGGTCGGCTATCCGGAGGATATCGCCCATACGGCGTCGTTCCTGGTGAGCGAGGGCGCCGGATTCGTTTCGGGGCAGGTCATCTATGTAGCGGGCGGCCCGAAGGACTGACCGCGTGCCGGGATGGCCGGGCCGGGCCCGGCCATCCCGCACGGCCCGGCCGTCGGGTACGGCCCCAGGTCAGCCCGCACGGTGTCGCAACCGCTGCAGGAGGGCGGCGAGCAGGGCGGCCCGTTCCGGCATGGCACGCACGTCGACATATTCGTCGCGGGCATGCGGGTGAGCGCCCACCGCACCCAGCCCGTCCAGCGTGGGCACACCGAGGGCCGCCGTGAAGTTACCGTCCGACGCGCCACCGGACCGCACGGCACGTAGCGGGGCCATCCCCAGTTCCCGGGCCGCCGCCTCGGCCTCGCCATAGAGCCCCCGCGCGCTGGACTCCTCGAACGGAAGCCGGGCGATACCGCCGGTGACCGACACCCTCGCTCCCGGCAGACGCGGCGTGAGCGCGAACATCGCCCGGTCCACCCGCTCCAGATCCGCCACCGACCACGACCGCGCGTCCACCGAGCACTCCGCGGTTTCCGGCACGGTGTTCACCGTGGTACCCCCGGTGAGGACCGCCGGCACCACCGAGGTGTCCCCGGAGGCCAGGCCGGCGATCGCGAGGATCTGATGTGCCAGCTCGACGCCCGCGTTCACCCCCAGCTCCGGCTCCAGTCCGGCATGGGCCGCCCGGCCGGTGACCGCGACGCGATAGGCGGCCAGACCCTTGCGCCCGATCTTCACCGCGCCGCCGTCCGCGGCGGGTTCACACACCAGCACCGCCCCGGCCTTGCGCGCCTGGCCCTCGATCAGCTGCCGCGACGACGCCGAACCGGTCTCCTCGTCACTGGTCAGCAGCACGCTGACATGCGACGCGTCCGCCAGGAGTCCGATCGCGGCGAGCGCCTGTACGATCCCGCCCTTCATATCGAAGGTGCCGGGGCCGGTGGCGATGCCGTCGGTGATCGAAAAGGGCCGTTCGGCGGTGGTGCCCACCGGCCACACGGTGTCGAAATGCCCCAGCACCAGCACTCGCGGGTCAGGGGCTTCGGCCAGGACGTGGATATTCTCGCCTACACGTGTCGCTCGGGCGGAACGCCCGAGCGCCTCCGACAGCCACGGGCGGATCAACTCGGCGCAGCGCCGCAGGCCCGGTGGATCGTTCGACGGGGATTCGCAGTCCACCAGCAGACGGAACCGGTCCAGCATGGCGGGCAGTTCTGCCGCGGCGGCGTCCAGCAGGTCGTCGGCATTACGCATCCGCTGATCCTCCTACGATTCCCGCGGTCACCCTGCCGTGACACGGGGGCGGCCCGGACCGCGTTCGGCGTGCCGGTGGCCGACCGGCTACGGCTGGTCCGCCACCACCAGGTAGCGGTCCCGGACCTGCGCTTTCCGATAGGGGCCCTCACTCTCCCCGCCGCGGCGCCCGGCACACGCGCGGTATTTCCGTTGCCGCACAGCTGTATTCCCCGCACCATCGGGGGATGCGGATACGACGGATAGGGCCGGAGGACTGGCGCGTCGCACGCCTGGTCCGGTTGGACGCGCTGGCCGGATCGGCACCCGGCACCTTCTCCACCGGCCATACCGAGGCGCTCACCTGGGACGAAACGAAGTGGCGCGAGTGGACCGCGCGGCGGGATCCGTTCTTCGTGGCCGGGTCCGATGCGGGACCGGTGGGTTCGGCGGGGGTGATCGTCACTGCGAACGGTCCCGAACTGGTGTCGATGTGGACCGCGCCCCGAGCCCGCCGGACGGGAGTATCGGACGGGCTGGTCCGCGCCGTGATCGAGTGGGCGGCGCAGGCCGGTCACCGGAGCCTGCGGCTGTGGGTGCTGGCGGGCAACCGGCCGGCCGAGCAGTTGTATCTGCGCAACGGGTTCACGCCCACCGGGGCGAGCAAACCGTGTGCCGAGGACGATCCCCGGCCGGAGAGCGAGATGATCCTGGCCCTGCCGCCCGATTGAGAAGTTTACCGCTTTTCGCAGCAACCGTTCCGCATATCCGGCTATATACTGCATTTCGTGACGTATCTGCGGATCAAGGAGGCCGCCGGGCTGCTCGGAGTCAGCGATGACACCGTGCGGCGCTGGATAGATCAGGGGCGGCTCCCGTCGGTCCGGCTGGAGAACGGGCGCAAAGGTGTGCGGGGCCGGGACCTGGCCGAATTCGCGCGGCAGCACGCCGAGGCGCCCGAACCGGGGGTGACCGTGGCGGCCTCGGCCCGCAACCGGATGCGCGGCATCGTGACCCGGGTGGTCACCGACACCGTGATGGCGCAGGTGGAGATGCAGGCCGGGCCGTTCCGGCTGGTCTCCCTGCTGAGCCGGGAATCGGTGGACGAACTCGGTATCGAGGTAGGCAGTGTGACGGTCGCGTCGGTCAAGTCGACGCATGTGGTGGTCGAGATCCCGGAGAGCTGATGATGGCGAGGACTGTGGGGCGCGTAGTACGCCGGCTGGCCCCGGTGACCGTGCTGATGACCGTGCTGGCCGGTTGCGCCGGCCAGGACACCGCGGACGACTCCGGCGGTCCGGGCGACGGGATCGCCGGTCAGGTCACCGTTTTCGCCGCGGCCTCGCTCACCGAAACCTTCACCACTCTCGGCGAACAATTCGAAGAGGCCCACCCCGGGGTGGATGTGGTGTTCAGCTTCGGCGGGAGTTCGGCGCTGGCCGAGCAGATCACGCAGGGCGCACCGGCCGATGTGTTCGCCTCCGCCGCGCCGCGCAATATGGAGCAGGTGATCGCCTCCGGCGATATCACCGCCGGACCGATCACCTTTGTCGCCAACCGGCTCGAGATCGCGGTGCCCACCGGTAATCCGGGCAGTATCAGCGGGCTAGCCGATTTCGGCCGTCCCGAACCACGGATCGCGTTGTGCGCCGAACAGGTGCCGTGCGGTGCGGCCGCCGACGAGGTTTTCGCCGCGGCCGGTGTCACCCCGCGGCCCGATACCCGCGAACCCGATGTGAAAGCCGTCCTGACCAAGGTGACGCTGGGTGAGGTCGATGCCGCACTGGTGTACCGGACCGATATCCGGGCCGCGGGCGACGAGGTCACCGGTATCGAGTTCCCGGAATCGGAGAAGGCGATCAACGACTATCCGATCGCGCCGGCGGCGCAGGCACCCAACCCCGCCGCGGCCGCGGCGTTCGTCGATTTCGTCCTGTCACCGCAGGCACGCACGGTGTTCACCACGGCCGGTTTCGATACCCCGTGAGCATCGGCCCGGTGCGGCGCCGGGCGGCGGCACTGCGCCGGCGGCGCGCGGTCCGGGGCCGGCGGCCGATCGTGTTGCTCGCGCCCGCGCTGCTGGCCCTGATGTTCCTGATCGTTCCGCTGGCCGGACTGCTGGTCCGGGCACCGTGGCGGGATCTGCCCGAACGGCTGGTCTCCGCGGAAGTGGGGCAGGCGCTGCGTCTCTCGCTGATCAGCGCGAGCCTGGCCACCGTGCTGTGTCTACTGCTGGGTATCCCCCTGGCCTGGCTGCTGGCCCGCGGCGACCTACCCGGCCGCGGTCTGGTGCGGGCGCTGGTCACCGTCCCCCTGGTGCTGCCGCCGGTGGTCGGCGGGGTGGCCCTGCTGCTGGTACTCGGCCGCCGCGGGCTGGTCGGCCGGTATCTGTACGACTGGTTCGGGGTCGCGCTGCCCTTCACCACCGCGGCGGTGGTGGTGGCGGAAGCGTTCGTGGCGATGCCTTTCCTGGTGATCTCGGTGGAGGGTGCGCTGCGCGGCGCCGATCCGCGTTATGAGGAAGCCGCCGCCACATTGGGCGCTTCCCGCTGGCTGACCTTCCGCCGGGTGACACTGCCCTCGATCCTGCCCGGTGTGGTGGCCGGGACGGTCCTCTGCTGGGCGCGGGCGCTGGGCGAATTCGGCGCCACCATCACATTCGCCGGTAACTTCCCGGGCCGGACCACCACCATGCCGCTGGCGGTGTACCTGGCGCTGGAAACCGATCCGGCCGCGGCCATCGTGCTCAGCCTCGTGCTGTTGCTGGTCTCGGTGGTGGTGCTGGCCGCGCTCCGGGAACGCTGGCTGCGGGGAGCGTTGTGACCCTGACGGCCGAACTGCGGGTGACCCGCGGCAATTTCTCCCTCGACCTGGACCTGCGACTCGCCCCGGGCGAGGTCGTCGCCCTGCTCGGCCCCAACGGCGCCGGGAAGACCACCGCCCTGCGCGCCCTGGCCGGACTCACTCCGCTCACGGCCGGATCGATCCGGCTCGACGACCGGATATGGGATGCGCCGCCCGCTGACTTCGTGCCGCCCGAACGACGTTCGGTGGGTGTGGTGTTCCAGGACTATCTACTTTTCGCCCATCTCGACGCGCTGGAGAACGTGGCCTTC
>NZ_BAGJ01000131.1 GCF_000308775.1 Nocardia testacea NBRC 100365
CAGCACCGTCACCGACGTCTGCTGTGAATCCTCGGCACGCGCTTCGGTCCGGCAAGATCCCGACACGGATTCGCCGGGGCGCCCCCTCATTGCGGCGCCCCGGCGGATCCCCGACCGGCACGGGTGTGTGCCTGGACGTGGACCGATACGGTTACCCGTCCACAGCCACCGATTCCCTCTCCGAAGATTTCCCGCCCCCGCTCGTGCCTTCGCCGGAATCGCGTCGGTCGCGAACGAAGCGGATCGTCTTCGCAATCAGCGGCCACAGCAGAATCGTCGCGATCACGGCGTACACGGCCACCGAGAACCAGGTATTCACCAGTCCGCCGAGGTCGCCGTCGCTGATCTGCAGTGCCCGCCGCAGCTGCTGTTCCGCATTCGGTCCGAGGATCACCCCGATGATCGCGGGCAGCAGCGGCAGCCCGAATCGCCGCATGATGAAACCGATGATGCCGATCACGAGCAGCAGCACCAGATCGGCCACATCACCGCTTACCGCGTACGCGCCGACCGAGGCGAAGAACAGAATGCCCGCGTAGAGGTATGGGCGCGGAATCTGCAGCAGCTTGGCCCACACCGGCGCCAACGGCAGATTCAGCACAAGCAGCAGCGTCGTTCCGATGAACAGGCTGGCAATGAGGGTCCACACCAGTTCCGATTCCCGCTGGAACAACAGCGGCCCCGGCTGGATGCCGTATTGCTGGAAGGCCGCGAGCATGACGGCCGCGACCGCCGTCGTCGGCAGGCCCAGCGTGAGCATCGTGGTCATCGTGCCTGCGGCCGACGCGCTTGCGGTGGACTCCGGTCCGGCGACACCCTCGATGGCGCCCTTCCCGAATTCGGCACGGTGTGCGGACAACCGCTTCTCGGTCGTATACGACAGGAACGTCGGAATCTCCGCGCCGCCCGCCGGAACCGAACCGAAAGGGAACCCGATGAGTGGTCCGCGTAGCCACGGTTTCCACGATCGCGCTATATCGTCCTTGCTCAGCCAGGCCCTGCCGACCGGAATGGGCGTTGCGGGACGGTGCCGCAGATGGGCGGCGACCCACAGTGCCTCGCCGACCGCGAACAGGCCGACCGCCACCACGACCGCGTCGACGCCATCGGCCAGGTGGAGTGAGCCGAAGGTCAGTCGCTGCTGTCCGGTAATCGGATCGAGTCCGACCAGGCCGAGCATCAAACCGATACCGAGCGAGGCGAATCCGCGCACTCGCGAGCTGCCCAGCACAGAGGTGACCGCGATGAACGCCAGCAGCATAACGGCGAAATAGTCCGGCGCACCGATGTTCACCGCGAGATCGGCGACCATGGGTGCCAGCAGTACCAACAGCGTCGTACCCGCGATACCGCCGATGAAGTGGCCGACCGCCGCGGCAGCCAGCGCCTGCGCGCCGCGACCCTTCTTCGCCATCGGATGGCCCTCGATCGCGGTGACCACTGCCGCGGTCTCGCCGGGTGTGTTCAGCAGAATCGATGTGGTCGAACCGCCGAACATGCCGCCGTAATAGATTCCGGCGAACATGATGAACGCGCCGGTCGGCTCCACGCTGTAGGTGATCGGCAGCAACAGTGCCACCGCCATCGCCGGTCCGATACCGGGCAGCACCCCGATGGCGGTGCCGAGCAGCACACCGATCGCCGCGAGCAAGAGATGGGTAGGGGTCAGCGCGGCACCGAATCCATCGACCAGGTTGGCAAAGCTGTCCATCTCAGATCACCCCGTCCAGCGGGCCACCGGGCAGCGGCACATCGAGGAGCCGTACGAAGACCACATAGGTGACCAGCGCAAGCGAAACAGCGACCAACGGGTCACGCAGCCAATGCCTGCTCCCGAGCGCGAATGCCACACCCCAGAACAGCAGCGCGCCCGACACCGGGAAGCCGACGACCTCGATCAGTGCGATATTGGCGACGAACACCCCGACGAGCAGCAGGACGGTCCGCCATTCGGGCGGCATGGCGAGGTCGATGTCCTCGCCCCCTTCCGGCTCGCCCCGGCCGCCGCGCAGCACGTCGACGGCAAGCACGGCGGCGACCACCAGCAGCAGCGTAGCGACAGCCAGCGGAACCGCCTTGGGCCCGACCGGGCCGCGCTGGGTGAAGTCGGCCGTCATCGTCAGCGCATCGATCATCACCAGTGCGCCCGAGCCGGCCAGCAGCGCCGCTACCCCCAGTTCGGAATGGTCCCGCAACCAGCCGGCGATGGACCGGACGGCGCCGTCGCCGTGCCGCTGAGCGGCGATGCCGGAGTCGCTGTCCTCCGATCCACCGGGTGTGCCGCTTGCCGGCTCGCCGAGGCCGACCCCCGGATCGCTGAGCTCGGGTCCGCTGCCGCTCACGCCAGTCCCAGTTCGTTCAGCACCGACTCCACCTGGTCGGTCTGCTGCTGGATGAAGCCCCCGAACTCGTCCCCGGGGAGAAACGCGTCGTCCCAGCCGTTCTTCGCCACAGCATCCTTCCACTGCGCCGAGTCGTGCATTCTCGTGTAGACGGCGACGAGGGCCTGGCGATCGCTGTCGCTGATGCCGGGCGGCGCGACCACACCGCGCCAGTTCGTGAATTCGACGTCGATGCCCGCCTCCTTCAGGGTCGGCGCGTCCACACCGTCGATCCGCCGCGGACCGGTCACGGCGAGCACCCGCAGCTCACCGGCCTGGATCTGGTCGAGGTACTCTCCTACGCCCGAGACGCCGAAGCCGAGCTTGTTGCCCAGGATGGATGCGAGCAGCTCGCCACCGCCGTCGAATGGCACGAAGTTGACCTGCCGCGGTTGGATCCCGATCGCCTTGGCCATCAGCATCGGCGCCAGATGGTCGGGTCCGCCCGGCGAGGAACCGCCGCCGACCGGGACCGAGCCCGGGTCTGCTTTCCAGTCCGCCATGAGCTGCGCGATATCGGTGTACTCGGAGTTCTTCGCGACCACGATGATGTCCGGTTCCTCGACCAGCCGGGCGATGGGTGTGGTCTCGGTCAGTGTGGACGGGGACTTGTTGGTGTAGACGCTGCCCACCACTCCGAGGCCCATCTGCATCACCAACTTGCCGTTGCCGTTCTCGCCGACCAACCGGCCGAGCCCGACCGTGCCTCCCGCGCCCGGCAGGTTGAACACCTCGACCGACCTGGCGATATTCGCGTCTTCCATGGCCTTGGCCGAAGTGCGGGCGGTGATGTCGTACCCGCCGCCCGGGGAATTCGGCACCATGATCCGCAGGCCGGTGATCTTGTCGGCGGACCCGCCCGTATCGGTGCATGCCGTCATGGACACGGCCGCCAGCACACCGACGATGGCCGTAAGCAATTTCGGGGTTCGCATTGTCGATCCTCATCTCTACATCGAGCTGGCCGAAATTGTGAGCCCGGTCTCTGTTCTATGTCAGCCTTGCGTGCGCAACGATCCTTCTGTTCGTAGTGTTCACAGCGAAGCCGGGCATGAACCGGCACGATCGGGGTCACACTGACCAGGGGCGATCGACCAGGAGGTACCGGAACTGTGGGCAAGAAGGGCTCGCTGGCACGTCGGCTGCTGGCCCTACAGCTGCTGATCGTGCTCGTCCTGCTCGCAGCGGTAGCCGCGGTCGTGGTCGCACAAGCGAGCGAGACGTTCCGGGCCACCGAATCGCGGCGGATGCTCGGGATTGCCGAAGATGTCGCGGCCAATCCGAGCCTGCGTGTGCTGCTCGCCGATCCGAAGCAACATCTGCGGCTCGCGCCGTTTGCCACATCCGCGCAGGTAGCCTCCGGCGCGGACGTGGTGGTGATCGCGCGGGCCGACGGGAAGGTGCTCACCTCACAGCATCCCGACGAGATCGGTGAGCCGCTGCGGCCGGCCGATTCGCCGGTGACCGAGGGCCGGGCCTGGGTGGGCGAGCTGGACGGTTCGGTCGTGGCGTACGCCCCGGTGATCGCCCAGGACACCCATCGACCCATCGGCACCGTCGCCGCGCGCAAACAGCGACCCGCGGTCTGGCAGATACTCACCGATTCGTTCCCTGGACTGCTCGGCCTACTCGGCATCGCGAGCGCACTCGGGATCGTCGGGTCGCTGTCGGTCGCCTGGTGGGTGAAGCGGCAGACCTTCGGCCTGGAGCCGGCCGAGATCACCGGGTTGGTCGAACACCGGGAAGCGATGCTGCACGGCATCCACGAGGGCGTGGTGGGGTTGGACCAGCAGCAGCGGATCACGCTGGTCAACGATCAGGCCAGGGCGCTGCTCTCCTTGCCGGCGACGGCGGTCGGGCGCCCCGTCTACGAGCTCGGACTCAATGAGCGTGTGCTCGACGTGTTCACCGGCAAGGCCGCCGGCACCGACCTCATCGGCCTGCGCCGGGGCAGGGTGCTGGTGATGAACCGGACCCCGATCAGACGCGAGCAGCGCACCCTCGGCGCCGTCGTCACCTTGCGCGACCGCACCGAACTGGTCCGGCTGCAAGATCAATTGACCGAGCACCGCAACACCACCGACACCCTGCGTGCACAAGCGCACGAGTTCAGCAATCGGCTGCACACCATCGCCGGGCTGATCGAACTCGGCGAGTACGACGAGGTCCGCCGATTCGTCAGCCGGGTGAGCGCCAGCCGCGATCAATGGCACGCCGAGGTGACCGGGCGGATCGGCGATCCCGCCGTCGCGGCGCTGCTGATCGCCAAGGCCAGCCTCGCCGCGGAACAGGGTGTCGGACTACGTATGTCGAAGACGAGCGAGCTGCGCGAGGTGGACGAGGCGCTGTCCGCGGATATCGTCACGGTGCTCGGCAATCTGGTGGACAACGCGCTGGATGCCCTGCGGGGTCCGAGTACGGGGTGGATCGAGGTCGACCTGCGGCAGGGCGATACCGAGGTGCATGTGGTGGTCCGCGACTCGGGCCCCGGCATCGCGCCGGACATCGCGCGGGAGGTGTTCCGGCACGGCTTCACCACGAAGGCCGCCGAAGAAGGCGGGCAGCGCGGTCTCGGACTGGCCATCACCAGGCAGGCGTGTGTCCGGCGGGGCGGTTCGGTCTCGGTGCACAACGCGGAGGGCGCCGTCTTCACCGCGACGCTACCGATCGTGGCGACGGTGCGGCCGTGATCCGGGTGCTGGTCGTCGACGACGACTTCATGATCGCCCGGGTGCACTCCGGATATGTCGCCAAGACACCGGGTTTCACCGTCGTGGGTGTAGCGCATACCGGCTCGGACGCGCTGCGCATGATCGGTGAACTTCGCCCCGACCTCGTCCTGCTCGATATCTATCTGCCCGATATCGATGGCCTGACCGTACTACGTGGTATCCGGGAGTCGGCCGAAGCGACCGATGTCGTGGTGATCAGCGCCGCCGACGATGTGAACACCATCCGCGCCGCCGTGCGCGGTGGCGTGCTGCACTACTTGATCAAGCCGTTCACCTACAGCGCGCTCTACGATCAACTGCGCCATTTCGCCGCGCTGCACGCCAAGCTCGGGGTGCTGTCGCGGGCCGCGCAGTCGGATGTGGACGAAGTCTTCGGCAGCCGTCCGCGCGGGTCGGCCACGATGCCAAAGGGATTGACCGCGCAAACCACGGAACTGGTGCAACAGGTATTACGGGCGGCCGATCCCGATCTGTCGGCGCAGGAGTGCGCCGAGGCGACCGCACTCTCACGGGTGAGCGCCCGCCGATACCTCGAGCATTTCGTGGACACCGAGCGTGCACAGGTGCGGTTGCGTTATGGCGGCACCGGCCGCCCAGAGCGCCGATACCGGTGGGTCGGCGACTGAACGGCACCGGCAGCAAGGTTCGGGTGACATCGTCCGTCGCGGCCCCACGCCCACCGTGCACAACCCGAAGCGGCCGAGAAGACCCTCGGGTATCCGGGAGATCAGCTCGGTCACCAGGCGATATCGGAAGCGCTGGACATGATCGCGGCGGCCCGAACCGGCACATGACGCATACCGGGAGTGTGAGGATGGGTGCGACGAACCGACGCGGGAGGAAGTATGGGGAAGCTGGACGGAAAAGTCGCTGTCATCACCGGCGGCGCGCGAGGACAGGGCCGATCACATGCCGTGACCCTGGCCGCGGCGGGTGCCGATATCGTGCTGTGCGATATCGCCGCACCCATCGCGAGTGTGCCCTACGCGCTGGGTTCGGAAGACGACCTCGCCGAGACGGTGAAACTGGTCGGCGACATCGGTCGCCACTGTATCCCGGTCACCGCCGACGTCCGTGACCAGGAACAGCTCTACGCCGTCGCCGACCGCGCCATCGACGAATTCGGCCGTATCGACATCCTCCTGGCCAACGCGGGCATCGCCTCCAACGCCCTGATCGCCGAAATGCCCGAACAGACCTGGCAGGACATGATCGACGTCAATCTGACCGGCGTCTACCACAGCTTCCGCGCCGTCGTCCCGCATATGATCGAGCGCGGCTCGGGCCGCATCGTCGCCACTGCCTCCATCGTCGCCCGCATGGGCGGCCGCAGGTCCGGCCACTACGCCGCCGCGAAATGGGGTGTGGTCGGCCTGGTGAAATCACTGGCCGAGGAGGTCGCCGAACACGGCATCACCGTGAACGCGGTCCTCCCCTCGGGCGTACAAACCGACATGATCATGAATCCCGCCACCTACCGCGAACTGATGCCCGACCACGAGAATCCGACCCGCCAGGACGCGATGGCCATGTTCGAGGCCGGGGGCGGGCTGATCCAGCCGGAAGAGGTCTCGGAATTGATCCTGCTACTGGTCTCGGACTCCGGCGGCCGCTACAACGGCGAGGCACTGACGATCTCCGGCGGTCTGAGCACCCGCACTGTCTGACCGAACCTTCAGTACCCCTACTTCCCGATTCGGATAGCTGTGCGGAAGCGCACTCAGCGTCCGGTCGAGCCCACCGCTGCGCATGACCTGGACGGACGCCGGACACGGTCGCGAGAATCACGAAGATCAGCGCGCCGGGCATCACGGTCAGGCCCGAGGAGGTCGTGGCCCGGATCTGTGCGCCGGTGCCTACCTGAAAAAATCGAATTATCACAGGTCGGAGCGCTCTTTCGCCAATCCTGAGGTTGAATTCCCGGTCCCGCATGAATGGGCGAGGCCAGAGCTGAGGGAGACGTTGATTGTCGGTCCTGGCTCGCGAGTTGAAGTCGGCCTGGAGGCAGCAGACGCGTTCGCCGTCGCAGCATTCCCAGCAGTGGCGAACTTCTGGCTATTGATCGACCTATTCTGCTTGGCAGTCGTCGGATCGTGGTCCCGAAGGGGGCGAGCGCCTGATCCGTTGTGAGAACTACATGCGGGACAAGTGATGACGCGATTCGTACATTTTGTGGGCAGCTTGCCTGCCCCATTGGTAACCGAGGACAGTGCCGTGCTGGAATGGTTCGTCCAGCGCAGCCGAGGCCACCGGCTCACCGGTGTACCGCGGGATATGGATCCCCGCTGGGTCGTGGAGTATCTGCGCGATCGGGAGAAACACGGCGACGTCTTCGAATTGGTGCGCAGTGGTGACTTCGCCGACTACGCCGATATGCGCGTCTATGGTATCCGCCGGGGTGCCACACTCGAACCACAGCATGTGGCGATGGACCGCATCGACCGTATCGGCGCGGCCGCCGCCGCCTTCCGGGCCCTGCGGGATCGACACCCCGAACTCGCCGATACACGATTGCAGATCAGTCAACCGAATCCACTGGACCTGGCGTTGTTCGTGTTCGGCGGCGCGGCGGTGGCCGATGGACTTCCGCTCGGGCGTGCACTGCGCCACCTTCGGACGGTGACCCCGGCCCTACGCAACCTACCGGTTTTCGTCGAGGCCTCGCTGGCCGAAATGGCCCAGGTACTGGCCGATCACGGCGATCTGATCACCTGGCAGGTGGAATCGCCGATCGCTCAGCTCGCGGCGGTGAAGGCGGCGCGATTCGGTGCCCAGGCTCCGGTCGGTCGTCTGGTCGCGCGACAGCTGGCCGATTTCCTCGCGCGGGCGCACGATATCGGTGCACAGACCCTCCTGCACCTTTGCTACGGCGATTACCAGCACAAAGAGCTTCTCGCTCCCCGTAGTCTCGCCCCGGCGGTAAATCTGTTGAACGCCGTCGCACGAAACCTGCGTGCTCGCGCGGTGCCGTTACCACCCGCACACATACCCTGTGCTTACGGTGCTCACCCTGCTCCGGTGGACCCGGCGTTCTACCGGCCGCTGCGCCGGCTGGACCCGGACTGGCGCGTCATCGCCGGGGTCGTGTCGTCGGCGGGAGCACAAGACAGTATCCGGAGCCTGGCCTTGTTCGAAGCAGCCTCGGGACGGACCGCGTACGGTGTGGCGACGGCATGCGGTCTCGGTCGGTGCACCGTTGAGGAGGCCGAGCGGGCCGCCGCGGCCACCGTGGCGACCGCCCAGGGCGCACCGAACTAGGTTCGCTCCTTCATGACTCGGGCGGATGGCCTCGGTCTGGGCCGGAGGGTGGCTGTTTCGCTGTTCGGATAGCGTGAGCTGCCCGAACAGCGGGTGGGCTGACGGGTTCCATATCCACGTCGGTACGGACGATCACGGCCGTGCTGGAAGGTGCCCGTCCTCCGGGGCTGAGGTGAAGTCGCTCGCGGTCGATTCGATGTCTACTGCAAGAATGTCCGATAGGTTGTCTGAGCTGGTCAAATGCGCACACAGTTCATGTTCGGGAGAATCGGCGTAATCATTTTCGGTCCCCACGCATCCGGCCGATGAAGGCATCCCAGTCCGCTGGTGTGAAGTCCAGTGCGGGGCCGGCCGGATTCTTGGAATCCCGCACGCCTACCCGCCCCGAGCCCAGCCACGCGACTTCGACACAGTCGCCGCCACCCCCGCTGTAAGACGACTTGAACCACTGCATACCCGATAACTCGCCCATCACTGGTCGTATCTCCTTGCGATTCTTCGTATTCGATCCCGCGAGGTCACCTCATCGAGCGCCGCGAACCGAAGTGTTTCGTACAGTGAGCGAAAGCGCGTCACATCATCGGCGTCCTCGAAGGTCATAGATCCGATTGCGCCCTCCGAGTGGACCACAGTCGGCTCGTTATCCGGGAAGTCGAGCACGATGAAAGGCTGCACTACATCACCGGTCGGTAGCCCGGCAGCGAAGGGCAGCACCCGAAGAGCGATGTTGTCGTGTGTGCTCGTATCGGCGATTACCCGGCACTGATCCGCCATGATCCGCTTCGAACCAACCACCGTGTGCAGCGCATTCTCGTGCAGCAAGTACTCCATCCGAGCTTTCGAGCGGCGCTGCACGAGCCGTCGCTGGCGCTGCATCCGCATTTCTACCCGGCTGTCGATCTGCTGCTCGGGGTCGTCCGGCGCGTAGGCGCGGTAGATCGCTCTGGCATAGTCGGCCGTTTGAAGAAGGCCGGGAATCACAAGCGGTTGGAAGAACCGGAAATCGGTGGCATACGCCTCCAGCTCGAGATAGGAACTGAATCCCTCGTGCATAAAATGCCGATAGTTCTGCCACCAGACCTTGGTGTTCGATTCCGCCGCGATGGTCATCAGATACTGGGTGCGATCTTCCGGCAGATCGAAATAGCGGCAGAGGTATTCGACTTCCCGGACCTTGATCCGCTCATACTGCCCCAGTTCGATCCGGCTCAATGTCGCCCGGCTGAACTCGGTCTCCCGGGCCACCTGTTCCAGCGTCGAACCGCGTGCGTGGCGCGCATCGCGCAACGCTCTCCCCAGTTGCCGCCGCGGCAGTGTGGTGCCGCTGAGATCCGCCTTGCTCGGCATCGTGCCTCCCCTGTTTCTCAACGAATCGCCCGGCGTTTCTCAGTTCGAGAACAATCGTAGGCAGGTACCGGGAAACGTGCTGCGACTTCCGATCGATCCCGTGACGGCCTCCCGCCGACCCACGCCGAGTCTGTGACCTGCAGCAACATAGCCGCATGCCCGAGAGATACGGAAGTCGTTGTCGCAAAGACGCTTTCCCGGCCCCCGCCGACGCCACCGGCACACCCGCGCCGACGCGCCACACCGAATGCGAAGGCCGGCTGGCGGCCTGGCGACTCGATGGCGGGGCGATCCGGATCTTGGAGGTGCGCGATACTTCGGGTGTGGGCGTGCCCCTGCCCGACCGCACCTGCACCGACCTCGCGGATATGCGCGAGCGGTTCCCCGAATACGCCCGTCTGTGGGATGCGATCCGCCACGAGTTCTGGGCGCATACCGTCGCGCGGGGATTGCTCGGATGACCGCAATCCGCTACCCCGACGACGAGTCGGTCGCTGAGATCACCGCGCATTTCCTGCCGGTCGTACCCGACGAGTCGCTGCCCGTACTGTTCGGATTCCGCTTCGACGGCGAAACGATCCACGCCGAATGCGCCGAGGTCGATCCGAGCCGGGGCGTCACGGATCCGAATCCGATCCATGCGGCGGCCGCCCGGGTGCGCGCCGTCCTCGGCCCCGGCATGTTCGGACTCGGTTTCGTCTTCCTCGTTTTCGCCGATCAACTGGAATCCCGCGGCACCGCCCGGCATATCCCGGCACCCGTCCGTACCGCCGCGGCGCGGCTGCCCGCCGGATCGGATGTCCTCGCGGCCGCCACCATCGATGCCACCGGTCGTCAGTGGTGGGCGGTCCGCCCCCACCACTGCGGCGCCGACCCGATACTCCTGCGGCTCCCCGCCGTCGCGCCGCGGGATTGGTGCCTACCCGAATCCATCGACGCGTTCCTGTGGACGGCCGCGTTGGCTCTCGACGACGCCAACCATCCGCATCTACTGAGGCTTCGGATCACGAACCCGCGCGAACGGGCCGGACTGTGAGTGGTCCCCGTGTCCGCCTGCGGCGCCCCCGGATCGGGAGGGCAATCGTCGGCACTCGACGGCAGGCCGGCCCGCTATGCCCCCGAAGCCGGCGCTCACCAGGCGTCGGCGCGCTCCTCTGCCAACCGGCGCCAGGCCAGATCCAGCCAACTGCCGAAATGGCGGGTCAACTCGGCCGGGGTGGCCGGGCGCACGGTGACATGAGTGCCGCGCTGTTCGGTGTAGCGGCCGTCGCCGGTGATGTCGTGCCATTCCAGCGACCGGAGCGGGTCGGCATTCGCGTCGAATCGCCCCATCCGCAACACCGCGCAACCGCCACCGTCGGCCTGTCTCCGGACCAGCCGCCGATACCGCTCCCGGGCGCGGGTGCGCTGCGGATTCTCGAACTGCTCCGGCCGGGAATCCACATCGTCAGGATGGAAGGTTTCGGGTCCCGC
Organism: Nocardia testacea NBRC 100365; assembly: GCF_000308775.1. Lineage (GTDB taxonomy): Bacteria > Actinomycetota > Actinomycetes > Mycobacteriales > Mycobacteriaceae > Nocardia > Nocardia testacea. The sequence continues at coordinate 11,192 of NZ_BAGJ01000131.1, forward strand.
CGTCCCGGGCGCACACCCGGGCAACGCGGCCACCAGCCGGGCCGCCAGCTGCTCCGGCCGCAACAGTCGCACCTGGATCGACCCGAAGTCGTCGGCATTACCGGCCTGACTCATCGTCACCGCATGACTCTCGTTGCGCGCGCCCACGATCCGGTAGTTGCGCATATCGCCACGTCCGGTGCTGCGTTTGTGCGCGACCGTGCCACCGAAGATCGCGATATGCATTTTCGAGGTGCCCAGCGTATCCAGGGCCACCTGAATAGTGGCGCGTTCCTCCCGCGTATACCGCTCCCGCACCGCGAGGCGATGCGCCCGGGCTTCGTCGTTGAAAGCGAAACGGCTGGTGTAGCGCAGTGGGCTGGGGAACCGGTCGTAGGCGTCGCTGTACCACAGCGCCGCGAAATCGTCCGGCTCCCACGTCCACTCGGACATCGATCATTCCCCTTGTCGTATGCGATACAGCAGTTTCGGCAGGACAGAAGTATTCGGGTGGTTCCGCTGTGGAGCGGAACCACCCAGGGTCCGGCCGTTCACCGGACACGGCGAAAACCGGAGTGGTTATTCGGGGTTGGAGCCGATCACTCCGCCGGGGATGGTCCGCGGCGTCTCGCCCAGCAGCTCGTCGGTGTTCTCCTGGTTGATCAGGTAATCGGGTGTCGAACGGTTGGATTCCTCGTCCTTGCCGCCACCACGCCCCCCGGCCCCGGCGCCCATCGGCATACCTGTCATACCACGGTTTCCGGATGCGGTGGACGCGGCGGTGGTGGCACCGGCCGGTGTGCCCTGAGTCGTGTTCGGGGCGCCGGAAACAGTCCGTCCCGGTGCCTGGGTTTCGGGAGAACCTGTGGGGGTTCCCGGCGAACCCGGGCTCGTGGTCAGGCCGGACGGAGTGGTGCTCGCCGGGACCGTGGGTGTGGTGGAAGTCGGCAGGTCCGTACCCGCCGGCACAGTGGTGGTTTCACCGGGATCGGCGGTGGTCGGCTGACTCGTCTGCTCGTCGCCGGGAGTCTCGGGTTGGCTCTGGGGCTCCTCCTCCGACTCGCCGGGAGTCTCACCGGTGGGGGTTTCACCAGGTGCGGTCGCCGTAGGGCCGCCGGTATCCGAGGTGGTGGGGTTCGACGTACCGGGATACCCGCCGGGCGGGGGTGCGGGGATATCGGTGGTGCTGGTCGGGCCGACAGGAACCGGGATCACCGGGACCTTGGTGTCGAGCTGACCGAACGGGGTGACGTAGTGGGTGGTCATGGCCACCCGAGCCTCCTGGGTCCGCCGCGAGATCTCGTCGTCGTGGACCAACGGGTTCCACCAACTATCGAAGATCCCGTCGGTGTCCATCGGCTCGCCGATGCTGTTTTTGGTGTTGACAATGGCCTCGGCCGCACTACGAACACCAGCAGACAATGCCTCCAGAGCGGGGGTCACGGGGCGGGCGTAATTATCGATGTAGTCCTGAATGGCCTGTTTGGACTGATCAGCGGCCGGCCCAGACCAGGCTTGGGCCAGCGAGGCCTGCATGGAACGGATGAAAGTCTCTACACCCTGTTCCCACAGCTGACGTATCTGCCAGTACTTATCAGCCTGGTCCACTGCGTCCTTTACGAGCAGTGGATTGAATGCATTCTTGATCTTGGGATGCTCCCAGCTATCCGGGTTCTCCCCACCATTCTGAATAGTCGGATTCTCGTAGTCCGGCATGTTACTCATCTGGTGCTTCCATCGGGAAGTATGTACGGGCCGGAGGTCGGCGCGGCCAGAGCTCGCTGGGGAAGCGTGGCCTCGAGCGAATGGTAGGCGGCAGCCCATTCACTGTCCGCCTGCATCATCCGATCACGCATGATCCGATATACGTCTTGGATGTCCTGAACTATCCGGACGTGCTGATCCATGATCTCGTAAACACCGTTGCCGTCGGGCGCACCCTGCGCCTTCACCTTATAGCGACCGACCATGGCACGAGCGGAACTAAGATCGTCGTCGGCCTCACCCAGCCCCCAGTGGTCCTGGCGAGATATTTCACCTGCGATACGCTTAATTTGCTCGATCACCCCTAGAAACAGGCTACAGTCGCGATCCAAGTTGATGAACTCTTCCGGAGCCATCCGGACAGTAATCTGTCCCTCATTCGCCGCATTGATCATGTTGGTCATCGGCCGCGGCGCTGCTTCATCACTCATACTGCCATCCCTCCCATAGCAACAATCTGGATACCAACTGGATCACGCTCCTACCGGGATAGTAGGTGCAACTTTCTCGGCCAGCGTCCGCGCAAGGTCACAAGTATTGAGATGGCCGGTCTTGCGATTCGAAGACGAATTCGTCAATCCGAACTCCAGACTGCCCCCGGTCATCTCCACATTGACATAGCAGGATTCTTCCGCATGAGCCTCCAACTGTCGCGTGGAGAGCGCCCGGCGACTACCGATCGTGAATTCCGTTGCCTCAGGGAAGTTTTTACCTCGCACCATGTCCAGCGTGACGTTCGTCGTCACGATGCTGGCAGCGTAACCGTCGGTCTGCACCCACATGCATCCTTGGCGCTTTACCCCGCTCGACAAATCAGAACTATCTGGGATCTTCTGCTCGAGCCCCTCAGAATCGAGGACGCTTTGCGGGATGTCAGTACATGGGTCGAACCCTGCCGGAACATTGGCTGCGAGACTTGGCGACTCTGAAGTCTCAGTGGGAGTCGCACTGTCTGTCGACGATTCACACCCTGTCAGCGTCAGCACCGCCCCGCACACCAGCGCAACAATCAACCGCCCCCGACCCGCTGTGGCCACCATGCCTCATCCTCCACCGCCGATGACACCACTGGTCCGGTATGGGGAGGACCGGCGTCTCCGCCCCCTGCTGCCGGCTCGTCCAGACGTTACCGGCGCTAAAAACTCGACGCAACCGCCCAGTTCCCTCACCTGCACGCATAGTCGCTACGCCAGCGAATTCGCCACCCTGCTCACCAACCCACGGCGGTTGCCGAACCAAATCCCCTGAACACCTGCGGAAACTCGTTTCCCTCGAACGCTTTTCGCTCGTAGCAGGGCCGCGTACCTGCGGTGTGGCATACGTCGAATGCCCCACCCGCCGGGCCTACAGTACCGGCTTGGCACCGTCCGACGGTTCTCGCGAGAATGCCGGGGTGACCCATGCCGATCTGACCGCCGCCCGGTGGCGGGAACTGTCCGATGAATCGGCGACGCGGGTTGCGCGTGCCATAGCCCGCGAGAACAACGCGGAGCTTATCGGTGTCCACCGCCACGAGTACGCGGGTCGGCACCAGCGTATTGCCTTGTTCGCCCGGGCCGGTACGCGGTTCTCGCTGGTCCCGGGAGGTCGGGTGCGACTCGGCTACGACGGGGGCCGGTTCGTCCCGTCGCCACACCAGGCGGCCGATTTCGCCGAGAGCGCCGAGGAGTACGGCCTGCCGGTGATCACAGCTTTCGTCGACACCATGACCTCCCCGGAGCGGATGGTGGACCTTCCCGCGATGCTCGTCGGGGTGGAGGCGCTGGATCCATGCCTGGTGAGTGTGCCGGCCGATGATCCGCGGGTCCTCGAGTTGATCGCGGAATCCGGTGCTCGGCCCGGCGCCACAATTATGCTGTCGGGCGCGGACGGAGGTCTGAAGGTCGAGTTCGACGAGCTGGGGCAGGTGCGTCACGCCCAAGTGGTCGAACAGGTTTCCTACGAGCAGGCGTTGCACGCGACGGCCGCGCTGGGAGTGCGGGCGAGCACCCCGGACGAATGGGAGTATGCCTGCGGCGCCGGAGCCTCCACCCTGTTCCGCTGGGGTGACGACAGCTTGGACGGCGGCTATCCGTTCGATCATTCGGCAGGGCCACACCGGGAGGCGAACCTGTGGGGTCTCATGATCGGCCAAGATCCGTACCGGCACGAGTTCACCACCGAGCGAGCCGTCGTCTGTGGTGGTGACGGGGGCAGCGCCACGTGCGGCGGCACCGGGTTCTTCCTGGGGTGGCTCACACTGGCGACCGCTTACCGTGACAAAGATTTCGGGGCATGGCTCGACTCCGAGGACCGGTACGTCACCGAATTGCTCATCCGGCCGGTCGCCGAGTTGGTTTGAGGGCTTCGCACGTTCGTTGAATCCCGCAGCGCGGTGTCCCGAGAGTATTTGGTGATGATGGCCCCCTTGCGAGTGCAGCGATTACAACGCTTATTCACCGCGGATTCTGCGGCGAATAGGCCTTCGATTCTCCGCATGAGCCTTGTCCGCGCCGCCGCCGAACAAGCACCCCCGAATCATCACTCCCATGGCACAGGCCGGGCCGCACCCAGCGCCGAACTCGACCCGGCGCAGCCCCGCTCAGAGCCCCAGAACCAGTTTCGCGGTGGTGAAGTAGATGATCAGCCCGGTCGCGTCGACCAGCGTCGTGACCATGGGCGCCGACACCACCGCCGGGTCGATGCGCAGCCGCTTGGCCAGCAGCGGCATGGTGCCGCCGATGGTGGCGGCCCAGGCACAGATGAGCACCAGGGTGACCCCGACTACCACCGCGACCCGGGGGCCGACGAACAACCCGCCGATGATCACACCGACCACAGCGAGCATGGTCCCGAGAACCAACCCCACCCGACACTCACGCCAGATGACCTTGAACAGGTCGCCGCCGCGCACCTCACCGACCGCGACCGCGCGCACACAGGCCGTGGCGGCCTGAGCGCCGGCGTTGCCGCCCGCGCCGATGAGCAGCGGAATGAACAGCGCCAGTTGCGCGGCCTGTTCGAGGGTGGCTTCGAAGAATCCGGTCACGCTGACCGTCAGTGTGGCCGCCACCAGCAGCAGCATCAGCCACAGAGCGCGGTAGCGGGCGAGCTGGAACACCCCGGCCGCCATGTAGTGCCCTTCCCAGGGCGCCGAACCGGCCTGTTTGGCGACGTCCTCGCTGTCGGCGGCCTCGATGACCTCGACGGCGTCGTCGATGGTGAGCAGCCCGACCAGCCGATCCTCGCTGTCGACCACGGGCAGGTTGATGTCGTTGGTCTCGCGCATGAGGCGCGCGGCCTTCTCCGCCGAATCGGTGGCGCGGACGAACGCGGGTTCGGTGACGACGAGGTCGGCGACCATGGTGTCGGGGCCGGTGAGGACGAGCTCGCGCAGCTCCACGATGCCCTGGAGGCGGCGGCCGGCGTCGACCACGGGGAGGGTGTAGACCGTTTCGGCGTTACCGCCCTTGAGCCGGACCGTGCGCAGGGCGTCGGCGACGGTGAGGGTGCCGGGAATCGCGACGACCTCGGGCGACATGTACCGGCCGACCGAGCCCTCGGGGTAGCCGAGCAGTGCGGCGGTCATCCGGCGTTCGCGGGGGCTCAGCCCGGCGAGGGCTTTCTTCGCCACCTTGGCCGGCGCTTCGCGCAGCATGCGGGCGCGGTCGTCGGGTGCCATGCCCTCGACGAGTTCGCGGAAACTCTGGTCGCGTAGACCCTGCAGGATCTGCTGCTGATCGACGGGCTCGAGTTCCTCGAACACCGCGAGCGCCAGGTCCTTGTCCAGCAATCGGAACGCGACACCGGCCTCGACGGCGTTCATCCGCGCGAGTTCGTCGGCGATGACGTGCGGCGGGTGATTGTCCAGCCAGTGCAGCGCGGCATCGACGCGGTGGCTCTCGACCACGTCCTGGAGGGATTCCGACAGCGTCGTCGGCACTTCGATGAGATCGATCTGCGACATGAGAAGTCCTCGGCACAGCAGTGAGTTGCGAGTGATTTCGAAGGAAAGTCACACCGCGAGGCGCCGAGCCGGGCCGCTCCGCCGACAGTTACTGCAAGCGGAAACGCGGGCGGACGACGCCGCGCGGCCTTCGACTGGGAGGTTCGCTGCGCATTGCAACACCACCTCCTCTTAGGTCGCCGCTACGCGCGTGGGTGCACGCCCGATCCGGATAACTGTCTGTGAATGCGAACGCATTCTTGATCAGAATACATCCTGACCACGGGAAGTCCGCATCGAAAGGTTCGTCACACGGCGTTTCACACTCCCGGGCGTGTCCGAATGCCCCGAAGTTGCTCGGGATGATCGAGAAACAGGCTGATCCGCGTCACCGCGGCGGCGATCCGGCCGCTGGGCAGCGGTGACCGCACCCGGACATCGACCGGTTCGTGGAGCGTCACATCGACAGTGGTGCCGTCCGGGCCGGCGAGGAACAGGCGGCCGCTGTCGAGCGCGGTCCCGGTGTGGTTGTAGCGGCGATGTTCGGTGACGGCCGCGATCCGGTCGAACGCGATGACCGCGATCTCACGGCCGCCGCGGCGCAGCACCAGCGCCCGATCGGTGGCGTAGTGCGGATAGGCGATATCCGCGACGAACACCGCGAACAGCAGCAGCAACGACCAGAGCGACAGCACGCCCAGCGAAATACTCAGCCACGCCCACGGGATCAGAATGTGGAGCACCGCCATCTCCAGCAGGGTCGCCGCCAGGAAGGCCAGTGGCAGCGCCAGCACGCCTCGGGTGCCGGGCAACGGCTGCCGCTCCCGGCCGTCGCAATCGGTTCGGCGACGCAACCACAACCAGACCCCGTGGTAGGCCCGGCGCTGGTGCCGCGGCAATCCGGTCGCTCGCCGGGTCATGGTCGATCGTCCGCGCCGGTGAGCAGTTCGATCGTCCGCAGTACTGCCCGGCGCTGGGCCGGGTCGGGCACGAGTACCGCGGGCGAGAGATCGAGCCCGGTCGCGTCGCTCGCAGCGGTGGAAGCGGTCAGTGATTCGAAATCGGCAGCGCGCAGCCCGGCGGCGAGCTCGTGTGCCACCCGTTCGATCAGTTCCCCGGACTGTTCCACGGCCCGGCCGCTCAACTGCTCCCAGCCGCGCAGCATCCGCCGATAGTTCTCCCGGGCCGAGGTATCGGAGAACGCGCTCGCGAACCACGTGAACATCTCGTCCGGGGTGTCACCGGAGATGGCGATGATCTCCAGCAGATCGCGCTCCCGGTCGAGGGCGGCGCGTTCCGGCTCGTCGGCCTGCTCACGGGCGATGTCGAGCGCATCGGCGAGCTCCGGGGGTAACGCGGTGAGCGTCCGGCCCGCGTCGACGGCGGCCAGCATCCGGCCGAGGCCCTCCTTCTTGCGGACGAGCTGCGTCACCCGATGGGAGATCTCATCGTGTAGGGCCGCCAGGTCGGCGCGGAGGTCACCGGTATCCGATTCCCCGTGCTCGGTTTCGAACACGGCGGCCACCGCACCCAGCGGCAACCCGTTGTCGGCGAGCCAGCGGATACGCATGAGCCGCGCCAGCTCCGCCAGTCCGTAGTCGCGGAAGCCGTTGCCGGGACGGATAGGTTCGGGAAGCAGGCCCAGTCGGTGATAGTGGCGGATAGCGCGGGGAGTCGTTCCGGCGGCCGTGGCTATTTCGCTGATCCTCATGGCACCAGCTTCCGGTGTGACGCTACGTCGTAGTCAAGCACCGGAAATGAGGACCGGACGCACCCTCCGCGCGATTTCCCCGCGTGAACGATGCGGCGCCGACCGGCGCGGCAATCACAGGAGGATCGCGTCCTCGACTTCCGGCCAGGTCCGGGTGTGCCGGACCCACTCCGGGACCGGTCCGGGTTGTACACCGAAGAGGTACAGATGCGGCACCAGGCCGCGTAGCGCCTGGTGGACCTCGAGGCGGTCGTCGATCATATGGGTGACGCCGAGCTCCGCGCAGTGCACCGCCTTGTCGGCGCGTTTACGGCAGAACCGGACATTGCCGCGCGCGATACCCGTCCGCCGGTAGAAATCCTGGTGGTCGAGCCATCGCGTGGTGCGTTCCTGCACGCGCGGCCCGCATTTGGAGATCACCCAGGCCCGGCCGCCGAACCGGTCCACCAGCCGGGGCAGCACCTCGAAGGCATGGTCACTGGGCGGGGTCCGCATCGCTTCTTCCGCGCCGCCCGAGAGGAAGACGGTATCGCCGGCACCGTCGGGGAGGGCGGCCCCCTGGATCACCCGGCCGAAGTCCACACCCAGTGTCGGTTGTTCTTTGTTCATATGGCACCCAGTGTGACCGGTACACACTCGCCCCGGCGAACGATTTTCCCGCCGGTGGCTCCATGGTGTATTCCGCCGACCGGCCTCGGGCACCCAGCGGGCACGACAGATCCGCCCGGAGATCCGATTGCGATGAGCCGAGGCCCGCGATACCGCGACCGGCGAGGTCGAGTAGCCGCTACGACCTGGTGTTCGGCTCGAACTCCGACCTGCGCGCGGTGGCCGAGGTGTACAGGGCGCGACCCGACCGGCAGCTGTGGCAGCACGCCGGGTTGTCACAGCGGTTCCTCGGGCCATTGTGCGGGCCGATCCGGCGAACCGAGCCGACCATCGGGCGCAGCCCCGGGTGGTTGTCCGAGGCATACGACCCGCGCCATGCCTGGGTCCGGAACAGCCGGGCGAACACTCCGATCGGCACGGTGACATCGCCCGCAATTGGGCGCGGGCAGCGTACAACCGTTGCCCGCCCGGCGGGATCTCGACAGAGTGGAAGTGGAGAGATCTCGCAGCGGCCCCCGGGCCCGACATCTGAGGAGAGTGCTGTGCGCTTCGGAATCTTCATCCCGCAGGGGTGGCGTCTCGACCTGGTAGGTCTCGATCCCGCCACCCACTGGGAGGTGATGCGGGGTCTGGCGGCCCACGCCGATGCGAACCCGGTGTGGGAGTCGCTGTGGGTGTACGACCATTTCCACACCGTCCCGGAGCCCAGCGAGGAAGCCACCCACGAGGCCTGGGCCCTCATGTCCGCCTTCGCCGCCACCACCACCCGGGTGCGACTGGGCCAGATGTGTACCGCGATCAGCTACCGCAACCCGGCCTATCTGGCCAAGGTCGCGGCGACGGTGGACCTCATCTCCGGCGGCCGCACCGAGATGGGTATCGGCGGCGGCTGGTACGAACACGAGTGGCGTGCCTACGGATACGGTTTCCCCACCGCCGGCGAACGCCTCGGCCGGCTCGACGAAGGGGTCCAGATCTTCCGTCAGGCCTGGCAGACCGGTACCGCCACCCTCGACGGCCGCTACTACCAGGTGGACGGCGCGATCGTGCGCCCGCTACCCGCCCAGGAGGGCGGCCTGCCGCTGTGGATCGCGGGCGGCGGCGAGAAGAAAACCCTGCGTATCGCCGCGAAGTACGCGAACTACACGAACTTCGCCGGGAACAGCCCCGACGAGTTCACCCACAAATCGGAGATCCTGCGCGCGCACTGCGCCGATGTCGGCACCGATTTCGATGCCATCGTGCGCAGCGCCAACTTCAATGTCGCCATCGGCGCCACCGAGGCCGAGGTCGAACAGCGCAAGTCCGAGCACGCCGCCCGGATCACCCCGGTCCTGGGCGCGGAGAAGGCCCGCGCCTACGTCGACAACCTGAACAACGGCAGCGCGGCGGTCGGCACCCCGGAGCAGATCGTGGAGAAACTGTCCGCCGTCCGCGATCGCGGGCTGAGCTACGCCATCTTCAACTTCCCCGAAGCGGCCTACGACACCAGCGGTATCGAACTCTTCGAACGGGAAGTACTCCCGGCGCTGTCCTGATTCCGGACAGTGGGGTTCCCGGTGCACCGATAGGCGGCGGCCGCACCGGGAAGCTGCGCCCCGCCGGCCCCGCACTTCAGAGCGCGACCACCGTCAGCAACGGCTCCAGACCTTTGAAATCATCCACATTGCGGGTGAACAACGGCAGATCATTCGCCGAAGCGATTGCAGCGATCATCAAATCCATTCTGCGCGGTTTGGGGCTTCGGCCCGCCGCGGTAACCAGTTTTGCCATCGAGGTGAACCGTCGTGCTGCGGTGGGAGAGAACGGCAGCGCATCGAAGGCGTGCTCGATCTCCAGAAGTCGTTCGGTACGGAGCGCGAGCGTTTTCGGATCCCATGCAAGAGCTACACCCAAGCCCAGTTCCGCGAGCGTTACCGCGCAGATTTTCGGCTGAATCGGAAGATCCGCGTCCTCGATAGCCGCCAAGTCGATGAGCACACAGGTGTCCAACAGACCGACTGGATAGCGGAACTTCGGGCCGAGTTCAGTCATCCAGTCGGTCTTCCCCGAAGGCGGCGTCGATTTCCGCGCGCTCGTCCACAGCGTTCGCAGTGTCCGCGAATCTGGCGAGTCGACGTTTCAGTTCAGCAGTGGTCAGACTGTGCCGGGGAGTGATAGGACGCAACTCCCCGACAGGCCGCCCGTTGCGGGTGATGACGAAATCCTCACCCGCTTCCAACGCGTCCATCACACCCGCGCTGCCGTTGCGTAACTCGGCTTGGCTGATCGTCCTGGTCATACTTCCAGCATAGCGACCGGTGCTATCCGATGCTATCGCTTCTCGCCGGAGACGAAAACCGGCGCCATATGCCCGCCACAACAGGGACACATGGACGCCGGCAACCGCGATGGAAATACTGTTCGGGCCTTCAGAGCATGCAGCTCACGCAGCCCTCGACCTCGGTGCCCTCCAGCGCCATCTGCCGCAGGCGGATGTAGTAGAGGGTTTTGATGCCCTTGCGCCAGGCGTAGATCTGGGCCTTGTTCAGGTCGCGGGTGGTGGCGGTGTCCTTGAAGAAGAGGGTCAGCGACAGGCCCTGGTCCACGTGCTGGGTGGCCGCGGCGTAGGTATCGATGATCTTCTCGTAGCCGATCTCGTACGCGTCCTGGTAGTAGTCCAGGTTCTCGTTGGTCATGTACGGGGCCGGGTAGTAGACGCGTCCGATCTTGCCTTCCTTGCGGATCTCGATCTTCGACGCCACCGGATGGATGGAGCTGGTGGAGTGGTTGATGTAGGAGATCGACCCGGTCGGCGGGACGGCCTGCAGGTTCTGGTTGTAGAGGCCGTGTTCCACGACCGCGGCCTTCAGCTCCCGCCAGTCGTCCTGGGTGGGGATGTGGATACCGGCGTCGGCGAACAACCGCGCAACCCGTTCGGTCTTCGGTTCCCACACCTGGTCGGTGTACTTGTCGAAGTACTCACCCGAGGCGTACTTCGATTCGGGGAAGCCGCCGAAGTACGTACCACGTTCCCGCGCAAGCGTGTTCGAGGCCCGCAGGGCGTGATAGACCACGGTGTAGAAGTAGATGTTGGTGAAGTCGAGCCCCTCTTCGGACCCGTAGTGGATGTGCTCGCGCGCCAGGTAGCCGTGCAGGTTCATCTGGCCGAGGCCGATGGCGTGCGAAGAGTTGTTGCCCTGTTCGATCGAGGGCACCGAGTTGATATGGGTCTGGTCGGAGACGGCGGTGAGCGCCCGGATCGCCACCTCGATGGTGCGGGCGAAATCCGGGGAGTCCATGGCCTTGGCGATGTTCAGCGAACCCAGGTTGCAGGAGATGTCCTTGCCCACGTGGGAGTAGGTGAGGTCGTCGTTGTAGGTCGACGGGGTGGAGACCTGCAGGATCTCCGAGCAGAGGTTCGAATGGGTGATCTTGCCGGCGATCGGGTTGGCCCGGTTCACCGTATCCTCGAACATGATGTAGGGGTAGCCGGATTCGAACTGCAACTCGGCGATGGTCTGGAAGAACTCGCGCGCCTTGATCTTGGACTTGCGGATCCGCTTGTCGTCGACCATCTCGTAGTACTTCTCGGTGACGTCGATATCGGCGAACGGCTTGCCGTAGATCCGTTCCACGTCGTACGGCGAGAACAGGTACATGTCCTCGTTCTTCTTGGCCAGTTCGAAGGTGATATCAGGGATTACCACGCCCAGCGACAGCGTTTTGATGCGGATCTTCTCGTCCGCGTTCTCCCGCTTGGTGTCGAGGAAACGATAGATATCGGGATGGTGGGCGTGCAGATACACCGCGCCCGCGCCCTGCCGCGCACCGAGCTGGTTGGCGTAGGAGAAGGAATCCTCGAGCAGTTTCATGATCGGGATGACACCCGAGGACTGGTTCTCGATCTTCTTGATCGGGGCGCCGTGCTCACGGATATTGCTGAGCAGCAGCGCGACCCCGCCACCGCGCTTGGACAGCTGCAGCGCCGAGTTGATGGAGCGCCCGATGGACTCCATATTGTCCTCGATACGCAGCAGGAAGCAGGACACCGGCTCGCCGCGCTGCTTCTTGCCGGAATTGAGGAAGGTCGGGGTGGCCGGCTGGAAACGGCCGTCGATGATCTCCTCGACCAGCATGCCCGCGAGCACCTCGTCACCGGCGGCCAGTGTGAGCGCGACCATGCACACCCGGTCCTCGAAACGCTCCAGGTAGCGCTTCCCGTCGAAGGTCTTGAGGGTGTAGGAGGTGTAGTACTTGAACGCGCCGAGAAAGGTGGGGAACCGGAACTTCTTGGCGTAGGCCTGCTGGAACAGCTTCTTCACGAAGGCCCGGCTGTACTGGTCGAGTACCTCGGACTCGTAGTAGTTCTCCTCGACGAGGTAGTCGAGCTTCTCGTCCAGGTTGTGGAAGAAGACGGTGTTCTGATTGACGTGCTGCAGGAAGTACTGGTGCGCGGCCTCGCGATCCTTGTCGAACTGGATCTCGCCGTTCGGACCGTACAGGTTCAGCATCGCATTGAGGGCGTGGTAGTCCAGGACCTCACCGGGTTCGCCGGCACGCTGCGGGGGCTGCTCCAGGCGGGCGGTCATACCTGCTGGTGCTGTCGTTGTTGCTGCCAAAACAATCCCAATCCCTCACGGACGCGGGCGACGTCCTCGGCGGTTCCCATGAGTTCGAAGCGGTACAGGTAGGGCACCCCGCATTTACGCGAGATGACATCACCTGCGAAGCAGAAGGTGTCGCCGAAGTTCGTATTCCCCGCCGCGATGACCCCGCGTAACAGAGCGCGGTTGTGCGGATCGTTGAGGAACTTGGCGACCTGGCGCGGGACGAATTCCTTGTCGGAACGTGTCGAACCCAGGACGTGCCGACCGCCCCCGTAGGTGGGGACGATCAGCACGTAGGGTTCGTCGACCCGCAGCGAGTCGGTGGTGTGCAGGGGGATCCGGAGTGCCGGGATATCCAGCTTCTCGACGAATCGGTGGGTGTTCTCCGACGCGCTGGAGAAGTAGACCAGCGTATGCGATTCGAACATCTCACCTCCCCTGCTCCCCGACCCGGTCGGGCGCGATATCCGCTCGGACTGTGTCCATCGAGCCAGAGCGCGGGCCCTTCGCGGTTACGCTGCGCTGCCGCCTGCGGGCCTGACACACTCGGGCTGTGTCCATCGGGCCCGAGCGCGGGCCCGACACACTCAGGCGGCGACGGTGGCCAGCGCCTTGATCCGGTCGGGCCGGAAACCGGACCAGTGCTCGTCACCGGAGACGACGACGGGGGCCTGCAGGTAACCGAGGGCCATCACGTAGTCGCGCGCATCGGCATCGGTGGAGATATCGACGACCTCGTATTCCACCCCGGCCTTGTCGAGGGCCTTGTAGGTGGCGTTGCACTGCACGCACGCGGGCTTGGTGTACACGGTGATCATTCGAGTCCCTCTCTCCTGTGCCTATGTGCGGTGTTCGCGGTCCTTCGTGGTGACGGTCCGCCGCCCTCCGGGCCGAGCTCACCGCATGCCTGATCCCAGCCGGTGACCCGTCTGTGCTGCGCGGTGTGTCGGCACGATCGGATGATCTGCGCAAACTCCGAGGACCGACCCTGAAACGCCACGTCCGGGCCGGTTCCACCCGGTGTCAGCGGGCCGATAGCGCCGCCGCCTCCAGGCATCGATGACACTACACCTAGTGGCCGACAGAAAGAAACAACACGAGATGTTGCGAGTCACAACCATGTGATTTCACCGCTGTAAGCCGCAGGACAGCAACTCGACACGCCGTATTCACCGTGGTCCAGATCACAAATCGGCCGGGCCAGTTCTCTTTCAGCAAACGCAGGAGATTACGCCTGTCACACCAGTCGCTCCGGGCCCAGCAGGCCCTCGAGTCCCGGAGAAAACCGACCGATCGGAAACGCGAGGGCCGCCCCGTCGGACGACGGGGCGGCCCTCGCGATGCGCCGGGGAATCAGGCGGGGACGAGCTCCCCACTGGCCGCGGCGACCAGAACCTTGACCGACTCGGTCAGCTCGCGCTGCGCCTCGGCGTCCTCGCGCGGATGACCGGCGGCGAAACGCTCACCCCAGGTGGCGTAGTGCAGGTGGGCTTCCTCGACGATCTTCCCGCCCGCGATACCCACCGACTTGACCGCGTCGGCGTGCGCCCACCGGGCGGCGTTGGGGCTGATCGAACCGCTGAGCACGGCAACCGGCTTACCACTGATCGCGCCCGCGCCGTAGGGCCGCGACAGCCAATCGATCGCATTCTTCAGTACCGCCGGCAGGGTGCCGTTATATTCCGGGGTGACCAACAGCAGACCGTCGCTCGCCGCGACCGCGTCGCGCAGCGCTTGGGCGGCGGCCGGTACCGAACCCGCGATATCGATATCTTCGTTGTAGAACGGGATATCGCCGATACCTTCGTAGATGGAGACCTCGGCGCCCGCGGGCGCGGTGGAGGCCGCCGCCTCGGCGATCAGCCGACTGACCGAGGCGCCGCGAAGGCTGCCTACGAGGGCGACGATACGGGTCTGGCTCATGTTCACTCCTGCGGTACTAGTTGTGTGACGATCGCACTGCCCAGGTTAACCGGACCACGGTCCGCTACATTCCTCCGGAGGGACACCCAGCGCCGTGAACTACGACACACTCAGTCCGGATTCCGCGGAATCCGGACCCCGGGGTGAACCGCGACGAGCCCCGGCTCCGGTGCCCGCCGAGCCGCTCGCAATACGGGTGCGGCCGCCAGAACGGGTGGGTCCCGAACTGCCCGGGACGGCCGAACCCGCCGAACGCGCCGACGCCGCGCGCAACCGGCGCCGGCTGCTCGACGCCGCACAGGAACTCGTCCGCGACCACGGCGTGGACGCGCTCACCATGGACGAGCTGGCCAAACGGGCCGGGGTCGGCAAGGGCACGGTGTTCCGGCGCTTCGGCAATCGGACCGGCCTGATGTACGCGCTGCTGGACCACTCCGAAACCCAGGCCCAGGAGGCGTTCATCTTCGGGCCGCCGCCGCTGGGGCCGGGCGCGCCGCCGGTGGAGCGACTCGTCGCGTTCGGGCGGGCCCGGCTGCTCGATCTCGAAGTGGCGGGCGAACTGCACCGGGCTGCCGAACTCGGTTCCTCCGACGACCATTTCGGCAGCCGGCCCTACCTCGTGCTGAAAACCCATGTGACGATGCTGCTGCGCGAGGCGGGCACCCCGGGCGACCTCGGGCTGCTGGCCGACTCCCTGCTGGCCGGGCTCGGCGCCGCGCTGGTCCTGCACCAGCTGCGCACGCTCGGTTACACGCGTGAGCAGATCGGCGACAGCTGGGAAGCCCTTGTTCGTCGCGTAGCCGGACGGGCCGAGCAGTAGAGTGATCCGGCATGGGAAACCTGCGTGAACAGATCATCTCCGAACTGGGTGTGCTGCCGAACATCGAACCGAAGGACGAGGTTCGGCGCCGCATCGATTTCCTGAAGGACTATCTGCGCGCCACACCGGCAAAAGGTTTCGTGCTCGGTATCAGCGGAGGGCAGGACAGCGCCCTCGCCGGACGGCTGTGCCAGCTGGCCGTCGAGGAGCTGCGCGCCGAAGGCCACGAGGTCCGATTCGTCGCCGTGCGGCTACCCTACGGCGTCCAATCCGACGAGGCCGACGCCCGTGTCGCCATGACCTTCGTCGACCCCGACGAATCGGTGGTGGTCAATGTCCGGCCGGGTGCCAACGCCGTGGCGGCGGAGGTGGCTTCGGCCCTCGAGGTCGGCAAACTACGGGATTTCGTGCGCGGCAATATCAAGGCCCGCGAGCGGATGGTGATCCAGTACGCCATCGCCGGTCAGGAGAACCTGCTGGTGATCGGCACCGATCATGCCGCCGAAGCGGTCACCGGGTTCTTCACCAAATACGGTGACGGCGGCGTGGACGTGACCCCGCTGACCGGTCTGACCAAACGTCAGGGTGCCGCGCTGCTCGAGGAACTGGGCGCGCCCGCCCGCCTGTCGTCCAAGGTGCCGACCGCGGATCTGGAGGACGACCGCCCGGCGCTGCCCGACGAGGAAGCACTCGGCCTGCGCTACAGCGAGATCGACGACTACCTCGAGGGCAAGGACGTCACCGACGAGGTCGCCGAGCGCATCGAGACGATCTTCCGCACCACCCGGCACAAGCGCACGGTTCCGGTCACTCCGCTCGACGACTGGTGGCGCTGAGCGCCGGGCCACAGCGAAACCGCGGACGCCGTCCGGATGCGAGCGGGTGATCTCCGGGGCAGCCAGCAAGACGCCCCGAGCCGGTGATCCCGCGTTCTCGTCCGGGACCAGGCGACCGGCCGTCGCGCGAACCCGCGGCGCCCCGGAACGGAGCCGTCGAACCGCGCGGATCAGCCGCCGGCGAAGGGCGGCATGACATCGACCCGGGTTGTCAGTGTCGCGGTGCCGTCGCGGGTGAGTTCGTCGCCGATCAGATACGCGCAGACGCCCAGCATCTTGTCCAGGTCCGCGCCGTAGGTCTCGGTGAGCCGGGAACGCAGGTCTGCGATCGTGGCGCCGGCGGGCAGGTCCAGGGTCTCGGTGTCCTTGCCGACCGCGTCGGCCACGGCGGCGAAGTAGCGGACCTCAACCACCTATTGCTCCCATCGTGCGTTCCGGGGGGATGAAATCCTCGGCATCGATACCGTGGCCGGCCCATTTCTGCCACATCGCGCCGCGCCACAGCTGCGCCAGTTCCGCATCGCTCGCCCCGGCGCGCAGACTCGCGCGCAAATCGAACTCCTGATCACTGAACAGGCAGGACCGCAGCATACCGTCGGCGGTCAGCCGGGTGCGGTCACAGGTATCGCAGAACTTGCGGGTCACCGAGGCGATGATGCCGACGGTCGCGGGCCCCCCGTCGACCAGCCAGGTCTCCGCGGGGGCGGCCGGATCGTCACGGCCGACGGCGGTGAGCCGGAAGCGGGCGCCGAGCACCTCCAGCAGTTCGGCGGCGGTCACCATTTCGGCCCGCGCCCATTCATGGTCGGCGTCCAACGGCATCTCCTCGATGAACCGCAGTTCACACCCTTCGTCCAGGCACCAGCGCAGCAGGTCCGTGGCGCCGTGCAGGGTCTGCCGCATGAGCACCGCGTTCACCTTCACCGGCGCCAGTCCGGCCGCGACGGCGGCACGGATACCCGAGGTCGCCGATTCCAGCCGGTCGCGGCGGGTCAGCCGGGCGAAATCGGCCCGATCAACGGTATCGAGGGAGATATTGACCCGGCTCAGCCCGGCGGCGGCCAGTGCGGCGGCGCGATGCCGCAGCCCGACCCCGTTGGAGGTCATGGCCAGCGGCACCTCGGGTACCGCCGCATGACAACCGGCCACGATCTCCTCCAGATCGCGGCGCATCAGGGGTTCGCCGCCGGTGAACCGCACCTCGCGCACACCCAGTTCGCGGACGGCGAGTGTGACCAGGCGGACGATCTCGGACGCGGTGAGCAATTCCGCGGGCGGAATGGCCGGCAGTCCCTCCTCGGGCATGCAGTAGGTGCAGCGCAGCGAGCACTTCTCCGTGATGGACACCCTCAGGTCCCGTGCGATCCGGCCGAACCGATCCAGTAGCAGCGGCGTATCCGGACGTCCATCGAGAGAGGGGCGCCCGGACCGCACGGTGGGAATCCCCATTTCGACCAGCGTCACGCCTCCATTATGTACGCCGGGCCCGCCTCGATAGCGAGCCTCGGCGGTATCCGCCGATATCGAGCGCCCGTCCCGGCCCGTCACCCCGGGCGGTGACGGGCCGCGACCGGCCGGTGCGCTACTAGGCTGAGCCTATGATTTCTCGGCCCGCCAGCCGTCCGGTCCGGTCGCCGGACGACTACCGCGACACCATCGAACAGCTGTTGCGGCCGCTGGCCGCCCGGCCGGTGGAGTACGTCCCGGTGTCCGAGGCGCTCGGCCGCCTGCTGGCCCGCGATCAGCACGCGCCGATCGATCTGCCCGTTTTCCGTAACTCCGCCATGGACGGCTACGCCGTCCGGTCACAGGATGTGGCGGTGACCCCGGTGACCCTGCCGCTCACCGGCGTGATCGCCGCCGGCGATACCGGCGACGAGCCGCTGACGCCGGGGACCGCGCGCAAGGTGATGACCGGAGCGCCGCTTCCGGCCGGCGCCGACTGCGTGGTCCCGGTGGAGGACACGACCGCCGACGAGCACTCGGTACAGATCACCCGCGGCCGCTCGGCCACCGAATTCGTCCGGGAGCCGGGCAGCGATATCCGCGCCGGCGCCGAACTGGTCCCGGCCGCGACCCTGCTCGCCCCGCGTCATATCGCGGCGCTGGCCGCGGCGGGGGTGGGCTCTGTTCCGGTGTTCGCCCCGGTGCGGGCGGTCGTCATCAGCACCGGCAGTGAACTGGCGCCCGCCGGAGCCGTACTGCGACCGGGACAGATCTACAACTCCAACGGCATCGCGCTGGCGGCCGCGCTCACCGCCAACGGTGTCGCGGTGGCCGGTGTCGAGCACAGCGGCGACGAACCGGCGGAGTTCCGGCAACTGCTGCACGCCGCGACCACCGCCGCCGATCTGGTGATCACCACGGGCGGGGTTTCCAAGGGGGACTTCGAAGTCGTCCGGGAGGTCCTCATCCCGCTCGGGGGCGAGTTCGGCTCGGTGGCCATGCAACCGGGCGGCCCCCAGGGTCTCACCGTCGTCGACGGGGTGCCGGTGCTGAGCTTTCCGGGGAACCCGGTGAGCGCGGTGGTGTCGTTCGAGGTGCTGGCCCGGCCGATCCTGCGGCACCTCTCCGGACTGGGACCCGTGCCGGAATACGAACTTCCGCTGCTGGGGGCGGTGCGCCGGTCACCCGAGGGCCGCCGGCAGTTCCTGCGCGGGCGGCTCGTCCGCAAGGGGACGCGGCCGCACGCCGTGGAGGTGGTCTCCGGCCCCGGTTCCCATCTCGTCGCCAGTATGGCGGCGGCCGATGTGCTGATCGATATTCCGGCCGCGGTGACCGAACTCCCGTCCGGCGCGACTGTGCGAGTGTGGACGCTATGAGCGAGTTGTCACATGTGGATGCCGAAGGCCGCGCCCGCATGGTGGATGTGAGCGCCAAGGCCGATACCGCGCGGATCGCCGTCGCGGGCGGCGAGCTGCGCACCACCGCCGAGGTGGTGGCACTGGTCCGCGCCGACGATATGCCGAAGGCCGATGTCCTCGCGACCGCCCGGCTGGCCGGGATCGCGGGCGCCAAGAAGACCGCCGAACTGATCCCGCTGTGCCATCAGCTCGCGTTGTCCTCGGTGAAGGTCGAATTCGGCTTCACCGACTCCACCATCACCATCGAGGCCACGGCCAAGACCACCGGCCCCACCGGGGTGGAGATGGAAGCGCTGACGGCGGTGGCGGTGGCCGGACTCACCCTGCACGACATGGTGAAAGCGGTCGACCCGGCCGCGGAGCTCAACGGCGTACGCCTGCTCAGCAAAGAGGGTGGCAAACGCGGCCACTGGACTCGCCCGCGGCCACCGGCCGAAACCGGCGCCACCCAGCGACCGGTGCCGCGCGCCGAACCTCGAACACATGCGGCCGGCCCGCGCAGCGATATCAGCGGCACCGCTGCGGTGCTGGTGGCCTCCACCGGCGCGGCCGCCGGAACCCGGACCGACACCACCGGGCCGCGGCTGGTGTCCTGGCTGCGCGATCTCGGTTACACCGTGCGCGGGCCTCTCGTCTACGCCGACGCCGATATCGCCGACGGTCTGGCCGACGCGCTGCGCACCGCCCCCGACCTGGTGGTGACCACCGGCGGTACCGGCGCCTCCCCCACCGACCACACCCCGGAGGCGACCGCGGCCCTGCTGGACCGTGAGCTGCCCGGGGTCGCCGAGGCGATCCGGCAGCGCGGTACGGCGAAATTCCCGCTCGCGGCGCTCAGCCGCGGCGTCGCGGGTCTGGCCGGTCGCTCGGTGGTGGTCAACCTGCCCGGTTCTCCGGGTGGGGTGAAAGACGGTATCGCAGTACTGGAACCGCTGCTCACGCATCTGCTCGCGCAGGTGGCCGGCGGCGGCGCGCACGAGAACGACAGCGCGCCGAAGGATACGAATATCGGAAATGAGAGCGCACATGCCTGACCTGTCCACCGGAACCGCCGGCCGCGAACACTTCGCCGCGGCCGGCGGAGTGCGGCTCGCCGAGATCAGCGATCAGCCCTTGGATCCCGCGGTGGTCGACGTCGCCGTCCGCGGACCGCACCACGGGGCGGTGGTGCTGTTCACCGGCGTCGTCCGCGATCACGACGGCGGGCAGGCGGTCTCGGCGCTGGAGTACTCGGCGCATCCGGACGCGGTCCGCTTCCTGCGCGAATGCTGCGCCGCGGTGGCCGAATCGAGCGGTCTGCCGGTGGCGGCCGTGCACCGTGTCGGCGACCTGGTGGTGGGTGATCTGGCGATCGTGACGGCGGTGGCCGCGCCGCATCGCGCCGAGGCCTTCGCGGCCTGCTCGACGCTGGTGGACCGGATCAAACACGAAGTGCCGATCTGGAAACGTCAGCTGTTCGCCGACGGGCTCTCCGAATGGGTCAACGCCTGCGGGTAGTCGTCCTCGGCCGCCTCCCGCGCGATATCGGGGACGTAGCGCCAGACCGCGAGCATCTCCTGATCGTCCACATCGCCGGGGCCGCGGTGCACGGTCGCGCGCAGCTGTTCCAGCACCGCGTCGGTATCGAGATCGGTGCCGATGAGCACCAGTTCGGTCCCGGCGCCGCGGGTGGCCCGGTCGACCGTCTCCAGGGTGATCGCGCGACCGACCAGGTGCAGCAAGAACCGGCCGGGGCCCGGTGCGGCGAAGGTGACGAAACCTTTCGCGCGGAACAGCCCGGCGGGCGGTTTCTCCAGGAAATCGACGAGCCGGCGCGGATGCAGCGCCGCGGTCTCGGTGAACACCACACTGGTGTACTCGTCGTGCAGATGCCTGTGGTCGCCGTCGGACTCGTCGTGCGCGTGTTCGTCGCGCAGGAGTTCGTCGAGGCTCAGTTGCTCGCCGACGCGCGGTTCAGCGCGGCGGCGCGGATCGAACAGCAGCCCGGGATCGATTCGCCCGTGTGTGGTCGCGTATACCGGTGCGCCCTCGGTCAGTTCCGTGATCTCGGCCCGTAGCTCGGCCAATTGCCCCGCCTCGATCCGGTCGGCCTTGTTGAGTACGACCAGATCGGCCAGGCGCAGATGGCTCGCCAGTTCCGGATGCCGCGCCCGGCTCCCGGCGAACTCCCCCGCGTCCACCACTTCGAGCAGACCGCCGTAGCGAATCCGGGAGTTCTCGCTCCCCACCACCATGCGCACCAGATTGCGCGGTTCGGCCAGACCGCTGGCCTCCACGACGATCACATCGATACCGGCGCGGGGATCGGTCAGCCGGGTGAACAGCTCGTCGAGCTCGGAGACGTCCACCGCGCAGCACACACAGCCGTTGCCCAGCGACACCATGGCGTCGACCTGGCCCGCCACCAGCATCGCGTCGATGTTCACGGCGCCGAAATCATTGACCACCACCCCGATCCGGGTGCCCCGGTTGTTGCGCAACAGATCATTGAGCAGGGTGGTCTTTCCGGCACCGAGGAATCCGGCCACGATCACCACGGGTATACGCTCAGCCACCGGGCAATAGTATTGGCGTGCCTTCGGCGCGCGGGGCCGAGGCCCCCTCGGTCCCGTCGTTCAGGTCTCGGGACTCGCGCTTCGCACATGCAATGTGCGATCGGCCCTCCGCGGAATGCCGGCAATTGCGAGCCCGCGGATACTTCCGCGATTCTCCGGAAATATCGCGATTCTCCGAAACTGGTAGCGCGACTCTGGTAGACGTGCCGGGGAGATCGGGAGGATCTCACCGAATCGAGAAACAGCGAAATACCGAGGAGAACGAATGCGTGCAGGCACGTTTCTGATCGCCGGTGCGGTGTTGTCGGCGGCGACCGTGCTGGGCGGCGGTATCGCGGCGGCCGAGCCCGCGGATCACATATCGCGCGACGGTGTCTACCGGGTGGGCGTGGATATCCGGCCCGGAACGTGGGAATCGTCCGGCCCCGCCGATCCGGCCCGCAGCTGCGACTGGCGGCGACTGCGGTTGATCGAGGGCGACAACACGGATATGAGCTACATCATCGAGAACAACTACACGAAACTCGGCCCGATCCGGGTCACCGTGAAACCGACCGACGCGGGTTTCAAGACCGAGAACTGCGGGCCCTGGCGGATGGTCCCCCCGACACCGACCGGTTCGGCCGGCGGCTGACCCCCGGAGCGGCCGCGCGGCCCGGCTCCCCCGCTGCAGGGAGGCCGGGCCGGTACTGCTCCGAGTCGCTATCGCGACCCCGTCACTGGTGGGCGCGCAACTGATACAGCCCTTCGGTTTCCGCGACGATCACACCGTCGGCATCGCTGAGCACCGCCCGCAGCGTGAAGTCCGCTTTACCGTTGGCCGCGGCTTCGGCCGCGATCCGGTCGATCTCGGCGTCGTCCAGGGTCGCCTGGGCGCGGACCGCCGTGGTCGCCGGTTTCCGGAACACGATCCGCAGATCTTTCACCAGCGGGTAGAACCGGACGGTGTCGAAGCTGGCCACCGCGATGGCCCCGCCCAGGATCTCACCCACCGTGAACAGCACCCCGGCGTACATGACACCGAAATGATTGCCGTTGCCCTCCACGGGCACCGTGGCGGCGGCATACCCGCGGCGCACCTCTTCGGCGTGCACCCCCATCCGGTGGGCCACCGGGATGGTTTGTTCCAGCGCCGAGTTCACGACTTCGGCGATGGGCGGGTTGCGGACATCACTCATAACAGGGTCGGCCCTTTCGATGGGTCAGGCGACGATTTCTTTTTCTTCCGGGGCCGGCGGCTCGGGTTCGGCGGCATCGGGCACCTCGGTGCCGCGCAGCGACGTTCCGGCGGTCTCCCGCAGGAAATACCATGCCACCAGACCGATCAGCGCGGCGGCCACCATATAGATCGCGGGGAACAGGCTCCATCCGGTGGCCTCGATCACCGCCTCGTTCACCAGCGGCGCGGTACCGCCGAACGCGGCCGTGGACACGTTGTAGGCCAGGGCGAACCCGGCGTAGCGCACATGGGTCGGGAAGATGGCCGGGAAGGTCGCGCTGATCGTGGACAGCTGCGGGACGTAGAGCAGGCCGAGCACGACGAAGCCCACGATCGCCCAGCCGGTGCCCACACCCATCAGCCAGTACATCGGCACGGCCAGCACCGCCAGGCCGACCAGCGAGAACAACCACAGCGGCCGCCGGCCGGTCCGGTCGGACAGCCGGCCGAAGAACGGGACGCACGCCATCATCGCCACCTGGCCGATGAGCATCATGGCGGTGGTGGTGGACTCGCCCAGGCCGATGGTGTTCTGCAGGTAGGTCGGCTGGTAGGTGAGCAGGGTGTAGTTCGCCACGTTCAGCGCGATGACCAGCCCGGAGAGGGTGAGCAACTCGCGCTTGTAGGTGGTGATCAG
The DNA here is from genome assembly GCF_000308775.1 of Nocardia testacea NBRC 100365. Classification (GTDB taxonomy): domain Bacteria; phylum Actinomycetota; class Actinomycetes; order Mycobacteriales; family Mycobacteriaceae; genus Nocardia; species Nocardia testacea. The sequence goes on from NZ_BAGJ01000131.1 coordinate 34,623, forward strand.
CACCCGCAGTCCGCCTTCGGGATGCTCCTGTTCGTTGACCTCGGTGAACACCGGCGACTCGTCGAGCTTGGTCCGCAGATACCAGCCGATCGCGCCCAGCGGAATGGCGATCAGGAACGGGATACGCCAGCCCCAGTCGTGCATGGCGTCCGAACCGAGGATCAGCTGGCACAGCAGCACGACCGCGGAACCGCCGACGAAACCGCCGAGCGTGCCGAACTCGAGGAAGCTGCCGAAAAACCCGCGTTTCTTGTCGCTCGCGCATTCGGCCAGGTAGGTGGCCGCCCCGCCGTACTCACCGCCGGTCGAGAAACCCTGCACCACGCGGAGCAGGATCAGCAGGATGGGGGCGAGCACTCCGACCTGGCCGTGGGTCGGCAGTACCCCGATCAGGCCGGTGGCGGCCGCCATCAGCAGGATGGTGGTGGCCAGCACCACCTTGCGGCCCACCCGGTCACCCAGCGGACCCCAGACCATGCCGCCGACCGGCCGCAGCACGAAGGAGATGGCGAAACCGAGCATGGTGCCGAGGGTGCCGAGTTCCCCGGGAAAGAATGCGTCGGTGAGGTAGGTAGCGGTGGCGGCGTAGACGCCGTAGTCGAACCATTCGGTGGCGTTGCCCATTGCCGAGGCCGCCACCGACCTCTTCAGTTGTGGTGGTTCGACCTGTGCTGGTTGCGACTGCTGGTCCGTCACGGTCAGTCCTCTCCGGCGCATGCGTCCGTGTCGGCCCGGCCGACCCATGACGTCGCGCTCGCCGGCGACCGGGTTCCGGCGAGTATCGACCTCAATCCGTTACCCGGGATTTTTCCTGGGTAAACGCTCACAGCACCGGACCGGCACCACCGGGCACCTCTCATCAGCTACTTACCAGCGTATGTGAAGGCGCTCACACCTGCGGCGAAACCGGCCCCGGACACGCCCGCGAGGCCCCGCCCGCGGCCCGGCGTTCCCCGGTCGCTCAGCGTGACTCCTCGCCGCCGACAGCGGCGGGATCGGGCCGGTGATTCACCTCGATCAGCGGCAACCGCAGCGCCGCCGGCGCCGACGCCGGCACCACCGGGGACACCGGCGCGACCGGCGCGACCCGCCGATAGGGCGCACCGAGCGGCGGCCGCGGATCGGCCTCGCCCTTGTTCGGCCACATCGCCACCGCGCGCTCGGACTGCGCGGTGATGGTGAGAGAGGGGTTGACGCCGAGGTTGGCCGAAATGGTCGACCCATCGATCACATGCAGTCCCGGATAACCGAAAAGCCGCTGGTAGGGATCCACGACACCGGTCTCCGGGCTCTCCCCGATCACGCAGCCGCCGATGAAATGGCCGGTCATCGGGATATTGAACACACTGCTGGTGGCACCGCCGGCGATACCGTCGATCTTGTCGGCGACCCGGCGGCCCACCTCGTGGCCGGCCGGAATCCAGGTCGGGTTGGGGGCGCCCTCACCCTGCCGGGTGGTCATCCTGCGTCCGAACAGCCCGCGTTTGGTGTAGGTGGTGATCGAATTGTCCACCGACTGCATCACCAGCAGACCGATCATCTGTTCCGACCAGCCGCGCGGGTTGTGCAGATGCGGCAGGTCGCGGCGGTTGCGCCAGATCTCGCGCAGCCACAACCGGCGTTTGGACACACCCGGTTCCTCGTCGACCATGACGCTGCCCATCAGCGAGATGACATTGCTGCCCTTGCCGTAGCGCACCGGTTCGATATGGGTGTCGTGATCGGGGTGGATCGAGGAGGTGATCGCCACCCCCTTGGTGAAATCACTGTTCTTGTCCCGGCTGCGGATCGCGAGCAGCTCCTCGGAATTGGTCCGGGACAGGAAGCCCAGCCGACCGGAGATATCGGGCAGTGACCCGGAGTCGCGCAGTTTGTGCAGTAACCGCTGCGTGCCCAGGGAGGCCGCGGAGAAGATCACCTGTTCGGCGGTGAAGGTGGCGCGTTTCTTGCGCAGCCAGCGCCCGGTCGTCACCGTCGTCACCGTGTAGCCGCCATCGGGCAGCGGTTTCACATCGGTGACGGTGCGCAGGGCGTGCACCGTGGCACCGGCCTGTTCGGCCAGGTACAGATAGTTCTTGACCAGGGTGTTCTTGGCGTTGTGCCGGCAACCCGTCATACATTCGCCGCAGTGGGTGCAGGTGCGGCGCGCGGGCCCGGCGCCCCCGAAATACGGGTCCGGCACATCTTCGCCGGGCCGGCTCCCGGGACCACCGAAGAAGACGCCGACCGGCGTGCGCTGATAGGAATCGGCGACGCCCATCTCCTCGGCGACCTCCAGGAAGACCCGGTCGGTCGGCGTGGTCGCCGGATTGGTGGTCACGCCCAACATACGTTTGGCCTGGTCGTAGTAGGGCGTGAGCTCGTCTTTCCAGTCCGTGATACCCGCCCACCGGCCGTCGCGGAAGAACTTCTCCGGCGGTTCGTAGAGGGTATTGGCGTAGACGAGGGAGCCACCGCCGACGCCCGCCCCGGCCATGATCAGGGTGTTCTTCAGCAGCGCGAGCCGCTGGATACCGAAGCAGCCGAGATACGGTGCCCACAGGTACTGCCGGGCACGCCAGGAGGTTTTCGCGAATTCGTCGTCGGCGAAGCGGCGGCCGGCTTCGAGAACGCCGACCCGGTACCCCTTCTCGGTCAACCGCAGGGCGCTGACGCTGCCCCCGAATCCGGAGCCGATGACGAGGACGTCGTAGTCGAAGGTCTGGCCGGGCCCGGCGCCGGTGCCGGTGCTCGTTGCGGTACTGGACATCTTTCCGAGACTATGGCCTGGGTCACCGTCGGGGGCACACACCCGCGGACAGGAAATCGGTACTTTCGGCCAACCTGTCCGCGTGTGGCCACGTCCCGCTCAACGGCCCGCTTCGGCCGCGGGGGCCGGAGCGGACACCGCGGCCTCGGGTACGGCCGTTCCGGGGTCCCAGGCGGCCTGCGCACCGGGCCTGCCGTGCTCGACGACGTAGGTCGCCCGGGTACCGATCGGTGCCCCCGGCCGGCCGACATAGGGCACCACCCGATAGTCGCTGCGCCACAGCCGCTCGTCGACCTCCACCCGGACGTAACCACGCTGACCGTTGAAGAATTTCATATCGGGATTGGCGGCCAGCAGCGTCCGGCCCCGCGGTGGCAGGTCGGCGCCGTCGCGTCCGGTGGTGATCGAGGTGCCGGTGAACTCGGTGGCCACGACCGGGGATCGCGGGTCGCGGTAGTTCCCGCGCAGATCGACCACGTAGTTCTCGTGCCGATCACCGGTGAGCACCACCAGATTGCCCCGCCCGCGTGCCGCCGCGGCGGCGAGCACCGCGTCACGATCGGCGACATAACCGTCCCAGGCGTCGGTGCCCACCGCGACCGCCGGACCGGGGTCGTAGTCGGATTGCGCCATCGCGACCTGATTGCCGAGGATCTGCCAGCGAGCGGGGGACCGCGTGAGACCGTCGAGCAACCAATCGCGTTGCGACGCACCCAGGATCGTGCGGTGGGCCGCGAAGCGCTCCGGGCAGTCGATCACCAGGTTTCCACCGTCACCGCAGACCAGCGACGTCCGGTACTGCCGTGTATCGAGCATGGTGAGGTCGGCGAGATCGCCGAAGGCGTAACGACGGTGCATCCGGACGTAGGGACCGGCGGGTAGTTGATCGATACGCAGCGGCAGGTGTTCGTACATGGCCCGGAACGCGGCCGCGCGCCGCCGGCGGAACAGCGCGGGCAGCAGACGGATATCGATCCCGGCGCCCGGATCGGAACCGGCCCAGTTGTTGTCGATCTCGTGATCGTCGAAGGTGCAGATCCACGGGAAGGCGGCATGCGCGGCCCGCAGTTCGGGTTCGGCCTTGTACTGCGCGTACCGCAGCCGGTAACCGGTGAGGTCGACGGCCTCGGCGCGCAATGTCTCCGGGATCGACAGGCCCGCGCGGCCGCGGGCCCATTCCTTCTCGTAGATGTAATCACCCAGGTGCACCACGAAATCGAGGTCTTCGTCGCACAGATGCCGATAGGCGGTGTAGTAGCCGGAACTCCAGTGCTGGCAGGAGGCGAAGGCGAAGCGCAGCCGCGCCACCCGCGCAGCCGCGGCGGGCGCGGTGCGGGTGCGGCCCACCGGGGAGATGACCGCGCCGGCGCGGAAACGGTAGTAGTACCAGCGATCCGGTGCCAGCCCCCGGACCTCGGGGTGCACACTGTGCGCCAGTTCCCGGGTGGCCACCGCACTACCGCGCGCGGCGATACGGCGGAAATGCTCGTCCTCGGCGACCTCGTACTCGACGGTGACCGGCGCCCGGGCGGTGCCACCGAGCGCGTCGGGCGCGAACGGGTCCGGTGCCAGCCGAGTCCACAGTACGACCCCGTCGGGCAGCGGATCCCCGGACGCGACACCCAGGGTGAAGGGATCACCGAGCCATCGCGGCGCCCGGTACGGCGCGCTGCTCGCGAGACCCGCTCCGGCCAGCAGCGCGGCCACTCCGGCGGTGCCCGCCTGCAGTAACCGACGTCGGGACAGAGCCATGAATCAGCTTAACCCGGTCCGGACCGCCGGATTCGACCCGGCGTGGTCCGGCCGCCCGCTCCGCTCCGGGCGGCCGGAACCGGTCTATCGATCGCCGATACAGACCACGAACCGGCGTTCGTCGTAGACGAACCCGCGGTCGGCCGACGGGCAGGCGTTCACGTTCACCGTGTCCGGCAGGATGCTGATCACCTGCACCCCGCCCGGCCCGCATTCCGTGCGCTGCGGCTGGTCGCCCGAGACATCCACACAGCTGCCGACCACCCAGTCGATATCGAGGCACAGGGTCGTCTCGCCGATGGTGTGACTGGAGTCGGCGTCCGAGGGACACGCGGTCCCCGCGGGGCCGGCACCGGACACCTTGTAACGGGATTCCGGACTACCGCAGGAGGCCTTGGTGACCTCCTTCTCACCGAGTGCGCTCAGGCACTCCCCGGCCGCCACCTCGACCTTCGGCGGGGCCTGTTTGGCCTCTTTGTTGGCCGAACCGGCGATACCGACCGCGGAGGGGGTGGTGGTCGGCGCGACCGTGGTCGGCACCAGCACCGACGGCGGGGCCACCGGGGCGGGCGAGGTCTCGGTCGCGCCGGTGGCGGTCGTCGTCTCGGCGGCGGTCGGGGCGGCGAGATCCTCGGTCGTATCGTCGCCGCCGGCGGTGGCCAGCAATGCGGCCACGCCGATGCCCAGCACGATCGAGGTCACCACCGCCGCGATGGCGATCGCGGCGGCGGTGGCACCGACCCGGGCGCGTTTGTCCTGCGGCGAGAGCGGCGGATTCCCGCCGTCCTCCTCGTGGCCCGGCTGGGTCACGGTTCGCCGCGCAGCACGGCCATCACCGCGTCGACGAACGGCTGTCCGCCGGTGATGTAACCGCCGGCCACCGCACCCACGACCAGGCCGATCGGACCGGTGATGATGCTGAGGAACCCGAGCCCGACGAGCGCGCCGAGCAGACCGCCGAGCACCGCGCCCACCGCGACGCCGACGACGTTCTCCTGCAGTTCGGTGGTCAGCCGGGCCATCGAGCTGACCGGCCGCATCTCGCCGATGTTCTCGGCGGTGACCGTCGGGGTCAGCTCGAGGGTGGTCCCGTCGGCACTGATCTCGTGGGCCACCGCCATCTCGCTACCGGAGATCTCGTACTGCAGCGGCACTTCGGCCACCACCGCACCGCTGCCTGCCTTGAGTACCGCCTTGGCGCCGTCCGGCGTCAGTTCGAACCGCCCGTCCTGGACTTCGGTGGTGATCGTCTGGGTCTTCTGGTCGACGCTGGTCTCGTAGGCGACGCCCTGGTCGACGCCCTCGCTCTTGATCTCCGGAGCCGGTGCCGCGGGTTCGGCGTGCACCACGCCGGCGGAAATCCCTACAGCGGCAACGGACAGAAGTGCGGTTGCGGCGAAAGTGCCGAACTTCATTACGTTCAATTCCTTCTCACGTGAACCGACCCTGGGCCGGGCGGCTGCGATTTCATTCGCGCACAGGACCATACCGATATTCGGAGGTGGAGTGCATATCAGGAATAAAATGGAATATTCATCCTTTAAATTGCCGTGCAATAACCGGAAGGTTCGGCGGGAATTCCGCAATACTCGCCTCGTACAACGGTTATGCGACTTCGCGATATCACCGTGACACCAGCGCCGGTCCCGTCAGCATTCCGATGGCAATCGCCCGAAGGCCACAACTTCTACGCTCCGTTATTCAGCGGAGGTCCTCCGGGCGTTACACGGCCGCCGGAATGTGCCGGTCGCCGGGGTGGATGGCCGGGCCCGGCGAGCGTCCACAAGCTCAACCGGAACTACTTCGTGACCGCCGGGGACTGTGCCGCGTGGCCCCGGAGTGCTGCACTACTCACAGGACGCTCCACCGTGTACCCCACCGTCGATACGACCGGAGGCACACCATGACGACCGCCGCATACCCGCTTCTCGCCACCTGCGCCCTCGCCGCCGCGACCGTGTTCGGACCCGCGCCCGGCGCCTCGGCCGCGGTGTCGAACGTGAGCCTCTCCGGAGGTTTCGGTCTCGGCTTCCTCCAGTACGGGACCGGCTGTACCTACACCGTCACGGTCCGCGGGGACGGCGTGGACGCACTGGAGGACCGGGTGGACGGGCAGCCCGGCGGCGGCACCTTCGGGCCGATCGAGCAGGCGGGACCAGGCACGTTCACCGCCGATTGGGCCCCGACGGTCTCCGGGCGGCATGTGGTGTCGGCCGATGGCGCGGCCACCGAGGTGAACGTGCAGAAGGGTCACGATTTCGGCCTCGTCTGCCTCACCCTCCCCGAGTACCTGCACCTGCCCGGCTGACCGGCCGTCGCGAGCCGGGCGATCGATCGTCCTCGCCACCCGGATCACTCCAGACCGCTTGACAGACTCCGTACTTTTGACAGACTCCGTCGAATGGCTCCGCGACGGCAGTCCCGGGCCGGACGAAGGGATTTCGGATGGGTGTCTACGCGGTCACGGGAGCGGCGTCGGGGATGGGCAGGGCGGTCGCCGACAAACTGACCGCCGAGGGCCACCGCGTGATCGGGGTGGACATCCAGGAGACCGATATCGTCGCCGACCTCGCCACCGCGGCGGGCCGGCGCGACGCGACAGCCGCGGTACTGCGTGCCGCGGACGGCCGGCTCGACGGCGCCGTACTGGCGGCCGGGCTGGGCCCGGTACCGGATCCCGCCCGGTTGCCGGTGATCGCCGCGGTGAACTATCTCGGCACGGTCGAACTCCTGGAGGGCTGGCGCCCCGCCCTCGCGGCGACCGGATCCGCACGGGTCGTCGCCTTCGGCAGCAATTCGACCACCACCGTTCCGGCGGTGCCGCGCCGGACGGTGGCGGCGTTCCTGGCCGGTGATACCGAACGCGCCGTCCGGACGGTGCGGATCTTCGGCAAGCGGGCAGCGCCGTTCGTGTACGCGGCCTCCAAGATCGCGGTCAGCCGCTGGGTCCGCCGCCACGCCGTGCGGCCGGAATGGGCCGGGGCGGGCATCCGGCTCAATGTCATCGCGCCCGGCGCGATCCTCACCCCGCTGCTCGAACGCCAGCTGGCCTCCCCCACCGAGGCCAAGGCGGTCAACGCGTTCCCGGTCCCCACCGGTGGCTTCGGCAGCCCGGAACACATCGCCGACTGGGTCGCCATGATGCTGTCACCGTCGGCCGAATTCCTTTGCGGTAGCGTTATTTTCGTCGACGGCGGCACCGACGCCTATTTCCGCCCGGACGATTGGCCGCGCGCGGTGCCGCTGCGCCGCGTCGTCGGATACCTGCGCCGGTTCCGCGGTTTCTCCGCGACCCCGCGAGCGGAGTAACCACGGACTTCCCTGCCGGCAGCCCACCCCGTGGTAGTGCCGGTCAGGAGACGAGAACCCGGGAGCCGCGGTGCGCGTTTCGCAGCGACCGAGGTGCGGCTGCGCGGGACCGGCGCCGAGAGCCGCCAACTCATAGAGTGCCGGAATCCGTTGCACCGCCGTGCGTTTCGGGCAATTGCAGGGAGTTGCACCAGATCCGGTCGAGTGTTTCGAGCAGCGTGTCGAATTCGATCCGCTCACCCTCAACGAACACCAGATACGCCACCTTGCTCACCATGCTCGACAACGCCAGCGCCGTCACCCGCGCGTCCAACCGGGCCGGCACCAGACCGCGCTCCTGCAGGTCGCGGATCAATGCCGCATTGCGATCGATGAACGCCGAGGCCCGCTCGGCCCGCAGCGCGGCGAAATGCGGGTCCACCCGGGACACCTGCTCGAGCACGGCCATCAGCCGCGCGTTGCGTCGATAGGACCTCAGGTACTCCCGGTTGGCCGCGGCGATCCAGTCGCGCGGATCGTCGCTACCGGCCCGCGCCCGGACGTGTGGATGCAGCATCTCCTCCCGGACCTGCTCGACGACCGCGGCGAAGATTTCTTCCTTGCTGTCGAAATGGGTGTAGAACGACCCCGACGCCACCCCGGCGGTCCGGGTGATATCGCTGATCCGCGCGTCCACGAACCCGTCCGCTTCGAAGACCGTACGGGCCGCGGCGAGGAGCGCCGCACGGGTGCGGATCCCGCGGCGGCTCTTCGGGACGGGCCGGGCCGGACGGCCGGCCGGCGCGGGCTCGGGCGCAGCCGCGCCGCCGGTCCCCCCACCCCCGGATACGCCGGCGGCACCTCCACCGGGCTCCCCACTCGCCGATACACCCCTGTCATCCCCACCGGGCTCCCCCTCCACCGATGCACCCCGGTCACTCCCACCGGGCTCCCCACCCGCCGATACACCCCGGTCGCCCCTACCGGGCTGCCCCTCCGCAGATACGCCCCCGTCACCCCTACCGGGCTCCCCCTCCGCCGATACACCCCCGTCACCCCCACCCGGCTCCCTACCCGCGAACACGTTCCCGGCTCGCCCGTCGGTCCTACGGTCCGCGGATGTGTTCTCCTGCCGGGCGTTCACCGGTCGCTCACCGTCATAGCGGGTCGGCTGGAACGCAGAAGGCGGCGGACACGAACGAACTCCGACATCGCGGGCCGGCTGGAATACGGAAGTCGCCGGCGGCGGGCACGAACGAACTCGGGCATCGCGGGCCGGGCGAAGCGGCGGCCGCGGGCAGGCTCGGATATCGCACTCACGCCGGGAACAGGCGGCCCGTTGCCAGCGTGGTGATGCGGTCGGAGTTGCCGGTATCGCGCAGCGTCGCCCGGCCGACCTCGGCCCGCAGTGTCGCGTCGGCCACCACCGGCCCCACCCGCGCGGGTTGCAGGTACCGCAGCCCGAGTGTGCTCAGGGTGGCCCCGGGCGCCAACGACAGGATGGCCTCCTCCGCCGCGAGCGCGATCAGACCGCCGTTCACGGTCCGGGAAGCATTCAGGCCGTCGTCGGTGCGCGGCAGCACCGCGGTCCCGGGGGCGCGGCGCACACACCCCGCCCGTTCGGCGAGCGGCACCTCGAGCAGCCGGTCCGATACCGGCATATCGACGCTCAGCCCCGCGGGCAACCGCAGATCCGCGTCGGGCGAGACCATGAACGAGCCGCCGCCGAAGGCGAACGGTTCGCCGTCGACGGTCCATTCGACCTCCGCCACGAACACCGACCGCCCCGCTTTGATCTTGCGTCCCACCGCCCGGACCTCGCCGGACCCCGGCGCCGGCCGGTACAGGTGCACATCGAGTTCGAGGGTGACGGGTACCCGCGGTCCCAGGGTGAGCGCGGCGAGTAGTCCGGTCACCGTATCGGTCCAGGTGGCGAGCACCGAGGTACGCAGCCGCTCGGTACCGGGGACGTACATCTGCGGGGTGATCGTCGCCGCCCCGTGCAGTTCGTCGCCGGCCCGCGTGGTCGCGAAGCCCAGCTCCAGCAGAATGTGCCGCCGCCGCGGCGCGGTTCCGGTGTCGACCGTCATGGGTTGCCTCCTCCTGCCCGCCCGGGCCGTGCCGGGGCAACAGCCGGGCACCGACCGGACATTTCCAACGTATCGGGCGAGGAGCCGGAACGCCCGGGCTACGTTCCCGGGCCCGGGCCGGAACCACTAGCTGCCGGCGGCTTCGGCCGCGGCGCGGGCCTTGCCGAGTTCGGCCCGGGCGATCGTCAGCTTGTGCACCTCGTCGGGGCCGTCGGCGATCCGCAGCGTGCGCAGATGGGCGTACATACTCGCCAGCGGGAAATCCTCGGTCACGCCCGCCGCGCCGTACACCTGGATGGCGCGGTCGACGATCCGCAATGCCATCACCGGCGCGGCGATCTTGATCGCGGCGATCTCGGTGCGGGCCTCCTTGTTGCCGACCGTATCCATCATCCAGGCGGTTTTCAGAGTGAGCAGCCGCGCCTGTTCGATATCGATACGCGCCTCGGCGATCCAGTCCCGGATATTGGCCCGTTCGCTGACCTTGCGTCCGAAGGTCGTCCGGGAATCCGCCCGGGCGCACATGAGTTCCAGCGCGCGTTCGGCCATCCCGATCGCGCGCATGGCGTGGTGGATGCGGCCGGGCCCCAGCCGCGCCTGGCTGATCGCGAAACCCTCACCCTCACCCTTGAGCACGTCGGTGACCGGGACCCGCACATCGGTGAATTCGATCTCGGCGTGCCCCTCCCGATCGACATAACCGAATACCGGCAGATTGCGGACGACGGTGACCCCCGGCGCGTCGATCGGTACCACCATCATCGACTGCTGCCGGTGCTTGGGCGCGTCGGGGTCGGTTTTGCCCATCACGATGAGCACCTTGCAGTTCGCGTGCATGGCGTTGGAGGCGAACCATTTACGGCCGTTGAGCACGTACTCGTCGCCGTCGCGTTCCATCCGCATCTCCACATTGGTGGCATCGGAACTGGCGACCCCCGGCTCGGTCATCGCGAAGGCCGACCGGATGGTGCCGGCGAGCAGCGGTTCGAGCCAGCGCTGCTTGTGCTCCTCGGTACCGAAGAGGGTGAAGACCTCCATATTGCCGGTATCGGGCGCCGAACAGTTACACGCCTCGGGCGCCAGCGCCGGACTGCGGCCCATGATCTCGGCCAGCGGCGCGTACTCCAGGTTCGACAGGCCCGGGCCCCACTCCGGATGCGGATGGAAGAGATTCCACAATCCCCGGCGCTTGGCCTCGGCCTTGAGGTCCTCCAGGATCTGCGGGTGGTGATGCGGATCGCCCGCCGCGGCCATCTGCTCGGCATAGACCGGCTCGGCCGGATACACGCTGTCGTCCATGAACGCGAGCAGCGTGCGCCGATACTCCCGGGCACGCTCGGTCGAGGTGAACAGTTCCACGAGAACTCCGATCGTCGGGGCGCGGCTCGATGCCCACCCGACGGTAGCCCAAACTTGAATCCGGATTCAAGTACCTCGCCGCCCGCGGCCCGGCCCCTCGACGACGCGCACGAAACAGGGCCCGAACTCCGGTCGAGTTCGGACCCTGTCGTGAGATGGCCGGGCGCGGCGCTCAGGCGCGGACCGCGGGACGGACGGAGGTGTCCTCGTATCCCGGCAGCGGGGCCTGCGGCGGGAAGGTCACCGGCAGGCCCGCCAGCGATCGATGGAACGGGCCCGGGCGCCAGACCGGCTCGCCGTCGGGGAAGTCCGCGCGCATCTCCGGTACCGCGTCCAGCAGCTGATCGATGGCGCCCTCGGCGACCATATAGGCCAGCGATTGGGCGGGGCAGGCGTGCGGGCCCAGCCCCCACGCCAGATGGGCGCGGTTACCGGTCAGCTCCGAGGTGCGGATGGCGGGGTCGTTGTTGCAGGCCGCCATGCTGATCACCACCGGCTGGTGCGCGGGCAGCCACACATCGTCGAGCAGGATCGGCATCCGCGGATAGGTGATGAGCAGGTTCGCCAGCGGCGGGTCGTTGAACAGCACCTCGTCCAGGGCGTCCCGGGAGGTGAGATTGCCACCGAGGACGCTGCCGCCGAAACGTTCGTCGGTGAGGATCAGCAGCAGGGTGTTGACGATGAGATTGAGTTCGAATTCGATCCCGGTGCCGTACACCTGCGAGACGTGGTGGGAGACCTCCTCCTCGGTCAGCTCGACCGGATGCTGCAGCAGCACGGAGGTGATATCGCTGCCCGGATTCTCGCGTTTGAGCAGCACCAGGTTCATCAGGGCCTCGCCCAGCATCCGGCTGCCCGCTTCGGCGTCCACCCCCTCCAGCAGCGCGGCCGTCCCGGCCGCGACCTGCTGCCCGATCTCCGGCGGGCAGCCGAGCAGATAGTTGATCACCTGGAAGGCCAGCGGGAACACGTACTGCTGGATCAGCTCGGCCCGGCCGTCCTGGCAGAACGAGTTGATCAGCGGGCCCGCGATGTTCTCGACGACCGTGTGGATCGCGTACATATCCACTTCGTCCATGCTCGCGGTGATCGCCTGGCGATAGCGCACGAATTCCTGCCCGGCGCAACGGCTGGCCATCGGACGCCATTCCAGCAGCGGCAGAATCGGGCACTCGGCCGGAATATCCTTCTGCCAGACCCGGGGGTCGGCGGGGAAACGATCGGGGTCGTTGAGCACCCGCAGGGCGGTGTTGTAACCGATCACCAGGGTGGCGGGTACCCCGGGAGCGAGCTCCACCGGCGCCAATGAGCCGTACCGGGCCCGCATCTCGCGGTAGAACCGGTGCGGGTCGGCGGCGAATTCCGGCAGGTACAGCGGTATCCGCGGATCATCGGAATCGATCGGCGAACCGTGCACGTGGGCCTGTGCTTGTCTTCGGTAATCCGAGGTGGTCAAGAACGAACTCCATACCGTCCGGTTGCGGAGCCGATGGTTTTCCACCGGCCGATCCCGGTTCGAGGCTCCTCCTGCGGAAATCTCCTGACTCGAGCCGGAACCAGGCGATGGTACGACATGGTCACGAATTCCGAACGATTGTGAAACAAGTTGCACGCCCGTACTTTTCATCATTCGTTGGACTAGTCCGCATATTTTCGACCGGTCTGGTCCGAAGGAATTCATCGGGCGTTTCCGCCACCGCGACGCGGCCGGGCTCGGCGAATCCGAAGCCCGGCCGGCGCGACAGTTCTCAGACGCCGAGCGCGTCCAGGGATCGATTGTCGTCGATGGCCGAGGTGATCCGTCGCAAAAGTGTGAGGCAGGTCTCCTTCGATTGCATCTCCGGCTGATACGCGGCCCGGCCGATGGTGAACGCCCACGCCGCGTAGGCGAACATCGACTGCTGGCGGTAGATCAGCCACGCGGTCTCGAAATCGGGGGCCACACCGCCGGCCTCGGCCAGTTCCTCCAGATACGCCCGCAGCAGATCCTCGGCCCAGGCCCGGCGATCCTCCGGTTCGCAACCGGAATTGACCGTATAGGCGAAATCGTGCCCCCAGCCGCCGCGCATCACGACCTGCCAGTCCACATAACCCATCCGGCCCTCGGCGGTCCGGTAGGTCTGGCCGATATGCGGGTCGCCGTGCAGCAGGGTGTGCGGCAGTTCGGTCGTGGCCAGATCCACCGCACGCTCGACCCCCGCCCACAGCCGGTCCGCCTGCCCGTGCAAACTTTCCGGGACCACTTCGGCCGCCCGCTCCAGACCCACCGCGCAGCGGGTCTTCATATCGATGGCCGCGAGATAGGCCTGGAGCGCCTCGTTGGTGGTCTTGAGCACCTCGATGGCCGGATCCTCCCAGAATGTCCCGTGCAACCGCGCGAGATTGCGGACCAGATCCTCCATTTCGGTCCGCCCGATCGGGGCGGTCGGTTCACTGAACACCGCACCCCGGGTCACGGCGATGTCCTCCATCAGCGCGATGGACCGCCACGACGCCGGATCCGAGGCACCCCAGTAGCCCAGCGGGGCCTGGATCTCCAACTTGGGCCGGAAATCGCGGAAGAACCGTGTCTCGCCGTCGATCATCTTGCCGCCGCCGAGCAGGATGCGCTGACTGAGCGAGGTCGTGGTCTTGGCGAACAACGCCTCCGGTAGCCCGGCAGCCCGGCCCGCCTCGTTGTACTCCACCCGGATCGCCACCCTCGTGGAGGTGCCACTGCTGCCACCCGTGGTGTCGAAGGACACCACTTCGGCGCCGGGGGTGTCCCGGCAGAGCACCGCGGTCAGCCATTCGGCGGTGAGCGCGGCGCCGGACGCGGGCACATCATCGATGGCGCGGGCCCGGTGCCGGGTGATCTTCTCGCCGAGGATATGCCCGCCCACCGCGGCGAGCCGGCCGAGCAACCAGAGCTTGTGGTTCATTTCCGCCTCACTTTCCGGATGCGCGCGAAACAGCGCGCACCGTGCCGAACCGTCCGGTCCGGACTTTTTTCTTCGCACAGACGATTCCCGATTTTGCGCTACATTCGCTGTGCCGGAACAGCTTTCGGCCGAATACTTTACGTCGGGGTAGCGAATGGGCCCGGTCCGGCCCACGCCGAGTACACCACCGGGCATATATCAGAACGAGACGCCGCCGACACCGGGAGTTTGCCGGAACGCGAAATATAATCGGGTCACGACCACTGTCGACGAAAGACGCCCACCATGGTGACGCTATCTGTTCGACATGTACCGGACGCGGTGTATCGCGCCCTGCGGATCCGCGCGGACAATCACGGCCGCAGCGTCGAGGCAGAGGCCCTCGCCATTCTGGAGGAGGTCCTCACGCGTGCTCCCGCGCGAGTCCGCCTGGGGAAGGTCCTGGCCGGGGAGCACCCCGGAGGCGACTGGGACGAACCCGAGGAGTGACCGGCCCCCCGGGGCGCACTGCCGCGGATCAGCCGGCGGCCAGGCCGCGCAGCACGATATCGAGCCCGCGCCCGAATTCCTCGTCGGGCGCCACCGATCGGGCGTCCCGCGCGGTATCGACGAGGAACGGGAACTCCGCGGGCGAGAGTTCCGACATGGTGAGCGTGCCCGGCCCCGCCAGCCCCGCGTAGTACTCGTTCTGCAGGAACCCGAGCAGGAAGCCGATCAGCGTACGCTGCGCCACGACCCGGTCCACCCCGGTGAATCCGCCGTCGGTGAGTACCGCGAGCATGGCATCGATCAACCGCAAGGACCCTGTCGCCGCCTGACGATGGCGCAGCACCAGCGGTACCGCGGCAGGATGCTTCGCGACCGCGACGCGCAGCCGGTTCATCAGCACGCGAACCCGGTCGGTCCAGTGCGCCT
Organism: Nocardia testacea NBRC 100365; assembly: GCF_000308775.1. Lineage (GTDB taxonomy): Bacteria > Actinomycetota > Actinomycetes > Mycobacteriales > Mycobacteriaceae > Nocardia > Nocardia testacea. Next base: position 49,697 of record NZ_BAGJ01000131.1, read on the forward strand.
CGGGAAGCACGAGATCGACGGACTCGAAAACGTGGTCGACGACGAGTATCTCCAGGGCCCGGCGGTCACTGACATACCGGTACAGGCCCATGGTGGCCATCCCGAGTTCCTTGGCGACCGCGCGCATGGTCAGCGCGGCCAATCCCTCCCGGTCGATCACCGCCAGGGCGGCGCCGACCAATTGGTCGTCGGTGAGCGAACGCGGCCTGGGCACGGATTGACAGCGTACTGGATACGCGCATACTGGAGATAAGCGTACGTTGTACTCCAAAGGAGAGATCATGCACCCGCCCGATCCGGTACCCGCCCGCACACTCACCACCGTCACCGGCGCGGACGCCCCCGTCCCCCACTCCGATGACCTGGTCCACCTACAGTTCCGGCGTTTCGCCGGCTGCCCGGTCTGCAATCTGCACCTGCGTTCGATCGTGACCCGGCTGTCCGATATCCGGGCCGCCGGAATCCGGGAGGTGATCGTCTTCCACTCCACCGCCACCGAATTGCGCAAGTACACCGCCGATCTGCCCCTGGACGTAGTCGCCGACCCGGGCCGGGCGCTCTACCGCGAGTTCGGGGTG
>NZ_BAGJ01000130.1 GCF_000308775.1 Nocardia testacea NBRC 100365
CCCCGCGGGCCGGTAGTTCCACCAGATGCGGCAGGCCGGTCAGTTCGCCGACGATCACCGTCGCGGCTTCCCGGGCATCGGTGCCCGGCCACGACCCGACGCCCGTCGCGTTCCCGGCCGGGAGACCGGACAGGGTCATCGTGGCGCGCCCGCCGGCGCGGTACGCGCGGTCGCGGTGATGGTGCCGCTGCCGAGCACCTCGTCGCCCGCGGAATCGGGCCGGTACAGCACCACGGCCTGCCCCCGCGCGACGCCGCTGAGCGGCTCGTGCAGCCGCACCGCCAGACCGTCGCCGGCCGCCTCGGCCGTCGCGGGCGCGGTGCCGCCGTGCGCGCGGACCTGCACCACGCAGTCGAGCGGTTCGGTGGGTGCCGCGCCGCCGGTCCACACGGCCCGGTCGGCTTCGATGGACCACACCAGCAGATCGTCGGCCGAGCCGACGCGCACAGTGCCCGAATCGGGGTCGATATCGGTGACGTAGCGCGGTTTGCCGTCGGGGCCCGGCCCGGGCAGACCCAGACCCTTGCGCTGGCCGATGGTGAATCCGTGCACACCCTCGTGCCGGCCCAGCTCCGCGCCGCCCGAGTCCACGATGGCGCCGGGGCGGATCCCGATCTTCGCGCCGAGGAACGCCCGGGTGTCCCCGGAGGGGATGAAGCAGATGTCGTGGCTGTCCGGTTTGTTCGCGACCGCCAGGCCCCGTTCGGCCGCCTCGGCCCGGATCTGCGGCTTCGGTGTATCACCCACCGGGAACATGGCCCGCGACAGCTGCTCGGCGGTGAGCACCGCCAGCACATAGGACTGGTCCTTGTCGGCGTCCACGGCGCGGCGCAGCACACCGTCGGCGAGCCGGGCGTAGTGGCCGGTGACCACCGCGTCGAAACCGAGCGCCACGGCCCGGTCGGCGAGCGCCGAGAACTTGATCTTCTCGTTGCAGCGCAGGCACGGGTTGGGAGTTTCCCCCGCCGCGTAGGACTCGACGAAATCGTCGATCACGTCTTCTTTGAAGCGGTCCGCGAAATCCCAGACGTAGAAGGGGATGCCGAGCACATCGGCGGCCCGGCGGGCATCGCCCGCGTCCTCCTTCGAACAGCAGCCCCGCGATCCGGTGCGCAATGTGCCGGGCGCACTCGACAGCGCCAGATGCACTCCGACCACCTCGTGCCCGGCGTCGACGGCCCGTGCCGCCGCCACCGCGGAATCGACTCCACCACTCATCGCGGCGAGCACTCGCATACGCTACGCACCTCCTCTCGCACCGGCCAGACCCGCGGCCCTGGCTCGTTCCACCACCTGCGGCAGCACTTCCAGTACTGCCTCTATATCGGACCGCTGGGAGGTGTGTCCAAGGGAAAACCGCAGCGACCCCCGCGCGTCCCGGGCCTCGACACCCATCGCGATCAGGACATGGCTCGGCGAGGCCACCCCGGCCGTACACGCCGAACCGGTCGAACATTCGATACCCGCGGCGTCCAGCAGCATCAACAGCGAATCACCCTCGCAACCGGGAAAGGTGAAGTGCGCGTTACCGGGCAACCGTCGTTCGTCGTGGGGTCCGTTGAGTATCGCGTCCGGGACGGCCTGCCGCACGCCCGCGATCAGCTCGTCGCGCAGACCGGACAATTCCGCGGACCGGGCCGGCATCTCGGCCACGGTCTGCCGTAGCGCCGCGGACAACCCGGCCACCGCCGCGACATCGGAGGTGCCCGAGCGCAGGTCCCGTTCGTGGCCGCCGCCGTGCAGCAGCGGCACACAGCCCACCTGACGGCCGAGCAGCAGTACGCCGACCCCGTGCGGCCCGCCCAGTTTGTGGCCGGCGAAACTCGCGGCGGCCAGGCCGGCCGACCCGAAATCGATGGGCAGCTGGGCGGCCGCCTGGACCGCGTCGCTGTGCATCGGCACCCCCGCCGCCCGCGCGATCTCGGCCAGTTCCCCGATCGGCTGGATCGCCCCGACCTCGTTGTTGGCCCACATCACGGTGACCAGCGCGACCTCGCCGGGATGCGCGGCCAGTTCGGCACGCAGCGTCTCCGGGGCGACGATCCCGTCGGCGTCCACCGGCAACCAGGTCACCTGGGCGCCCTCGTGCCGTTCCAGCCATTCCACCGCGTCGAGCACCGCGTGATGCTCCACTGCGGCGGCCAGGATCCGGTTGCAGCGGGGGTCCGCGTCCCGCCGGGCCCAGTAGATCCCCTTGATCGCGAGGTTGTCGCTCTCGGTTCCGCCGGAACACAGGATGACCTCGGAGGGGCGGGCGCCGAGATCCGCGGCGATCGATTCGCGCGATTCCTCCAGCCGGCGCCGGGCCGCCCGGCCCGACCCGTGCAGCGAGGACGCGTTTCCGACCTGCGCGAAGGCAGCGGTCATCGCCTCGATCGCGACGGGCAGCATCGGTGTGGTCGCCGCATGATCGAGGTAGACCGTCGTGGGCACACCGCTGACAGCACCCGGGAAAGCCGACTTCATGACCAGTAAAGGATAGCTGTCACGGCTCGGCGCTTATTCCCCCCGGCCGAGGAGCGGCCGACGTGGGCAGATGCGGCGCCCGCCCGATCGGACCGAGGCGGCGCCACCCCGTCAGCCGTCCGTCCAGACCCGCTGCAACATGTGCCAGTCGGCGGGATGGGCGGCGATACCGGCGGCGAACCGGTCGGCCAGCTCCTGGGTGGCGTCCCGGACTCCCCGGGAGGTATCGATCGGGTCTCCGACCGAGAATCCCCACCCGGCCTCCGTGAACCAGCAGTGCACGGGCAGCAGCGGGGCGCCCGTATCGATGGCCAGCCGAGCGGGACCGGCGGGCAGGCGCGCCGGTGCGCCGAAGAATTCGACCGGTACGCCCCGGCCGGACAGGTCACGCTCGCCGAGCAGGCAGACCAGACCGCCCGCGCGCAGCCGGTCGGTGAGCAGACGGAACGGGGGCGTATCGCCGCCGGTGAGCGGAATTATCTCGAAACCCAGGCCCTCCCGGAAACGGACGAACCGGCGGAACAACGACTCCGGCCGCAGCCGCTCGGCGACCACGGTCGGCGTACCGATCCGCTGCACGAGCCAGACACCGGCGAGGTCCCAGTTCCCGCTGTGCGGCAGCGCGATGACCACACCGCGACCGGCGGCGTATGCCTCGCGGACCCGATGGAGTCCGGTGGCCGAGGACTCGATGGTGTCGGCCAGAGCCCGTGGATCCATCGCGGGCAACCGGAAGGCCTCCCGCCAATACCTGGCGTAGGAACGCAGATTCGCCCGGATCAGCTCCGGCGGAACCCGAGCGGGTTCGACACCGAGGACCTTGGCGAGGTTGCGCCGCAACTGGTCCGGGCCGCCGTCGCGGCGGGCGATGCGGTCGGCGGCGGTGTCGAACAGGCGTACCGCCCAGCTGTGCGGTAGGGCTCGCACCAGACGCCAGCCCGCCGCATAGCCGAGGTCCTGCACCCGGCCGGACATCGCTACCCGGCGCCGGTATCTGTCGCGGCGGGGCTGTCGGCCTCGGGGGCCGCGGTGAGGAAGAGCGGAACGTGATCGTCGGCCGGTAAGGCGTACGGCTCGGGTTCGGCGGGAACGTGACTGAACAGCCCGGGGTTGTCGTCGTACATGGTCGTGCTCCGATCTTCGGTGTGCGCTGCCGGCACGGGTTCCGTACGGCAGAGGTCGAGAGGTGGGTCCCGCGCCGGCCGTCGCGATCGGATCGGGGTCGGGACCTTTCGGGGTTACCCATCCGGAACCCATGGCACTCGGCGCCGGGCTGCCGAGCGGAGCTTCCGAGTTCCGCGGGCGAAGGTCGCGGCCGGGTCTCTCGGATTCGGCAGCCGGGCGGCTGCTCGACGGTGTTCCTCACCACCGTAGCCGCATATCAGGGCCCGCGTGTCCCGCACCGCCGAATCCCGTATGACAGCGCGGCACCGGCGGACCGGGTCACCTCATCCCGCTCGAGCAGCGCCGATCAGCCCGCTTGACAGCTACCTATTGAACGTACCGTTATTCAGCGGTACGGTAAGCGACGTATCAATAAAGCACTTCGCGGAGTGCGATCCGCCCCGGAGGACGAACGGGGGCGTGACCAGTGAGGACCACCGATGAACCGAAACCACGAACAGCGCGCCCGCCGTCTCGCGGCGCGGATCGCCGCGCTCGCCGTCATCACCCTCGCGCCGCTGGCGGCCACCGCCGCCCCCGCCCTCGCCGATCAGGTCGGCGCCACCACCGTCAGCAACGATTCCGGCAACAGCTTCGGCGATAGCTTCGGCCGGGACAGCAACGGGTGGGACGACAACGACCACCAGGCCTGGGACGGCGACGACTTCGGCGACGACGACGGTTTCGGCTGGGACGACAACGGCCACTACGGCTACAAGGACCACCACCGGCAGGATTACGACGGCTGGGAGGACCACCTCAACAGCGGCGACAACCAGTACCCCGACCGCGATTCGCACAACGACCGCGGCCGCGACTACGACCGCCCCGCCGACTGGGACCACGAGACTCCGAATCCCCGCGGCGGCGGTGGTGCACCGCCGAACTGGAATATGCCCAACCCCTACATCCCGCCGCCCCCGCCGAGCCTGCTGCCGCAGGTCCAGCTGCCGGTGCTGCCGCCGCTGCCCTTCGCGCTGCCCGTCCTGCCAGGGCTGCCGGGCACGGGCAGCGCGAGGTAAACGTCAGATAAGTAGCCGTTGTACAGCGGCACGTGAATGGACGAGTCGATATCCAGCAGCAGAGAGGCCGGGACCACCCCCTGGACCCGGCCGGCACCGCCCGGATCAGACAGTGGTGACAGCCGCGCGAGTCAGCTGCCGGCCCGCCGCAGCCAGGACCGCGTGGGCGGCGTCGGAAAGCTCTTCCGCGCGCACCGCCTGCTCACACCGCCGGGCCAGCTCCTTGCGGTCGGTCCCCGGCGGTTCCGCCGGCGCCAAGACCACTTCGGCGGTAAGGTTCCGGGCCCGCAGCACCCGAACGATCGAATCGACCAGGGTGTCGTCTCCGACGAACCCGGGAACGGTGGACCGGTTGCCGTGCGCGTCCAGGTACCGCAGCCGGACCGGCTGCACCGGGGTCCCGGTATCGACCGCGGCCTGGAAGAGGGCGGGCCGCAGCGACCCGTAGGCACGGCCACACCAGGTGGTGCCCTCCGGGAAGAACCCGATCCGTTCCCCCGCGGCGAGCCGGTGCCCGATCTGCTCGATCACATCCGGCAGCCGGCGCAGGCGTTCCCGCTCGATCGGGACGACCCGCATCACCCGGGCGAGCGTGCCGAGCACCGGCCAATCGATCAGGTCGGCCCGCGCCACGAACGCGAGCGGCTGCACCGAGGCGAGCACCACGATATCGGCCCAGCCGATATGCCCACAGGCGACGAGCACCCCGGTGCCCGGCGCGGCGTACCGTGGCCCGATCGCCGCGGCTCCCGTCCGCCGGTCCACCACCCGCAGCCGGATACCGCACGCACGCAGGAGGGTCCGGGCGAACCGCCGCTGCATTCCCGACCGCCGGCACGCCGGCGTGACGATATGCACGAAGGGGTAGGCCAGCAGCACCGATACGGCACCGACCGCCCGGAACCCGGCCCGCACGACGCCGACCCCGGGGCGCTGCTGCACACAGCCGGTCCCGCACGGGCTCACCGGCATCCAGGCGTGCCGGACGGCAGGCGCCACCGGAGCCTGCTCCACCTGCTGCGCGACGGTCTCCATCGGGTCACCGCCCGCCGTCGAAATTCGCGGCCACACCGCGTAACCGATCCAGATACCGGGTGTTGATGGTGTCGAGCCCCAGCAACACCACGAAATCCGCGACGGCGAAATCCGGATCGTGGGCGGGCTCCCCGCAGATCTCGGCACCGAGCCGCAGGTAACCGTTGAGCAGCGGTGGCAGTTTGGGGCGGCCGGGGGCGGGCAGATCGTCCAGAGCCACCCCGTCGACGACAACCGGGTGGTAGGGACGGACGCGCTTCTCGGGCGCGCAGGCGTGTTTGCCGAGCAGGAAATCGCGCACCCCACGCACATCGACCCCGGCCGGATCGCCGGGGCTGTACTGCATGGGCACCGAGGCGCATCCCATCACCCGGTCGTAACCGGTGAGCTGGATGTAGTGCAGGATTCCGGCCCACATGAGGGTGAGCACCGAACCGTTGCGATGGTCGGGGACCACACAGGCCCGGCCCATCTCCACGATCCGCATACCCGCGGGATCCAGATTCGTGAGGTCGAATTCGGTGGCCGTGTAGTAACCACCGGCGGCGGCCACCTTGTCCGGCGGCAACATCCGGTAGCAGCCGACGAATTCGCCGGTGGATTCGTCGCGGACCAGCATATGGTCGCAGTGCTCGTCGAACCGGTCCGCGTCCAGTCCCGTACCGTCGTCGGGGATCCGGAAACCCGGCTCATTGGCGAATACGTTGTACCGCAGCCGCTGCGCCGCGATGCGATGGTCGGTGTCGGAAGAGACGATCAGTGCGTATCGGGACCGGTGATCCTCGCCGGCGGCCGGTCGAGCCGGAGCCGTCGGCACGGACGTAATAGCCATGATGCCAAGCAGGCCAGCCCGACACGGCCTCCGGGCGTCCACAACATGTCGCGGACATGCCGGTTCGGTTAACGAGACGCAGGTCACACCGAACGTTCACCGATCGGTATCCGCACGTTAGCGTGAGCAGGGAAAACAGCTTCGCTGTTGGGTTGAGCGCAACGCGGAATTCGCCTCTGGGACGCGCCGCGGGCGGGCCCGTCCGACGGACCCGCCCCACGGGTACTAAGCGACGAAACGTTCGGGTTCGCGCACCCGTTCCAGATGATGCCGGTCCACTTCCTCGAAACCCGGCCGGCCGGTACCGATGAACGCCACCAGCCACGACAGAACCGCGGCGAACCGGTTCCGGAAGCCCACCAGGTAGAACAGGTGCACGGCCAGCCAGATGAACCAGGCGAACACACCACGGAAGGTGATCTTCTCGTTCAGCTTCGTCACGGCGCTGAACCGGCTGATCACCGCCATGCTGCCCTTGTCCCAGTACACGAACGGGGTGCCCGGGTGCTTGTCGCGGCTGATGATGTCGGCGGCGTGCCGGCCCTCCTGCATGGCCACCGGCGACTGACCCGGGTAACCGTTGAGCGAGGTCATATCGCCGATCGCGTAGATATCGGCATAGCCGCCCACGGTGAGGTCGGGATTGATCAGCAGCCGCCCGGCGCGATCGGTCTCACAACCGGTGGCCTCGGCCAGCAGTTTCGCGAAACCGCCCGCCTGCACGCCCGCCGACCACACGATCGTCTCGGCGTCGAGCTGCCGCTCGGCGCCCTCCTTGTCCTTGACCGTGACGTGCCCGTCCTCGATATCGGTGACGAAGGTGCCCAGCAGTACTTCGACCCCGCTGCGGGTCAGCGATTTCTTCGCGTACTCCGACAGCCCGCCGCCGAACGGCGGCAGGACCGCGCCGGCGCCCTCGACCAGGGTCACCGAGACTTCCTCGTGGTAGTAGCGCTTCGCCAGTTCCTTCAGCTGTCCGGCGACCTCCACACCGGTGGCCCCGGCGCCGACCACGACGAACGACAGCAGCCGCCGCCGGGTCTCCTCGTCGGCCTGGCCCGCCTCGCGGAACACCCGGGCGATCTGGGCCCGGAGCAGCCTCGCGTCGTCGATGGTCTTGAGCGAGAAGGTCTTGTCGGCGAAGTCGTCGCGACCGAAGTAGGACTGGCTGGCGCCGGTGGCCGCGATCAGCGATCCGTAGCGGATCCGGCGGACCTCCTCGCCGGTGCGATAGGTCAGGACGGCGGCGTCGGGTTCGATGGCGGTGACCTCACCCAGCCGGACGTCGGCCTCCTTGTGCCGGCGCAGAATGTTCGCGATCGGGGGTGCGATCTCCGCGGACGCCAACACCCCGGTGGCGACCTGATAGAGCAGCGGCTGGAACAGGTGTTCCGGCGTGCTCGAGATCAGGACATAATTCACTCCCGCTTTGGCCAGTTGTTTGGCCGCGGCGAGTCCGCCGAACCCCGAACCGATGATCACGACGTCCGCGTACTCGATGCCGGCGCCGATCTCAGTGACCTTGTGCATGACAGCCTCCTTCACTCATTAGGAACCGTCATCCGTAAGGCAGATATTTCAGGGTTCAGGGCGCATAATTGAGATGACTCTTATCTGTTCTGGTCATGAATGGAGATCGAGGTGGAACTTCGCCAGCTCACGTACTTCGTCGCGGTGTGCGAGGAGCTCAGTTTCAGCCGGGCGGCGGCCCGGTGCTTCATCTCGCAATCGGCGATCAGCCACCAGATCGCCCGGCTGGAACACGACCTGGGCGTGCAGCTCTTCGAGCGCTCGACCCGATCGGTCGTCCCCACCGACGCGAGCACCAGGCTACTACCGCTCGCCAAGCAGATGCTAGGTCTGGAATCTGCCATTCGCGCCTCGATACGTACCACCGGCCCGCGTATCCGGCTCGCGGCGAATATGTCGTTCGCCACCCGATCGCTATCGGCCATCGCCGGCGCTCGCGAAGCGCATCCCGGCGCGGAGATAGAGTTCGTCATCAAACCGTTCCGCCAGCGGGTCGCCGCCGTCGCGGACGGCGACTGTGATCTGGCCCTCATCCGCGGCAGTGTGCAGCAGGCCGGACTCGTGGTCGAACAACTGTGGGTGGAAGACCTCACGCTGGCGACCGCCCCCGCGCATCCGCTGGCCGGCCGCACCGACGTCACCCTCGCCGAACTCAGCGCCTACCCGCTACTCCTCCCGCCGGAATCCGAGCAGTTCCTCCTCCACAACGTCATCCGCTCCGCCTTCGCCGACCTGCCCACCGGACCGACCTTCGGCCCGCCCATCCCCCCGGACCACACCGCCACGATGGAGCTGATCAATCATCCGGACGCCTGGACGGTTCTCTACGCCAACAGCTCCACCGAAGGCATCGCCGCACTCCCGCTGGCCGACCACCGCCTGCGCATCCCCGTCTCCGCCGTTCTGCGCGCCGACACCCGGCGCACTCCGATCCTCGATTCACTGCTCGACGGGCTGCACTGCGCTTAGCCACAGCCCGGCCGGTCGCTGTCGTCCACATCGCCCTCGGGACGGAAACGCATCGGCCCGGCACGCGGATCGCGTACCGGGCCGACGGCCCCGGCAGCCGGGCAGTGGCTACCGGGACCACGGTGGCATCGCCGGTTCGGCTCGGCGGTCCACCGGTAACCCGAGTGGCGAGGGGACCGGCTCGGGTCGGTTCGGAGTGCCGTCGCAGGACGGCACAAGGGGTTACCGCGGCGGGGGCACCCGATCGTCGCGGTGCCGGAGCACCGCTCCCTCGGGCACCGGCTGCACTTCACCGCTCTTCAGGATGATCACCCCGGGGCTGCCCGGAGGCAGCTGGTAACCCGGCAACTCCCGCGCGATGTCCTCGCGCAGGATCACCCGGTCGATATCGGACCGCTCCTGCCCGTTGATGATGATCTTCTTGTCGGGTCCCGGGTCGGCGCCTGCCGCACCGGCGCCGGCGACAGCAGCGCCCGCTACCCCTACTCCGCAGACCAGGGCCGCGAAAGCTCTACTCGCAGGTTTCAGCTTCATCGTGAAACTCCTTGTCACACCGCGTTTCTGCCGATCACATCCGATCGGGCCTCGGATAACGGCGACAGTAGTTCGCGTCACTGTGCGCAGGCTGCGAAGACAGCTGGGAGTCTGCTGGGAATCGGGGCGGTTCAGCCGTCGCAGTACAGACAGTCGCAGGGCCGGCCCACCTCACTGCCGTAGACAGCCAGGTGGCGCAGCGGAGCCAGCACCGTGTCCGCGACCGCCGGATCCAGCGGGGGCGCCGACCACGGAGACGGCTTCCCCCAGGCGGCAGGCGCTTCTTCGATGTCGTAGCGCACCACCGCGTCGACGAACAGGGTCCACAGGCAGTGATCGGGAAAGGGATTCAGGCGCAGGACCCACCAGTGGCCTCCCACTTCGGCGGCCAACGGGAATCGCGTATTCCCGGTGCCGTGCCATACGGGCCGAGCCAGGGCTTCGGGCTGTGTCATACCGCTTCCTCCACTCGCGGATCGGGCACCGCTATCCGGCGGAGCGGCCGAACGCGGCTCCGGTGACGACGGCGACCTGCCCGGCTTCCAGTTTCATGGCACCTCCCTGTCCACCCGTCCGCCCGGGTGGCCGACGGCACCCCACCATCCTCACCATGGTCCCGTGGGGCCGCATCGGTCCACAGAGTGATTCCGCGGCGGTCGCCGGGTGACGGGCACCCGGTCCGCGTCGACGTCGCGTACCGAAAACCGTTGTACCGCAGCAGCGGGCCGAGCCCGGTGGCACGATACGCCGTGGTGGCGGCCGGTTACCGGTCACCGGAGCGGTCGCCGGAGGACGACCCCCCGCCCACCGGGGGCAGACGCTTCTGTCCGCAGGCCAGTTCGCGCGCGAGACTTTCGTAGGAGAAATACGCACGAGCCAATTGCCGCCGGTGCACCGCCTCCGGCCCGTCCAGGATGAAGCGGTCGAACGAAATCGTGTACAGGTACGCCAGCCGGCCGAACACCGCGCCCAACCCCTCGTGATGTTCCGCCGCGCCACTGCCCGGTTCGCCGAGAAGGCGGTGCGCCTCCGAATCTATGACGAACAGATGCCGTTGCGCGTCCTCCCAGGCCCTGACGAACGGGTCGGCGGCGAGGTCGGTAGCGGGCAGTTCCGGTTCGGACCGGCCCGGGACCCAGGTCAGCACCACATCGTTCCAGTTCGGTCGCGTCGTGGCCAGGCGACGATGGGCGTCCACCAGGCCCGCGACGGCGGTGAGCATGGGACAGCCGAAATCGGCCGCTCCGGCGGTACGCGATTCCCCCGCGCGTGCGAATACTGTCGAGACCACTCGGCTGTCCGGTAAGGGACCGAATCCCGCACGGCCGTGCACAGTTCCCCATTCTGCGCGGCGGCCGTTCTGGAATTGTCCGAATTCGGCGACCCCGGCCGATCACCCCGTACTGCCGACACATCGATCGGCGCGCACAGCTTAGCCAATTCCTCCGCTCGGAACAGCACTCCACGAAAAGGGATATGGACACGGAATACGTTTCGCTACAACGCAATTGGAATAGACCGAAACGGAAGCGGCGGCATTTCGATGGTCGCATTCCCGTGTGTCGATCGCCTATCGCCCGGCGGGAATCGCGGCTACCGATCCCCGCCGCGTCGCGAACTGCCCGGGGTGCGTCCGAATGCCTGCCGGTACACGTCGATGAAAGCGCTGGGCGAGGCCCAGCCACAGCGACCGGCCACCGTGGTCACCGAATCGCCCTCGGCGAGCATGCGCACCGCCCGGTGCAGCCGGAGGTGGGTCCGCCACTGCGGGTAGGTCATGGCGAACTCGGTCCGGAACAACCGGGTGAGGGTGCGCTCCCCGGCGCCCACCCGACGACCCAGTTCCGACAGCGTCCAAGTGGTTTCCAGATCCGCTTCGACGAGTGCGCAGGCGCGCCGGAGACGTTCGTCGCGCGCGACCGGTAGCAGCAGTCGCTGGCGCGGCATCCGGCCCAGCTGATCGAGCAGGACCTGCCGCAACCGGCCCAGTTCGTGGTCCGGCAATTCGCCCGGCGCGGAACAGGTGATGATCAGCTCCCGCACCAGCGCGGAGGTCGCGAGCACGGCCGGCACCTCCCGATCCCCTTCCGGCGCGACCGGGAAGGCGATGCAGTGGAACCGGGTCGGTCCGAAGAAGTGGTGCTCGTGCCGGTGCCCGGCGGGAATCCAGATCGCGCGGTCCGGCGGCGCGATCCACGTACCGATATCGGTACGGACCTCCGCCGCACCACCACTGCAGTAGATCAGCTGATGGTCGGGGTGGTGGTGCGAATCGATATGCGATCCCCCAGGCAGGTCCCGTACCCGGGTGGGCGTGGGAATCGTTCGGCGGGTTATCGACATATCTTGGCATTTTATCGGAAGAAGTCATAGGGGGCCGCTTCCTACGCTGATCCTCGACCGACGACCAGGAGGACCCGGCTGTGGACACCCCGCCCGCCCCCGCGACCGCGGCGGCTCCGGACAGGATATGGAATCGTATGCGGCACTGGGTGATCGCGCATGCCGTCGACGACTTCTACCAGGGCCTGATCCCTGCCGCCATCCCGTTCTTCGTCCTGGACCGCGGCTACAGCTACCTCGCCGCGTCCGGTCTCGCATCGGCGGCCGCGCTGGGTAGTTCACTGCCCCAGCCGCTGCTGGGGGTGCTGGTCGATCGGCGGCCGCTGCTGTGGCAGGCCCCGGCCGGGCTCCTGGTAGCCGGAGCCGGCGCCGGACTGGCGGGCCTGGCCCCCACGTATCCGGTCGTCTGGCTGCTCGTCCTGCTCTCCGGAATCGGTATCGCCGCCTTCCATCCCGCCGCCGGCCGGGATGCCCGCCGCGCCGCCGGAGACAGCACGGTGGCCATGAGCTTCTTCGCCGCCGGCGGCAGCGTCGGATTCTTCCTGGCCCCCGCACTGGGCACGCCGCTGCTGTCCACGCTGGGGGTCGAGGCCACCGCGCTGTTCATCCCCCCGGCGGTACTCACGGCCTTCGTCCTGTGGCGGCACCAGACACGGCAGACCGCCCACCTCCCGACAGCGACCACCGCCGACGGCCGGGACCGGTGGGGTCCCTTCCTCTTACTGACAGTCGTCGCGGTTCTCCGATCGGTTCTCTTCCTCGGGATGAATACCTTCATCGCGCTGTACTGGATCGGGCATCTGGGCGCCGACGGCGTCCTGGGCGGTGTCGCGCTCACTGCCTTCCTGGTCGGCGGAGTGGTCGGCACGGTATCCGGCGGCCGCATCGCGGACCGGATCGGTATGCGGGCGACCGTACGGCTCGGTGGCGCGGTCGCGATTCCGGCGCTGGTCGCCCTGCGCCTGTGCGGGGACCCGCGACTCGCACTGGTGCTGGTGGTCCTGGCCGGCGTGGCCGCGAACCTACCGTTCGCGGTGCTGGTCAAACTGGGGCAGGACTACCTCCCGGCCCGGCCGGGCACCGCGGCCGGGGTCACTCTCGGCATCGCCGTGAGCGCGGGCGGCCTCTTCATGCCACTTCTCGGCGGTCTCGCCGACCGGCACGGGCCGCAGTCCGTACTGACCGCGCTCTGCGTCGTCACGGCACCGGCCGCCGCGCTGGCGTTCGCGCTACCGCCGGTGGATGGCAGCGACCACCGGCGTCGCCGGCCCGGCCGCGCCGCCGACCCCGCGCCGGAGATCCCTGGCTGACCCCGCCGCGGCGGACCGTGGTGTCAGATGACGCCGAGGGCGAGCATCGCGTCCGCGACCTGGATGAATCCGGCGATATTCGCTCCGGCGACGTAATCACCGGGAGAGCCGTATTCGTCGGCGGTCGCCAGACAGCGGTCGTGCACACCCCGCATGATCTCGGCGAGGCGGTCCTCGGTGTGCTCGAAAGTCCACGAATCCCGGGAAGCGTTCTGCTGCATCTCCAGTGCGCTGGTCGCCACACCGCCCGCATTGGCGGCCTTCCCCGGCGCGAAGACGATCCCGTTCTCCGCGAACATCCGCACGGCTTCCGGGGTACACGGCATATTCGCGCCTTCGGCCACGATGGTGACGCCGTTGCGGGCCAGCGCGATCGCGTCACGGCCGTTGAGTTCGTTCTGGGTGGCGCACGGGAGCGCGATATCGCACGGCACTTCCCATACCGAGCCGGTTTCGATGAACTCGGCCGACACCCGGGGATCGTCGGCGTAGCTCGCGATCCGGGCCCGCCGCCGCTCCTTCACGTCTTTGAGGAGCTCGAGGTCGATCCCTTTCTCGTCGACGATGTAGCCGCCGGAATCGGAGCAGGCGACCACGGTGCCACCGAGTTGTTCGACCTTCTCGATCGCGTAGATCGCGACATTGCCGGAACCGGAGATGACGACCTTCTTGCCCTCGAAGCTGTCACCACGGGCCCGCAGGATCTCGTTGACGAAGAAGACGACTCCGTATCCGGTGGCCTCGGTCCGGACCCGGGAGCCGCCCCAGGCCAGGCCCTTGCCGGTGAGCACGCCGGATTCGAAGCGATTGGTGATGCGTTTGTACTGGCCGAAGAGGTAGCCGATCTCCCGGCCGCCGACGCCGATATCCCCGGCCGGTACATCGGTGTATTCGCCGATATGACGATAGAGCTCGGTCATGAACGCCTGGCAGAAGCGCATCACTTCGCCCTCGGAGCGGCCTTTCGGGTCGAAATCGGATCCGCCCTTACCGCCGCCGATCGGCATGCCGGTCAGGGAGTTCTTGAAGGTCTGCTCGAAGCCGAGGAATTTGACGATGCCGAGGTAGACGCTCGGGTGGAACCGCAGGCCGCCCTTGTACGGGCCGAGCGCGGAGTTGAATTCGACCCGGAAGCCGCGGTTGATCTGCACCCGGCCCATATCGTCGACCCACGGCACCCGGAAGATGATCTGCCGTTCCGGCTCGCACAGCCGGCGCAGCACCGCGGCGTCGGTGTAGGCGGGATGTTTGGCCACGACCGGGCCGAGACTGTCCAGGACCTCGTGCACAGCCTGATGGAATTCGGTCTCGCCCGGATTGCGCTGGAGGACCTCGGCGTAGATGTCCTGCAACTTCTCGTCCAGAACAGGCATGACCTCGAACCCTTTCCCTCGGCCGCCGCACGGGGGCGCCCGGCGCGGATATCTCGATCGTGGCTTCGGCGGACCTCCCGGCACTGTGCCGGGAGCCGGCTACGGCAGCGGACCCTCGCCGGGCCGTGACCGGCCCTCGGCACAAGGGAAAGGGGACGTCCGGCCGGTCACCCGGCCGGACGTCCCCCGGAATCCGCCGATTCAGCCCTTGTGCTTCTTGACCTCTTCGGTCAGCTGCGGGGCGACATTGAACAGGTCGCCCACGATGCCGTAGTCGGCGATCTCGAAGATCGGGGCTTCCTCGTCCTTGTTGACCGCGATGATGGTCTTGGACGTCTGCATACCGGCCCGGTGCTGGATGGCGCCGGAGATTCCCAGCGCGACGTACAGCTGCGGGGAGACCGTCTTACCGGTCTGACCCACCTGGAACTGGCCCGGGTAGTAGCCCGAGTCGACCGCGGCACGGGAGGCGCCGACGGCCGCGCCGAGCGAATCGGCCAGGGCCTCGACCACGGAGAAGTTGTCGGCCGAACCGACACCGCGGCCACCGGAGACGACGATGCTCGCCTCGGTGAGTTCCGGACGGTCGCCGGCCACGACGGGCTCGCGGCTGGTGACCTTGACGACGCCCTCTTCCTGCGCGGGGACCTCGACGGTCACCTTCTCGCCGGCGCCGGGGGAGGCATTGACCTCCACCGAGCCCGGACGCACCGAGATGACCGGGACATCGCCGGTGGCCTTGGCGTCGACGGTGAACGCGCCACCGAAGATGCTGTGCACGGCCGTGCCGTCGGCCTTCACGTCGATGACGTCGACCAGCAGGCCCGAGCCGATACGGGCGGCGAGCCGGCCGGAAACCTCTTTGCCCTCCGCGGTGGCGGCGACCAGAACGGCGGCCGGGGAAGCGGATTCGACGAGGCCGGCCAGCACGTCGACCTTCGGGGTGACCAGGTAGTTCTCCACGTCATCGGATTCGGCGACGTAGATCTTGGCGGCGCCCGCGGCGGCCAGCGCGTCCGACAGCTTGTCCGCGGTGCCGGGCGCGCCCAGCACCACCGCGGCCGGTTCGCCCAGCGTGGCGGCGGCGCTCAGCAGTTCGGTGCTGACCTTCTTGACCGCACCTTCGGCGTGCTCGACGAGCACAAGTACTTCTGCCATTTGTCTGTTCTCCTAGAAGTTGCTGCGGGTGCGGGTCTCAGATGATCTTCTGACCGACCAGGTACTGGGCGATCTTGGTGCCGCCGTCGCCCTCGTCGGTGATCTTCTCGCCCGCGGTACGCGGCGGCTTCGGGGTGGAGGCGGTGACGGTGCTGCCCGCGTTCTCGACGCCCACGGTCGACGGGTCGATGCCCAGGTCTTCCAGGGTGAAGGTCTGCACTTCCTTCTTCTTCGCGGCCATGATGCCCTTGAAGGAGGGGAAGCGCGGCTCGTTGATCTTCTCGGTGACGCTCACGATGGCCGGCAGCGTGGCCTCCAGCTTGAAGACACCGTCGTCGGTTTCCCGCTCACCGGTGATCTTCTCGCCGTCGACGGTGAGCTTGCGCAGGTGGGTGAGCTGCGGGATGCCCAGGTACTCGGCGATGATGGCCGGGACGGCGCCGGCGCGGCCGTCGGTGGCCTCGTTACCGGCGATGACGAGTTCGACACCCTCGACCTGGCCCAGCGCGCCGGCCAGTACCCACGCGGTCTGCACCGCGTCGGAGCCGTGGATGGCCGGGTCGTTGATGTGGATGGCCTTGTCGGCGCCCATGGACAGCGCCTTGCGGATGGCCTCGGTGGCACGATCGGGACCGGCGGCCAGCACGGTGACCTCGCCACCCTGGGCCTCCTTGATCAGGAGGGCTTCCTCGACGGCGCGCTCGTTGATCTCGTCGAGCACCGCGTCGGCGGCTTCACGGTCGAGGGTGAAGTCACCGTCGGTCAGCTTGCGCTCGGACCAGGTATCGGGCACCTGCTTGATGAGTACGACGATATTCGGCATCGGTCTTCGTCGACCTCCTGTTCTGGTTACCTGTATTGGCGGTCGCACGATCTCCAGCGGCCGTACGTCCATGTGAGTAGCTCAGGCCGAGACATTACCCTACGTTAAGTTACTCGTGGGTAACTTATGCGGCAAGGCCCTCCGAGGCCCTACCGGGCGTCTCCCGTACCGGGCCGTACCAGTAACCTCGTCGCAATGAGCGAGGCTGTGATTCCCGCCGCACCGGCCACCGACGACGCACCGGAGCCGCTGCCGTTGACCGGTGAGCGCACGGTGCCGGGTATCGCGGAGGAGAACTACTGGTTCCGCCGGCACGAGATCGTCTACGACCGGCTGCTGCCGCGCTGCGCGGACAAGATCGTCCTGGAGGCCGGATCGGGTGAGGGCTACGGCGCCAATATGATCGCCGCGGTCGCGAAAGTGGTCGTGGGCCTGGACTACGACCGGACCGCCGCGGCGCATGTACGCACCCGCTACCCGGCGGTCCATATGGTGCGCGGCAATCTCGCCGCACTTCCCCTCCCCGGATCCGCGGTGGACGCGGTCGTCAATTTCCAAGTGATCGAACACCTTTGGGATCAGGCGGAGTTTCTCCGCGAATGCCTGCGCGTCCTGCGCCCCGGCGGCGAACTGCTCATCAGCACACCCAACCGGATCACCTTCTCGCCCGGCCGCGATACCCCGCTCAACCCCTTCCACACGCGCGAGCTGAACGCGGCCGAACTCACCGAACTGCTGGAGCAGGCCGGTTTCCGGGTGGAACTGATGACCGGCGTGCACCACGGGCCGACGCTGCGGGCGCTGGACGCCAAACACGGTGGCTCGTTCATCGACGCCCAGATCGAACGCGCTCTGGCCGGTGAACCCTGGCCCGCCGAGCTCACCGCCGACGTCGCCGGTATCACCGTCGACGATTTCGCGCTGAGCCCCGAAGCCATCGACACCAGTCTCGATCTCGTCGCGCTCGCGGTGAAACCTTGAGCGGCAAGCGAACTCACGCGGTACCCGGACAGTTCACGCTGGTCCTGCACTCGCATCTGCCCTGGCTCGCCCGGCACGGCCGCTGGCCGGTCGGCGAGGAATGGCTCTACCAGTCCTGGGCCGCGTCCTACCTACCGGTCGTCGAGGTACTGCGCACGCTGGCCGCCGAGGGCCGCTCGCATCTGCTGACCCTCGGGATCACGCCGGTACTGGCCGCCCAGCTCGACGATCCGCACTGCCTGGCGGGTATGCACCACTGGCTGGGCAATTGGCAGTTGCGGGCGGACGAGGCCGCGAAAGCCGGCAACCGCGCGCTGGGCGCACACGAACACCGGCTGGCGGCCGCGGCCCTGGCCGAATTCGAGCAGAACTGGCGGCACGGAGCCGCCCCGGTCTGGCGGCAACTGCTCGACGCCGATGTCATCGAACTCCTCGGTGGCCCGCTGGCGCACCCGTTCCAGCCGCTACTGGACGAGCGGCTGCGCGAATTCCAGCTCCGCGAAGGCCTCACCGACGCCCGGCTGCGCTGGGGGCACGCCCCGACCGGGATCTGGGCGCCGGAATGCGGGTTCACCCCCGGGATGGAACAGGGCTACGCCGACGCGGGTGTGACGCATTTCATGGTCGACGGGCCCGCGTTACGCGGTGACACGACCCTGGGCCGTCCGGTGCGCGAATCGCCGGTCCTGGCATTCGGCCGTGATCTCACGGTCAGCTACCGGGTCTGGTCGCCCAAATCGGGGTATCCCGGCCACGGGGCCTACCGGGATTTCCATCACTACGATCACGCGACCGGACTCAAACCGGCCCGGGTCACCGGCAAGACCGTGGCCGGACCGGACAAGGCCCCCTACGATCCCGACCTCGCCGCCGCGCAGATCGGCCGCGACGTCGAGGACTTCGTACAGACCGTGCGCGACCGGCTGATCGGCGAATCCGAACGCATCGGGCGCCCGGCGCTGGTGGTCGCCGCGTTCGACACCGAACTGTACGGACACTGGTGGCACGAGGGCCCCCAGTGGCTGGCCCAGGTGCTGCGGGCCCTCCCGGAAGCCGGGGTCACGGTCGGCACCCTGGCCGACGCGCGCGACCGCGGCTTCGTCGGGGACCCGGTTCCGCTGACCGATTCCTCCTGGGGCTCCGGTAAGGACTGGCGGGTCTGGGCCGGTGATCAGGTGCGCGATCTGGTCGATCTGAACGCCGAGATCGTCCGGCTGGCGCTGGATACGGCCGACAAGATGCGCGCCGGCGCCCCGACCGGACGGGACCCGGTGGCCGACCAGCTGCTGCGCGAGGCGATCCTGACGGTGTCCAGTGACTGGGCGTTCATGGTCAGCAAGGATTCCGCCGCCGGTTACGCCCGCGACCGGGCCCATCAGCACGCGCACGCGGTCCGCGAGATCGCCGGTGCGGTCGAAGCCGGTCAACTCGGCAGAGCACACGATCTGGCGGCAGGATGGGCGGTGGCCGACGGCGTGTTCCCGGCCCTGGACGCGCGTAGGCTACGCGTCACCCCTGCAGAAGGACCGCGATGAAAATCTTGATGGTGTCGTGGGAGTACCCACCGGTGGTCGTCGGCGGGCTGGGCAGACATGTCCATCACCTGGCGACATCACTGGCCGCGGCCGGTCACGAAGTGGTGGTACTCGCCCGGCGGCCCACCGGCACCAGCCCGGCCACCCACCCCACCCATTCGTTCATCGCCGAGGGCGTGCTGGTGGTGGCGGTCGCCGAGGATCCGCCGATCTTCGATTTCGGCGAGGATATGCTCGCCTGGACTTTGGCCATGGGGCATGCGATGGTGCGCGCCGGGGTCGCACTGGACAAACCGGGAATCGGTGAGGGCTGGACACCGGATGTCGTGCACGCGCACGACTGGCTGGTCGCCCATCCCGCCATCGCGCTGGCCGAGTACTACGACGTCCCGCTGGTATCGACGATCCACGCCACCGAAGCGGGCCGGCACAGCGGCTGGGTCGCCGGCCGGGTCAACCGGCAGGTGCATTCGGTGGAGTGGTGGCTGGCCAACGAATCCGACGCGTTGATCACCTGTTCCACCTCGATGAAGGACGAGGTGGAGCGGCTCTACCGCCCCGACCGGATTCCGGTGCATGTGATCCGGAACGGAATAGATGTGGGGGCGTGGACCTTCCGCACCCGCTCGCCCCGCAGTGGCCCGCCCCGACTGCTCTATGTGGGACGCCTCGAGTACGAGAAGGGTGTGCAGGACGCCATCGCCGCCCTGCCCCGGATCCGCCGGGCCCATCCCGGCACCGTGCTCACCGTGGCCGGGGTCGGGACCCAGTTCGAATGGCTGCGCCAACTGGCCCGGACGCACCGGGTGGCGCGGGCCGTGCACTTCGCGGGCCAGCTCGACCACGCGGAACTGCTCGGCTGGTTGCACGGCGCCGACGCGATCGTGCTGCCCAGCCGCTACGAACCGTTCGGGATCGTGGCACTCGAGGCCGCCGCGGCCGGGACCCCGCTGGTCACCTCGACCGCCGGCGGACTCGGCGAGGCCGTCATCGACGGAGTCACCGGGGCGTCCTTCGAACCGGCCGATGTACACGGCCTGGTGGAGGCGGTGATCTCGGTGCTCGACGATCCGGCGGCCGCCCAGGAGCGGGCGTTCGCCGCGCGGGAGCGATTGACCGCCGATTTCGCCTGGGATGTGGTGGCGGCCGAAACAGCCGGTATCTACTCGGACGCGAAGCGACGGGTGCGCAATCCGCTGGGCCGCCCGGTGATCGTGGAACGCCCGCTGCCGGAACGCGATCCGAAGTAATCCGATCGTTCCCGGCGGACACGGCGCTCCGCTCCGGGGCAGTGAAGTGCCCGCTGTTGCTCGCTCGAGCATTCAGCACCACAAAGCCCGATCGAGCATGTGGCTGCACGAGTATCGGCCATGGGCTCGAGGGCGTTTACGGTCTGTTCCGCGTACGGGCCATCGTGCTCGCCGGTTGATGTGATCCCCTGCTCCTCCGATCGGAACGGGAGAGGTTCCCGCCGACATGTGCTGGGGTGGAATAGATGTCGGTGAACAGAATCGGATGCCGATCGGCGAAGATCCCGGGGAAAGGTCTCGTTCGGAGAGCACATTCCGAATCGGCACGCGACATGATCCGTCGGACCGATATCGAAGGTCGCCGGTTGCGGCGAAAGTTGGAGGCAACAGATATGAGGGGCGGCCGACCGCGCGTACCGGGTGTGCGGGCCCGGGTGCTGGGTTCGATACTGCTCGTGGTGTCGATAGTTGCCGCGGGTTGCGGTTTCGCCGGCCCGCGGGCGGGTGATGGGTTTCCGGTCGAGGCGACTGCGGTGGTCGACCGTGCCGTGCGCGCGCATATGGAGGCCGGGCTGATCCCCGGGGCGGCGGTGGCGATCGTGGACCCGGAACTGGGCCGCTACCTGCGGGCATATGGGCTCGCTGATACCACCACCGGCAGACCTGTCACCGTCGATGACCACTTCCGGATCGGAAGCGTCACGAAAACCTTCACGGCGACAGCGGTCCTGCGCGCCGCGGAGCAGGGACGGTTGTCGCTGGACGATGCCCTCGAAAAGTTCGTACCGGGTGTGCCGAACGGCGAGGCGATCACCATCCGGGATCTGCTCGGCATGTATGGGGGCGTCTACGACTACTCGGCGGATCCGGAGTTCGCGGAACAGTTACAACCGGCGCAGCCCACTCGGGAATGGGACCGCGGTGATGTCCTGCGAGTCATTGCCGCCCGCTCCGACGCCGCGAGAATGCCCCGGCAGCAGGGCAACTATTCCAATTCCGAGTATTACCTGCTGGGACTGGTGCTGGAGCGGGTGACGGGTAAGCCGGTGCGCCAGGTGCTGAACGACCTCTCCGGCGACCACGGGTTGCGTGAAACCTTCTATCCCGGCGATCGATCGCTTCCGATGCCTGCCGCCCGTGGGTACACCTACGCCGGCGACGTTCCCGTCGATGTCACCGAACGCACTTCTCCGTCTCTTTACGGTGCGGCCGGGGCGATGGTGTCCTCGGTCGCCGACCTGGCAACATATGCGGCGGCGCTCGGTCGTGGTGACCTGCTGAAGGAGCCGGCTTTCCGGGCTCGGACAGCGTTCACCGACATCTCGACGCCGGGAGGTGGCACGTACCGGTACGGTCTGGGACTGGCGCAGGACGGTCGGTGGTTGTCCCATGAGGGATCGGTCCTCGGTTATACGACCCAGATCGGCTACCTACCCGAACGCGGCGTCAGCGTGGTGGTCGTAGTGAACCAGCACACCCTGCCGGGGACCCAGTTGATGGTCAACGCGCCGAGCATCTGGGCGGCCGTCGTCGATGATCTCTACCCGGGCACCCGCGGTCCGGTCGATGTGCCGGCAGAGCCCACGCCGCCGGTCCCGGCGGTCGCCGAAATGGACGCACAGCTCGACGAGGTCTTCGATCCGGATGTTCCGGCCGCAGAGAAGCACCTCCGCGTTGTCGGCGACGACAAGGATCCGAACCTCGTCGATCGAATGGCATCGTTCCAAGCCCAGTTCTCACTGCGGGTGAACGTGGACCGGGTCACCTTGGTCCGGCCGAATATTCTCTTGGCGACGACCGATACGACCAGCAGCGCGGGAAAAATGCCTACAGTCGTTCCCCTCGTCCCCCGTGCCGGCAACTGGTGGCTGCCGACCTGGTGGGTGTGTGTAGCGGCAGGCCCCCAGGCCCACGACTCGGCGGCCTGCGGGTGATGGAGCCGAGGTCGACTGCCGCGGCCGCGTTCACCGGGCCCGGCCGGCGGTCGGGTCGTCGCGCAGGGTCTCTTCGATGCGGCGCTGTGGTTCGGGCATCTCGATGCGGCGTTGCGAGAGAATTCGGGTACAGCATCTCTGTATGAGGAGCTCGTCCAACTGGAACCGGCTGAAAGGTCCCCCATGACAAATCTCGGCGTGAAACTCTCGGTCTCCACTCTGGGGATCATCGCGGCCGCGCTGGTGGCGGCCGCACCGGCATCGGCGGAGGGTTTACCGGTCACCCCGGCACCTACGTCGGCGACCGAGGTCGGCGACCCGCCGCCGTGCATCAACTACCCCGGAAACATCCCCTGCAACCTGTCCACATTGTCGGCCTCGATAAATCCGTTCTGATCACCGCATGCGGTGCTACGCGCTTCCACGATGTGCTGAGGATGCGCGGTTCACCGGCCGAGACCGCGGTGGCGCTCCCGCGCGCGGCGTCAGTCGTTCTCCCCGAAGGCGAAGATCTCGCCGATCCGGGTGACGACCACGACCTCGCCCTCGGCGCCGACCGCGGTACCGGTGGTGGTGCCCTGGGCACCGGGCAGCACATCCGAGTCGAGGGTGGCGCCCGTAGCGGTATCGAAGGTGACCAGGTTCAGCCCGGTGCCGATGGCGGCGGTGACGTAGCCGATCCCGCCCGCGGTCTGCACGGGCCGGCCCCGCAACGCCAGATCCTTACGCTCCCACACCCTTTCGAAACTGTCGCCGGTGTCCCGCAGGGCGAGCAGATAGCCCTCGTCACCGGCCGGGACGACCAGGCCGTCGTCGGAGACCGAGATCCCGCGCCGCGGCTCCCAGTCCAGCTGCGCCTCCCATTTCGGGGTGCCGTCGGCGGTGTTCACCGCGATCAGGCGTTTGCTGTTGTCACCGACGTAGAGCGTCGCGCCGTCGGCGGACAGGGCCGGATCGGTGGCACTGCCGCCGGCCAGGATTTCCCGGCTCCACTCCTGCCGGACCTTTCCGTCGGCATAGCGCAGCGCCACCAGGGCGGCCTTGGGCTCCCCGGGCTTGCGGACCGTCGCGTAGATCCGCCCGGTATCGATATCCATCGCCGCCACGGTGGCGACCGCGCACTCGGGGCCGCCGGTATGGCAATCCTCCAGACCGGCGCCGGCCGGCGGCCAGTCCAGATTCGGCGATTGCAGGAAATCGGGCTGCGGCAGCAACTGCTGGGTGGGGACCATTCGTTTGCCGGTCTGCCGTTCCAGCACGTCGACCTGGCCGGACTGGGTGATCACCAGCAGATGACCGTCACCGGTGAACTGCATTCCGATCGGTACGCCCGCCACCGGCGTCCGCCAGCGCGGCTGACCGAGGAAATTATCCGATTCCACGCCGCTGTCCAGACCGACGTACACATTGTTCGCACCGTCGAGCAGGGTGGGTGAATAGATGGAGTGGGGGCCCAGCGGATTGCAGAAACGTTTACGTCCCGTGGGCATCTGGTAGGAGAAGATCTCACAGTCGGCGTCGGTGCGGCTGGTGACGAAGATCTGCCCGTCCGAACCCACCGTCGCCGGCTGCGCGACCGGCCCGCCCACCGGCCGCGACCACTGCAGGCTCAGCGCCTGCGAACCGGTCACCGGGGTGGTGCCGCTGTTGCGGCTCTCGTGCCCCGGCGCGGGCCAGCCCAGGCCGCGGCCGACGGTGATGTCGTCGACATCGGTTCCGCAGGCGGTGAGCACCCCCGCGGCGGCCACCGCCGCCGCAAGCCAGGACACGGTCCGTACGCCGCTGCCGATACGCACCTGCTGGTCTCCTCTGTCGTCCTGTCTCCCCGGGCCCACGTGTGTGGAAGATTAACGGAAGGGTATAGGCCGGGGCTCCCGACCACGAAAGTAGGCTGTTCGGCAGTACTGGGCAGCACAGAATACGAGGAGAGACGTTCGTGACGAGCATGTGGGGCGCACCGCTGCGCTCACGCTGGCAGGGCTCCCGGCGCGGCGACCGGCGGCAGGCCCGGTTCCTCACCCTCGACTCGCTGCGCTGGGTGCTGGCCAACCGCGCGTACACCCCGTGGTACCTGGTCCGCTACTACCGGCTGTTCAAGTTCCGGCTCGCCAACCCGCACGTGATTCTGCGCGGCATGGTGTTCCTCGGGCGCAATGTGGAGATCCACGCGACCCCCGAACTCGGCCGGCTCGAAATCGGGCGCTGGGTCCATATCGGTGACGGGAACGCCATTCGCTGCCACGAGGGCTCCCTGCGGATCGGCGACAAGGTGGTGTTCGGCAAGGACAATGTCGTCAACACCTACCTCGATATCGAGATCGGCGAATCCACCCTGGTCGCCGACTGGTGCTACATCACCGATTTCGATCACCGCATGGACGACATCACCTTGCCGATCAAGGACCAGGGCATCGTGAAGAGCCCGGTCCGGATCGGCCCCGACACCTGGATCGCGGCGAAGGTCACCGTGCTGCGTGAGACCCGGGTCGGCCGCGGCTGTGTGCTCGGCGCGCATGCCGTGGTCAAGGGCGATATCCCGGATTACAGCATCGCGGTCGGCGCCCCGGCCCGGGTAGTGAAGAACCGGAAATCCACCTGGGAGGCCGGCGCGGCCCAGCGGGCGGCGCGGGAAGCGGCACTGGCCGATATCGAACGGAAGAAGAACGGCGTCGCCCAGGAGGCCTGAGCCGCCTACTTCACCGCATCGATCTTCTTGACGATCCGCTGCACCGTCAGCCAGGTGCGGGTGGTGATGTCCTTGCCGTAGGCGCGGTCCAGCCACGCCATGAAATTCGGTGTGCGCGGTGTGCTGTTGTCGATGACCGCGAGGAAGACACGGGCCGCCGCGTCGTAACCGATGATCTTCGTGAGCGGATCGTCGTCTGCGGGCATTGCCGGGGCCTGGCCCGGCGCCTTGAAGAAGGTGGCGGTGAGGTAGGTGCCGCGGCCGTGGGTGAAACCGGCGAACGGATCGCGGTCGAGCAGATCACGGAGTTCGGCCTCGGTGCGGATGATGGTGCCGCCGGGGATCCCGAGTTCGGCGCTCAGCGCTTCCTGGATGCGATCCTCGAGTTCGGCGATTCCGGTCTCCTCGGCGGCGAAGACGATATTGCCGCTGGACAGCACCGAGGCCACCGATTCGAAGCCCAGGCCGGTGAACACGCCGCGCAACTTCTCATTGCTCATATTCGGGTTGCTGGGCATGATCCCCCGCAGCAGCGCGGCGTACATCGTCATGGGGTGACCGTACCCCGGTCCTCCGACACCCACGGGTCGCGCTCGCCGCTCACGGGCGGATACGCGCGGCCGCGTCCGGCCGCATCATCGACCACGCGCGGCCAACTCGCCCACCCGCATTTCACATTTCGTACTTCCGGTGCGCCCAACGGTGATCACCACGACTCGGACCGCCGGAACCAGGATCGGAATGTCGACGGGTTTTCGCGCACGGCCGCGACGGTGGCGGAGGTAGGCATAGGATGGCGGTACCGATCGATATCGTCGACCGGTTTGCCCAGCTCAGACCGGGATGACCGGGGCGTCCACGAGGTGCCGGGAAATCGATATGCCGGATATCGATGCCGAACCGGGAGGGGCGATGCCTGTAGCAGGTCCGAAATTGCATGGGCTGGAGCCGATCACCGGGGGGTTGATCGAACAATTGGTCCAGCGTCCGCAGGGCCGCAGCCGCGCGCTACCGGTAGTGGTGGCGTTGGGGCCGCCCGGTAGCGGGAAAACCGTACTGTTGCAAGAACTCGCGCAGCGCTGCGCGAAACTTCCCCTCGCCCAGGTGGATCTACGCCAGGGCGAACGCGCACCGCGCGAGGTGTTCGGTGAACTCGCCTTCGAACTGGGCCGGTACCGCCGCCAATTCGGCCGGATCGCCTTCCCGCAGCTGTGGCTGTGCCTGGTGGCGGTGGGCAGCACCCTGCACATGCACGAGGACAACCGCCGGGAGGCACTGCGGAATCTGCGCCAGGTGGTCTCCAGCGCCCAGCCGATGGAAGCGCGCAGTCAGGGCGTCGCCGATATCCTCGAAGCCGCGGGCCAGGTGCCCGAGGGTCTGTCCCCGTGGGTGGCCGTCACCGTGGAAACCCTGCTGCAGAGCCTGAACCGGCTCAACATCAGGCGGCGGATCAAACAGGGCCCCCGGCTGGCCGGCGATCAGATCCGCCGCGAGGACATGCTCATCGATCTCGCCAAATGGGCGCACGGTGACGACGAGTCCCGCACCGAGGCCGATGCCATCTTCGGTATGGCCTTCCTGCACGACCTGCGCCAGGCCTACAGCGGCGTCCGCGGTGCCCGCCGCACGCTCAATTCCGTACTGTTACTGGACAACGCGCACACTCCGGCGGGCCGGCAGTTCCTGCAGACCCTGCGCGAGGCGCGCCGCCGCAACGGCGCCGAACCCGATCCGCTGGTGGTCGTCGCCACCAGCGCGCAGTGGCTACCGGCCTGGAGCGAATGCTGGCACCGCCCCGGAATGCACCGGTTCAGCGAGGACACCGAACGCCGCGAACCCGAACACCGCACGGGTGGTATCGACTGGCCGGTCCCGCGTAACCCGCCCGATATCCCCGCCGACTGGGCGGCGGCCGACAATCCGGCGGCGTCCTGGTTTCCCTGGTATCTCATTGATCTGAGCCGGTTGAGCGAGCAGACCACGGGCGACCTCGTCGCCGACCGGCGGATGCGTTCGATCTCCCGGGTCGCGACCTTCGTCCGGTCGCTCACCGGCGGGAACGCCGCCGGAACCACCGATGTCATCGCCGCGCTGAGCCGGACCGGTGAGGACGATCCACTCACCGGCGCGCGCACCGTTCTCACCACGACCGTGGGCACCGCGCACGATCCGCTACCGGAACCGGTCGAGCTGCCGGGCACCGTGCTCGGTCGCGCCCGGGAGCGGCTGCTCGGCGATTTCCTGGACAGCGAGAGCATGCGCGATCTGGTGACCGTCGCCGCGGGGCGCACCGTGGATGTCATCTACCGGCCGGAAGTGCTGGATTCGGCCCTACCCGACGGTGAGGCGCTACTCCAGGAACTGCGCAATCGGCTGTGGATCCGCACTGTCGAGGGGCCCGAACCGGAAATGGTGCTCGATACCTGGTTGCGCCGTATCCTGCTCTGCGAACTCGCCGGCCGCGGTCCGGCGGACCCACGGAATTGGGAGCGCACCCACACGATATGCCGGGAGGTGTACCGGCGCGGATTCGCCGAAGGGGATCCGGAGGACGAGGCCGAGGCCCTCTACCACGATCTCGCGCTCGGCCGGCTCGGCGGCGCCATCGAGTACCTGGGGCGGCCGTTCGTACCCGGCCACGCCGAATTCGGCCGCGCCACGGCCGCCGCCTGGCTGTCCGATCTGGACCTTATCACCGGCGCCCCGCGCCGCCCGGACGACGGGGGGACCCCGTTCGCGCAGGTCGAGGCGATCGTCCGGGACAACGGGCTGGAACCCGAACACGAACTGGCCTGGTTGATCGCCGCGCTGTGGGTCTCCAACGATCCGTTGGGCGACCCCCAGCGGACCCTGGATCGCACCATCGAGAACGAATTCCGGCAATTGGCCCGGGGTCTCGGCCGCGGGGCACTGCTGCTGTACGAACGGGCGGAGAGGTATCGATGAGCACTTTGATCCAGCCGCCACCACCCGCCTATCGGAAATGGTGGTGGGTCCCCGCCACGATCGCGGTGGTGGCCCTGGTGGTCACCGCCGTGTTCTGGTTGCCCACGGTGTTCCGGGCCGGCAACAGTTGCGGTGCGGGCGTCGTCCACAGCGGACCGCGCGGCGAATGCGCCGGAGTCACCGACGGCGGGGTGGTCTTCGCCCCGGAACTCGCCGATATCGAGAAACGCATTCTCGACGAGAACCGCGCCGTCGAGAATTCCGCGGATCCGTATGTGAGCGTCGTGATGCTGTCGCCGATGACACCGGGCGACAGCGCCGAGGGCATCGTGACCATGTCGGGTATCCGGCACCGGCTCGAAGGCGCGCATCTGGCCCAGCTCGCGGCGAACCGGACCGATATCTGGGGCAACACTCCCAAGATCAGGCTGCTGCTGGCCAATCCCGGCAGCGATTTCGCCGAATGGGAGACCGCGGTAAGTGAAATCGAGGCCCGGCGCGAGCCGGATCGGATAGTGGCGGTCACCGGCATCGCGTTCAGTGTCCAGAACGCGGTCCGGTCCATCGAACGTCTCACCGGAGCCGATATGCCGGTCGTCGGCTCCACCCTGACCGCCGGCGATCTGCCGGTCCTGCGCGGATTCCTGCGGGTCTCCCCGTCCGCCGCCGACCACGCGCGGACCGCCGCCGAATATCTGTCCACCCGCAGCCGGCGAATACTGATCGTCCGCGACGACAGTCCGGTCGACCACTACGGCCGGACCCTCGCCGAAGCGTTCGCGGCGAGCTTCCCCGACGATCCCCAGCGCTTCGCCGGCACGGTGGAGGGTTACGACTCCGAAATCGGCAATGTGGCCAACGCGTTCCACTACATGATGCCCAACATCTGCCAGAACGCCCCCGACACCATCTATTTCGCGGGCCGGGCCGCCCACGCGCTCACCTTCCTGACCGCGCTCGCCGAACGCCGCTGCCGGGAACTCCCGATCCGGGTGGTCACCGGCGACGATATGCCGTACTACCGCCTCTCGGAGAGCCCCGCCCGGGTCGCGCTGGAAACGGGAGTGTCGGTGCTGTACACCGGGCTCGTCCATCCGCAGGCGTGGCGCGACCATCCGGAACGGTTCAATCTGCACTCCGTCGAACAGTTCTCCCCCGGCTGCGCGGGTCCGGTCTGCTATCGCGCGTTCTCCGACGACACCCTCGACGACTTCGCCGCCGTCATGGAACACGACGCGGTGGTGACGGCTGTCCAGGCGATCCGGCAGGCGGCCGGGTACGCCGGGACCACCGTGCACTCCGACCAGGTACTACAGGCCATGAAACGCCTGCACGGCGCCACCGCGGTCCGGGGGGCCAGCGGGGTGCTCTCGTTCGACGAGAACGGACTCCCGACAGACAAACCCATACCGATTCTGGAGGCGTTGGACGGTGCGCCGCCGCGCTACGTCGAACTCCCGTGACCCGCGCCGGAGCACCACGATCATCGGCTCAGGGCCGCGAAGCCTCACACAGGAAGACGGTCGCCGCGCTGCCGATGCGGGTGATCACGAGCGTGAAGGGCCGGGATCCGTCGAGCTTGAGGCGGCGCCGCAGCACATCGGGATCGATATCTACGCCACGGACCAGGATCTCCAGCGGCCCGCAGTCCCGGCGGCGCAGTTCGGCCCGCAACACCTTCTCGCGCAGTGCGCAGCGGTCGAGGATCCGGAAGCCGCGCACCCCGTCGGGGGGACGGTCGCCGGTCAGGTAGGCGATCCGCGGATCGAGCTGCCACAGACCGTGCCGGGACGCGTAGTGCCGGACCAGTCCGGCACGCACCACCGCGCCGTCCGGGTCCACGATCCACTCCCCCGGCGCGCGCTCCGGGATCTCGCTCGGATCGGCATCGGTGAGGGTGGTCGCCGCCCCGGCGGTGGTGAGAACGGTGGCCCGGCGGCCGACCCCGGGCTCGCGCAGACCGGCCGACCACAGGCATGCTTCCCGGACCCCGCCGTCCAGCGAGACGACCTCGATCTCACCGTCCCAGCCCAGTGCGCCGAAATCCAGGCCGGGAGCGCATTTCACGACCAGATCGCGACCCGCGTACACCGACAACAGCTCCGGTAGCGGTGGTTGCAGCGCGGCCGGGTCGTGGGTGCGTTTCCCATCGGCCCGCCGGCCCGGATCGGCCACCACGACCGTGCCGGATGTGCACGGGACCAGGGCATCGGCGCGTACGAGCACAATGTTGCCCGATGCCGGAGCCGGGTGGGCCAGATTGTGCCGGGCCATGGCCAGCCGGACCGGGTCCAGATCGCTGCCGACCACCCGCGGGCACACCCGGGCCAGTTCGGCCGGCTCCGCGCCGATCGAGCAGGTGACGTCGTGGACATCGCGACCCGCCAGCCGGCGCGCGCGATGGCGGGCGACCAGGGTCGGGGTGGCCTGCTGTACCGCGTCGTCGGTCAGCAGCCACTCCTGGGCGCCGGACAGTTTGGCCGCGGCCCGGCGACGCAGGCGGACGGTCTCGATGAGCGCCGGAGCGCGCTCACCGTAGGCCCGGCGCACCGCGGCCACATCGCGGAGCTGCGAGGCGGAAGTGAGTTCGAGTTCCGCGACCTCGGCCAGCGCGGCGGTACCGGCCGCCGAGCCGAGATAGCCGATATCGGCCGCACCGAAGCCGTAGCCCACTATTTCCCGGCGGCAGCCGGTTTCACTCCGGTGATCATGGCGTTGTAGAAGAACTGCCGCGGCACCACCCGGCGCATCACGTTCTCGTCCACCCAGCTCAACCCGAGCCAGGCGCGGTACATCGCCATCCGGTAGCCCCAGGTGAGCTTCTCGTCCGGAACGGCCGCCTCGAAGGTCCGCACCGGCCAGCCCCACAGCGCGGCGGCGAACTCCTCGGTGTGCGCGGCCACATCCACCGCGCCCGCCGAGCGCGCCATCCCCTCGAGCTGGTTCGGGTCGAAGGTGTGCAGATCGACCACGGCCTCCAGCGCGGCGGCCCGCGACGATTCGTCCAGCTCTTCCTGGGGGCGCCGCCAATCCCGCAGGAACGGCAGTTTGGTGAGGGCGGTGGTCGCCTTCCAGGTGATGTTGCCCAGATTGCGGGCATAGAAGTTGCCGATGGTGGTGGGTTCGCCGGCGAAGACGAAACGGCCGCCCGGTTTCAGCACCCGCAGGCATTCCCGCAGCGACTGCTCCACATCCGGGATGTGGTGCAGCACCGCGTGTCCGACGACCAGATCGAAGGTGTCGTCCTCGTAGGGGATGGTCTCGGCGTCGGCGACCCGGCCGTCCACATCCAGGCCCAGGTGTTCGGCATTGCGCAACGCGACCTTCACCATGCCGGGCGACAGATCGGTGACCGAGCCGCTCTTGGCGATCCCGGACTGCATGAGGTTCAGCAGGAAGAAACCGGTACCGCAGCCCAGTTCGAGAGCCCGCTCGTACGGCAACTCCGCATCGGTGCCGACCGCGGCGTCGAACCGGCCGCGGGCGTAATCGATACAGCGTTCGTCATAGGAGATCGACCATTTGTCGTCGTAGGTCTCGGCTTCCCAGTCGTGATACAGCACCTGGGCGAGCTTGGTGTCCTCGAATGCAGCTTCGACCTCCGCGGCGGTGGCGTGCGGATGGGGAGCGGGGTCGTCGGGGCGTACCGTCATGGTCGGAGAGCCTATCCTTTCCCGGCCGGACTTCCGATACCGCCGGGTAGGTTCCGGTGACCCGCGACTCGTTCAGCGGCCGGTGAAGGCTGCCGACCCCGGCCCGTCCCGCAGGTAGGAGCGGGTTCCGAGGCGTTGGTCCGCGGTGGTGAACAGCTGCGCCCACTCGGCACGGGCCCGTTCGTGACCGTGCGGCCCCGCCTCGAACACCGCCTTGGCCGCGGCCAGCGCCCGCGCCGGACCGTCGGTGAACCGGCGGGCCCAGGCGATCGCCACCTCCAGAACATCGTCGGGCGCGACGACCTGATCCACCAGACCCAGCCGTGCGGCCTCCTCGGCCTCGACGAAACGTCCGCTGTACACCAGATCCTTCGCCGCCCCCGGGCCGATCAGCAGCGACAGCCGCCGGATCCCGGCCAGCGGGATGAGTCCGGCATCGATCTGCGGAAATCCGAGCTTCACATTGTCGCCGACGATCCGCCGGTCCGCCCCCAGCGCCAGTTCCAGACCCGACCCCAGGGCGTAGCCGCTGATCGCGGCGACCGTGGGCTGCGGGACCGCGCTCAGGCAATTCAGCGCGGTCTGCAGATCACCGGCCATGGCGGCGGCCTGTTCGGCGGGCAGCCCGGCGAGCTCGGCCAGATCGTCACCGGCGCAGAACACCCGCTCGTCCCCGTAGACCACCAGCGCGGCGATCTCCGGATCGGCGCCGCAGGCCGCGGCCGCCTCGGCGATCTCCCGGATCAACTGGGTGCCGAACAGATTCATCGGCGGGCGGGCGATCCGCAGCACCGCCACACCACGCCCGGATTCGCTCGGGTCGCCGGACCGGGACAGGGATACGAATTCCGCCATGGACGCCTACGCTACCGGCCGGCGGCGGCGCCGCCCGCATTCCCGGTGCCACCCAGCAGCGACGGATCGGTATCGCGCATTCCCTTCGACCCGACCAGCCGCGAGGGGTCCGGGAGATCGGCGAAGTACCGCAGATTGTCCGGGAACTGCAGCAACTGCTTACCGTCGACCTCACCGAACACCGGCTGGATCGGATCGATCCGCGGTTCGGCCGCCAGGATCTGCGCGGTATCGGAGTAACCGGCCAGCGAGGTCAGCTGCGACCAGGTCGGCGGTAGCAGTACATGCTCACCCGCCCGCCACGTCTCGAGCGCCGCCGCCGGAGTGGACCAGTGCACCAGATCGGTTTCGGTGGTCGCCCCGTCGGCCCGCTGCCCCGCGGGCAGCATCGCCACGAAGAAGTTGGTGTCGTAGCGGCGGCGCTCCACCGTCGGAGTGATCCAGCGCGACCACGGCCGCAGGAGATCGGCACGCAACACCAGCCGCTGCTCGGCCAGGAACTCCGACAGTGTCAGATCCCGGCCCTCGATCCGCTCCCGCTCGCCGCGGTAGCCGGTGGTATCGGCGACGACGGTTTCGGCGGTGGGCCCGGCCAGCAGTACCCCGCACTCCTCGAAGGTCTCCCGCACCGCCGCGCAGACCAGCGCTTTGGCCCGGGCCTCGGACACCCCGAACCGCTCCCCCCACCAGCGCGGAGACGGCCCGGCCCAGTCGATCGCCACCTCCGCGTCCACGGGATCCACCCGGCCACCCGGGAAGGCGGTCATCCCGGCGGCGAAATCCATCGCACCGGCCCGCCGCTGCAGGAAAACCTCCGGACCGGCGGCACCGTCGCGCACCAGCATCACGGTCGAGGCGTCCTTGGCCTCGGGCACCCCCGCCGCCGAATCCGGCACAGTCGTCTCACTCACCCCTCGCACCCTAGCTGTGTTCATGGCGCGCTGGCGCGCGCGGGGTTGAGGCCCCCTCGGTCTCGCCGTTTCGGCCTCGAGACTTGCGCTTCGCGCGGGCGCTTTCGAGGCCGAAACGGCGAGACGGGCCTCAACCCTTGAGGTGTCTCGCAGAACTCGACACATGGGGGTTGCGTCGGCATTCGATGGCCGGGTCGGTATGGGGCCTCTCCGCCACGGCCGACCGCCGGCTTCCCCGGCGGGCGGACAGCGTCCGGGAACAGACGCTGGAACGACTCCGTGTCCGGTTGTCCGCTCTATCGGTTGTCGGCTGCTCACGGCTTCACCACGGTTGCGCGGAGGCCCGCGCTATCCGTTTCCTCGGTGGATTCGTTACCGCGACCGGTGCCGGCCCAGCCGGCGCTTCCGGCGGGCGAAGTACCGGCCGTCGATCCGGTCGAGGGCGATGGACTGGCGGAACGCCTCGCTCAGGTTCTCGGCGGTGAGCACATCGTCGAGCAACCCCTGGGTGACGATCTCGCCCTCGCTGATGAGCATGCAGTGGGTGAAACCCGGCGGGATCTCCTCGACGTGATGGGTGACCAGCACCAGCGCCGGGGAGTCGGGGTCGGCGGCCAGGTCGCCCAGGCTCTCCACGAGTTCCTCCCGGCCGCCCAGGTCCACGCCCGCGGCCGGTTCGTCCAGCAGCAGCAACTCCGGATCGGTCATGAGGGCGCGGGCGATCAGGACCCGTTTGCGTTCGCCTTCGGACAGGGTGCCGTAGGTGCGGTCCAGAAGATGTTCGGCGCCCAGGCTTTCCAGCATGTCGATCGCGCGGTCGGTGTCGACATCGTCGTATTTCTCCCGCCACCGGCCGAGGACCGCGTACCCGGCGGAGACGACCAGGTCGGCCACTCGTTCCTCCGGTGGGATACGCGCGGCCAGGGCCGCCGACGACAGGCCGATCCGGGGCCGCAGTTCGCTGACGTTCGTTTTGCCGAGTCGTTCACCCAGTACGTAGGCGGTGCCGTAAGAGGGGTGGGTCTCGGCCGCCGCGACCTGCAACAGCGAGGTCTTACCGGCTCCGTTGGGGCCCAGGACGACCCAGCGTTCGTCGAGTTCTACCTGCCAGGTCACCGGGCCGACGAGATTGTGCCCGTTGCGGCGGATGGAAACATTGGTGAAGTCGATGAGCAGATCTGGATCGGGATGCGCCACGCGCTCCATCTTGTCTCGAGGCGAACACACTCGCGGCACCGGGCACCCACGATCCGCCGCGGCCCCGGTAGGCGAGACCGTAAGAAACGGCAGTATGCGACAAACGGGACGGGAGCCGCAGGCCGTGGGCAACGCCTCAGGACCGCTCCGGGAGGTGGCGCGTATCGCCGAGGCTCTCGACCCGGCGATTGTGGAAGAAGTCGTCCTCGCGCAATTCGGTGATGCTGCCGGACGGGGCGTGGAAGGCCACGTAACCGGCTGCCTCGAGCGGCATTCCGATCCACGCGGCCAATACGAACGTGAGAGTGCCCCCGTGGGTGACGATGACCTGATTCGCGCAGCGGCTGTCCAGGACGGTGTGCACGGCGGCATAGACGCGCCGCGCGAAGACCGCCCGGGTCTCGGCGCCCGGAATACCTTCGTCGTGCGCCATCCGCTCACCGATCGCGGGTGGCGGTACGAACCGCCGCTCGAACCATCGCCGGGGCCGTCCCCCGGCCTCGCCGTAGGACTTCTCCCGTAACCGCTCGTCGTACACCGGGGTCACGTCCAGCGCGGCACCGATCGCCGCGGCGGTCTGCGCGGTCCGCCGGAGATCCGACGAGAACACCTCGACGTCCGCGCCTTCGGGGATCCGCGACCGCAGGGCACCGGCGACAGCGGCCGCGGCACGTTCACCGGCGGCCGTAAGGCGCGAGTCGTACCAGCCGCCGACCACCCGGTCGACGTGATGCGTCGCCTCCGGGTGGGTGACGACGTGGACGGTGCGCATCTCCTACCACTGGTCCGGCCGCGCGGGCCGGGTGGCGATCACGGTCGTCGAACCCGGCGCGACCTCGGTGAAGCCGGCGTCGCGCACCGCGGTCGCCGCACTGCGGGCGACGGCCGCGCGCAGCATCTGCCACTCATCGGGTCCGGCCTCGCGCACCGCGCAGGCGAACCCGCGCTGCGCCCAGGTCCGCGCCTGTTCCACCGGCAGCGCGCCGGCGAACAACATGCTCGCGTGTCCGACCTGCGCGGCGGCCTTACCGACGGTCATACCGAGTTCGGCGTTCACCCAGAACACCGGGACGTCCAGGGGCACCGGCCCGGGATCGTCGGATTCCAGATCGGTGCCGCCGATCTGCAGGCGCCGGATACGGGGATCGACCTCGCCCACGGGTCCCGGTACGAGAGCCCGCACCAGCGCGCCCCCGCTTTCGACGGTCACTCCGGGGACCTCGTTCGCGGCCGCCCACTGAGCTCCGCGCGCTCGCCGCGCGACCTTCCTGATCCGCGCGCGCTTCCACGCCAGATACCGCTGCTCCCATTCGCCTTCGTACCCGACGCGCGGGTCCAGGCACAGTGCAACCGCCGCGGCCGCCGCGGCGGCGAGGACATCGCTGCGTGCGGGCGGATCGGTCTTGGGCAGGTGCAGCACCATCTGCATCGCCTGCACCTGCGCGGGGTCCTCGGGATCGCCCAGCTTCCCGTACCCCGCGGCGAGTTCGGCGTGACGTTCGGAAAACCCTGGGTCCGACAGGAACTCGGGATCAGTGTCTTCCGGGAAGTCCGGCTCCGCATCCATCTCGCGACCGTTCGCCGCTACATCCGTCACGCCGCTATCCGGCATTCCACCAACCCTCCCAACACCCGAGCTTCACCGGACGACAGCCTACCCACGCACCGACACCCGACCCCTCGCGGTGCCGACTCGGGCAGGGCCCGAAGCAAGGAGCCGCGCGCGTGGGCGCGCCGGAACTCAGCCCAGCGGTACCCGCCGCAGCAGCCCGTCCTCGGCGTCCGCGGCTTCGACCTCGTCGCGGGTCACGCCCAGGATGAACAGCACGGCATCCAGGTAGGGGTGGGACAGCGCGGTATCGGCGACCTCCCGCAGCGCCGGTTTGGCATTGAACGCCACACCCAGGCCCGCCGCGTTCAACATATCGATATCGTTGGCGCCGTCCCCCACCGCGACCGTCTGCTCCATCGGCACTCCGGATTCGGCGGCGAAGGCCCGCAGCGCGGTCGCCTTGTAGGCCCGGTCCACGATCTGCCCGACCACCCGGCCGGTGAGTTTGCCGTCGACCACTTCCAGGACATTGGCGCGGACGAAATCGAGGTCGAGTTCACGAGCGAGCGGGTCGATCACCTGGCGGAACCCCCCGGAGACCACTCCGCACCGGAAGCCGAGCCGTTTGAGCGTCCGGATGGTGGTCCGGGCCCCGGGGGTGAGTTCGATGGTCGCCGCCACCGCCCCGATCACCGATTCGTCCAGTCCGGCCAGTGTCGCCACCCGCTGCCGCAGCGATTCCGCGAAATCGATCTCGCCACGCATCGCCGCCTCGGTGACCTCCCGCACCTGGTCCTCGACTCCCGCGTACGCGGCCAGCATCTCGATCACCTCGCCCTGGATCAGGGTGGAATCCACGTCGAAGACGATCAGTCGTTTCGCCCGGCGCGCCAACCCGGCCCGTTCCACCGCGATATCGACCCGTTCGATGACCGCCACATCGGCCAGCGCGGTCCGCAGCCGGGAATCGGTGTCCCGGCCGTGATCGGGTGCGGTGACCATCAGCTCCATCCCGGTCACCGGATAGTCGGCGATACCGCGGATGGTGTCGATATTCGCGCCGAGCCCGGCCAGTTCCCGGGACACGGCGCTGAACGCCCGCGCCGTCACCGGCGA
Source organism: Nocardia testacea NBRC 100365 (assembly GCF_000308775.1). Lineage (GTDB taxonomy): Bacteria > Actinomycetota > Actinomycetes > Mycobacteriales > Mycobacteriaceae > Nocardia > Nocardia testacea. The sequence goes on from NZ_BAGJ01000130.1 coordinate 37,176, forward strand.
TCCCAGCACCACCACCGCGTGCGTGGACACCGGCGCCCGCGCGACCTCGGGTTCGATATCGATGTCCACCTGCATACCGACGGTGTTCATCGCCTCCTCGAGCTCGTCCTGCAGAGACTCGGGATCGGACGGGCAGCTGATCAGCACGCCCAGGGTGAGCCGGCCGCGGATCACCACCTGCTCGATATCGAGCAGACTCACCCGGTGCCGCGACATGGCCGTCAGCAGCACCGATGTCACACCGGGGCGGTCGGGCCCGGTAACGGTGACCAGCACGGTGGTCTCGGCCAAAACAACACCCCTATCTTCGGCGGCGCCTCCGCGCCGCGGGTCGGGGCCCTCGTGGCCCCGGGCTGTGTCTATTTGCGCGCCTCCGGCGCGCGGGTCGGGGCCCTGTGACCCCGGTTCTTCACTCCGCCGATCGGTCGCTGCGCACAATCGCAGGACCCACAGGCCTGCCCACAACAATGTAAGTACACCCGCCACCTGGTCGGCGGACGGCCCCCTCCCCACACGCCCACACAGAACCTTCGGACAGGCCCACCACCACATCGGAGGGAACCTACCCACCCAACTGTCGAATGCCGACGCAACCCGCAAGCGTCGAGTTTTGCGAGACACCTCGAAGGGTTGAGGCCCGTCTCGCCGTTTCGGCCTCGAAAGCGCCCGCGCGAAGCGCAAGTCTCGAGGCCGAAACGGCGAGACACAAGGGGGCCTCAACCCCGCGGCGCCGAAGGCGCCGCAAATAAACACAGCACCTTCACGAACAAGCCGGCATCCCTCCCCTTCACGAACCGCCTGCCGGTGCACTCTCGTGCATCCCGCCACCCGATTCCTTCGCGAGGCGAACCGCCCCACCGACCACAAACGAATGCACCCCCCGACCGAAGCCGACGGGTGCATTCGTGAACGACCGAAGGTCAGGACTTGACCAGCGTCTCCTCGGGGTGGTGCTTGGCACCGCCGGTGAAGCCGACATGGGCTTCCTTGCGCATCCGCTCGATCATATGCGGGTAGTGCAGTTCGAAGGCGGGGCGTTCGGAGCGGATCCGCGGCAGTTCGTAGAAGTTGTGCCGCGGCGGCGGGCAGGTGGTGGCCCATTCCAGGGAGTTGCCGTAACCCCACGGATCGTCCACCGTGACCACTTCGCCGTACCGGTAGCTCTTGAAGACGTTCCACAGGAACGGCAGCATCGAGGCGCCGAGGATGAACGCGCCGATGGTGGAGACCGTGTTCAGCGTGGTGAATCCGTCACCGGCCTGGTAGTCGGCGTAGCGGCGGGGCATACCTTCCGCGCCCAGCCAGTGCTGCACCAGGAAGGTGAGGTGGAAGCCGAGGAATGTGGTCCAGAAGTGCCACTTCGCGAGCCGCTCGTCCAGCATGCGGCCGGTCATCTTCGGGAACCAGAAGTAGATACCGGCGTAGGTGGCGAACACGATGGTGCCGAAGAGCACGTAGTGGAAGTGCGCGACCACGAAGTAGGAGTCGGTGACGTGGAAGTCCAGCGGCGGGCTGGCCAGGATGACACCGGACAGGCCACCGAACAGGAAGGTGACGAGGAAGCCCACCGAGAACAACATCGGTGATTCGAACGTCAGTTGTCCCTTCCACATGGTGCCGATCCAGTTGAAGAACTTCACGCCGGTCGGGACCGCGATCAGGAAGGTCATGAACGAGAAGTACGGCAGCAGCACCGCGCCGGTGGCGTACATGTGGTGCGCCCACACCGCGATCGACAGGGCCGCGATGCCCAGGGTCGCGTAGACCAGGGTGGTGTAACCGAAGATCGGCTTACGGCTGAAGACCGGGAAGATCTCGGAGACTATGCCGAAGAACGGCAGCGCGATGATGTAGACCTCGGGGTGCCCGAAGAACCAGAACAGGTGCTGGTAGAGCAGGATGCCGCCGGTGCCCGGGTCGTAGATGTGGCCGCCCAGGTGCCGATCGTAGGCCAGGCCCATCAGCGCGGCGGTCAGCAGCGGGAAGGCGAGCAGCACGAGCACGCTGGTGACGGCGATGTTCCAGGTGAAGATGGGCATCCGGAACATGGTCATACCCGGAGCGCGCAGGCAGACCACGGTCGTCAGCATGTTCACACCGCCGAGGATGGTGCCCAGACCGGAGACGGCCAGGCCCATGATCCACAGGTCGGTGCCCACGCCCGGCGAATGCAGGATATCGGTGAGCGGCACGTAGGCCGTCCAGCCGAAGTCCGCGGCGCCGCCCGGGGTGATGAAACCGGCGGTCGCCATGGTGGCGCCGAAGGCGTACAGCCAGTAGCTGAAGGCGTTCAGGCGCGGGAAGGCGACGTCGGGGGCGCCGATCTGCAGCGGCAGGATGATGTTGGCGAAACCGAACACGATCGCGGTCGCATAGAACAGCAGCATGATCGTGCCGTGCATGGTGAACAGCTGGTTGAACTGCTCGGGCGAGAGGAACTGCAGGCCCGGGCGAGCGAGCTCACCACGCATCATCAGGGCCATCAGACCACCGATGAGGAAGAACGCCATCGAGGTGGTCAAGTACATGACACCCAGGACTTTGGGGTCCGTGGTGGTCACCATCTTGTAGATGAACGACCCCTTGGGCCCTGTTCGCGCCGGAAATGGCCGAGTCGCTTCCACCCCCTGCGGGACTGGCTTGGGCTCTACGGCAGTCACTGATCCTCCTGAAGGTGCCTTTAGGGTCGCTCCGCAGGCTCCACTGTTTTGCCCGCCGCCCGGTGCGCCCGGGCGGCCAACGGTTAGCTTGCGCTTCTGGAATCGTAAACCTTCCCCCGAAGCGGGGTTCCCCGGGTCCTACTCTCTGTCGTACTCGGGGCCGGCCGGCGCTCCTTCCCGAACGAAGGCCCACCGGGCACCGGTGGCGGCTCGAGATCCCCCAGGTACCCGGCCCGGCTCACGGTCCATGCCGCGCACCGGCACGAAACAGGCACAACCCACATGAGCCGGGCCTCCGGAGGCACCTCGAACAGGCCCGTTCCGCCCCCCGCCCGAAGATCCTCAACGGTCGCCCTCCATGGACGGCCCACCGCACAGCCATGCGGCGAAGCCACACACACCGGACGCAACCCGCACGAGCCGAGTCTCGCAACCCCCACGAGCCAAGTCTCGCAACCCCCACGAGCCAAGTCTCGCAACCCCCACGAGCCAAGTCTCGCAACCCGCACGAGCCGAGTCTTACGAGGCACCTCAAAGGGTTGAGGCCCGTCTCGCCGTTTCGGCCTCGAAAGCGCCCGCGCGAAGCGCAAGTCTCGAGGTCGAAACGGCGAGACACAAGGGGGCCTCAACCCCGCGCCGCCGAAGGCGGCGCCAAAAAACACAGCCGTGTACCCTTCCCGGCATGCCGGTGAGCCCCGCTGTCCACATCCCCGCCGCGCGTGAGCCCCGGATTCCCGGGCGGACCGGCCGGATCGGCCGGCTCCTGGGTGCCGTGCTCGCCTGCACCGCGCTGGCGGTGTCCGCGTGCGCGAGTCATCCCGACGATTCGGCCTCCATCGTCCGCACCACGACGAATATTGCCGGGGCGGGCGTGGTCGGTATCGAACGCGACACCACGCAGGCCTGCCCGCTGCCGTCGGCTCCCGATCCGGCCGATGGGCCGGCCCGCACCGTCCGCCACGCGTCGGGTGAGTCCCGGGTCCCGGCGGATCCGCAGCGCATCGTGGTGCTGGGCACTTCCGCACTCGACGCCACGTGCGGGGTCGGCCTGTGGGAGCGGGTGGTCGGCGCGACGACGGTCCCGGGCCCCGTACCGCAGCCCGGTTATCTGGGTTACGGGGTCGTCGAGATTCCCGGTGTGGGTACCGCTGCCGACCCCGACCCGGCACTCATCGCCCAACTGGACCCCGACCTGATCATCGGTGAGGTCCCCGCCGGCCGGGCCGACTTCGCGGCGCTGAGCGCGATCGCCCCGACGGTGCTGATCGGCGAGGAGCCGGACTGGGAGAAGCAGTTCACCGCGTTCGCGGGCGCGATGGGCCGGCAGGGGGCGGCCGCGGCGGCGCTGGACGCCTATCACACCGAGGCCGCCGATACCGGCGCCACTCTCCATGCCCGCTTCGTCCAGGCCTCGATCGTGCGTTTCACTCCGGACGGTACGGAGTATCTGGGCAGTGAGACCTTTGCCGCGCAGGTCCTCGCCGATACCGGCGCCACCCGGCCCTCCGCGCAGCGGGAGACCTCGGCACCGATCGACGAATCCGATCCGATGGACGCCGAGGGCGATCTGATCTATGTGCTGTTCGCGGGCCCGGACGGGCAGGAGCACGGGGAATCGGTGATGCGTTCGGAGCCGTGGGAGGAACTCGGCGCGGTGAGCGACAAGCGCACCTTCGTCGTCGACGACGCGCTCTGGCATACCACCGGTCTCACGGCGGCGCGGGCGGTTCTCACCGATATCCGCGACACCCTCAACGCCTACGTCCTGGACTGAGGCTTCCCGCGCACACCCGATCGGCTCGCGGTCTACCGATACCGGCCCGCATACCCGCACGTATGTGACCGTCGCGCAAGCGGCCGGTGGGCTACCGCTGCAATCCGTCCTCGGCGGGCCGCTACTTCGACGAGTTCGCCGGCGGTGCCGGGGGCCGGCGGGTGACCCACGCGACCGGCCCACGGTGAGCAGGCCGGCCGGTTACGGAGCCCGATAGTCGGGCGCCGCGCGGGTGGCGATCGGTCCACAGAGGACTCACAGTGCGGCTCCAGTAATCCGCCAGACAGCGTTCCTACCGTGGTTGTCACCCCATCGAAAAGAGGTGCACACGTGCGGAAACGACCTGATCGGCCGCGAACGGAACTACCCCACGAACACGATCTCGGGCTCGCCCACGATATGTCGGTGATGCTGTCCCGGCGGCGGGCGCTGTGGATCATGGGCGCGGTCGGGACCGCGTCCGCGGCCGCGGCCTGCTCGTCCGGCACCGGCGCCACCGCCACCGGTTCGGCATCGACCGCCGCCGCGAGCGGCACCGCGGTCGCCGCCGCCCCGCAGGAGACGGCCGGACCGTATCCGGGGGACGGCTCCAATGGCCCCAACGTACTGGTCGAGTCCGGTGTCGTCCGCTCCGATATCACCGGCAGTTTCGGCTCGTATACCGGCACCGCCGCGGGCGTCCCGGTGACCATCCGGCTCACCCTGCAGGACCTCGCGCGCGACGGCGCCGCCTGCCATGGAATGGCCCTCTACCTGTGGCATTGCGATCGCGACGGCGAATACTCGCTCTACGGCCGGGGCATCACCGAGCAGAACTATCTGCGCGGGGTCCAGGTCGCCGACGAAGCCGGGCAGGTGAGTTTCACCTCGATCTTCCCGGCCTGCTATTCGGGCCGCTGGCCGCATATCCACTTCGAGGTCTACGACAGCCTGCAGACCGCGGTCGCGGGCGAGAACGCCCGGCTGACCTCACAGATCGCGCTGCCCCAGGAGGCGTGCGAGCGGGTGTTCGACGCCGACTCCGGTTATGCCCGCAGCCTGACGAACCTGGCGGAGGTCACGCTGGCCGCCGACAATGTCTTCGGGGACGGCTGGGACGCCGAGCTGGCCACGGTGACCGGCGATCCGGCAAGCGGGATGCAGATCTCTCTGACCATCGGCGTGGCCGAGAAGTCGGCGAATCACGCCGAGGGCGGTCCGGGGCGGTCCGGCGCCCCGCCGGAACCGTCCGCGGATGGCGCGGGGCCCGGCGGTGCTCCACCCGGCGGCGGTGAGTCCTCCGGCAGCGCGCCCGGCGGCCCGCGGGCCGGGGCGTCGGCCAACTGACCGCGTTCCGCATCCCGAAGGCCGCCGCCGTCCAGTGCTCGAGCCACCGGTCCGCAATCGGACATCAATCGTTCCGAGACCACGTTTCCGCAGGTGAGCGGCACTGATGGGCGTACCGTCGAAGTATGGGCGCCAACGCTGAGGGTGATCGCTCACTCGCGAACCGGCTGGCCATCGGGATCGTCATCGGACTGGCGATCGGAATCCCGCTCGGCCTGGTCGTGCTCGACAATGTGGCACTCGGCGTCGGGCTGGGTATCGGCTTCGGCCTGGCCTTCGGTCTCGCCATGTCGCCGTCCTCCTCGGGGGACAACGGATCCGACGGCCACCACAAACCGCCGACCGACGACTGAAGTACGCTCGGCGCCTGCGGTCCACGCGCGCCGAAACCTGCCGCTCCCTAGCGCATTCGACGCGCAAAACACAAGTTGTGGTGGCGCTCGGTGATTCGACCCCCAAGGGGTAGTGTTACGGCACGCGCAGGGCAGTCGTCGGATTCGTTGGGAAGGGTGTGGAAGCAGCATGAAGCTCATCGATCGGGTTTCGGCCATCAACTGGAATCGGGTACCCGACGAGAAGGACGCCGAGGTCTGGGATCGGCTCACCGGTAACTTCTGGCTGCCGGAGAAGGTCCCGGTGTCCAACGACATCCCCTCCTGGAACACTCTCACCGCCGACGAGAAACAACTCACCATGCGGGTGTTCACCGGCCTCACCCTGCTGGACACCATCCAGGGCACCGTCGGCGCGGTCAGCCTCATCCCCGACGCGCTGACCCCGCATGAGGAGGCGGTGCTCACCAATATCGCGTTCATGGAATCGGTGCACGCCAAGAGCTACAGCTCCATCTTCTCCACCCTGTGCTCGACCCGGGAGATCGACGACGCCTTCCGCTGGTCGGAGGAGAACCGCAACCTTCAGCGCAAAGCCGAGATCGTCCTCGAGTACTACCGCGGCGACGATCCGCTCAAGCGTAAGGTCGCCTCCACTCTGCTGGAGAGCTTCCTGTTCTACTCCGGCTTCTACCTGCCGATGCACTGGTCCTCGCGCGCCAAGCTCACCAACACCGCCGATATGATCCGCCTGATCATCCGTGACGAGGCGGTGCACGGCTACTACATCGGCTACAAGTACCAGCGCGGGCTCGAACAGGTCACCCAGGCCGAACGCGACGACCTGAAGAACTACACCTTCGAGCTGCTCTTCGAGCTCTACGACAACGAGGTCGACTACACCCAGGACCTCTACGACGAGGTCGGCCTCACCGAGGACGTCAAGAAGTTCCTCCGCTACAACGCCAACAAAGCCCTGATGAACCTGGGCTACGAGGGCCTGTTCCCGAAGGACGAGACCGAGGTCAACCCGGCCATCCTGTCGGCCCTGTCCCCCAATGCCGACGAGAACCACGACTTCTTCTCGGGTTCGGGTTCCAGCTATGTCATCGGTAAGGCGGTCAACACCGAGGACGAGGACTGGGAGTTCTGACCGGTCGGGCGGTGGACTGTGGTGGCGTCGCTCCGGCGTCGATCACCACAGCCGGACATGTCCCCGGCCGTCGCACCGGGCCGCCCTGGCGGTACAGCCGGGTTACCGGCTCACCCGCTCTTCAGCCCTCCGGTTCCGGCCTCAGTCGGCAAACACCTCCGCGATATCCGAAGCCGTAATCGCCCGATCGAACCATCGGTCGAGGAGGTCGAGATCCGCACAGCTCCGGATTCGTTCCTCGGCCGCTGCCGGGACTGTGATTCCTCGTGTTTGCAGCAGCCGCAGGGTCTTGTCGATCACGTCTTCGAGCTTGCCTTCGACCCGGCCCTCGGCACGCCCCTCGGCACGCCCCTCGGCGCGCAGGCGCTGGGACGTCTTCGATCGGTAGAACGACAGATCCACGCTCATCAGTTTGCTCCAGGTATCCGCGGCCGCCGTGTTGGCGAGCCCGAGTTCGGTGAGTTCGGCGAAGACGTGGAGGTCTTCTTCGTTGCCCAGGCCGTGCAGGGCCTCGGCAAGCGCTCTCAGTATCGCATCGACACCGGCATCCTTGGCATGCGTAATCGCCGACAACGTGGCCAGCGGAATATCGGCCGAAGCCAGATTCGGATCGGTGACAACGGGGACATTGTGCGGCCCGAGCACCAAGGGACGCACCGTGACCGTGGGCCAGTTCGGCAGTCCGATGGTGATCGGTTGGTCGGCCCACTCGGCGGTCGCGGTGTCCTGACATACGACCAGTAGTACGACGCCGAGCCGATACTTGGCGTGCAGATAGGTCAGGTAGTACGCCCACGCGCTCGGCTTGTCCCGATCTTTACGACTCTGCGCCTCCACCAGCAGCAGGAACGGAGCGCCGACGACCGGCGTGATACGCAGTAGGGTATCGACCCGGCGCTCCAGCGGATGGATCTCGGTGAGATCGTTGGTGAGAACGGCGACCTCCGACGGGTCGTCGAAGGGGAGTTCCAGAGCGCGGAACGCCCGTGCGAAAACGCCGGGGTCATGTTGGAAGAGGCGGTGCATCGCCTCGTGCGCGGAGCCGACCATTTGCGCGACAATATCCGTAAACCTCTGTGCTGCAAAGGAATTGATCTCCCATCACGGTGTGTCGAAGTTCTCGGCGCGTCGCTGCGAATACCACGTCCATCCCTCCGCACCACGTGAAGCGGCCCCTGATACGCCCGGCGAGACCCACCGGCAGGGATTCGGGCGGAGCTGCCATCGGACGCTTCCGCGCCGGACTCCGCCCGCGACCGGGACCCACGCGCCGGGGAACCGGGAGAGAGAGGCCGGGCGTCTTCCCTACGCCGCCGGGGTACCGATATCGAACCGGAGTATCGGCCGGTCGGCACCCTCGGAACCGAGTCACAGATTTGATGGTTTCGAAACCGGGGAGTCCGATCGACCCCCGTTATGGTTGATGGCGACCTACCCACTTCAGGGAGATGGCGATCATGGCAAATTCGGTCATGGACGACTACGTCAGTCAGCTGCGCGTCGCGCTACACCAGCTCCGCGATTGGCCCTACCCGGATCAGATCGATCACGCGCTTTCCGGGCATTCATGAAAACCCCGCACGATGTGGGCGGGGAACCCGACGCACCGGCTGTTTTCGAGGAAAAGGAAGAGGAGGTCTGGGAGCTCAATACGTTCATCACCTGTGAGGTGCTGGGCTGGCGGGGCATCTGGACTTCGGAGGAACGCCGCCGGCTGGGAAATGTCGATGTGGGGCGGACACAGTATCTCGGTTTTCCCTATTACGGCCGGTGGGTGCTGGCCGTCGCTCGCTGCCTCATCGACAAGCGGCATATCACGCTGCGTGAACTGCTCGAACGCACCCAGGAGGTCCGGGAGCGCAGCGCGGGCAGTTCCGGACCGTTGGAAGCCGCGCCCCGCGGGGCCGGAGACGGTACCGCGGTGGTCCGGAATATTCATCACCGTGACGCGGTCGGACACGGCGACCCCCAATGTTTTGCGGGGCAAGCGGACGCTCCCCGGTTCGGGGTCGGCGACCGGGTACTGGTGCGTGACCTTCCGACTATTTTCTACACCCGTACCCAGGAGTATTTGCGCGGTAAACCGGGGACGGTCGTCAAAGTGTCCTACGAGAGCCCGATACCGGAGGACGAGGCGTTCGACCGCGAGGACCGGCGCCCCGAATGGTTCTATATCGTGCGCTTCGAAATGACAGATCTGTGGGATCCCTACCAGGGATCCCCCGGCGACACCTTGCAAGCGGAAATATCGGAGCCCTGGCTCCAGGCGATCTCGTAGACCGGGTTACACCTCAGTGAGAGGAACACGATGAGCGGGATATCGAACGAAGGTGAGGACGACGAAGCTCCCCGGCATGCCGCGCCGATGGTGGAGGAGGTCACCGATTTCGAGGTGCTCGAGATCGCGCTACGCGAGCTCGCTATCGAAAAGGGCTTGTTCACCGCCGAGGACCACCGCCGGTACACCGAGTATTTCGAGCAGCTGGGTCCGGCGCCGGGCGCCCGGTTCGTCGCCAAGGCATGGTCCGACCCCGATTTCAAGCAGCTCGCCTTGGACGACGCCATCACCGCATGCCATGAGGTCGGCATCGATTGGCTGAAACCGACCGGCTTCGGAACGCCCAGCGATTTCACCGCACTGCACGTTCTCGAGGACACGCCGACGCTGCATCACGTGGTGTGCTGCAGTCTGTGTTCCTGCTATCCCCGTCCGCTGCTCGGGAATTCGCCCGAGTGGTACCGGACGCCGAACTACCGCCGCCGGCTCGTCCGCTGGCCGCGCCAGGTTCTCGCCGAATTCGGCCTCTACCTCACCGAAGACGTCGAAATACGGGTCGAGGACTCCAATTCCAAGCACCGGTTCATGGTCCTGCCGGTACGCCCGGACGGCACGCAGGGTTGGACCGAGGAGCAGCTCGCCGAGATCGTGACACGTGACTGCTTGATCGGTGTGGCTCTTCCCAAACCCGGACGGACCGCGGACGTGGAACGCCCCGTACACACCGCGGTGCACCCGGCGCAGAACTACTGACGGACCGGAGGACAACAGATGCCAGTGAGCGAGGACGTCACGCGGGTCAGAGTGCGGTTGCTGGAGGAGATGATCGCCCGGGGGCAGGTGTGGTCACGGATGGCCGGCAAGTACGGCGTCGAGAACCCGTCGCCACCGTGGAAATCGAGTCTGGACGGGCTATGCGACGCCCTCGACCGCGAAGGGGCGGCGCTACCGCTGCTCGCCCGGCGTGACGAGGAGGACCGTCTCACCGAGGAGGTGTATCCGGCGCTGCCGTTCCCGGAGAATCAGCTCGTCGCGCTGGCGCATTCGCTGATCGCCAGAGGAGTCATCGACGAGGCAGAGTTGGCCGGGCATATCGAGGAGGTCCGGGCCAGGCTCGAATCGGCAGGATGAAACCGTCGGGATGTTCCGGAAGAAGTCGTCTCCGGTGCGGCGATGATGTCACCACACCGGAGACGCGGATCAGGCGTGGGCACGCAATGCGGCGATTACCCACTCCCAGGCCGGTACCAGGGGTTCCCGCCGCGGCCAGCCGTTGAGCACCGCCAGCAGTTCCCAGTACCGCTCGACCCGGCGGTCGGTGAACACCTCCGTCCGGTCGGCCAGTCGCCGGCGTTCCGCCGCGGGCAGATCGGCGTCGATGATCTGTTCCAGTACCTCTCGGCCCCGGTCTGATTCGGGTGTCACGCCTGCGTCGAGCGCGCGGCGGGCGTGCTCGGATACCCGCGCCGGGTCGATCGCGGCCTCCGGCCCGGTATCACCGGTGGCACCGGTCACCGCCATCTGCCGGCAACGCGCCTGGAAGTCGGCGTCGGCGACCAGTTCGGCCAATTCGATCCAGGCATCCACCTGTTCCGGGCTCGGGTCGTCGGGCAGTTCGGCGGGGAGCATTCGCATCCCCTGGGCGATATTCGCTCCCGGCGCGTCGTCGGCTATCCCGTCGAACATGGCGTCCACGAAGTCGTCGATCAGCCGTTGGCGTTCGGCGGCGGACAGTCGGGCCATCTTGTGCATGATTCTCATCTCCTCGGTCGAGCTTCCTCGATGAGCGACCGAACGCAGCACCGCGCGCCGGATCCGCAGGGTGCGGATCTCGGCGTCCAGCGCGCGGGCGTGCGATGCGGCGACCTCGGCCACGGTGGCCTGCCGCCGCAACACCTTCTGCACAGTCGGCAGGTCCAGACCCAGCTCGCGGAGCGTGCGCACCAGATCGAGCCGGGCCACCGCTTCGCTGTCGTAGAGCCGGTAGCCCGACGGCGATCGGCCGGTCGCCGGTACGACTCCGGAGTCCGACCAGAACCGGATGGTCCGCACCGAGAGTCCGGTGCGGCGGGCCAACTCACCGATGGTGAACAGTGCGTGGTGGTCACTCACGGCAATCAGCCTGAACCTTCCAGTAGATGGAGAGTCAACAAGGATTTCGCCCGTCCAGCGCTTCGGCAGGATTCGGCTGCCCCGCCGCCGTCCGATGATGAGCGCCGGCGGCCTCCGCGATCGCGATGATCCGGTCCCGCAACTCCGCCGGGGCCAGGACATCGACCTCGGCACCGAAACCCACCAGCATGGCCGCCGCCCCTTCCACACTGCGCACCGGCAGCCGGTACACATCCGGCTCGCCGGGGACGGGTTCGGGATCACCGAGCGCGGTCACCGCCAGCGACCGCAACACCAGCGATAGTCGCGCCCGGTGCACGCGCAGCACGATCTCGGTGGCGGGTGCCCCGCGGAAGTCGTCGCGCATCTGCCGCCACACCTCGTGCAGATCGAGATCCGGCGGCCGCCGGCTCGGTTCACCGAGCCGGCGCACGGCGCTGATCCGGGATACCCGATAGCTGCGCGGCCGGCCCCGATGGGCGGCGACGAGATACCAGGTCGTGCCGACCTGGAGCAGCCCCCAGGGATCGACGGTCCGGTCTCCGGGAGCCACGGCCTGCCTCGACTGGTAGCGGATCCGGATCCGCTCGTCGTCGAGCACCGCGGCCTGCACCGCGGCCAGTGCGTCCAGCACCACCGGTTCGCGGTGCCATCCGCCGGTATCGAGGACTATCCGATCCCGCACATGCGTGACCAGCCGGTGCTGCTCGTCGGGCAGCGCGGTGGACAGCTTGTGCAGGGCGCTACAGAACGAGTTCCCCAGACCGAGCGCATCGGCCGTACCGCGCCCGCTCGCGACGAAGAGCGCACGGGCTTCTTCCGCGGTGAGTTGCTCGGCATCCGGTTCGAACCCGGGGACCAGGGCGAATCCGCCACCGCGGCCACGTTCCGCGTACACCGGGATACCGGCGGCCGACAGCGACTCCATATCGCGCAACACCGTGCGTTTGGTGACCTCGAGACGTCGGGCCAGCTCGGCGGCACTCATCCGCCCATGCCGCCGTAGCAGTTGAACGATCTGGAGCAACCGGTCCGCGCGCACTTCCCCAGAATCTCATGAAAAGGTGACACCAGATGTCACCTTGTGTGCCTGAGACTGCTCCTATGACCCAGATTCCGGATTTCCGATCAGATCTCGCCGCCGCCCAGGAGTGGGTGGCCGAACTCATGGCCGCGGTCCGCCCCGACCAGTGGAGCTCCCCCACCCCTTGTACCGATTTCGATGTCCGCGCGCTGCTCGAACACCTGTCCTGCCATCCGGCCAAACTGGTGGCGACCGCCACCGGCGCCGACCCACGCCCGCTGCCCGCCCGAGCGGATATCGATCCGAACGGCCCCGGTGAGGACTACCTGAAACGGTCGAGCGCCGCCCTCGACCGGTGGGCCGACGATGCACTGCTGACCCGCACACTCATCGCACCCTGGGGCGAGGCCCCCGGCGGGCTCGCCGTCGGCGGGTATCTCATGGAAACCGTCGCGCACGGCTGGGACCTGGCCGTATCCATCGGGCAGCCTGCCGAAGCCGATCCGGCACTGGTGGCCAAGGCGCAGGCCATCGCCGACCGTGCGCTGAGCGACGCGTTCCGTGGCCCCGGGGCACCGTTCGGTGTGCGCGTCGAGCCGCCCGCCGGGGCCGGGCCGACGGAGCGACTGGCCGCCTTCCTCGGCCGCAGCCGGCCCGGGAGCCGCTGAGTGCG
>NZ_BAGJ01000129.1 GCF_000308775.1 Nocardia testacea NBRC 100365
CGTATAGGAACCGATCGCCACGCCCGCCCGTGTCACGCCGGTATCACTCTCGTGGCGGGCGATCCCGAAATCGGCCAGATAGGCGAAGTCGGCCGAGGTGACGAGAATATTCGCCGGTTTCACATCGCGATGCACCAGACCGGCCTCGTGCGCGGCGTCCAGCGCGGCGGCGATCTGCTCGATGACGGCGACCGCGCGCTGTGGGCTCAGCGGCCCGTCCGCCTGTAGCAGTGCCCGCAGGTCGGTGCCCTGGACCAGACGCATATCGATGAATAGGCGGCCCTCGATCACACCCCAGTCGTGGATCGGGATGATGTGCGGTTCGGCGAGGCGGGCCGCGGCCTGAGATTCGCGGCGGAAGCGGATCTGGTACTCGGGGTCCCCGGCGAGCGCGTCGGAGAGCAGTTTGAGCGCGACGACCCGTTCCTTCACGGTGTCGTAGGCCTCATAGACCTCGCCCATCCCGCCCGTGCCCAGCAGTGAGCGCAGCTCGTAGGGACCGAACCACCTACCGACTTCGGAGCCAGGCGCCTGCACCCGTCCATCCTCTCCACACGCGGGCACCGTCTCAGCCGGCCGCGGATCGCACCCGGGCTGCCCGTCAGACCCTGGATTGTCCCGGGGAGACCACACCGTGGTCAAACGCGTAGACGATGGCCGCCGCGCGGTCGCGCACACCCAGCTTCCCGAAGATATGACCCACATGGGATTTCACCGTCACCTCGGAGATTCCGAGCGCGTGCGCGATCTCACTGTTGGTCCGGCCGCGGCCGATCAGGGCCAGGACCTCGCGTTCCCGGGAGGTCAGTTCGACGGCTGCCGCGGGCGCGGCCGGAGCGGCGGCGGTACTGCGGTAGGTGGACAGCACCCGCCCGGTGACCGCGGGGTCGAGCCAGGCCCCGCCGGCGGCGACGGTGCGGACGGCACGGATCAGATCCTCGGCGGGGGAATCCTTGAGCAGGAACCCGGCCGCGCCCGCGCGCAGCGCGCCCGACAGCAGCTGGTCGTCGTCGAAGGTGGTGAGCACGAGTACCGGGGGCCGGGGAGCGCGGGCGCGCAGCATCCGGGTGGCCTCGATACCGCCGACCCGTTTCATCCGCAGATCCATCAGCACGATATCGGGGCTGTGCGCGGCCACCGCGGCGAGCACCTCGTCACCGTCGGCGCATTCGCTGATCCGGAAACCGTCACGCCGGCGCAGGATGCGCCGCAGCCCGCCGCGGACGAGTTCCTGATCATCGGCGATCAGCACCTCGACCGCCGGCGGGTCGGTGTCGGCAGCCCTGGTCATGATTTCTCCTCCGGATCGGGATACGGTCCGCGGAGGCCGTGGTGGACCATCGCGCCTCCCCTGGGTCCGCGGTCGCCGGCAGTGGTGGATCCGCGTGCGGTCGACCGGTCGTGATCGGTGCCGGGCCGCCGTGGCGTCCGGGCCGGGCACGGCCGCCGGATCCGGCTGCGGCCCCTCATGCCGGACGCGGTTCGTCGCCGGGGCCCGGTTCGTGGTCGGCGATGATCTCCGAGATCGGGCAGCGCAGCCTGTCCCGGCTCGGGGCCGCGGCACGCGCGGGACTCTCGTCCAGCGGGAACTCCGCACGCACGAGCCACCCGCCGGCCTCCGGTCCGACCCGGATACGGCCGCCCAGCCCGTCGGACCGGTGCCGCATTCCGGCGACCCCCGTCCCCCGGCCGAGTTGCGGGGGCAGACCGCGCGGAATCGTATTGTGGACGCGCACGACGGCCGCGCCGCCGGCCACGGCCACGCTCAACTCCACCTCCGCACCCGGGGCGTGCTTGGCGATATTGGCCAGCGATTCCTGACAGATGCGGTAGAGCGCCAGCCCGACCGCCGCCGAGACCCCGTCCAGGTCGCCGGTGAAACGCCGGGTCACCGTCAGGCCGGCGTTGGCGAAGTCGTCGACGAGGGTGGGGATATCGCCGGCCCCCGGTTCGACCCCGGCCGCCGACGGCACCGAATCCAGCAGGCCGACCGTGCGCCGGATATCGGCCATGGCCTGACGACCCAATCGTTCGGCGTCGACGAGCGCGTCGGCCGCCTCGTCCACATCGCGGTCGGAGGTCAGCGCGTGCCGGGCGGCCGTCACGTGCAGCAGGGTCACGGTGAGCGAGTGGGCGATGACATCGTGTACTTCGCGCGCGATCCGGTTGCGTTCGGCGGCCGCCGCCTGCGCGGCCCGCGCGCTCTGGTTCTCCCGTTCCTGGTACAGGAACAGCCGCTGATACTGCAGCATCACTCCCACCAGCCAGCCGAGCAGGATGCCGAGCGCGTACATGGGGAAGCCGGTCCGCAGCGAGTCGTCACCCCACAGGGCCTGCCCGACGAACGCGAAGGCGAGCAGTTCGGCCGCGGCGAGGACGGCCAGCAAGACGCTCAGCCGCTTCGGTGCGATCGCCGCGATCTCGGCGATCCCGACCATCAGCACGAAGGGCGCGAAATCGGACTCCACCGGCTGGACGAAGAACAGCGCCGCCGCGATCATCGTGGCCGTGAACAGCGGCAGCGGCCGCGGCACGATCCCGAACAGCACGTAGACCGGGCCGGAGGCGAAGAGCAGCACCAGCGCGATCAAAGGCAGCGCGGTCGGGAAATACTCGTGGCGTTGCAGGCAGGCGACGGCGCCGATGACGAAGAACGCCAGGTCGGTGAACAGCACGACCTTGGGCGGGTAGTCGAAGGGCAGTTCGCGCAGCGGGTAGGGGGCTCCCGGGAGCAATTTCCCCAGTAACGCGCCCAGCCGGCGGCCGCCGCGCACCCACCATCCGGGCCGGGCCGCGCGGCCCGGATCCGGGTCCGTCACGGCCGGTCGGTCCGGGGCGGACGGATCGGCTCCACCGCCCACCGGCCGCGCGCGGTCCCCCGCGGCGGCAGCCGGTGTGAGGCGGCTCTCAGTCACCTGTCCAGGGTAAACACCCGCGTCGGCGCTCGGCATCCTGCTACGGCCGGTCCCCGGCTCCGACCACGGTAGGACAGCGATTCACGTCCCCGGCACGACGATTTTCCGGTGCCGGATTCCTAGCGTGGAACACGAGCTCGCCGCACCACCAGGCCGGCGAACACCAGGCCCCCGACCGAAAGGGCTCGGATCATGTCTTGGGAAGATCAGCACCTGCGCACCGAGATCCTGCACACCGTCCTCGACCGCGCCGCCCACGATCCGGCGCGAGCGGACCTCTTCGACGACATCCCGCACCTCGACCGGCTGTTCGGCGGACCGCGGGGAGTACTCGCGGCACTACGCTATCGGTGGAACATTCACGTGGACGCCAAACTGGAGCTCGACCCGGGCCGCTGCTGGACCGCCGAGGAGGCCCGGCGGGAACTGGCGGCCGAACAACCCGTGCTCTACGCGGTGCTCGACGCGCGCACCGCGTCACCCGTGCCGGTGTCCTGACCGGGCCGCGCGGTGGCGCTCACAGTGGGGCCTTCGACCACCACCGGTCGATATCGCCGCGGGCCTGTGCCCCCCAGTAGCGGACGAACAACAGCGAATTGCTGCGCGGCGAATCGGTCCTGGCGCCGAAGCCGACCACCATGTTCGCGGTGGACCGGCCCCGATCGCCGGGCTCCTCCCACAGATGGGCGGTATAGGGCTCCCCGCTCTTGGCGCCGGAGACGGAGTCGTGCGGCGGCAAGCTCTCGATCACCTCCATGGTGTCCTCGGCGTCCGGGTAGGTGATGATCGTGTAGTCGAGCCGGGTGGCCTCCAGCGAGCGCTGGCGGCAGTCCCAGATCGAGTCCCACGGGCGGGTTTCCAGCACTTTGTCGAATACCGGGACGACTTCGAGGATCGGAATCTGCTCCCCGGGCTCGTATTGACTGCACAGCGCGTCCTGATATCCGAAACCGTCCAGCTCCGATCCCTGCGGCAGCAGCGTGGGGAACAGCCGCCGGGTGCGGTCGCCCGGCTCGGTCCCCGGCGACTGGCCGGTCTCGGATTCGCCCGGACCGGTGGTACCGGCCGGACCCCGTTCCATCGTGGAGGGTTGGGCCGCGGCCGGCGCACCCTCGGAATCGGAATCGTCGCTGCCCAGGACCACCAGCACAGCCGCCACGATCACGGCCAGCACGATGAGCGGGATGAGAACGGCCACGGCGATCCACGGCGTCCGGCTGCGCCGTCGCGCGGCCGGAGCGGGAGGGTAGCCGTGGTGGTACTGCCCGGGCGCCGGCGGCCGGGGCACGGCCTGCACGGGTATCCCCCCGGTGTGCTCGACCCCCACGCTCTGCGGCGCGGCGGCGGGACCGGTGTGTTCCACAGCCGTCCCGGGGCGCGCTCCCGGGCCCGGCGGTGGCACGACCGGCTGGGCGCCGGTGTGTTCGACATCCCCCGATCGCACCGGCCCACCAGCCTGGGCGACCATCGCAGCGCCGGTGCGCTCCACGGCGGACCCCGGCCCACCGGTTGGACTGCCGGGCGGCAGCGCGCCACCGGTGCGGGCGGCCGGCCCGCCCGGATATCCGGTCTCGCCGTAGCCGCTGGGCGCTCCCGCGACCGCACCGGCCGGTCCCGCGTGCACACCCGCTGGTCCCCCGGGTGCACCCGGGGGACCCCCGACCGTAGCGGGTGATCCCGGCGGCACCGGCGCGGCCGGATATCCGCCCGCCGCACCGGGATACACCGTCCCCGGGCCGCTCGCCTCGGTGGGCGGCACGTAGGTCTGCGTGGGCGCCGGGGCGGTGAGCGCCTGTTCGGCGGCCCGCGCGAACTCGACACAGGTCCGGTATCGGTGCCCGGGGTGTTTTGCCATCGCCTTCGCCAGCACCGGATCCAATCCCGGCGGCAGGCCCGGTCGTTTCACCGCGAGCGGCGGCGCGGCGAGTTGCAGATTGCCGTGGATGATGTCGGCGGGGTTGGGGGAATCGAACGGCGCCATCCCGGTGAGCAGCCAGTACAGCGCGCAGGCCAGTGAGTACTGGTCCGATCTGCCGTCCATGTCGCCGCCGGTCATCTGTTCCGGTGAGGCGAAGGCGAGGGTGGCGGTGAACATACCGGTCTGGGTCAGCCGCACCGTTTCCGCGCGTAATCGGGCCAATCCGAAGTCGGTGAGGAAAACGCGTTCGCCCTGCCCGGGATTGGCCCGGGCGAGCAGGATATTGGACGGTTTCACATCGCGGTGCAGAACCCCCATACCGTGCGCGTAGTCCAGCGCGTCGGCGACGCCGGCGACGATCTGTACCGCCTTCTCCGGGGGCAGGGCAAGCGGGTTGACCGTACCGGCGTCGGCGCCGTCGATGTACTGCATGCACATCCACAGGTGCTCGCCCTCGACGCCGCGGTCGTAGACCGTGACGATGCTCGGATGGTCGAGCGCGGCGGCGAGATCGGCTTCCCGCTCGAACCGGGTGCGGATCGCGGCGTCGGCGAACAGTTCCGGTTTGAGCAGCTTCAACGCGGTCTGTTTCCCGAGCCGGGGATGCCGGGCCAGATATACGGCGCCCATTCCGCCTTCGCCGAGCAACCGCTCGACGGTGAACCCGGCGAACACGTCACCGTTGTTGAGCAACACGACCCCCTTCAGGCGACCGACAGACTGGTGAGCCTACCGGGCACAGCGCGCCGTTTCCCCCGTGACAACGGGAATCGGGGCACTTCATGGAATACCTGACAGTCCGTTCAGCCGGGGGTGACCAACCCGGATTCGTAGGCCAGCACCACGGCCTGCGCGCGGTCGCGCAAATCCAATTTGGTGAAGACCTTGGACACATGTGTT
This sequence comes from Nocardia testacea NBRC 100365, assembly GCF_000308775.1. Classification (GTDB taxonomy): domain Bacteria; phylum Actinomycetota; class Actinomycetes; order Mycobacteriales; family Mycobacteriaceae; genus Nocardia; species Nocardia testacea. The sequence goes on from NZ_BAGJ01000129.1 coordinate 5,734, forward strand.
TTGACGGTCTGCTCGGCGATGAACAGCGCAGTGGCGATTTCGGTATTCGACATACCGCGGGCGACGAGTTCCAATATCTCCCGCTCGCGGGGAGTCAGTGACGCCAGCGCCGGGGCCGGGGCGCGCCGGGCCGCGCGGCGGGTCGTCACTTCCGCGATGAGCCGCCGGGTGACGGTCGGCGCGAGCAGCGCCTCCCCGGCGGCGACCACCCGTACCGCCCGCACCAATTCCTCGGCCGGGGCGTCCTTGAGCAGGAACCCGCTGGCGCCGATCCCGAGGGCCTCGTACACGTAGTCGTCGATATCGAAGGTGGTGAGCATGAGTACGCGCACCGGCGGATCGAATCCGGCCCCCAGAATCGAGCGGGCCGCGTCGAGCCCGTTCATCTCCGGCATACGCACATCCATCAGCACCACATCGGGTCGCAACCGCGCCGATTCGGCGACCGCCACTTTTCCGTTGGGCGCGTCGCCGACGACACTGATATCGGGCTGGGCGGCGAGCAATGCTCCGAATCCCTGCCGCACCATGGCCTGATCGTCGGCGATCAACACGGTTATTGCCACGGGCCCAGCTTAATTCCCGGACGAAACCGGCGTGCGCCGAGCATCCGGCGGCGCAGACTGCCGGAGACGGTATCGCCCGCGCCGTGATCCGGGCGGCCGGGTCGGCACCGGAACATCCGGGTCAGTGCGCGCCCGACGGTGCGGCCGCGGGCAACGCGAACTCGGCGGCGGGGGTGATCGGCAACCGGGCGTGGACCCGGAATCCGCCGTCCGCGGTGGGTTCCGCGTCGAGCCGGCCGCCGACGGCGAGCGCGCGGGCCTGCATACCCGGGATACCGTGTCCACCCGAACCGCCGCCGGGGGCATCGCCGCCCGGGCCGTTGACCACGGTGAGATCGACCTCCCCCGTGCAGGCGACCGTCACCCGCACCGGGGCGCCCGGAGCGTGCCGGCCGGCATTGGCCAGCGACTCCTGGACGATGCGGTACAGCGCGGACCCGACGGTATCCGGGATCGCGGCCGGGGTCCCGTCGATCGACCAGGTGAGATCCACGCCGGCCCGGGCCGCACCGACGAACAGCGCTTCCAGATCGGCGGCGGTCGGCTGCGGCGCGTGCTCGGCGAGCTGCCCGTCGCTGCGCAGCACCCCGAGCAGACCGCGGATCTCGTTCAGCGCCTCGCGGGCGGTGGCACCGATCGATTCGAACTCCGCGCGGGCCGCGTCGTTCACACCCTCAACCCGGTAGGGCGCGGTCTGCGCCTGTACGACCACGAGCGACATATGGTGGGCCACCACATCGTGCAGGTCGCGGGCGATCCGTGCCTTCTCCTCCAGGATCGTGCGGCGCGCCCGTTCCAGATCGCTGAGTTCGGTCTGCCTGCTCAGCTCCGACCGAGAGCGGATCAGCGAACGCACCAGCAGCGCGACGAACACCAGACCGCCCAGCGATACCGGCCACGCCCACGGATCGGCGTCGATCCCCTCGGCCGACAGGGCGGCGCCCAGCAGCAGCGAAGTAGCCCCCCACACCACCGCGACCAGTTGCAGGGGCGAGCGCAGAGCCACCGCGAACACCAGGAAGTACAGCGCGACAATATGAACGACCTGGACCGGGATCTCCTGCCCCGGCAGGTTCGGCACGGCCAACGCGATGAACAGCGCCGAACCCGCCGATACCGCCCAGCCCAACAGGGCGTTCCTGCTCATCAGCAGCACCGGTAGCGCGGCCAGCGCGGCGATCAGCGGTGCGAGCGGCGCGGGCACCTCATGGGTGAGGTGCAGGGTGGGCCACGCCACCGAGAACAGCACCACTGCCGTCAGGACCGAGGCGGCGTCGAGCCACCAGCGCAGTCCCAGGCCGACGATCAGACCCCACAGGCCCCGCCGCCGGCGCGCCGGCACCGCGATGCTCGTTTCGTTCATTCCCCCGACACTAGGAACTCCGGCCCCGGCGCACCTCATACCGTGGGGTGAATTCCGCCCGGTACACCGGGGGCAGCCCCCTACCGGCGTAGGTTCCCGGACCGGCGCGCAAACCCCACCCGAGCGGGACGGCCGCGACCGTCTCCCGTTCATAACGTCCTCGGCCATGGCTGTCTCGAACATTGCCGTGCGCCACCCGGCCCGGCCCTCCCCGCAGACCGTGCGACGCGCGGTGACCGCCGCGGCCGGATGCGCGGCGGTGGTATCGCTGCTGTCGGCGCCCGCGGCCGATGCTGCCGGGCCGTCGCCCCGGCCGGCCGCCGCGGCAGCGGTCCGGGCGCTGACCACGCCGGGAACGGTCGCCGCGATACCCGCCGATTTCCGCGCGGTCGCCGGATACGCCCCGGCGCGGGTCGACGGGATGCTGGTCGCGCCGCACGGATCGTGTTCCTCCCCGGTCCCGCTGCCCGCGGAGTTCGATACCGCCTGCAAGGCCCACGACCTCGGCTACGACCTGCTGCGTTACGCCGACCGCACCGGCGCCCCGCTCGGCCCCTGGGCCCGGCGGGAGCTGGACCGGGCCCTCGCCGAACGGATGCACGCCGCGTGCGCGCAGCGGCCCGGGCAGTTGCCGCGCGCCCGCTGCGCCGCGATGGCCGAGGTCGCCGCGATCGCGGTGGATCTCAATTCGATGCGGCAGGACTACGGCGTACCGGTCGTGGAGGACTTCCCCCTCGCCGACACCGTCACCGACCGGCTGCCACGGCTCTGCGGCCTACTCCTGATCGTGCTCGCGGTGCTGTTCCTGAGCCGCCCGGTCGCCGCGCCGTTGCTCCCGGCAGCCGGACCCGGCCGGCCGATCCACTCCCACCACGCCGTCACCGGGGGTTCCCATGTCTGATACGACCGCAGCCGTACCCGTCCCGGCACCGTCGCACGCGCGGCGAGGCGCCGGCCGGCCCGGCCCTCCCGGCGGCCCCGCGACCTCGGCGCCACAACGGGCTAGCCGAAGGTGTTCCACCGTCCGCGCAGCATCGGCTCTACCCCGACGAAGTCCCGGCTCCTCCACAGTCGCGGCCCACCGATCCGCCGGACAACGGCTTGGCACGCCCATACTGCCGACCCACCGACCCGACGGCCGACATCCCGGCACCCCCACACTCCCGACCCACCGACCCGACGGCCGACATCCCGGCACCCCCACACTCCCGACCCACCGACCCGACGGCCGACATCCCGGCACCCCCACACTCCCGACCCACCGACCCGACGGCCGACATCCCGGCACCCCCACAACCGCGCACCGGCCTCCCCGGTGGCCCGGGAATCCCACAGTCCCGACCGCGCACCGGCGTGCCCGACAACGGCCAGGCATCGTCGCGGTCCCGGCTCCGCACCGACCCACCCGCCGGCCGGCCACTCCCCCGCACCGACCTATCCGACGACGTCCCGGCACTCAGGCGTCCCCGCCCCCACACCGACCCACGCGATGGTTTCCCGCCGTCCTCGCGACTCCGGAGCCTGCTCGATCAGCTCCGTGCCCGGTTACCGCGACACTGGCCACCCCTCGCGACCACACTCGCCGTCGGCGTCGGGACCGCGGTCTCCCTGGCGCCCGGCCTGCTGCCGCGAACCGCCACCGCGCAGGCCGTGCTGACCGCGGTGACCGTGGTCGTGGCGCTGGGTCTCGCGCGGCTCGTCCGTCTCGCGATCCGGTACATCAAGGGGCGCACGCCGGTCGTCGCGCCGCGAACCCGGCGCCTGGTGCTCGTGGCCACGGCGGCCGGCGTCCTCGGCTCGGTGGTGTACGCCGCGCGCTGGCAGCACATACTGCGGTCGGCCATGGAGGTGGCGCCGACCGGACCGGGGTACTGGGTGGGGTGGGCGTCCGGCGCCACCCTGCTCACCGTGACGGTGGTGGCGGTGGGCCGAGGATGCGGCCGGTCGCTCCGGCGTATCGGCTGGTCCCGGGCGCTGGTGATGACGGTGGCCGCGAGCCTGCCGATGGCCCTTTTCGCGGTCCCGGCGGCGGCGAACCTGGCCGATCGCACCTTTGCCGCCGCGAACGCGACCGCCGACCCCGGCCTGGTGCGGCCGGTCGCGGTGACCCGGTCCGGAAGCGCCGAATCAATAGTGAGCTGGTCGACGCTGGGTCGCGAGGGGCAACGGTTCGTCACCGCCGGGCCGCCGGGTGCGGTCCGGGTCTACATCGGGCTCCGGTCGGCGCCGGACCTGGCGACGCGTGCCGCGCTGGCGGTCCGGGAACTGGAGCGGGCCGGCGGATTCGACCGCTCCGACCTGGTGATCGCCGTACCCACCGGATCGGGTTGGGTGGACGCGCGGGCGCTACAGGGTTTCGGCACCCGGTTCGGTGACGATATGGCGGTGGTCGCGCTGCAGTACTCCTATGCGCCGAGCTGGGCCACTTTCCTCTTCGGACGGGAGGCGGCGACGGACTCGGCGCGGGCGCTGTTCACCGCCATCGAACAGCACATCGCCACCTTGCCCGATCCACCCCGGTTGCATCTGTACGGCCAGAGCCTCGGCGCGTTCGGCGGTAGCGCGGTATTCGCGGGGGCCGCCGAGCAGAACCGCCGGGTGTGCTCGGCGCTGTGGGCCGGTATGCCCGGCGGTGGCGGTCCCGAGCCCGGTGCGCGCACCGCCGTCCTGGCCAATACCTCCGACCCGGTCGTGCACTGGTCACTCGACCTGCTGTGGCGGCCGCCGGACCTGACCGCCGCCCGCCGCGACGCGCCCACGCCGCCCTGGCTGCCCGTGGTCGGTTTCCTGCAGACCACCGCGGACCTCATGGGCGCCCTCGGCGCCCCGCCGGGGCACGGCCATCGGTACGGCACCGATCAGGGAACGGCACTGCCCGGCTGTGACCCGGCGTGACGCACTTCGAAACATCCGCGGCCCCCGTTTGCCGACCGGATGCGGGCCGCCGCCGCGCGGGCGGCGATTACCGGGTGCGGGACCTGCCGTGCGGGGCCACCGCTCCGTAACGCTTAAGGTGTCCCACCATGGCTTCACCCCGTAACGATCACCCGCGCCGGCCTCGGCGCCGGTTCCGGCGGATCTCGCTGCCGGCGTTCACCGGTGCCGCGCTGTTCGGCCTGGTGATCACCGCCGTGCCGGCGCCGACCTCCGAGGCCGTCGGTATCGACGCTTCGGTCACGGCACCCGCCGGGCTGGCAGTGGTGGATCTGACCTCGGGTGACGCGGTGGTGGACACCGTGGCGGCCATCCCCCGGGATTTCGAAACCTACTTCGGCTACCGGCCCGTTGTCCGGCAGGGCGTGCTCGTGGCGCCGGACGGCAGTTGTTCCTCGCCGGTCGAACTGCCCCCGGAATTCGATACCGCCTGTATGGCCCACGACCTCGGGTACGACCTGCTGCGGTACGCCGACCGCACCGGCGCCCCGCTCGGCCCCTGGGCCCGGCAGGCCCTGGACCGGACGTTGAGCGTCCGGTTGCATCAGGCCTGCGAAACGCATACCGAGCCGGTGGTGCGCACCCGCTGCGAGACTCTCGCCGGGATCGCGGCCACCGCGGTGGAGCTGAACTCGCGCCGGCAGCACTACGGGGTCCCGGTGGTGGAGACATTGAGCCAGGTGGCGGCCCAGGCCGCCACCGACCATCCGACCCGGCCCTGGCTGCTGCGTGCGGTCGCGCTCGGCCTGGCGACGCTGGCCGCCCTGGTCTTCGGTATCCGCCGCCTGCATCGGCGGATCCGGCGCCCGGCGATCCCCGGCGTCCGCATCCCGGTCGGGTCCGTCCGGCCCGGTCGCCCCACCGGGCTGCCGCGACCCGCGTTCACCCGCCTCCTGCTACCGGGTGCCCGATGGTTGCCCGGTCTCGTGCGTCCGCCCGCGACCGCTCCGCGCGATCCCGCCTTCCCGACCGGCGCGCACCTGTTGCCGGCCACTACGCCGCGACCCGCCCGGACCGGCTGACCACGGTTGACCCGACTTGAAACACGTTCTAATTTGGGGGCGTGCTTGTTGTGGACGACGTGGTCGAAGTGGACGCTCCCACCGAGGTGGTGTGGTCGGTGCTCACCGATTTCGACCGATACGGCGACTGGAATCCGTTCATCAGCCGCTGCCGCGCCGACCTGGCGGTGGGTGCGCCGATCGATATGACGGTCCAGCAGCTCGCCCCCCGGCCGATCCGGATGCGCGAATGGATCCGCAGCGTGGACCCGGGCCGGGCATTCAGCTACTCCATGAAACCGATTCCGCTCGGTGCGTTACGCAGCAAACGCGCGCATACGCTGACCCCGTTGCCGGACGACCGCACCCGCTACGACTCGCATTTCGAACTCGACGGCTGGCTCGCCCCGCTGGTCGGCCTGCTGTTCGGGCGCGGTTTCAAGAAGGGATTCCCCGGGATGACCACCGCGGTGCAGCGCGAAGCCGAGCGTCTGCACACCCACTGACCCGACCGTGTCCCGCCGCGGAGGCCGCGAGGGCTACCGTGCCGTCGGCCACCTCCGGACAAGACGCGCCCGCCGCCGTACGATTTTCTCGCCGGGACGCGGCGCAGCCGCATGCTGTCGCCGCACGCCGGGCGAGACCGGCCCGACCGGCAGCGACCCGGAACGCCGAGGGCGGTGACCCGTCCGGATCACCGCCCTCGGTGGATTCTCCCCGCTACCGGCGGGATCGGTATCAGGCGATATCGCCGCGGGCCGCCTCGTAGGCCGCGCCCACCCGGTACAACCGGTCGTCGGCCAGCGCCGGCGCCATGATCTGCAGACCCACCGGCATTCCGTCGTCGCTGCTCAGCCCGGACGGCACCGACATGGCCGGATGCCCGGCCAGGTTGGTGGGCAGGGTGCACAGATCGGACAGGTACATGGCCAGCGGATCGTCGACCTTCTCGCCCAGCTTCCACGGCGTGAACGGGCTGGTCGGGGACACCAGCACATCGACCTGCTCGTAGGCCTTGTCGAAATCACGCGCGATCAGCGTGCGGACCTTGAGCGCCTGGCCGTAGTAGGCGTCGTAGTAGCCCGCCGACAGGGCATAGGTGCCGATCATGATCCGGCGCTTGACCTCCGGGCCGAAACCGGCGGCGCGGGTCGCGGCCATGACCTGCTCGGCACTGTGGTGGCCGTCGTCGGACACCCGCAGGCCGTAGCGCATGGCATCGAAACGGGCCAGGTTGGAGGAGACCTCGCTGGGCAGGATCAGGTAGTAGGACGCCAGGGCGTATTCGAAATGCGGGCAGGACACCTCGACCACTTCGGCACCCAGATCCTTCAGCACGCCCACCGCGGCGTCGAAGGAGGCGAGCACACCGTGCTGGTAGCTGTCGGAGTGCAGTTCCTTCACCACGCCGATCTTCACCCCCCGCAGATCCCCCGCGGCGCCCTGCCGGGCGGCGTCGACGACGGCCGGGACCGCGACATCGCGGGAGGTCGAATCGCGCGGATCGTGTCCGGCGATCACCTCGTGCAGCAGCGCGGTGTCCAGCACCGTCCGGCCACAGGGGCCGCCCTGGTCGAGCGAGGACGCGCACGCGACGAGTCCGTACCGGGATACGGTGCCGTAGGTCGGCTTGGTCCCGACGGTCGCGGTGACCGCGGCCGGCTGCCGAATGGAGCCGCCGGTGTCGGTGCCGATGGCCAGCGGCGCCTGATAGGACGCCAGCGCCGCCGCCGAGCCACCGCCGGAACCGCCCGGGATGCGGGTGGTGTCCCACGGGTTGCGGGTCGGCCCGTAGGCGGAGTTCTCGGTGGAGGAGCCCATCGCGAACTCGTCCATGTTCGTCTTACCCAGAATCGGGATCCCGGCGGCGCGCAGCCGGGTGGTCAACGTGGCGTCGTAGGGCGCCACCCAGTTCTCGAGGATCTTGGACGCGCAGGTGGTGGGCATATCGGTCGTGGTGAACACATCCTTGAGCGCCAGCGGTACACCGGCCAGCGGCGAGGCCGGTATCTGCCCGGCGGCCAGCGCGGCGTCCACCTCGGCCGCGGCGGCGAGCGCCTGCTCTTCGGCGACGTGCAGGAAGGCGTGGTACTCCCCGTCGACCTCGGCGATCCGGTCCAGATGGGCCCGGGTCACCTCCACCGAGGAGACCTCGCCGCCGTGGATACGGCTCGCCAGGTCGGCCGCCCCGAGCCGGGTCAGTTCGCTCGCGCTCATTCGCCCTCCCCCAGGATCTGCGGAACCAGGAACCGCTGTTCCTCGGCGGCGGGTGCGCCGGACAGCGCCTGCTCCGGGGTGAGTCCGGGACGGACCTCGTCGGGACGGGTCACATTCGTCACCGGATCCGGTGACGCGGTGGCCGGGACATCGGCGGCGGCCACCTCGGAGATGGTCTGCACATGGCTGAGGATCGAATCCAGCTGCCCGGCGAACTGGTCGAGTTCGTCCTCGGACAGCGCGAGCCTGGACAGCCGGGCGAGGTGTGCGACCTCGTCGCGGGAGATGGCGGTCACCGCGAACCCCTTTCGGCGATAGTTTGGACTGCGGATCACAAGCATCGAACAGCCTAATGGTGTGGCCGGACCGGGTTGTCCGGCAGGCCGCGTGGGCCGCGGCCGCGGGTCCGCCGGCGCCGCGCCCACGTCCGAAATTTGCCCGTTTCACCCTGTTCGTCACCTGTGACCCCGGCTCCGGGCGCACAATTCGACTCGATAACCCGCGGCAATGGGTGTAAGGATGGGCAGACCGGGTATTCGTTGTAAGCCTCGGCCGCAGAAGGAAAGGGAAACGCACGTGTCATATCTGCTCCGCGTGCAACTTCCGGATCGTCCGGGAAGCCTCGGGTCGCTAGCCGTAGCATTGGGAACGGTCGGCGCCGATATCCTTTCCCTGGACGTGGTGGAGCGTGGTGCCGGCTACGCGGTCGACGATCTCGTGGTCGAGATCGCCCCCAACGCCCTGCCCGATACGCTCATCACCGCCGCGGAATCGCTCGGCGATGTGCGCGTCGATTCCATCCGCCCCTACTCCGGCGTGCTCGACACCCATCGTGAGCTCGAACTGATCGACAATGTGGCCAACGCCCGCGACGATCGGCTCCAGGTGCTGGTCGACGGGGTGCCCCGGGTGCTGCGGGTCGGTTGGAGCACCGTGCTGGATATGGGCACGCACGGCGCCTACCGCGTGGTGGGCAGCCAGAGCGCGCCGCAGACCCAGGCGGCGTCGGTGCCGTGGATGCCACTGCAGAAACCGACCGCACTCGACGGTAACGCCGACTGGGTACCCGAGATCTGGCGCGATATGGACACCAAACTGGCCGCCGCGCCGCTGGGGCCCTCCAGCAAGGCGCTCCTGCTCGGCCGCCCCGGCGGGCCCGATTTCCGGCCCTCGGAGATCGCGCGGCTGGGCTACCTCGCCGGGATCGTCGCCACTGTCCTGGGCTGAAGCCCGCGGCAGGAACTATCGACCGGCGCCCGGTTCGACGACGCGCCACCGGTCCGGCCTACCCGGCGGGTAGGCGACGGTGAGCGTATCCCCGACCGCCGGCCAGTAGGCGGCGTCCCACACCATGCGCCCGTAGACCACCTTCCCCGGCTCGGACGGCCCGGACAGGTTCCCGGTGACGGTGACGAACTGCTCGCCCATCGCCTCCGGACGCGGGCTCACCCCCGTCAGGTAGAGCGACCCGACCTCCGCGTCCGCGGGCATACGTCCGCCCCGCCGCCCGCGGAACACCAGCACGAGCATTCCCACCAGTGCGGCCACCATGATCGCCAGCATCGCCAGTTCGAACACTCCACCATGCTAGGCCGCGCGGGACCCTCGCGGCCGCCGACTCCCACGGCGTCGCGATTCGGTGGCCGACGCCACTCCCGGAGAGCGCCGTACCGTCGCCCGATACGCACGGCGCCCTGTATCTCCCGTTCCGTCGGGGCGGAGCGGCTGGGGCTGGGCCTGGCCTGGCCTGGCCTGGCCTGGCCTGGCCTGGCCTGGCCTGGCCTGGCCTGGCCTGGGACCGAGGGGACCTTGCTCGCCGGCCGTGCGCCGAGACCCACTGCACCGTGACCGGTCCGCGTTCCGCAGCGGTGAACTCTTACACCCCAATGCCGCTGCGACGGCGAAAACTTCGGCCACCCGGCCCACCGGCCCTCACTTCCGCGAGACGGACGGCGCCGCGCATGAGTCGTGCGGGACGGGGTATTTCACTTCCACCGGACATGGAAGGAAGCGATCGTCATGCCGGAATCAACGATTCGAGCAGGTGCAATGGGTAGCCGGATAGCAAGCCTCGTAGTACTGGTCTGGTTCGTGGCGGGAATCGTCGCCGCGTGGCAACGGGGCTATTTCAACGATCCACCGGAGCAGTGCTCCCACTTCGCGACGCTGGCGGTGACCGTGGTGGCCGGTCCACTCAACTACGTCGGCCTCAACCCGAAGATGGGCTGCACCCTGCCGGAACCCAGCCAGTAGAGCCGAATCCCGGTCGCCGCCCCGCGGCGACCGGGATTCAGGACACCGTGAGAGTACTGGCACCGCCCGCGGCACGCCGGACGGTCCAGACACTGGTGCGGGTACGCGCGGAGCGGCCGTTGCCCCGGTCCACCAGCGCCCGGTCGCCGGTGGTGTACACCAGTTGCGCACCGCGCATATTGGTTTCCGGATTCTGGAACAGCTGCACGAGCCGATCGGTCTCCTCGACCGTCAGCTGCGCGCCGATATCATCGACCACGAGCACTTTCCCCGCATCGAGCGAGTCGAGCAGTACCGGTAGCAACCGGAGCAGGGCCCGGGTCGCCGAGGATTCCTCGGCCAGGGTGAAAACCGGCTCCACATCGGCGTGTACGAGCCGCAGGCCGACACCGTGCCGCCCGACCATCCGGGTATAGAGCGCGTCGCGGGCATTGCGCATATTGGTCAGTTCGCGGGCCAGCGCCGCGGCATTCAACCCGCTGTCCTGTTCCAGTTGCGCGGCATAGGCCGCCGAGCCGGCCGCGCGATCGGTCTGCTCGCCGAGTACGGCGATATCGGCATCGAGATCGCGCAGATAGTCGGCGTAGCCGGGATCGTTCTGGGCGATCAGCAGATCGGTGATGCCGAGGTCCGCGGACTGTAGCAGGGTCAGCAGCCGGGCGGCGTTCTCGGCGGACCGCGACAGATGCGAGCCCAGCCGCAGTTCGATCGCCGGGATATCGGCGGCACCGGCGAGCACCTCGAGCATGGTCTCGAACCATCGGTAGGCCGGGACCAGCGCCTCGGCGTACATCTGCCCCGCCAGACTCAGCAGCAGAGCGTTCGGGCGCACCAGCGGCACCAGTGCGGTGATCCCGAACCGCGCCGGCTCGAACATCGGTCCCACCCGGATCGCCTCGCCCTCGCGTTCGAAGACGATCCGCTTCCGGGACCGCGGATGGCTGTAGAGCCATTCGGCGGCGACATCGGCGGCGTCCAACCGGAAACCGTAGGTGTAGGGCACGCCCTCGGCGACGAAAACCGCCTCGAAATCGCTCGGCTGCCCGGGGAGCGCGAGATGCGGAGCCCGGACCGGGCCGGCGTAGGGGTCCCAGCCGTTCACCGAGTGCAACACCGCGTCGCGCATATGCGCCAGGGCGTCGACCAGATTGGATTTACCGGCGGCCGGGCCCCCGTACACGGCGGTCACCGGCACCGCGACCGGTGCGGCCGCGCCGCGGGTCAACCGCAATTCCTGTAGATCGGCCAGCGATTTGTGGTTGGACACCCGAAAACTGCGCAACATCCCGCCATCCTGCCGTGTATGGACCCGGTACCGCAGGAGCGGTACCGGGTCGTGTCCCGGGTCGCGCCGCCGCTACTCCGCCGATTCGGCCTCCGTCGCCGCCTCCGGCCGCACCGCGTCCGGGCCGGATTCGAGCAGCAGGCGGAAACCGTCCTCGTCCAGGATCGGCACCCCGAGTTCCTCGGCCTTGGCGGCCTTGGAACCGGGTGATTCACCGATGACGACGAAGGCCGTCTTCTTCGAGACCGACCCCGCGGCCTTGCCCCCGCGCAACAGGATCGCCTCCTTGGCGCCGTCGCGGGAGAATCCCTCCAGTGAGCCGGTCACCACGATGGACAGGCCCTCGAGCGTGCGTGGGATGGATTGGTCGCGTTCGTCGGCCATCCGCACCCCGGCGGCCCGCCACTTGTCCACGATGGCGCGGTGCCAGTCGACGGTGAACCATTCCGCGACCGCGGTGGCGATGGTCGGCCCGACGCCCTCGGCGGCCGCCAGCTCCTCCTGCGAGGCCTGTTCGATCCGTTCCAGGCTGCCGAATTCGGCTGCGAGGGCCCGCGCGGCGGTCGGCCCGACATGCCGGATGGACAGCGCGACCAGGACCCGCCACAGCGGGCGGTCCTTCGCCGCGGCCAAATTGTTCAGCAGCCGCGTGCCGTTCGCCGAGAGGCTGCCGTTCTTGTTGACGAACAGCGCGACATTGCGCAACCGATCGGCATCGAGATCGAAAAGATCACCCTCGTCGGTGATCGCGCCGGAGTTCAGCAGCGCGATCGCCGCCTCGTAGCCCAGCGCCTCGATATCGAAGGCCCCGCGACCTGCCACATGGAACACCCGTTCCCGCAACTGCGCGGGACAGGAGCGCTGATTGGGGCAGCGGATATCGGCGTCGCCCTCCTTCTCGTAGGCGAGTTCGGTCCCGCATTCGGGGCAGTGGGTGGGCATCACGAAGGGCCGCTCGTCGCCGGTACGGGCGTCCACCACCGGACCCAGCACCTCCGGGATCACGTCCCCGGCCTTCCGGATGGTGACCGTATCCCCGATCAGCACCCCCTTGCGCACGACCTCGGCCGCATTGTGCAGGGTCGCCATGGAGACCGTGGAACCGGCGATCACGACCGGCTCCATCATCGCGAACGGCGTGACCCGGCCCGTCCGGCCCACGTTGACCGCGATATTGCGCAGGGTGGTGGTGGCCTCCTCGGGCGGGTACTTGTAGGCGATCGCCCAGCGCGGCGCCCGCGAGGTGGAGCCGAGCCGCCGCTGCAACGACAGTTCGTCGACTTTCACCACCAGGCCGTCGATCTCGTGCTCGATATCGTGGCGGTGTTCGGCCCAGTAGGAGATCCGTTCGAGCACCGCGTCCACCCCCTGCACCAACCGGGTGTGCGCGGAGACCGGCAGGCCCCAGGCCGCCAGCGCGCGGTATGCCTCGTGCTGGGACCGCGGCGTGAACCCCTCGGTGCGCCCGAGCCCGTGGCAGATCATCCGCAGCCGCCGCCGCGCGGTGACCGCCGGGTCCTTCTGCCGCAGCGAACCGGCCGCGGTGTTGCGCGGGTTCGCGTACGGCGGTTTGCCCTCGGCCACGATGGCCGCGTTGAGCGTTTCGAAATCCTCCAGCCGGAAGTACACCTCACCGCGCACTTCCAGCAACTCCGGGATCGGGAACTCGGTATCGGTGTTCAGTTCGCGCGGGATGTCCTCGATGGTGCGGGCATTGAGGGTGACGTCCTCGCCCGTGCGCCCATCGCCCCGGGTCGCGCCGCGCTCCAGTTTCCCGTTGCGGTACACCAGGTTCAACGCCACCCCGTCGATCTTCACCTCGCACAGATAGTGCAGGCCCGGACCGGTTTCCTCCTCGACCCGGGCGGCCCAGGCCCGCATATCCGCTGCGGAGAACACATTGTCCAGCGACAGCATCCGCTCGAGATGATCCACCGGGGTGAAATCGGTGGCGAATCCACCGCCCACCAGCTGCGTCGGCGAATCGGGAGTGCGCAGATCGGGATGGCGGTCCTCCAGTGCCAGCAGCTGCTGGAACAACGCGTCGAATTCGCCGTCGGAGATGATCGGCGCGTCGCGTACGTAGTAGCGGAACTGATGCTCGCGCACCGTATCGGCGAGCTCCTGCCAGCGTGCCCGCTCCGCGCCGGCGGCCGGGGCGGGAGCGGCTTCGCCGGGGACATCGTCTCGTTCGATGGGGCCAACGGTGTCACTCACATCTCGCAGGGTAGTCCAGCCCACCGACACCCTCCGAGCACTGTTACCGCACGTCGCCCGGTATTCCCGGCCCCGAACGGCGCCGGCGGATCACCCGGCGACGCGCGCCCGGCACCCGATCGAGCTCACCCGGCGACGAGGGACTCCGGGTCCTGCGCGAAGGCCTTCGCGGTATCGGCGGCCAATCGCAGCGCGTCCCGGGCCCAGCTCAGTGGCGCCGCGGCCAGCCCGCACGCGGGACTCACCATCACCCGCCGCGCCAGGTCGGCGCGCGGGAAACCGAGCCGATCGACCAGCCGGGCCCCCGGTTCGGCGACCTCGCGCCAGGTCACCGCGGCCGCCGGACGTGTGGTGGGCACCAGGCCGAGAACGAGGTGTTTGCCCCGGTCCAGCGCCTCACCCAGCGCGTCCAGACCGGCGGTGCCCGATACCGTGGCCAGATCGAATCCCAGCGCGGCCGCGGAGGTCTGCCCCAGGAAGGCCAGCGGCGGCGGGCTCGCGCAACTGTGCACCACCGCGGGCACACCCGCGGCCGCCAGTACCGTTTCCAGAATCGCCAGTGCTTCCGGCTCCGGTACGGCCGCGATCGTGTTCAAAACACTCGCCCCGCGCAGCGAACCGGCCAGCACAGCGCCCAGCGACGGCTCGTCCAGTTGCAGCACCACCTCGGCCTCGAGCCGCGACCCGACCTCGGCGATATGCGCGGCCACCCCCTCGGCCAGCGATTCGGCCAGATCCCGGACCGCGCCCCGGTCGGTCAGCGCCCGGTGCCCACCGGCCAGTTCCACCTGCGCGGCGAGCGTCAGCGGCCCGGCGGCCTGCACCTTCACCGGGCGGCCGGACCCGCGCAGTCCGGCGTTCTCCCACGCCTCCTGGAGCGCGTCCAGATCGGTGCGCAGCAGATCGTTCGCCCGCCGGGAGGCCGAGCCCGGCCGGGCGGCCAGGCGGTAGCCGCGCGGAGTGGTGTCGAACCGCATGTCCACGA
>NZ_BAGJ01000128.1 GCF_000308775.1 Nocardia testacea NBRC 100365
GGGCCGGGGCCGGGCTGCGCGGCGCCAGTACCGAATCGACCAACCCGTATTCGACCGCGGCCGCCGCGGTGAACACCCGGTCGCGGTCGGTGTCGTGGCGCAGTTGCTCCGGGGTGCGTCCGGTGTGCCGGGACAGGATCGTCTCGATCTCGGCCCGCATCCGCACGAGCTCGTCGGCCTGCAGGATGAGGTCGGGAATGGCCCCCTGGCCGCGGGCCGCGGGCTGGTGCAGCACCACCCGGGCGTGCGGGAGCATCGACCGGTGGCCGGGCGCGCCACCGGCGAGCAGGACGGCGCCGACCGCGATGGCCTGACCGACACAGGTGGTGTGCACCGGAGCGCCGATGTGCTGGATGGTGTCGTAGACCGCCAGCATCGACGACAGGTCCCCGCCTTCGCAGTTGATGTAGAAGGCGATCTCCTGCCCCGGGCTCTCCGATTCCAGGTGCAGCAGCTGCGCGATGAGCGCGTTGGCGACACCGGAGTCGATGGGGGTGCCGAGGTAGACGATGCGTTCGGCGAGTAGATGTGAGTAGATATCGGTGATCCGCTCGCCGCGTGGATGCTGAGCGATCACATTGGGAATCGTGTAGGTGCTCATCGGGTCTCCCTGTATTCGGTGCGGCTTTCGTGGGCTCCGCTCACGCGGAGATCCCCACCCGTTGGCGCTGCGGGACGACCTGCGCGAAATCGCCGACGATATGGTCGATGAAGCCGTATTCCTTGGCCTGGGTGGCGCTGAACCAGCGGTCGTGCAGGGAATCCTCGTAGATTCGTTCGTAGGGCTGGCCGGTGTCCGCGGAGATCAGGCCGAGCACGGTTTCCACCGTGTAGCGCAGATCGTCGGCCTGTACCTCCACGTCCACCGCGGACCCGCCGATACCGGCCGAGCCCTGGTGCATCAGGATCCGGGCGTGCGGTAGCGCGAAACGTCGACCGGGGGTCCCCGAGGAGAGCAGGAACTGGCCGGCGCTGCAGGCCAATCCGAGGGCGAGCGTGGACACCGGGCTCGGTATCAGCCGCATGACATCGCGGATGGCCAGCATGGCCGGTACCGAACCGCCGGGCGAATGGATCCACAGGGAGATACCGGCCTCGTCGTCCTCGGCGGCGAGGGTGAGGAGCTGGGTCGCCAGCAGGGTGCCGTTGTCGTCGTCGAGCGGGCCGTCGAGAACGAGGATGCGGCGGGCCAGGAGCTGCTCGCGGGCACGCCAGCCGAACAGCGGGGATTTGTCGTCGTGAGCCATGGTCACCACGCTGCCGGAGCAGCCGGGTGAGCGGGAGCCCACGCTGCTGTCGGCAGATCTGCTCTCAGCAGCGCCGCCCGGAACCATCGGCCGATCGATACTCGAGCTTCACGCTGCGATACGTGGGCGAAACACAGCCTCCCTACCGTAATTCCTCGTATACGTCGCTGTATACAACGCCGAATACGAGCTAGTCAGCGGGCTGACCTTTCCTGAGTGGAGGCCGAACGGTCATGAATGCAGCCAGAACCGAACAACCCGGAAAATCCAGGAAAGGCGAGGTATCCCACGGCGCCCGCAACCGTCGGCGGGGCCGGCGCGCCCGCACCCTTCTGGCGCTGCCCGCCGCGGTGTGCGCGACCGCGCTGGCGGTCACCGCCTGCGGTAGTTCCGCCTCCGATCAGGCCGGCGCGAACACGACCTCCTGTGTCGACACCGCGGGCCCGAATATCAAGGTGGGCTCGCTGAACTCACTGTCGGGCACCATGGCCATCTCCGAGGTCACCGTGCGGGATTCGATCAGGCTCGCCGTCGACGAGATCAATGCCGCCGGCGGCGTCCTGGGCAAGCAGATCCAGCTGGTCGGCGAAGACGGCGCCTCCGAGCCCACGGTATTCGCGGAGAAGGCGGAGAAGCTGATCAGCAGCGACTGTGTGGCCGCGGTATTCGGCGGCTGGACCTCGTCCAGCCGTAAGGCCATGCTGCCGGTGTTCGAGGACCGCAACGCGCTGCTGTACTACCCGGTCCAGTACGAGGGCCTGGAATCGTCGAAGAACATCTTCTACACCGGCGCCACCACCAACCAGCAGATCGTGCCCGCCCTGGACTATCTGAAGGGCCGCGGCGTGAAATCGCTCTATCTGGTGGGCAGCGACTACGTCTTCCCGCAGACCGCCAACCGCATCATCAAGGCCTACGCCGAGGCCAACGGTATCGAGATCAAGGGCGAGGACTACACCCCGCTGGGCTCCACCGATTTCTCCACCATCGTCAACAAGGTGCGTTCCGCCGACGCCGACGCCGTGTTCAACACCCTCAACGGCGATTCCAATGTCGCCTTCTTCCGCGAGTACAAGAACGTGGGCCTGACCGCGCAGGATATGCCGGTGGTCTCGGTGTCCATCGCCGAGGAGGAGGTCGGCGGTATCGGCGTCCAGCACATCGCCGGCCAGCTGACCGCCTGGAACTACTACCAGACCGTCGACAATCCGCAGAACACCGCGTTCGTCAAGGCGTACAAGGCGAAATACGGCGCGAACAAGCCGACCTCCGACCCCATGGAAGCCGCCTACGTCTCGGTGTACCTGTGGAAGAACACCGTGGAGAAGGCGCAGTCCTTCGCGGTCGCCGATGTGCAGCAGGCGGCGGGCGGGGTCACGTTCGAAGGGCCCGAGGGCCTGGTGACCATCGACGGCGCGAACAACCACATCACCAAAACCGCCCGGATCGGGGAGATCCGCCCCGACGGCCTGATCTACAGCGTCTGGGATTCCGGCGAGGCCATCGAACCGGACCCGTACCTGTCGGGCTACCCGTGGGCCGAGGGACTCGGGGGCTGATCTCGTGGAAGCACTGGTCGGGCAGCTGTTCACCGGCTTGAGCCTGGGCTCCATCCTGCTGCTGGCGGCCCTGGGGCTGTCGCTGACCTTCGGTCAGATGGGCGTGATCAATATGGCCCACGGCGCGTTCATCATGGCCGGCTCCTACACCGCCTACACGGTGCAGGAGTACCTGGTCGCCGACGCCGAGGTCTCGCTGATCGTCTCGCTGCTCATCGGATTCGTGGTCGGCGGCCTCATGGGTGTCGCCCTCGAGGTGACGCTGATCAAACGGATGTACGACAGGCCACTGGACACCCTGCTGGTCACCTTCGGTGTCGGCTTGATCCTGCAGCAGGCGGCCCGCGACATCTTCGGCGCGCCCGCGGTTCGCGTGGTGACCCCGGAATGGCTCGGTGGCGGGGTGGAGATCCTGGGGGCCGTGGTGCCCAAGACGCGGATCTTCATCATGTTGCTCGCGGTGCTGTGTGTCACGGCCGTCGCGGTGACGATGAAATACACCGCGATGGGCCGGCGCATCCGGGCCGTGGTCCAGCATCGTGATCTCGCCGAAACCAGCGGAATCTCCAGCCGCGGCACCGATATCACGACGTTCTTCATCGGGTCCGGACTCGCCGGGGTGGCGGGTGTGGCGCTGACGCTGATCGGCTCCACCAGTTCCAATACCGGCGCCACCTATCTGGTGGACGCCTTCCTGGTGGTCGTCATCGGCGGGCTCGGGCAGATCCGCGGCGCGGTACTGGCCGCCGTCGCGCTGGGCCTGCTGAATTCGTTCATCGAATACAGCACCACGGCCTCGGTCGCGAAGGTGATCGTATTCGTCGTCATCGTGGTCTTCCTGCAGGTTCGCCCGCAGGGACTGTTCATGATCCGGTCGAGGAGTCTGGTATGAGGGAATTCCTGACCACCCGCTGGAAGGCCTATTCGGGTTTCGCGGTCGCCGCCGTACTGCTGTTCGCGGTGGCGCCCGCTCTGCTCTCGGACTTCCGGCTCAACCTGCTCGGCAAGTTCCTGTGCTTCGGCATCGTCGCGGTGGGTATCGGGTTGGCGTGGGGCCGGGGCGGCATGCTCACCCTCGGGCAGGGCGTGTTCTTCGGCCTCGGCGCCTACATCATGGCAATGCATCTCAAGATCTCCGACGCGCAGCTGCGCGGTGACGATGTCCCGGATTTCATGCAGATCGCCGGTATCCGCGAACTGCCCGGCTATTGGGTTCCGTTCGCCTCGCCGGTGCTGACGATCCTGGGCATTCTGATCGTGCCGCCGCTGGTGGCGGTACTGCTGGGGCTGGGCGTGTTCAAACGCAAGGTGAAGGGCGCCTATTTCGCGATCCTGTCGCAGGCGCTGGCCGCGGCCTTCGCCATCCTGCTGGTGGGTCAGCAGTCCACCGGCGGCAGCAACGGGCTCAACCGGTTCCGCAGTTTCTTCGGGCTGGCGCTGAACGACCCGGTGAACCGGCGGCTGCTGTTCTTCATCGCGGCCGCCACCCTGCTGGTGATCGTCGCGGCGACCCGGCAACTGATGTACAGCCGGTACGGCGAACTGCTGGTCGCGGTGCGCGATCAAGAGGAGCGCGTGCGCTTCCTCGGCTACGACCCGGCCAATGTGAAGGTGGTCGCCTACGCGGTCGCGGCGCTGTTCGCCGGTATCGCCGGTGCGCTGTTCGTGCCGA
Organism: Nocardia testacea NBRC 100365; assembly: GCF_000308775.1. Lineage (GTDB taxonomy): Bacteria > Actinomycetota > Actinomycetes > Mycobacteriales > Mycobacteriaceae > Nocardia > Nocardia testacea. Next base: position 4,479 of record NZ_BAGJ01000128.1, read on the forward strand.
TCGTCGGGATCATCTCCCCCGCCGATATCGGGATAGTGCCCTCCATCGCGTTCCTGACCGGCGTCGCCATCGGTGGACGTACCACCCTGCTCGGCCCGGTGCTCGGCGCGATCGCGGTGGCCTGGGCGCAAACCGGTCTGTCGGAGAACTTTCCCTCCGGCTGGGTGTACGCGCAGGGTTTCCTGTTCATCGTCGTGGTCGGGTTCTTCCCGGCGGGCCTGGCGGGCCTGGTCACGCTGCTGCGGCGGCGTACCCGCGGCGGCGACAAGACCCCGGTGCCGCCCGGGCCGGCACCGGAACCCGCGCCCGCTACCCCGGTAGGAGTGTCGTGATGACCGAGCAGGTAACAACGGCGGTCGCCCCGGTCGCCGGTGGTAACGCCGGAATGCACAGCGATTATCTCGAGGTGCGGGGGCTGAGCGTCGAATTCGACGGGTTCAAGGCCGTATCGAATGTGGACCTGACCCTGTTCCAGGGTGATCTACGGTTCCTCATCGGCCCCAACGGCGCCGGCAAAACCACCATGATCGACGCCATCACCGGTCTGGTCCCGGCCACCGGCTCGGTGCAGAAATCCGGGGTCGAACTGCTGGGCAAGAAGGTGCATCAGATCGCCCGGCTGGGCGTAGGCCGCACCTTCCAGACCGCGAGCGTGTTCGAGGAACTGTCGGTACTGCAGAACCTCGATATCGCGGCGGGCGCGGGCCGTTCGATCTGGACCATGCTGCGCCGCCGTCCGGCCGCGGTCTCCGCATCGATCGAACAGGCGCTGGAAACCATCGGTCTCACCGCGCTGCGCGACAAACCGGCCGGAACCCTGGCACACGGCCAGAAACAGTGGCTCGAGATCGGAATGCTGCTCGTCCAGGACGCGTCGGTCCTGCTGCTGGACGAACCGGTCGCCGGGATGAGCCAGGAGGAGCGCGAGGAAACCGGGCACCTGCTGCGCCGGATCGGTGGCGAACGCACCGTCGTGGTGGTCGAACACGATATGGACTTCATGCGCAGTTTCGCCACCTCGGTGACGGTGCTGGCCCGGGGGTCTGTCCTCGCCGAGGGAACGGTGGCCGAGGTGCAGGCGGATCCGGCCGTGCAGGAGGCGTATCTGGGGACCGCGGCGGCCGCCGAACAGGCCGGCGTGGGCGAACCGGATCCGGCGGCGGCCCGCCGTGACCACGCCGAGGTGCCGCCCGCGTCGAACGGTCACCGCGAATCGGCCGCACCCCGTGACCGCGCAGATTCCCCACGTACCGCTGACGAGAACGAAGGGTGACCGCGATGCTGGAACTCATCGACGTTCACGCCGGTTACGGCCGCACCGAGGTCGTACACGGGGCCGGAATCGAGGTACCCGCCGACGGTGTGGCCGCGATCATGGGACACAACGGCGCCGGGAAGACCACCCTGCTGCGTGCGGCGGTCGGTCTGGTACGTGCCCACCGCGGCACCATCCGTTTCGACGGGGCCGATATCACCGGGCTGCGGCCGAGCGCCCGGGTCAAGCGGGGATTGGCCTATGTGCCACAGGGGCAGCAGTGCTTCGGCCATCTCACCACCGCCGAGAATCTGCGGGTGGTGGCCGACGGCCGCACACGCGGCCGGGCTCTGATCGACGAACAGCTGGATCTGTTCCCCGCGCTGAAAGAGTTGCTCGACCGCCGGGCCGGGCTGCTCTCCGGTGGGCAGCGCCAGCAGCTGGCGATCGCCCGGGCGCTGATCACCGAACCGCGCATGCTGATCCTCGACGAACCCACCGAGGGCATCCAGCCGTCGGTGGTCGCCGAGATCGAGAACACCATCACCGAGCTGGTGGCACGCGGCGGTCTCGGGGTGCTGCTGGTGGAACAGCACATCGGTTTCGCACTGCGGGCCGCGAGCCGGTACTACGTACTGGAGAGCGGCCGGGTCACCTCTACCGGGGCAGGCGGGGCCGCGGCGGTGGAAACCGTTCGCGCCGCCATGACTCTCTAGGCTGCGCGTCGTGACCGAACCACGGAGCAAACGCGAATCACGCAGCGACACTGTGTACAAGGCACTGCGCGACGAACTCATGACCGGTGCGCTGGCGCCGCAGGAGCGGCTCGGCGAGGAACGGCTGGCCGAACGCTACGGTGTCTCGCGCACCCCGGTGCGCGAGGCGCTGGCCCGGTTGCAGGCCGACGGTCTGGTGGAACGCCACGACGCCGGACTTTTCCCGTACCGGCCGCGCCTGGACACCCTGGGCGACTACTACGAGCTGCGGATCACCCTGGAGGTCCAGGGCATCGCCCGCGTGCTCGACGATCCGGACCTCGGCCACGACCGGGCCGTGCTCGGACCCGAGATCGACCGCTGGCGCGCCTTCCGCACCGCACCCCCGGACCCGGACGCCGGTTTCGTGGCCGCCGACGAACAGTTCCACACCGTCCTGCTCGACTCCTCCGGCAACCACGCCCTCACCGAGGCCTTGACCACGGTGAACGCCCGGATACGCCCCGTCCGGATGTTCGACTACCTCACCCCCGACCGCATGCTCGCGACCATCGAGGAACATATCGCCATCGGCGAGGCCGTCCTCGACCGAGATCTCACCGGGGCCCGCGAGCAGCTCCTCGCCCATATCGACCAGTCCCGCCGCGTGGTGGCCGACCGCGCCGGTCAGGTGCTCCAGCTGACCCGCATGGCCCGCGCGACCAAGACCTGAAAGACCGGCTACTCCGGTAGCCGCACTGTCCACGCCGAGAGGATCGACCGTGACCGAGACCGCCCCGCAGTTGTATACGCCACTGCATACGCCGCTGCCCGAATGCCTGCTGATCGCCAACCGCGGTGAGATCGCCTGCCGCATCCTGCGGACCGCCCGGCGGCTGGGGATCGAGACGGTCGCGGTGTTCTCCGATGCCGATGAGGGGGCACGGCATGTGCGGATGGCCGATCGCGCGGTCCGGCTCGGCCCCGCCCCGGCCGCCGAGTCGTATCTGCGCGCGGACGCGGTGATCGAGGCGGCGCTGTCCACCGGCGCCACCGCCGTGCACCCCGGCTACGGGTTCCTCTCCGAGAACGCGGATTTCGCCGCGGAGGTGGAGGCCGCGGGGATAGCGTTCGTGGGCCCGGCGGCCGAGCATCTGCGGCTCTTCGGCGACAAGCACAGTGCCCGCCGGGCCGCCGCGGCGGCGGGGGTTCCGCTGGTCGCCGGCAGCGGTCTGCTCACCGGGCTCGACGAAGCGCTGGCGGAGGCCGAGCGGATCGGGTATCCGGTGATGCTCAAGGCGGCCGGGGGCGGCGGCGGTATCGGGATGGCCGCGTGCGCGAACCCGGGCGAACTCACCGGCGCCTATCAGCGAGTCATCCGGTTGGCGCAGAACAATTTCGGTTCCTCCGCGGTGTATCTGGAGCGGTTCGTCGCCCGGGCCCGCCACGTGGAGGTGCAGATCTTCGGCGACGGACGCGGGCGCGCGGTATCACTGGGCACCCGCGACTGCAGTCTGCAACGGCGTAACCAGAAGGTCATCGAGGAGGCGCCCGCCCCCGGTCTGCCCTACACCGTGAGCGAACAACTGCTCGTATCGAGCCGGAAATTGCTCGGTGATGTCGGATATCGCTCCGCCGGGACGGTCGAGTTCATCTACGACGTCGACCGGGGGGAGGCGTCGTTCCTCGAGGTGAACACCCGATTGCAGGTGGAGCATCCGGTCACCGAGGCGGTCACCGGCGTGGACATCGTCGAATGGATGCTGCGGCTGGCCGGCGGCGACTCCGCGTTCCTCGACGAGATCCCCGACGCCGGCCCGCCGATCACCGGATACGCGGTGGAGGCCCGCGTCTATGCCGAGGACCCCGGTAACGACTACCGGCCCGGCGCGGGCACCCTCACCGGTGTCGAGATCCCCGCCGCGCCGGCCCGGGTGGAGACCTGGGTCGAGACGGGTACCGAGATCAGCCCTTACTACGACCCGCTGATCGCCAAGATCATCACCGCCGGCGAGAGCCGGCCCGAGGCCCTGCACCGGCTGCGCGCCGCGCTCGACGAAACCCGCATGTTCGGTATCACCACCAACCTGCCCCAGCTGCGCGCCGCCGCCACCAGCTCCCCCATGCTCGATGCCCGGCACACCACCGCCACCCTGGGCAGCCTGGCCACCATCCGGCCCCGCCTGGAGATCCTGCGCGCCGGGGTCTCCACCACCATCCAGGACTTTCCCGGCCGCCTGGGACTCTGGAACGTCGGTATCCCGCCGTCGGGGGCCTTCGACGATCTCTCCTTCCGGCTGGCCAACCACGCCGTCGGGAACTCGCTGGGCGAGAACGGCCTCGAGGCCACACTGCTGGGTCCGCGGATCCGCTGCACCGACACCACCGTCGTCTGCGTGACCGGCGCCGCAGCCCCCGTCACCGTGGACGATCGGCCGGTCCCGATGTGGGAGCCGGTCACCGTCCCCGCCGGTTCGGTCCTCGATATCGGCGCGCCCCACGACACCGGACTGCGCACCTATCTCGCCGTCCGCGGTGGCATCCTCGCCCCCGACTACCACGGCAGCGCCGCGACCTTCACCCTCGGCGGGTTCGGCGGCATCACCGGCCGCGCCGTCGCCACCGGCGATATTCTCGGCCTCAAACCGGACGCCGGTGGTCTGCTGGAACCCACCCCGATCCCGGCCGGCGAACGCCCCGAATTCGGCCACACCTGGTACGTCGCGGTCGGCGAGGGCCCCCAGCCCGCCCCGGACTACTTCACGGCCGCCGATATCGCACAGTTCTACGACGCCACCTGGCAGGTGCAGGCCCACGCCAACCGCACCGGCCTGCGCCTGGCCGGCCCGAAACCGACCTGGTCGCGCACCGACGGCGGCGATGCCGGCCTGCACCCCTCCAACCTGCACGACTGCCCGTACAGCGTGGGCGCGCTCAATCTCTCCGGCGACACCCCGATCCTGCTCGGCCCCGACGGTCCCAGCCTGGGCGGTTTCGCCTGCCCGCTCACCGTGGTCTCCGCGCACCGCTGGAAACTCGGTCAGATGCGTCCCGGCGACCAGGTGCGTTTCGTCCCGGTCGCCGACGACTGCACCGGCGCGTTGCGTTCCTCCTCCGCGCTGCGCGGCCGCGGCCGCCCCGCCGCCGATCTCCTCGGGTCCCGGGAGCGGGACAACGGCGTGCTGGGCCGCCGCGACGCCGGGACCGGCACGCCCGAGGTGAAATACCTGCGCGGCGCGGACGACAACGTGCTGATCGAATACGGCCCGATGGAACTCGATCTGGGTCTGCGCATGCGCGTGCACGCCCTGAGCGAACGCCTCGAACAGGCGTCGATCCCCGGCCTGATCGATATCACCCCCGGGGTGCGCTCGCTGCACCTGCACTTCGATCCGGAGGTCATCGATCAGCGCACCGTCGTCCGGCTGCTCGGCGAACTCGAGGACGATATCCCCGATACCGCGGCTCTGCGAGTCCCGAGCCGCCATATCGAACTGCCGCTGTCCTTCGACGACCCCACCATCGGGCAGGCCATCGAACGCTACGGTCGCGGTGTCCGCTCCGAAGCTCCCTGGTTACCGTCGAATATCGAGTTCATCCGCCGGATCAACGGTTTGGACAGTGTCGACGAGGTGCGCGATATCGTCTTCGACGCCCAGTACATGGTGCTCGGTCTCGGCGACGTCTATCTCGGCGCACCACTGGCCGTCCCGCTCGACCCCCGCCACCGGCTGGTGACCACCAAGTACAACCCCGCCCGCACCTGGACCCCGTCCGACGCGGTGGGTATCGGCGGTAAATACCTCTGTGTCTACGGGATGGAATCCCCCGGCGGCTACCAGCTCGTCGGCCGCACCGTCCCGATCTGGTCCGGTTACCGCCAGCGCGCGCCCTTCGAAGCCGGGAAGCCCTGGCTGTTCCGGTTCTTCGACCGCATCAGCTGGTATCCGGTCTCGGCCGACGAGCTGCTGGACCTGCGCGCCGAGATGGCGGCGGGCCGCTACGAGATGCGCACGAGCGTCGGTGAATTCGCCATGGCCGATCATCTCGGGTTCCTGCGGGACAACGCGGCCGATATCGCCGCCACCGAGGCACACCGGCAGGTCGCGTTCACCGCCGAACGGCAGCGCTGGGAGGCCAGTGGCGAATTGAGCGCTCCGGCCGAGGTCGCCGCCGAACCCGAACCCACCGAAGAGCTCGAACTGCCCGCGGACGCCCATGTCGTCGCGGCGCCCATGATGGCCAATGTCTGGCGGGTCGAGGTCGCCGCGGGCGAGCACGTCGAGGCCGGCACTACTCTGCTGGTGCTGGAGGCCATGAAGATGGAGCTGCCGGTGGTCGCCGAGGTCTCGGGCACCGTGCATACGATCACCGTCGCGGCAGGCGACCAAGTCACCACCGGCGCACCTCTGGTCGCCATCGAAACCGAAGGAGTGGCATGACCATGGAGCAACTACCGCTAGCCGAACCGGCGACGGATACGCCGATCGGCGTGGCCACCAAGGTCGCCCGCGCCTACCGCACCATCCGCGAGCACGACCGTCCGGAGATCTGGATCACCCTGCGCGCCGAGGTCGAGGTCGCGGCCGAGGCCGCCGCGCTCGACGCCCGCCTCGCGCAGGGTGAGCGGTTGCCGCTGGCCGGGGTGCTTCTCGCGGTGAAGGACAATATCGATATCGCCGGAATCCCCACCACCTGCGCCTGTCCCGGTTTCGCCACCACGCCGCAGCACACTGCTCCCGCTGTGGCCCGGCTGATCGACCAGGGCGCCCTCGTCCTCGGCAAAACCAATCTCGACCAGTTCGCCACCGGCCTGGTGGGCACCCGCAGCCCGTACGGGGCGGTCCGCAACGCCCTGTTCCCCGACCGCGTTTCCGGCGGCAGCAGTTCCGGCTCGGCCGTCGCTGTCGCCCTCGGCATGGTCGACGCGGCGCTGGGCACCGATACGGCGGGATCCGGGCGGGTACCGGCCGCCCTCAACGGGATCGTCGGCATCAAACCGACCCTCGGCCTGGTCTCCACCACCGGTGTCACGCCCGCCTGCCCCGACTACGACGCGGTCACCGTTTTCGCCCGCGACCTGACCCTCGCCACCGAGGTGACCGCCGCCATGATCGGCCCCGACCCCGCCGACCCCCGTTCCCGCGCCTGGCCCGTCGACACCCCCCTGGGCGCGCCCGCCCGGGCCACCCTCGCGGTCCCCGCCGATCACGATCTGTCCGCCCTGTCCCCCGCCTACCGGGCCGCCTTCGACGCCACGGTCGCGCGCTGGCGGGCCGGCGGCGGCGAGGTCGCCACGGTCGATATCGGCGAACTGCTCGACGCCGCGAAACTCCTCTACGACGGTGCCATCGTGGCCCAGCGCTATGCCGCGATGGGGGAATTCCTCGCCGGCGAACCGGAGGGCGCCGACCCGGTGGTCGCGGGAATCGTCGCGGGCGCGGCGCGGCCCGCCGCCCACGAATACGTCACCGATCTGGGTCGGCTCGCCGCCGCGGCCGCCGCCGCGCGCCGGTTGTTCGCCGAGTACCCCGCCCTGCTCCTGCCCACCACCACCGAGCATCCGACCATTGCGGCGGTCACCGCCGAACCGCTGGCGATCAACAGCCGGATGGGCACTTTCACCAATTTCTGCAACCTCCTCGACCTGGCCGCGGTCGCGATCCCGGGTGAGAAGACCGCGACGGGCGACCCGTTCGGCGTCATGCTGGTGACCCCGGCATTCGCCGACCAGGTGGGTATCGAACTGGCCGCCCGGCTGCTGGACACCCCCGCCCCGCTGCTCACCGGCACCGGCACCGACCTCCTCGTCGTCGGCGCCCATCTGCGCGGCCTGCCCCTGCACCACCAGCTGGAACAGGCGCGGGCCCGATTCCTCGGCGAAGTGACCACCGCGGCGGCGTACCGCATGGTCGCGCTGCCGGCCGAGCCACCCAAACCCGGCATGCTCCGGGTCGGCGCGGAGTCCGGCCGCGCGCTGCCCGGCGAGCTGTACCGGCTCTCCCCCGCCGCCCTCGGAACCTTTCTGAGCAACCTGCCCGCGCCCATGACGCTGGGAAAGGTGGAGCTGGAGGACGGGCGCTGGGTCACCGGATTCGCCTGTGACTACGAATCCGCCCGCGAGGCAATGGATATCACCGAATACGGAGGGTGGCGCAACTACCTGAACGCCGGTCGCTGACCCCTCCGCCCGAGACCCCGTGCGGCCTGTCCAACCGCACGGCGTCACCCGGCCGTTCCCGATGAGGGTTGCAGGGCAGCCTGCGGAGCAGGAACGGCCGGGTGGCCATCGGCCACCCGTGATACGAACGAACGCGGGTCACCGCACTGCCGTACCGGTGACCTGCGGCGTACTCGCTCACCACACGTAATCCCCAGTGCTGGACTATGATTCGCATTGGTAATGATCTGACGAAGCGGGAGGGATTCGTTGTGCCGGAGCGCGCCGTGCCACCGCCGCCGCCGCCCGGCCCGTCCCTCCCCTGCGACCATGTACCCGCCCGCGATCTCCCCCGACGTGTGACGAACCGGCCGGGTACACCGATGTTCCGGCTCTCCGGTCGACGTCCCGAATCCCGTCCCCGGGACACCCGCCGGTGCGGCGAGCGCACCCGGGGCGCGTCGCCGCTCCTGTTCACTCGCCGGGTATCCACGCGGCATCCGGCCCGTCAGGCGCGCGAGGTCGCTCGGATTCGCGGCTCCCGGCCGGGCGGCCCTCGATTATCGACGGCCGGTGCCCCCGTCACCGCGTGGAGCCCCGGCCCGACTCACCGGTGACGAAACGGCCGGTTGCCGTCTGCCCTGTCCGTCGTCACCCGGACCGCCCCGTGATCGTTCCGCTTCGCCGAACACCGCACGGAAGACATGCTCGCGCTTGCGGCCGTCGTCGCGTTGCCGTGCGCGGGAACCATCCGTACCCGGGGCCTTCGACCGAACCATCGATCCGCTTTGGAGTACGTGACCATGTCGATTCCGTCCACGCGTCCGGCCGACCAGGGGTCGCCGCTCGCCCCCGGCGGCGAGCGGGTGCCGCTCTACGCACCCGAGTTCGCCGCCGACCCCGGCGGTGCGTACCGGGAGATGCGGCGCCGGTACGGCGCACTGGTGCCGGTGGATCTGGCCCCGGGCGTCCCCGCGACACTCGTCGTCGGGTATCGCCACGCCCTGCGCATCCTGCACGACCCCGAACACTTCCCGGCCGACCCGCGCCGCTGGCAGGAGACCGTGCCCCCGGATTGTCCTCTGCTACCGATGATGGAGTACCGGCCCAATGCCCTGCGTTCGGCCGGTGCGGAGCACGCCCGCCTGCGCGCGCCCATTGTCGCCGGGCTCGAGGCGGTGGATCTGCATCAGCTGCGTGCCACCATCGAACGGCTGGCGATCCCGCTGATCAACGATTTCTGCGAGATCGGCACGGCGGACCTGCGCACGGAATACGCGTTTCCACTGACCTTCGCCACGCTGACCGAATTGATGGGTCTCTCACCGAAAGCCGGGCACACCGCGTTCGAGGGGATGGCGGCGATTCTGGACGCCACCTCCGCGGAGAGCGCCGCCGCGGGAAATATGCGTTTCGCCGGGGCCCTGATGGAGGTGGTCGGGCAGAAGCGCAGCTGCCCGGCCCGGGATGTGACCTCCTGGATGATGCGGCACGAATCCCGGCTCGACGATATGGAGATGGTGCAGCAGGCGGCCCTGGTGTACGCCGCCGGTACCGAGCCCACCACCTCGCTGATCACCACCACCCTGCGGCTCATACTCATCGACGAGCGGTTCGGCAGTCATATGCTCGGCGGTTCGCTGTCGACCCGCGACGCCATCGACGAGGCGCTTTTCACCGACCCACCGCTGCCGAATTTCTGCACCTCCTATCCGCGCCGGCCGGTCCTCATCGGTAACACCTGGCTGCCGGCCGATCAGCCGGTGGTGATCAGCATCGCCGCCTGCAATACCGATCCGCGGATCGGCAGCGGCGAACGTATCGGCAATCGCTCCCATCTCGCCTGGGGCCAGGGCAGTCACGCCTGCACAGCCGAGAACATCGCGCGCATCATCGCCGGTGAGGCGGTGGATCAGTTGCTCGACGCCCTGCCGGAAATCGAACTCGCCGTCCCCGCCGAGGACCTCACCTGGCGCCCGGGTCTGTTCCAGCGCGCCCTGAGTTCACTTCCCGTGCAGTTCCCCCCGTCCGCTCCCCTGACCCCCATGACAGGAGCACCCCGATGACCCAGGAGCAGTCGCAGACCGAACCACTGGTAGTCGACCCCGCCGGCGCCGATTTCCACACCGAGATCCACCGGATCCGGGCCCGGGGCCGGATGGCCCGGATCGAACTTCCCGGCGGCGTGCCCGCCTGGTCGGTGGTCGATGCCGAGTTGCTGGAGAAGCTGTTCACCGATCCCCGGGTCTCCAAGGACGCCCACCGGCACTGGCCCGCCATGCACACCGGCGAGATCCCGCAGGACTGGGTGATGTGGCCGTGGGTCGCCGTATCCAATCTGCTCACCGCCTACGGTGACGATCACCGTAGGCTGCGGAAACTGGTGGCTCCCGCGTTCACCCACCGCCGCACGCAGTCGCTGCGGCCCCGGATCGAGGCCATCACCGAGGAGTTGCTCGACGATATCGGCACCACTCCGGCCGATCGGCCCGTCGACCTGCGTGACCGTTTCGCCTGCGCCCTCCCGATCAGGGTGATCGGCGAACTGATGGGTGTGCCCGCCGAATTGTCCGCCGCCCTGCGCACCTACGCCGGCGGCACCCTCGACACCACCCTCACACCGGAGCAGGCGCAGGCCGATTTCGCCGGTCTCTACACGACCCTGCACGAACTCCTGGACTACAAGCGCCGCAACCCCGGTGACGATCTCACCACCGTCCTCATGACCACCCACGACGAGGACGGGTCGAAACTCGGCGAACAGGAACTGGGCGACACCCTGCTGCTGATCATCGTCGCAGGCCACGAGACCACGGCCAATCTCCTCGATCACGCCGTCTATGCCCTGCTCACCCATCCCGAGCACCGCGCCGCCGCGTTCGGCGGGCAACTCGACTGGGCCGAGATCATCGAGGAGACCCTGCGCTGGGAACCCCCGATCGCCCATATGCCGATGCGTTTCGCACTCACCGATATCGATCTGCCCGGCGGCTACCGCATCGCCGAGGGTGAGGCCATTCTGGCCGGGCTGGCCGGTGCCGGCCGGGACCCGCGGGTCCACGCCGACCGTCCCGACACCTTCGACCCGACCCGGCAGTCCAAGGATCACATGGCCTTCGGCCACGGCGTACACCACTGTCTCGGCGCCCCGCTGGCCCGGCTCGAGGCTGCGGTCGCGCTGCCCGCCCTGTTCGCGCGCTTCCCGGAGATGCGGCTGGCCGTCGACCCCGGCGCCCTCGGCAATGTCCCCAGCCTGGTCACCAATGGACATCGCACCCTCCCGGTCATGATCTGAGCAGGACCCCAAGACTTAGGATTGACTAACCTAAGAGCGATCGCTAGCGTTTCGCATTACCCGAGTGGGTGGCGCCTCCGCGTCCACCCATCCGGGCTGCGCCGGCGGACGAGGTACGCACCACCGCGGACACCGCCCCGGTCGCATCGGTTCGCCGGTTGGTCTTAGAAGGGGCCGTCATGTCCAAGTTCATCAGAATCGCCGCTGTCTGTATTCTCACCGCGCTCATGGGATTCGGCCTCGCGCATCCCGCGTCGGCCGATGTCTCCATCCGGGACTCCAAGGCCGCGGATCTCTACATCCGCGACGAAGTCCCGACCCTGACACAGCTCGAGAAACAGTTCGCCGCGTTCTGGAACCCGAATATCGGCATGGACCCCAAGGTCGAGGTGACCTTCAACGGTCCCGCCGCCCGCCCGGCACTCGAGCGGGTCATGGAGACCAGCAAGACCATGGACTTCTTCTCCATCCAGGGCCGCGCTCTCGCCCCGATCAATATCTCCGGCAATACGATGACGGTCAATGTGCACGGCGTGATGGCCGGTTTCCCGGCGACCAGCAGCGTGTACTACTACATCCGGGAAAACGGCCTGTGGAAGTACGATTTCAAGGCCATCTGCGCGGATATCCAGTGCCAGGGCAACCCTGATTTCGGGTACTGAGCCGCGGATACGCCCGCCGGAGCGGCAGGCCCGACGGGTATTCGGCTCGGGGCCGCCACTTCGCGCGGGCGTGTACGCCTCGCATTCCCGAAACGACCTCCGGGGCTCGAATTCCCGGCGGTAACCCGTACCAGCCACCCAGGATTCCCTATGATCAGCGTTCGTGGCGTTTCCAAACGCTTCGGCGAGAAACTCGCCGTCGACAACGTCACCTTCGAGGCCGAGCAGGGCTCGATAACCTATTTGCTCGGACCGAACGGCGCCGGGAAAACCACGGTGATGCGGATGATCGCCGGTCTGACCCGCACCGGTTCCGGCACGATTTCGGTGAACGGCAGCGGACTGCGCGATTTCCGCGACACCATCAGCGAAATCGGTTTCGGTCTGGGCGCTTTCGCCCGCAATCCCGGCCACACCGCCGAACAACACCTCCGCTGGCAGGCCCGGCTGGGCGGCCTGGCCACCTCGGAAATCGGCCCCGTCCTGGACCGGGTCGGCCTCGATCGGGTCGCGAAACGCCCCGTCGGCAAATTCTCCTACGGCATGCTGCAACGTCTGGGTATCGCCTCGGCCCTCCTCGGTGATCCGAAAACGCTGGTCCTCGACGAACCGGCCAACGGGCTCGATATCGAAGGCATCATCTGGCTGCGCGAACTACTCCTCGGCCTGGCCGCCGAAGGCAAATGCCTGCTTGTGGCCTCCCACAACCTCACCGAAGTAGAGATCACCGGCAGCCGCGTGGTCATCATGGGCAAGGGCAGGGTCCTGTCCGATACGAGCAAGGACGAATTGGTGACGGCAGGCTCCGGACCCCGTCCTCTCGAATCGGCCTACGTCGAGATCACCAAGGACAGTGTCGAATACGCCGCCACCGGAGGGACGCGATAATGCTCGCCACCTATATCCTCCGAGCCGTCCGCAGCGAACTCGCCAAACTCTCCTGGCGCAGCCCGGCCTGGTACGCCGTCGTCCCCCTCGCCGTGGTGATCCCCTTCGGCCTCAACTTCGGTATCGCCACCGCCAGTCGATCCAATATTCTCGACGGCGCCGGCGGTATGGATACGAACAACGCGGCCTACTGGATCCTCGTCTTCTCGTCCTTCATCCTCATGGCGGGCGGAGTCTCCTCGCTGTGCGCGGAATTCAAGGACAACACAGTCGAAACGGTTTTCGGCATCCAGACCCGCCGCTGGATCCTGCCGATCGCGAAACTGATCGTCTTCGGTGTGATCGCCGCCGCCACCGCGGCCGCCGCCACCTTCCTCATCCTGTGGGCCTTCCCGCGGCTGTTTCCCGAGATCTGGGGCAAGGTCGAGGTGTTCTCGGGTGACGGGGTGAAACTGCTGATCGGGGTTCCGCTCTACACACTCCTGATCGCCGCACTCGGATTGGGAATCGCCGCGCTGGTCCCGAAACCGGGCCTGGTGGTCATGATCGTGCTGCTGTGGAAATTCGGGATCGAGGTCTTCGTGACCTTCGTACCCGGCGACTTCGGCGTGACCCTGCAACAGCTGTCGCCGTTCAAGAACGGGGAGCTCGGAGTGGGTCAGTTGACGACCATCGAGAGTCTGTTCGGCGGGGAGAGCGGATCGCTGCTCTACTTCGCGGTGGTCTGTGTGACGATCTTCGCGATCGGCACGATTCGGCTCGCCCGCACCGACAGCACGGGTCACTAGCGCCGCATAACGCCCTTACGGCACCGAAGTGGTGTCGGTCGGCACTCGCCCGGCGCCGCACCGCTTCGTCCACCCACTGTCTTCGCGCGGTGTGGATACTGAGTCCGTGAGTCGAGCTGACACCACGGGCGCAGTTGGTCACCACAGGCGTCGACCCCGGAGGTAGCGCGTACGCGACCATGAAACGGTCCCGTCCACCACCGACTTCCCGCGGCGACCCCTCTGTAATAAGGGCATGACTACAGCGTTGACCGACCGGGAGCCGCTCGAACGCGGCTCCCGGACTCGGCGCAAGGGCATTCTCTGGTTCCTCGTGCTCGCGTTCGCGGGAGCGTGGATTCCGTGGGGCATCGCCGGGGCGGCCGGGTACACCCTCGATAATCCGGTCATCCAATTACTGACCGGCGCTTTCGTCCCGGCCCTCGCCGCGGTCTGCACCCGGCGGTGGATCACCCGCGAGGGTTTCGCCGATGCCGGTCTGCGGCTGCGGCTCGACAGCCAGTGGCGCTCGTACCTGATCGCCGCCCTGCTCCCGCTCGGCGTTCTCGCTGTCGCGCTCGGGATCGCGGTGGCGCTGGGAATGTGGCGTCCCGAAGTCGGAGACTTCGATTCCGGCCATGTGCTGTTCCTGGCGCTCGCGCCGATCATCCCGGTCGTGGCCGCGCCGATCTTCTTCGGTGAGGAATTCGGCTGGACGACCTATCTACGCGATCGTCTCGTTCCCGGTCGTCCCGTGCTCACCACCTTCGCGACGGGCGTGATCTGGGGGGTGTGGCATTGGCCCCTGCCCTGGGTGGGGTATCTGGGCGCGGGCGGTTCCGCCGCCGACGCGTTCATCGCCATGCTGCTGTGGTTGCCGCTGTCGATCGAACTCGAATTCGTGATCGGCTGGCTGTGGGTGCGCAGCGGTTCGGTGTGGCCTCCGGCCCTACTACACGGCGGAAGCAACCTCGTACTGGCGCTGGGACTGGAACTGTTCGCCGGTACCGCCGACCCCTCCGGCGCCGCCACTACGCTGCTGATGTGCGCAGCATATTCGCCCGTGGTCGCGTGGATCGTCATGGCGACGAAGCGCGGCGGCCCGCGGAGCGCGCAACCGGCGACGACGGCAGGAGTCCGGCAGTGACCGCGATGGGGTCCGCACTCCGGACAGGCCCGCGCTTCTTCGTCTCCCGTCGGCCGTGGTTCGCGCTGCTCTCCGTGCTCTGCGGTGGCGTCCTCGCGGCGGCCACGATGGCCGGTGTCGTGCCGGTGATACTGCTCGGTGTGACCCGCGATCTGCGGTCCGCCCTGTGGGAGCCGATGCTGCGACTCCAGTGCGCCCGGCTCCGGCTCGTCGACCCCGGTACCGCGGACCACGCCGCGGCCCGGGTGCGGACCGCCGCGGCCGAGCGCCGGTTACCCACCGCCCGGCACGCCACTTATCTCCTCGCCGCCACCGTGTTCGGCGGTGCCGTGTGCGGCCTGGCGGTGTTCGCCTTCACCCTCGTCGCGGTCCTGCTCGCCGCGCCGCTCCTCGTCCGGACCGATTACTTCGACCTCGGCCCCTGGGTGGTCGACGAACCGGCGGAAGCATGGATCTGCACAGGCGCGGGGTTCGTCGCCGCAGTCCTACTACTGGTACTTCTCAGCGCCTGGTCGGCGCTCGAAGCGCTGGTGGCCCGGACCCTGCTGGCCCCCGACACCGACCGTTGGCGGCGCGAAGCGGTCCGCATCGAGAACTCCCGCTCCGCGCTGCTGGAAGCCGAGGGGTTCGAGCGCGACCTCCTCGAATCCGAACTACACGACCGTGTCCAGCATCGGCTCGTCGCCCTGTCGATGACCCTCGGCCTGGCCGAATCGCAGGACGCGAACGGACCCGCCGGCCGCGTCGCCGCCGAAGCCCACCGGCAGGTCGACGAAACCCTGAGCGAACTGCGGGCCGTCCTGCGCGGGTTCTCGCCGCGGGTCCTCACCGAACGCGGCTTGGAGCCGGCGCTGATCGATCTCGCGGCGGACCTACCGCTCGATATCCACATCGACCTCGACAATGCGTCCGGCCCGGCCAACCGGCTACCACCGGCAGTCGAGCACATGTCCTACGTCTTCGCCGCCGAATCCCTCACCAATATCGCCAGGCACACCGACGCCACCCGAGTCGACCTCCACGGCACCCGCACCGGTACACAGTGGATTGTGAGCATCACCGACAACGGACCGGGCGGCGCCCACATCGTGGACGGCCACGGCCTCGACCGCCTGCAACGCCGCCTCGCGGCCCTGGACGGACAACTGACGGTGTCCAGCCCACCCGGCGGACCGACCACCATCCGGATGGAGTGCACAGTGTGACAGCCCCACCTTCCCGACTACGGATCGTGCTGGCCGAGGACAGCCCGCTGCTACGCGCCGGGCTGGAGAGTGTGCTCGCCTCGGCGGGGCACGAGGTGAGCGCGGCAGTCGGCGACGCACCGGGTCTCCTCCACGCCTATACGGCCTACACGCCGGACCTGGTGATCACCGACGTACGGATGCCGCCGAACGGCACGGATGACGGTCTCCGCGCCGCCGCCGAACTCCGCCGCCGCGATCCACGTCTGCCGTTAGTGGTTCTGTCACAGTACGTTTCGGTTGCCTATCTTGACGACATACTCGGTGACGACTCGACCGCCGGTGTGGGATACCTACTGAAAGAGCGCGTGGGACACGTGCGGCAGTTCCTCGACACCATCTCCCGGGTCGCCGCAGGCGAAACGATTGTTGATCCCGAGGTCGTCCGAGCCCTCGTCAAGTCGAGCCGGCACCGCACTCCCCTGGCCGACCTCACCGCTCGTGAACGGGAAGTGCTCGCACTGGTGGCGGAGGGCAAGACGAATTCCGGTATAGCGGAAATCCTGACGGTTTCGGAAGCCGCCGTACGCAAACACATCGGTTCGATATTCGCGAAGCTTCCCTTGCACGGCGGTGATCGACGAGTTCAGGCGACGCTCATCTATCTACGGTCACTCGGCCGGCCCCCGGCCCCCTGACCACGAGAATGTCCGCCCCCAGCGGTTCACATGCAGTCACACGCGGCACGCGAACCAACTCGTGCGCCGTGGCCAGCTAGAGAATCCAGCATCATAGTCAGCCACGAGACGATCGGGCCTGTCAGAATCCATTCGTGGACATCAGTGCTGAAACCATCCTGCGACAGGCAATTTTCGACCATCTCGAGGAGATGGCCCGCGATACCGGGGTCGTCACTCGTGAGCAACTTTCGAGGTTCACTGTCGATGGAGAGGTGCATCGCCTGATAGACCACAGTCGCGGTATTCGGAACCCCGCCGCCATGCACGGGACATTGTCGATACTGTCGGACCCGAAGGGGAAATATACGGACGAGGATGTGACCGAATCACTGTTTGCCTACGCGTACCGCGAGGGAAGCACTGCCGGCGACAACAAGAAGCTCCGCCGAGCCTATGAACTCCGGCTGCCGTTCATCCTGCTCCGAAAAATCGAGCCGGGACTCTTCGTACCGATCTTCCCCGTCTACGCAGTGGCCGACGATCAGGCGAACAGGCGGTTCCTCATCGCGCTCGACGAAACGCTGCTCTCCGTGGACGACCCCCTCCGTCTTCATCCGGTGGAGAAGAAGTACGTAGAGAGGATCACCAAACAGCGCCTACATCAGCCTGAGTTCCGAGGGAGAGTCCTGCACGCATACAGCGGTCAGTGCACGGTGTGCAATTTGAAGCACGGTCCCCTGCTCGATGCAGCGCACATCATCTCCGATGCGAAACCGCATGGGAGCGCTGAGGTCAGTAACGGCCTGAGTCTCTGCAAAATCCATCACGCAGCCTACGATCGCAACTACTTGGGAATCTCTCCGAACTATCAGGTGGTAATCAACCGAGATCTTCTCGAAGAAGAAGATGGCCCGATGTTGAAACACGGGCTACAAGAGATGCACGGTAGGGCAATTTCCCTTCCGCATAGGTCCGTCGACAAGCCCTCGCGAGATAGATTGGCGGAAAGGTACGCAGAGTTCACAAACTCGGCGTAGCCGTCGACCGAATCGAACGTGGAGCTCCGGCCGTGACGGAAGCCCGGGCCAACAGAAGGGAAGGTTGGCTGGAGGTCACCGGCTTCCGGGGCGTGCAGGTTCAGCGGTCCAGGTAGAGGCGTTCACATGGGAGACGTGGGAGGTCGGCCGGATCCTCACAGAGTACGGAAGCTGTGTGGTTGCCGTGGTGCGCGGCCCACTCCTGTAGAAAGCACTCGGCGGCGCTGGGGTGGGCTCGGTAGTCGAGGCGGAGGCCGTCGAGGAAGACCATGAGGTGGACATCGGCGGCGAACTGTTGGTCTGCGTGGGTGTTCATGACCGCGCCTGGGTGAGAACAGTCAGCAGCCGTTGAAGCATCGCGGGGGATGGGCACGTGCTCGAACTGGTCGGCCCGATTAGTGGGTAGGTGAGGCCGCGAGAGGCAGCGCGCTCGCGGAGGCTGCGGGTGGCGGGGACGAGCTTGCCGGCCGTTACCAGGAGGGCGAAAGCGGCGGCTTTACGGGGGCAGTCCAAGAGATTGCAGTCCAGGTGGGTTTGCATGATGTGGTGCGCATCGGCGATGTGCAGTCGAGTGTCAGGTTCGCTGTGCCAGAACTCTGGCAACCAGACGGGTTCATGGGGAACGTCATGTGGATTCGTGCCGATTTTCATCCAGATCTGCCCTGGACACACCGTCATGAGGTCGCAGGTCTCACAGACTCGACCCGGGTGGTTTTCGAGATGCGCGAGGTCCGGGATGATCAGCGTCGTTGTGCCGGTCGCGCGAACGATCTCGAGGACGTGACCGATGGCGTCCGGAACGGAGTCGGGGCCGAGTCGGACTATGTAGACCAGCGTGTGATGTTGCCGTCGCGCGAGTCGACGGATAGCTTCCGTGTCGCGCGCCTCATAGGGCGAGAGATCGGTTCGGAGATAGCCGATCGCGCGAGGTCGATGCAGGCGTTGTTTTTCATTCACCGGACGTAACGTCATCTTTTCTTTCCTCTTCGGAGATGGCGATTTGACCGGTGACCGCGCATGACAATTGCTGCCGGCACGACAATGCGATTCCGGAAGCTTTCCTGAATGTTCTCATTGAAAGTATCTGGGCTGGGTATTTATTCGGATTCGCGGCCATCGGGTGGATACAGTAGACACCGAAAGCTGTTCACTGGGAGGGTCATTCGGGAACATCCGGCCAGGTAGTCGGGTGTCCAGTATGGGTAGGTCCAGAAAACATAGGTCCGTACTGGACCACGACGGAGATAGCGAGGGTGGGAATGGCTATTGGTTCGACTCTTCCACGGCGCGCTTTGGGGCGGCGACTTCGGGAACTGCGGCTCCAATCCCAGAAGAGTCAGTTGGCCGCAGGCTTGGCGATCGAAGTGTCCAAGCAAGGCATCGGGAGATTGGAGGAGGGGCAACCTGTTCGGATCTGTACCTCGCAGTTCCGGGATCTACTGGAGTTCTACGGGGCCGACGACGCAGCAACGGAAGAGGTTCTGGGCCTTGTCCAAGAGGTAAAGGCGGCGAAGGGCGATCCATCGCGCGGGTGGTGGCGCACCTACGCCGATGTGGTGAACCCACATTTCGACCACTTCATGAGTCTCGAGCAGGCGTGCTCCCGAATGACCGCATTCCAGCTGACGCTCCTGCCCGGTTTGGTGCAGGCTGCCGAGTATCGCCGGTGGCTGGTCCGGACGGCCGACCCCGACATGCCAGCGATAGACGTTGACCGACGACTCGAGCTGATGGAGAGGCGGCAACGCAGACTTGACGCGGATCAACAATTCACAATCGATGTGCTGCTATCTGAAGCAGTATTGCGACACCAGGTGGGAGGACGCCATGTGATGGCCGATCAGGCTCAGCACCTCGTCGATCTGGGAAGAATGCCGAACGTTTCCATCCGGGTGATTCCGTTCGGCGTCGGCGGACACTCTGGGCTGATCGTCCAGTCGTTCACCCTCTTCGAGTTCCCCTCCCTGCGTACAGCTCGCGACCCAGAACCGCCGGTCGTGTTCGTGGAGGGCTTTACGGGAGCGCTGTTCTTGGAGGAAGACAGCGCGATCGAACGCCACAGGCAAGCTTTGGCAGATCTTCACGCGGTAGCGTTGAGTGCCGACGCCAGTAGGCGCCTGATACAGGAGATCGCAGAGGAGTTTGGCGCGTGACCAGGGATCTAACCGGCGTTAGCTGGTTCAAGAGTAGCTATAGCCAACCGAGCGGAGATTGCGTGGAGGTCGCGCATGCGACCGACGCGGTCGGTGTCCGGGATTCGAAAGACCCCACTGGGCCCATGCTCGTCTTCGTTCCGGCCGAGTGGGATGCGTTCATCCGGGAGATCTCGTCCAGTATTTGAGTGCGGCGACCAAGGACGGTTGAATCCACCGCGGCTATTCGAACGGCGACGTTCCTCAGGTCTGAACGTTGAGAAAACCGGAGTCCCGCCGGCCCGACCCGACCGTCGACCAACCAGCACTCCAACGGAAACGAACCGGGGCACGGAGACGACCTCGACTCGTTCGGCAGTGCGGACACGCCTGTCGCTACCGCACTATTCGGTGCGGTAGCGACAGGCGGCCGTAAGAATTACCAAGACTATGTGTCGATGACCTGCGTCCCCCCTGCCGCATTATCGTGCCAACCCTGCTTCGTCGGGCTCGAGCTGATCGTGAATGCGATCGCGATGGCCGCGATGAACCACAGCAGCCCGCCCACCCACGGAATCAGGTTGAGCAACATATAGGCGTTGCGGACCGCGGAGTCCTTGAGGCTGGGTTTCGGTGCCCTGCCCGACCCGTTGACGTGCAGGCTCAGCAGTTTCTTACCCGGTGTCGAGCCGGAGGAGACTTCGAAGAGAACGAAGTACAGCCAGCCGAATCCGGCGCCGGGGAGGACCGAGACCCAGTCCGGGAGGTCCCAGACCGTGCCGAGGAGCCAGAAGAAGATGGCGCCGATGATGCCGGCGATGATCCAGTCGACGAACCTGGCTACCGCGCGTTTTCCCAGGCCGGCAGGTTTGATGCTGCTGGCGAGGCCGGCTGTGGGGCTGTATGCGGGGTCGAATCCACCTGCGGTCATCACGCCTCCTAGCGAACGCTGTGTGGCTCCGGGTGCCTGTCACGTGCTCACGGCATGTCGGTTCCCAAGGATTCCATGGTGGGGACGGCAGCGGCGGGGTCGACACTGTTTCGTGTCCATCTCGCAGCACGCGCTCAATCCGGTTGATAACGGAAAGTGACAGGTAGGACGGGTGCGACAGGTTCGGGGAGGGCAGCCCGAGAGGCCGATTCATCGCGTCGGTCGGCGAGGTGGATAAGCCCGTGGCGCGCCGCGCCCCGGCGATCCGGGGGCGCGGCGGGGACGTCGCGGCTGCTTACTTCTTGCGGCCCACGGCTGCGTAGCCGGCAGCGGGCGGCCGGGCCGCGCCGGTCGGCAATTCGGTCACTTCGGGCGCCGGGGACCGCTCGCCCTCGGGGTACCAGTTCTCGATCGCGACGATTCCGGGCTCCAGCAGCTCCAGGTCGCGGAAGAAATGGGAGACGCCGTCGTAGTCGCGCGCCTCCATCTCGATCCCGCTCTGCCGGTACGCCTGCACAGTGCCCTCAACCATTTTCGGGTCGAAGTCGGTGGTCAGATGGGTCATCACCAGGTACGAACCGGACGGCAGCGGCGCGAGCAGGGTATCGACGATGTCGTAGATACGGTCGCCGGGAACGAAATGGCACAGGGCGATGAGGCTCAATGCCACGGGCCGGTCGAAATCCAAGGTCTCCCGCACCGCGATATCGGACAGGATCCGTTCCGGGGCGGTCAGGTCGGATTGGACGTATCGGGTCACACCGTCGGGGGTTCCGATCAGCAATGCCCGCGCGTGGGCCAGGACGATCGGATCGTTGTCCACGTAGACCACCCGGGCGTCGGATGCCGTCGCCTGGGCCACCTGGTGCAGATTCGGTTCGGTGGGAATTCCGGTGCCGATATCGAGGAACTGACGGACCCCCAGTTCGCTGAGGTGACGCACCGCGCGCACCATGAACGCGCGATTGTCGCGCGCCACGCCCCGCACCGACGGAATGGCCTGCTCGATCTTCGCCGCGGCCTCCCGGTCGGCGGGATAGTTGTCCTTGCCGCCGAGGAAATAGTCGTATATGCGGGCACTGTGTGCTCGGTCCTGCCGAAGGTCCGCCGGACCTCTGCCCTCTGCCACGATTCACTCCTCACTCCGGCGAAGATGTCCGCCGTAACGAGTTAACCACCCCAGCAGGGACCGTACGCCCGGACAGGGTCGGTCTGCATGGTCAACGCCGTTGTCCGGCAGTGGTTGACACCAACGACAGTTGCCACCGGGGGCCGAATTCGACCGCGGATTCCCACGGTGGAATGCCTGCGGCACCCACGGCGTCGGTAACCTCTGCCGAGTCCGACCGGGTAAGGCTGCGACGCAACGACTTTCGGAATACCGGGCGCACCCCGTCCGTACGGCTCGGGCGGTTCAATCAATCAGTTCCCGTAGTGCCGCGATGATCGTGCCGGGTTGTTCCTCGGGCAGGAAATGGCCGCATTCCACGGTGGCAGTGCGCAGATCGGTGGCCCATTCGGACCAGATCGCCGCCGGATCGAACGGCAGCACCATCTCGCCCGGGTCCTGCCAGAGGGCGGTGACCGGCATCTCGAGCCGGCGGCCGCATGCGCGGTCGGCCTCGTCGTGGGCGTTGTCGACCGACGCACTCGCCCGGTAATCCGCGCACACCGCGGCGATGGCGTCGTGTGTGCTCGCGGCGGAGAGATACTCGGCGCGGATATCGGCCGGGATGGCGGCGGATTCGCGCAGCCAGCTGTCGAAGAAATGCCCGAAGAACAGGTCGGGGGCGGCCCGGATCATGCGCTCGGCGATATCGCCGGGCTGCGCCAGCAGGTAGAGGTGGAACGCGAAGACGCCGGCGGTCCCCCGCAGCGTGTCCCACATGCTCGCGGCCGGGAGCACGTCCAGGATGGCGAGGTGGCTGATCGCGGCCGGATGGTCGAGACCGGCCCGGAATGCGACCAACCCGCCACGGTCGTGTCCGGCCACGGCAAAGCGACTGTGCCCGAGGGAACGCATGAGTTCGACGACGTCCTCGGCCATGGTCCGTTTGGCGTAGGTCCGGCCGTCGCGCTCGTCGGCCGGTTTGTCACTGTCGCCGTAGCCGCGCAGATCCGGGCACACCACCTGATGATCCTGAGCGAGATCGGTGGCGATGTGGCGCCAGGCGAGGTGTGTTTGGGGAAAGCCGTGCAGTAGAACGATCGGGGGACCCGATCCCGCGGTGGCCACGTTCAGCCGCACGTCCCCCACCGGGATACGTTCGTAGTCGAATCCCGGAATTCGGATACCCATGCCCGGACCATAACGAGCACCACCGACAAGCGGGGTCCGCGAGCGCGAACCGGGGCGACCGCGACGCGGGGTCGGCCGCTGAGCCGGGCCCGGACAGAGAACCGTGCCGGTGACATCCGGGCAACGCTCGTAGAGGCTCGGGGCGGACAATCCATCGCCGAAAGTAGCGAGAGGATCGTTTGCAGTACAACAAGATTCACTCTCAATCTTCCGCGTGACGTTCTCTCGCGCGTTCCCCGGCTCCCGTCTCGCAGGCGTCGGCGATATCGCGGATCAGCCGGGCGAAACGCTGCGGTTCGGCCAGCGGTAGGTAATGCCCGGCGCCGGGGACCACCAGCAGACTCGTCCGGAGCGAGGCCGCGACGAAACGCTGCTCGTGACCGCGGAAATGGTCCCGGCTTCCGTTGATGAGCCAGACCGGGCCCTTGTATCGACGGAGTCCACCGAGCGGATCGAATGCGGCGGCGGCCCTGGCGATATCGGGGATCACCTCGGTGGCGATACCACCCGCCGCGACGGCGGCGGCCACCTGTGCGGGGAGGACTACGTCGAAGAGTCGGCGGCTGAGCCGTTCGCCCCCGTCACGCTGGGTCGACAGGAGCAGATGAGCGAGCCGGAAGGGAATCGTCAGGGCTCGGCCGGGGATACGTGTCGACCCGGCGACCACCAGACCGGCCACGCGTTCACCGAGTTCGGCGGCCGCCGCGATGGCGACGTACCCGCCCAGCGAGTGACCGACGACCAGGGCGCGACCGCCGACGGAATCGACTGCCGTGCGGACGGTCTCGATCGCCGCGGGCATGGTGAAGCGTTCGCCGCGACGCGCACCGTGCCCGGGGAGATCGGGGGTGACCACCGATCGCTCGGTGCCGAATTCGCTCTCGACAGCAACCCAGCATCCGCCACTCAACCGGATGCCGTGCACCAGAACCACGGGAAGAGCCATAATGCCTCCATTTGCAACGCAACGTTGCGTTGCACTGTACGGCTGTACCGGATACAACGCAACGTTGCGTTGCTATTGTCGGTGTATGGACGAGTCAGCCGATACGCGTGCGACCTCCCTGCCCCGGCGGGCCGAGGCGATCTTCGCGGCCACCCTCGAACTCCTCGCGACCACGGGCTACGAGGGACTGACCATGGAGTCGGTCGCGCTGCGGGCCGGGGTCAACAAAACGACCCTGTATCGCTGGTGGAAATCCAAGGACGAGGTGCTAGCGGCCGCGCTGACCGGGTCGGATCTGCTCACCTTCCCGGTCCCTGATACGGGAAGCCTCCGGGGCGATCTCCTCGCGACGACCCGGAGCATCCACGGCCTGCTCACCGATGCCGCCACCGCCCCCATCGCGGCCGCGGTTCTGGCGGCATCCCCCGGCCGGCCGTCGCTGGCAGCGGTCGGGCGGTTGTTCTTCGCCGACCGTGCCGCCCGCGAGCACCCCATCTTCCGCCGTGCGGTCGAACGCGGCGAACTCGACGACCGGACCGATCCCCGCCTGGTGATGGACATGCTCGCCGGGGCGATCTGGTTCCGCGTATTCCTGCGCGCCGAACCGGTCGAGCCGGCCGATATCGATCAAGTAGTCGATATCGTGCTCAACGGCCTGTCCGTATAGCGGTGCACAGCAATCACCGTCCTACTCGGTGACACCGGACCGCGCCGGCAACCCACCGGCCGCAGCCGAACCCGGCTGTATGATCCCGCGCATGCACGAATTCGGTACGACGGCCGCGTTCGACAGCGGCCGGGGGCAACAGTATTCGGGGGGCACACCGCTACCGAAGAATTTTCCGCCGGTTGTCTACTTGCCGGTCCTGGCACATGTTCATCAGGTCGAGGATGCGCAGATCATGCTGCGTCAGATGCGTGACGGTCGAGTAGCGTGCCTGGCCTATTCCGCCCTCGACCGCCTCTTGACGTGTTGCGGTGAAGAGCAACCGTGGATGTGGACTCCGACAGTGGCACTCGACGCATTGCAGCAGGCACGGCCGTTCGACGTCTTGCTGCTCGATGTCTTCATCCCGCAGGAGAACCGGAGGCATCCGCAGGCATGACCGAGCTGTACATCGACCAGAATGCGCTGGCAACAATCGCGAATACCCTCGCAACTTCGAGCGCGGAACTGGACGCGACCAACGACAAGACACCGGACACTCTGGATGCCGGGACGGTGACGCCCTCGGTGCTCGCAGTCCTGTCGGTTCTAATGGACGGCGCCGGTCAACTCGTGGTCGGGATGGCCGCCAGCAGCGCAGCCGTCACCGATGCCGCGAAAAAGTACAAGGAGCAGGACGACACGACCGCCGATACCGTCATCAGGCAGACATGGACGGCGGTCTGACCGATGAGCATCGATACCAAGATCGACGGAGATCCGGCCAGCATTCGGGCAGCGGCCGCGTGGCTGCGGGACACCCTCGCCGGTCAGCTGTCCACCTCGATCACGGACTTGGACAGGATCCGGGGCCTTGCCGAGTCGGGCTGGGATGGGGAATCCGGTGACGCCTTCGCGACGAAGACGCGCGAGACCGCCGACAAAGCGAACAACCTCGTCACCGAGGTGCAGAAGTACGCGACCGAACTCGACGCACTGGCGGGGCAGGTTCAGCAGGCACAACTCGACATGTCGTCGATCCGGACCGAGGCCGGCGAAGCCGGACTCACGGTGAACGACCACACCATCGAAAAGCCCGCAGAGGATGACACCACCGGACTCGCGGCCTACAACACGGCTGTTCTCGCGGCCGATCAAGTGCGGGATCGCGAGGGCTTCTGGGCGTCGACCTGGAAGAACATGCAGAACGATCTGAAGGACAAATGGTTCCTCGTCATCGGCGACATGATCAACGGCGCTGCAGGCGCACTTGCCACCACCCACTCGTCGATGCTTCTCCAAAGCTCGGCCGCGGCATCCAGCGAAGCATTGAAAGCCCTGCTCGAGGCGAAGAACGCCCCGGCCGGCACACCGCGCGAGGTCGTCTACCGCGACATGGACTGGTCTCGTCAGCAGATGCTCAAAGCAGGTGATCTCCTGGATCAGGCGGACACCACGAAGGCCAAAGCCGCGAAAATCGGCTTCCGGGTGGGTGGCGCCCTCGCAGTCGCGGGTATCGCGT
This sequence comes from Nocardia testacea NBRC 100365, assembly GCF_000308775.1. Classification (GTDB taxonomy): domain Bacteria; phylum Actinomycetota; class Actinomycetes; order Mycobacteriales; family Mycobacteriaceae; genus Nocardia; species Nocardia testacea. The sequence continues at coordinate 30,725 of NZ_BAGJ01000128.1, forward strand.
ACGACATCTACAACGGCAAGCCCCCTGAACAGGCAATCGTCTCCGGTGCTGCCGGTTTCGGCGCTTCTGTCGCCGCCGGTGCCGCGGTCGGTGCGGCAGTCGGCACTATCGTGCCGGGACCCGGAAACCTGGTCGGCGCGGCTGCGGGAACCGTAGTAGGCGCCGCTACCGGAATCTTCACCTCCGGCGCTGTCGACTCGCTGTATTCGGAGGGCCTCAGCGTGGGCAGTGCTATCGACGGTGGAATGGAAGCGCTCGAAGGTACCGGCGAAGCAATCGGTGGCGGGTTGTCGAAGGCTTGGAATGCGCTCTTCTGATCGGATCGGCTCTCCGAGCCCCTGGGCCGTGCCGGCCGGGTTCACGCAGAAGCACATCGCTGCCATGCTGGGCCTGACCGGGCTGGTTGTATTGTGCTTCGGCATAGCGGCGGCAATGTGGCGCAGCGATGACCACGCCGCGCGTGTTGTCTCGAAATACGTGGCGCTGTTCGGTCTCGCGATGGCCGCCACCGTCGCAATGGGGGTATGGGCGAACGAAGCGAGAAAACGGCGAAGCCGCATAGTCCAGTCGGCCCCGCCCCATGGTGCGGCCGCGACGGTGGTCCCGGGGTCGATCGGTTACTTCACCTTGTACCAGACGATCTGGAGTTGTTTCGCTGTCCTGTTCCTCGGGGCGGCGTTCGAGATCGGGGCGGCGGCATGGCCTACTCATTGGCCCCTGGCGCTCCTGCTCGCCTGCCTGGGGTTGGGTAGCGCCTCCGCTCCGGCACTGGCGGTGGCCGGCAGACTCCGTAGGGGGCGGGTCGTACTCACCGACCAGGAAATCGTCCACTACGGCTGGAGTTCGCGAACCAGTCTGGCGTGGGCAGACGCTCCCCGAGTGATCACGGCATTCGAGCGGCAGCGATTGATCGTGATCACCGGGTCGGACGGCGCACGATGGAGTACGTGCGCTACTACACCCATCGTGCGGCTGGGCCGCAACCGACACCAGCTCTGGAAATTGGACCGCCCGGCAGCGGCCGGAAGCATCGTGCTCGAGTGCCCGCGGTTGGCCGTGGACGGATATCGGCTCTACCGCTTTCTCACCTACTACGCCGATAACCCCACTGCCCGAGTGGAACTGGGTACCCCGGCAGCGACGAAACGATGGGCTACGGTCCTCTGATCTCGAGCGCGAAGACCACCGCCGGTCGTCACCTCGTAACTCACCTGCTACCCCACTCCCGTGCTGGAGCAGCAATCGCCGCGAAAGCTCGCGTGATGTAACTATCGGCCCGGGCCGCGGCCGATAGTTCATCAGGGGAGCGCGCGCTCTCGCACCCGGCTACTGCCGCAGATTGCGGTCGAACAGGGCCAGCAGTTCGCGATAGTGCCGTTCGGCGAACTCGGCGTCGTAGGCGGCGGTATCGGCCTGGGTGTAGCCGTGTTTCGCCCCCTCGTACACCTCGGTGCGGTGGCGCTCACCGGCCGCCGCGACCGCCTTGTCGAACCGATCGAAATGATCGGGCGACTTCTCCACGTCTTCGCCCGCGTGGGCGAAATACAGCTCCCCCGTGATGTTCTCGACGAGCAGATGCGGACTGTCCGCGCTCTCGGTGATCAGCGGTCCACCGTGGAATCCGGCCACCGCCGCCACCCGATCGGGGAACCCGGCGGCGATCAGTACGGCGAGTCGCGCACCCATGCAGTAGCCGGTGACCCCGACCTTCCCCGCGGCGACCTGCGGCGCCGCTGCCAGCCAGTCGAGATAGGCGGCGGCATCGGACCGCAGCAGTTCGGGTGTCAGTTCGCGGATCATCGGGAAGAGCTGCTGGAAGATCTCCGGCCGCGCCTCCGGGTCGATGAAGTCCGGTAGTTCGAGCACCGGGGCGCGACCGTGGCGGTAGTAGGCGTTCGGCAGCAGGACGGTGTAGCCGTGGGCGGCGATACGGTCGGCCATATCCCGCAGGGTGGGCCGCAGTCCGAAACCGTCCTGGATCAGCAGCACTCCCGGATGGGCTGCCCCGGCGTCGGGGTGGGCGAGATACGCGTCGGCGACACCATCGGGGGTCCGGATGTCGACCGACATACCGTGGACTTCACTCATCGTGGATCCTCCTGTGATGTCGAGCGCTGTCGAACATACCGGTTCCGACACCGGGCTATCCGACACGGCATCGGCAATCTGCCGCCGGGCCGGATCCCGATACCACCTTCTGTCGCTAGGGGAGAAAGGCGGGATCACCGCGAAGAGGAGTCCCGCCCGGCCGTCTCCTCCTCCTGGTCGAATCGTGCGCGAGCGCGTTCGACCTCGGGCAGTGTGCCGGTGGCCCAGTGCAGGAGTGCGTCGATGAGGTCCTGCAGCGAGCGGCCCAGCGGCGTCAACCGGTACTCGACCGCGACAGGCCGGGTGTTCGTGACGATGCGGTCGACCATCCCGTTGCGTTCCAGTCGCCGCAGCGCGGTGGTGAGCGATTTCTGCGTCACCACCGGGATGGCTCGGCGGAGGTCGTTGAAACGCAGCGGTCCGTGCTCGCACAGCGCGTCGAGGATCTGAAGCGACCATTTGTCGAGGACCTGATCGAGTAGTTCGCGGTGGTCCTGGGTGAGTTGCGGGCTGCCCGGGGGCAGGGGCGCGGTTTCCGGCATGACACCTAGTCTCGTTGAAGTTCCCTTCGGACACCAGGTACATATCGGATACCTTGCTCGATCAGCGAAAGGATATCCATGGCAGTCCAGCTGCTCACCCCCGAAGGCATGTTCGCGCCCGTCCCGTATCACCATGTCTCGATCGGCTCGGGCACCCGGCAGGTACACGTGGCCGGCCAGATCGCGCGCGACGCCGACGGCAATCCCGTCGCGACCGGTGATCTCGCGGGCCAGGTCGCCCACGCCCTGCGCAATACGGCCCGCGGGCTGGCGGGGGCGGGGGCGAGTTTCGCCGATGTCGTACGCCTGCGCTTCTTCGTCACGCACTGGACGCCGGACAAGTACGACGACTTCGTCGCGGGTATCGAGCGGGTCGTCGAGGAACTCGGCATACCCCGGCCGTTGCCGCCCTTGTCGGCGATAGGTGTCGACTACCTGTTCGAGCCCGATGTCCTGGTCGAGGTGGAGGCGTACGCCGTGCTGGACTGAGTTGCGGATAGGAGCGCGCCCGATGGTCACACGTGCAGGGTGGGACGGTAGATGAGCTCCTGGATATTGCCGTCGAGCGTCCGGCTCTCGATCAGCTCCAGATCGAAGTCGGCGGCGCCGCCGAAGATCGGGTCGGTGCCGGTCCGCCCCGTGATCACCGGGAAGATCGTCACCTGCACCCGGTCGACCAGACCGGCGGCCAACAGCGCCCAGTTCATCGACAGACTGCCGTGTGACCGCAACGGCACCTCGGATTCCTTCTTGAGCCGGGCGACGATATCGACGGCGTCGCCGCTCGCGATGGTCGCGTCCGGCCAGTCGAGTGGGCCTTCCACAGTGCTCGACACCACCGTCGCGGGCAGGTTCCGCATCCGGGTGACCCAGGGGTCACCCACCCCGGACTCTTCGGTGCTCGAGCCCAGCATCTCCACGAACTGCCGGAACGTGTTGGCACCGAATATCATCCGTTGCTCGGTGCCGAACAGTTCCAATCGGCGGTCGAGCAGTTCGGGGCCCTGTTTGCCCCAGTAGCCGCCCCAGTCGCCGCCCTCTCCGTAGGAGCCGTAGCCGTCGAGGCTGGAGAAGACGTCGAAGGTGTAGGTGGCGGGCATAATGCTCTCCTCGGGTGCGGTGATCGGGCATGTACGGGTACAGACCCGGGACCACGGCGAAACTCATCGGAGGTCGGGCTCCGGATAAGGCCGAGGCGCTCACCCGAGCGGCGCATAGGCGCCACGTTGCTGAAAGGGGCCCTCCCACAACTTGCGGAAGGGCCCCTTTCGGCGCTGAATCAGCGAACCGCTCAGGCGGTTTCGGTGATCGGCCGGTCGCCCCAGCTCATCAGGTCGTGTCCACCGATGTCATCGGGAACGACCGAGAGTGGCCAGGAGGTCTTCGTGTAGTTCGAACCAGACACGGTGGGCGGACTCGCGGTCGGTCGCGGTCAGCCAGGCGGGATCCGTTCGAGCGCGATCCACGGCCATATCGAATCGCTCATGGTAGCCGCTGTACCGTGGCAAGCGGTTCACCAGACGCTCCTCGAGCACCGACCACCCTGCGCTGCCGCGGGAGAGGCTCGAGAGGACATCCGCAAGGCTCGCGGGCGGTTCGGTGATGCCCATCTCGGTCAACTGCCAGCGCGTGCACGCGTCGACCACCAGGCGGTTGAGTGGCTCGAACTCGGCCATCACGGACTCGACCAGGGGCCGGGCCTCCGTGCTCTTCAGCTCCTCCGCCAGGAGTTTTTCTCCCAGCGTCTTACCCGCTTCGGTCAGCGACCATCCGCCGTCGTCCTCGAATCGGCTCCGGGTCACCTGCCCGGCCGCCTGGGCCTCGCGCAGGAATTCCGCAGCCTCGGCGGGCAGGACGCCCGCGCGCTCGCTCACGGGGATGGTTCCGGCGTAACCGAGGAGGCGCAGTGCGTGGAGGACCTGTCGCCGAACGTCCTGTGGTGAGTTCATCGGGCCTTCTGTGCGGTGATGGTTCCGGCGGTGCCGTCGACGTCGACGAGCATGTCTTCGGGCAGGTCCATAGCTGAAGTAACGTCGGTGACGGCGGGGATACGCAATTCGCGGGCGACGATCGCGGCATGGGCGAGCACCCCTCCACGCGTGGTGACGACGGCCGCGGCCCGAGCGAGCAGTGGTGCCCAGGCCGGTGACGTGGCCCGGCACACCAGCACTTCACCCGAGGTGAACCGAGCGAAGTCGTCCAGGCCGTTGACGATGCGTAAAACGCCCCGCGCCCGGCCCGGGCTCGCCGGTGTTCCCGAAGCGACGATCATCGCGTTCATCACCGGGAGACAGGCCGGACTTCGGTCGCTCTTCGTGGTCGATGTGATCGGCCGGGCTTGCAACACCCAGACCTGGCTACCCGTGAGCGCCCACTCCAGGTCTTGGCCGCCACCGAGGAGTCCCTCCGCGCGCGTCGCGACCCGGCTCACCGTGACCGCCTGCTCGGCGCTGAGGACCTCGGGCGCCTCCGCGGACCTGGGGCCGCAGCCAGGGGCGATCCGCCATCTTTCCGGACTCGCCCGACCCGACACGAGCCGATCGCCCAGACCACGGACGGCCTCGAGGACGACGGCCCGTCGCCCGCTGATGGGATCGCGGGTGAAGGCGACACCGGCCGCGTCGGGTACCAGCATCCGCTGCACGATGACGGCGATGCCTCGAGGAACCGGCCGACCGAGGGCGGCAGCGTAAGCGCGCGCCTCGTCGACCGCAGCGGCGGTTCGTCGCACCTGGACTTCGACCTCACCGGACGACACGTTCAGGGTCGTGCGGAACTGTCCCGCGAACGACGCCTCGCTGCCATCCTCGGCCAACGCCGACGACCGCACTGCGAAGCGCGACCCGCCCAACGTCTCCAAGACGCCGAGCAGCTCACGCTCCCAGCCGACGCCCGCACCGACGGGCAGAGCGAATCCGTTCGGGACCGCGAAACCGGCTCGTAGCAGCCGCCCCAGCGTGGCCGCCTTCGCCCCGCACGACATGCCCGCCTCGCGGAGCGGGACGAACGCGGTCACGGCCGCGATTCCAGCCGGGCGAGAACTCGGGACATTCGCTGCTGCGCGGCCTGCCCCGACCCCAGCCCCAGTGCCGCCCCGATTTGCTGGAATGTGACGCCCGCGGCCCTCGCTGCGAAGAGTAGGGCCGCCTCGGCCTGGTCCAGTTCCGAACGGGCCGCGCCGAGCAGCGCCAGGCCCGCCGTCACGACCTCCGGGTCGACCTCGAGCTCCGACGCCTTCCACGCCGCCAGCCGCACCAGATCGCAGTCGCTCGGCGGTTGTCCAGCGTGCTGCCAAGGCCGGTCGGGCAAGGCGTCGCCACCGGCAGCACCCAGAACAGCGCGGTGGGCCGTGAGAGCAGCCGCGTGGGAACGGTCATCGGAATGCACGGATCCATGCTCACCCGATCAACATCGTGTTGTCAACGCGATGTTGATGAATTGCCGTCATCGACAGCAAAGGGGCCCTCCCGCAACCGCGGAAGGACCCCTTTCAGCGCTGAATCAGCAAACCGCTCAGGCGGTTTCGGTGATCGGCCGGTCGACCCAGCTCATCAGGTCGCGCAGCTTCTTACCGGTGACCTCGATCGGGTGCTCGGCGTTCTGCTTGCGCAGGCCCTCGAGCTCCTTGTTGCCGCCCTCGACATTGGCGACCAGGCGCTTGACGAAGGTGCCGTCCTGGATGTCCTTGAGGATGTCCTGCATCCGCTTCTTGGTGTCGGCGTCGATGACCCGCGGGCCCGACAGGTAGCCACCGAATTCGGCGGTGTCGGAGACCGAGTAGTTCATGCGGGCGATACCGCCCTCGTACATCAGGTCGACGATGAGCTTCAGCTCGTGCAGCACCTCGAAGTAGGCCATCTCGGGGGCGTAGCCGGCCTCGACCATGACCTCGAAACCGGTCTTGACCAGTTCCTCGGTACCACCACAGAGCACGGCCTGCTCACCGAAGAGATCGGTTTCGGTCTCTTCCTTGAAGGTGGTCTTGATGACGCCGGCGCGGGTACCGCCGATGCCCTTGGCGTAGGACAGCGCCAGCGCCTGGCCCTCGCCCTTCGGGTCCTGCTCGATGGCGATCAGGGCGGGGACACCCTTGCCGTCGACGAACTGGCGGCGCACCAGGTGGCCGGGGCCCTTGGGGGCGACCATGCCGATGGTGATCTCGGCGGACGGCTTGATCAGGCCGAAGTGGATATTGAGACCGTGGCCGAAGAACAGGGCGTCGCCGTCCTTCAGGTTGGGCTCGATGTCATTGGTGAAGATCGACGCCTGCGCGGTGTCGGGGGCGAGCAGCATGATGACGTCGGCCCACTCCGAGACCTCGGCGGGGGTGCCGACGGTCAGCCCGGCCTCTTCGGCCTTGGCCCGCGACTTGGAGCCTTCCTTGAGGCCGATGCGGACCTCGACGCCGGAGTCGCGCAGGCTCAGCGAATGCGCGTGCCCCTGGCTGCCGTAACCGATCACCGCGACCTTACGGCCCTGGATGATCGACAGGTCGGCATCGTCGTCGTAGAACATCTCGACTGCCACTTGGTGGTATCCCTTCTGACTTATTCGAACCCGCGAAACGCGGGAAACGGTAAACGAGGCACGTAATGCGGCCGGGCGCGGGGTGCGCCCGGCCACGGGTCAACGGGTGGCGGTGATGGACTTCGGTCCGCGGCCCACGGCCACCACCCCGGATTGCACGATCTCCCGGATGCCGTACGGCTCGAGCATGCGCAGCAGCGCGTCGAGCTTGGACCGGGTACCGGTCGCCTCGACGGTGAGCGCGTCGGGCGAGACGTCGATGACCTTGGCGCGGAACAGGTTGACCGATTCGATCACCTGGGTGCGCACACTGGCGTCGGCACGGACCTTCACCAGGATCAGTTCACGGGCCACGGAGGTCTCCGGGTCCTGCTCGACGATCTTGATCACATTCACCAGCTTGTTGAGCTGTTTGGTGACCTGTTCCAGCGGCAGATCGTCCACGGTGACCACGATGGTCATCCGGGAGATCTCCTTGACCTCGGTGGCGCCGACGGCGAGGGATTCGATATTGAATCCGCGCCGGGAGAACAGGCTGGCCACCCGGGCCAGCACACCCGGCTTGTCCTCGACCAGGACGCTGAGGGTGTGGGTGGTGCTCATGATGGGTTCCCCTCGGTCTCGGCCTGCTCACGGTTCATGGCCTCGTGGATGATGGCGGGTTCGGCGGCCGTCTCGTCCTCGTCGAACAGCGGGCGGATCCCGCGGGCGGCCATGATCTCGTCGTTGCTGGTGCCCGCGGCGACCATCGGCCACACCTGGGCGTCCTTGCCGACGATGAAATCGATCACCACGGGACGGTCGTTGATCGACTGCGCCTCGCGGATCGCGGCCTCGACGTCCTCTTCCTTCTCCACCCGGATACCGTGGCAGCCCAGGGCCTCGGCGAGCTTCACGAAATCGGGGATGCGCAGGCCGTGGGTCTTGAGGTCGGTATTGGAGTAGCGCTGGTCGTAGAACAGGGTCTGCCACTGGCGGACCATGCCCAGGTTGCCGTTGTTGATCAGCGCCACCTTGATCGGCACCCCCTCCACCGCGCAGGTGGCGAGTTCCTGATTGGTCATCTGGAAGCAGCCGTCACCGTCGACCGCCCACACCTCGCGGTCGGGCGCACCCATCTTGGCGCCCATCGCGGCGGGAACCGCGTACCCCATGGTTCCGGCGCCGCCGGAGTTCAGCCAGGTCCGCGGCTTCTCGTACTTGATGAACTGGGCGGCCCACATCTGGTGCTGGCCGACACCCGCGCAGTAGATGGCGTCGGGACCGGCCAGGCGGCCCAGCGTCTCGATAACGAACTCCGGCGACACCGACCCGTCCGAGGGCTTGCTCCAGCCGAGCGGGTAGGAGTCGCGGATGCCGTCGAGGTAGGTCCGCCAGGCGGTCAGGTCGAGTTCGAAACCGGCCGGGTCGGCGCGCAGGGTCTCGATGAGTTCGGTGATCACCTCGCGGCAGTCGCCGACGATCGGCACATCGGCGTGCCGGTTCTTGCCGATCTCGGCCGGGTCGATATCGGCGTGGATGACCTTGGCGCCGGGTGCGAAGGAGTCCAGCCGGCCGGTGACCCGGTCGTCGAAGCGGGCGCCCAGGGTGACCAGCAGGTCGGATTTCTGCAGGGCGGCCACCGCGGCCACGGTGCCGTGCATACCCGGCATACCCATATTGAGTTCGTGGCTGTCGGGGAACGCGCCGCGCGCCATCAGCGTGGTGACCACCGGGATACCGGTGAGCTCGGCGAGCTCCAGCAGTTCGGCCGACGCCTCGGACTTGATCACACCACCGCCGACGTACAGCACGGGCTGGGTGGACTCGGCGATCAGCCGGGCGGCCTCGCGCACCTGCTTACCGTGCGGTTTGGTGACCGGACGGTAGCCGGGCAGCCGCATCTCCGGCGGCCAGCTGAACGTGGTCTGCTCCTGGAGCACATCCTTGGGGATGTCGACCAGCACCACCCCGGGCCGGCCGCTGGACGCCAGGTAGAAGGCCTCGGCGAGGATCCGCGGGATATCGATGCCCTCTTTGATCAGGAAGTTGTGCTTGGTGATCGGCATGGTGATGCCGGAGATATCGGCTTCCTGGAAGGCGTCGGTGCCGATGAGGCTACGGCCGACCTGCCCGGTGATCGCGACCATCGGCACCGAGTCCATCTGGGCGTCCGCGATCGGGGTCACCAGGTTGGTCGCGCCGGGACCGGAGGTCGCCATACACACCCCGACCTTGCCGGTGGCCTGGGCGTATCCGGTGGCCGCGTGGCCCGCGCCCTGCTCGTGCCGCACGAGCACATGGCGCACCTTGGTCGAATCGAAGAGCGGATCGTAAACAGGAAGGACAGCACCGCCCGGAATACCGAATACGGTGTCGACGCCGAGCTCCTCGAGGGAGCGGACGACGGACTGCGCGCCGGTGACCCGCTCGGGCGGGACCTGGCGGCGGTTCGCCTGGGTGGTCGGAGCGCCGGCCGGAGCCGACGGGTTCGAAGGCGCGGGCCTGCGGGCCGAAGGCCCGGGCCGGGTAGTTGGTGCGCTCACCGTCTTGGTTCCTTACTGCTTGTCGTTCACTGGTCCCGACATAAAAAAGCCCTCGACAGCCGGCGGCTGTTCGAGGGTGGCGCGTCGCAGTGCGAGCTGACGTATTCGACTCCGGATCGTCTGGCTCAGCGCTGGACGCGCCGGCCGATTACGAGCAACTCGTTTCGATTCACGCGCATGACGGTATGTGTGCGTGTGGTGCGGAGTCAAACAGCTGACCGCCGACTTCCCATTATGTGGGAAGGTAGCGGGTGCTCACGCCGGTCCACCATGATGCGAGGATGGTGAGGTGTCATCACCGCATCAGTCCGTGCCACCTCCTGAATCGTCCCACAACCCCGCCGCCGCGGAGGTAACGGGTGGGGATACGGCGCCGCCCGGACCCACGCGTGTGATCCGCACGACACGACTGTCGTTCCTCGGCGTGTTCATCCTCGCGATGTGCGTGTTCTTCCCCATCGTCGGCTGGCCGGCCGGACTGTTCTGGCTCGCGCTGATCCCGATCGGGGTGCTCGTCTGGATCCTGCGTACCCAGACGCGGGTGTCACCGGCTGGCCTGGATCTGCGGTCGGTCTTCTCCTCCCGGCATATCGACTGGGCACAGGTGAAGGGCCTGAGCATCCCCAAACGCGGATTCGTCCGCGCCCATCTGGACGACGACAGCGAGGTACCGCTGCCGGCGGTGAGCTACGACCGGTTGCGTGATCTGGTGGACGCCTCCGGCGGGCGTATCCCTGATCCGTTCGTGCTCCCGGATCCCGCCCCGGCCGCCGAGCCCCCGCCGACGACGACACCGCACCCGATGACGCCATACACGGTGCCGGCGACTCGGCGCCCGCTGCCGGAACCGGCCGTCCCGCGCCCGCCGACGCGACACCCGCCGACCCGGCGCACGACGACTCGGCGCACGACGACTCGGCGCACGACGACTCGGCGCCCACCTCCGGAACCGGCCGTCCCACGCCCGCCGACTCGGCGCCCGCCGCCGCGGCATCCGACGACGCGACACCGCCTGCCGCGGGTTCCGGCGCGGCGTCGGCTCATCCCGCGTCGGATGAGGCGGCGTCCGCCGACACGGCATCGGGCGATGCGAAGTCCGGCCGGCCCGCACCCGGCCGTTCCGGCGAGACACGCACCGGCTCCGGCGACCCCTCCGCCACTCCCAGGGCTGCCGATACCGGCCCCGGGCCCACTTCCGAACGGGAGTAGCCTGGAAAATCGCCGATCGCACCCGACCGCGGTCCCCGCGCTGGGCGATACGGCGCTGTCGCAACTTTCAGCCCCGCGACCCGACCGAGGACACTCATGCCACCGCTTCGTTCCCGAACAACCACCATCGGCCGCAATGCCGCCGGCGCCCGCGCCCTGTGGCGGGCCACCGGTATGACCGATTCCGATTTCGGCAAGCCGATCGTCGCCATCGCCAACTCCTACACCCAGTTCGTGCCGGGGCACGTACACCTCAAGGACGTCGGCGAGATCGTGGCCGATGCGGTGCGGGAAGCGGGCGGGGTACCGCGGGAATTCCACACCATCGCGGTGGACGACGGTATCGCCATGGGACACGGCGGCATGCTCTACTCGCTGCCCAGCCGGGAGATCATCGCGGATTCGGTGGAGTACATGGTGAACGCGCACACCGCCGACGCGCTGGTGTGCATCTCCAACTGCGACAAGATCACCCCGGGCATGCTCAACGCCGCCATGCGGCTGAACATCCCCACGGTCTTCGTCTCCGGCGGCCCGATGGAGGCCGGAAAGGCCGTGGTCGTGGGCGGCGTCGCGCAGGCCCCGACCGACCTGATCACCGCTATCTCGGCCAGCGCGAATTCCGCGGTGACCGATGACGGATTGAGCGAGGTCGAGCGCAGTGCCTGCCCGACCTGCGGTTCCTGCTCCGGCATGTTCACCGCCAACTCCATGAACTGTCTCACCGAGGCCCTGGGTCTCGCGCTGCCGGGCAACGGGTCGACGCTGGCCACCCACGCGGCCCGCCGTGCCCTGTTCGAGCGCGCGGGCACGATCGTCGTCGATATCGCGACCCGCTGGTACCGCGACGACGACGCCTCGGTGCTGCCGCGCAATGTCGCGAACGAGAAGGCCTTCCGCAACGCCATGGCCCTGGACGTGGCGATGGGCGGGTCCACCAATACCGTCCTGCACACGCTGGCCGCGGCCCAGGAGGGCGAGGTCGATTTCGACCTGCACACCATCGAGACCATCAGCCGCAAGGTGCCGACGCTGTCGAAGGTTTCACCGAACTCGGACTATCACATGGAGGACGTGCACCGGGCCGGCGGTATCCCCGCCATCCTCGGTGAGCTGCGCCGGGCCGGACTGCTGGAAACCGATGTGACCACCGTGCACAGCGCGTCGGTGGACGAATGGCTCGACACCTGGGACATCCGTTCCGGCAAGGCGTCCGAGGAAGCACTGGAACTCTTCCACGCGGCACCGGGCGGGGTGCGCACCACCGAACCCTTCTCGACCGAGAACCGCTGGTCGTCGCTGGACACCGATGCCGCGGGCGGGTGCATCCGCGATATCGAGCACGCCTACACCGCCGAGGGCGGGCTGGTCGTATTGCGCGGCAATCTCGCGGTCGACGGCGCGGTGCTCAAAACCGCCGGTATCGACGAGGAACTGTTCTCCTTCGAAGGACCGGCCGTGGTGGTCGAATCCCAGGAGGAAGCCGTCTCGGTGATCCTGGGCAAGAAGATCCGGCCCGGTGATGTGCTCGTGGTGCGGTACGAGGGTCCGGCGGGCGGGCCGGGAATGCAGGAGATGCTCCATCCGACCGCGTTCCTCAAGGGCGCGGGCCTGGGCAAACAGTGCGCCCTGATCACCGACGGCCGGTTCTCCGGCGGCACCTCGGGTCTGTCGATCGGCCATATCTCGCCGGAGGCGGCCAGCGGCGGTGTGATCGGCCTGGTGGAGAACGGCGACCGGATCCGCATCGACGTCGCGACCCGCACCCTGGAGGTCGTCGTCGACGAGGCGGTGCTGGCCGAACGCCGGGCCAAGATGGAAGCCCGCGAACGGCCGTGGCAGCCGCAGAACCGGGAACGGACGGTCACCACCGCGCTGCGCGCCTATGCCGCGATGGCGACCTCGGCCGACAAAGGCGCGGTCCGGCACGTGCCCTGATCCGCCTCGAAACAATGAAGGCGCTCCCTCGGATCCGAGGGAGCGCCTTTGTCGTCTCATGAAGTCAGTCGAAAGGACCGATACCGGTGAGCGGGTTGCCGTTCTGCAGCCACCAGTAGGTGAGGACCGCGGCGGCGACCGCCAGGACGAAGACCACGAACGATCCCGCCCCGGGCCGGACCGCCCAGCCCCGCCCGCGGTCGAGCGACCAGCGTCCGGGCCCGGTGAAGATGATGGCGACCGCGGCGCCCGCGAGGATGCTCTCCAGCTCGACCGCGCCCGGACCGGCCTTGTACTGGAACCCGGGATGCATCCCCTGCTTCCAGAACCAGGCGTCCAGGATCACCGCCAGCACCGCGCCCGCGGCCAGCGGCGTGGCCAGCCCCAGGATCAGCAGCGCCCCGCCGCCCACCTCGCCGGCGGTCACCATGGCGGCGGCCAGCGAGGGATGCTGCCAGCCGCTGCCCTCCATCATGGCTTTGGTGCCGTCCAGGCCGGGGCCGTGGAACCAGCCCGTCAGTTTCTGCAGGCCGTGGTAGAGGAAGGTGGCCCCCACGACCAGCCGCAGGATGAAAAGCCCGAAGTCGAGGGTGCCGCGGCGGTAATCACCGTTGCGGCGGCGCAGGCCGCCGTTGGGCTGATTACCGGCCGGCGGGATGCTCGCGTAGTCGTAGGTGTCCTCGCGACTGCCGCCGGGGCCGCCGGGACCCGGCGTATCGGCCGGTGTGCCGCCGGTGGTCGCCGATGCGTTCACCGGAATCTCCTTCGTCATGGCCACTGGGGGGAACTGGCCGGTCGGGGAATCGTAGGGACTCCCGACCCCGCCCGCGGTGGTCGATACCGCGCGCTGCTCTCCGGTAGACAGATTCCCGGGCCCCGCGGCCTCGGAGGACGCGGACCCGTTTCTCGCCTTGGCACTCACTCCTCAACAGTAAGCGGACGAACCGCCCCGCACCGGCTGAATCGGCGGCGTGTCCGTGCCATGGGCCGGCACGTGTCACAGGACGGACGCACCCGCGCCGAACGGACGCTTCCCGCCGCGACAGGGCCTTCGGGGCACACCCGGGGCCGTTTCCACTACGTTGGGAGATTATGAGGTCGGTTGGCGCGCGGCGCGTGACGGTGGGGCTGGTACTCGGAGCGTTGGTGCTGAGTGGATGCGCCCGATTCGACGATTCCGCATCCAGTCCGTTCACCCCGGAACCGACGCTGGACGGCGCGGAACTCGAGCCCAAGAAACCCGAGCAGTCCGAAAGTTCCACCACCCGGCCCAGCGGTCCGTGTATCGACCCGGACCCGGCCGTCGTGGTGAGCTGCCTCGACACCACCGGCGGACTGGTCGAAATGGGCGGGTACGCGCTGGTGGCCGAACGCCGCACCGGCCGCATCCTGCAGGTGGCCCCGGAACAGCAACCGGTCGAGGTGGCCCGGGTCGATGTCGATCCCGCGGGTGACGGCGGATTGAGCGATATCGCGATCTCCCCGACCTATGCCGAGGACGGGTTGATCTACGCCTACGTCACCACACCCAGCGACAACCGGGTGGTGCGCTTCGCCGAGGGTGGGCCGCCGAAACCGGTATTGACCGGAATTCCCAAGGGCACCACCGGTAATCGCGGTGCGATCGAATGGTCGAAACCCGATCAGATGCTGGTGCTCACCGGCGATACCGGCGACCCGGCCGCGGCCGCGAATCCCGGCAGCCGGGCCGGGAAACTGTTGCGGGTGAACAATCCGAGCTCCAGCGGCGACGCGCCCACCGAGGTCGCGGTTGCCGGAATCGGCTCGGCCGGCGATATCTGCCTCGGTGGTGACCAGATCTGGATCACCGACCGCACCCCCACCATGGACCGGCTGCAGCGGGTCGCCCCCGACGGCGCCGTCACCACCGCGTGGACCTGGCCCGACCGGCCGGGAGTGGCCGGGTGCGCGGTGACTCCCGAGGGCGTGGCGATCTCGCTGACCGACGCGAAAGCGCTCGCGATGGCCGTGCCGGACCCCAAGACCTACGCGGTGACCGCGCCCCCCAGCGTTTTCGTCGCCAACAAGTACGGTCGTCTGCTCGGCGCGGCCCCGGCGATGGACGGGACCATCTGGGTGTCGACGGCGAACAAATCCGACGGCGGCGAGCCGACCCCGAACGACGATCGGGTGGTACGCATCCCGCCGCCGTCCGCCGGTGGCGGCGGACCGGACTAGGAGACCGCGGCAGGTGCCCCGGCCGCCGGCCGGCCGGGGCACCTCCCGCACGGCGGAGCGGAGTCGCACCGCGGGGGCCGAACGCCGGGCAGGTCAGCCGATGCCGCTCGCTCGTGCCGCGATGATGGCGGCGAGCTCGGCGGGTCGCTCCTCCGGAATCCAGTGGGCGGCGTCGAGGGTTTCGCCGCGGAACGGTCCGGTCACGTATTCGGCCGTCAGTTCGGCACCCTTACGTGCCATGAAAACGTCCCGGCTGCCCCATACATGCGTCGTCGGGACACCGACAGCACGCCCGGCACGCCGCGGCGCGACGAGTGGCATCGCCCGGTACCAGTTCAGCGCGTAGTGCAGTGCTCCGCCGTCGACGATATCGCGCCGGATCCGGCCGAACTGTTCGTCGTCCATCCGCGACAGTTCCCGGGCCCGGCGTTGCCACTGCGGGCTGCGTACGGCATCGGCCGCGCGAAAACCGCGCGATATCACCACTTCGGGTAGCCACGGCGCTTGGAACCACACCATGTAGAACGTGCGGAACAACTGCGTACTGCCGAGACAGGATCGGACGAACGCCATGGGATGCGGGACCGATACCGAGGTGAGCGTACGCACCAGGGACGGGTGCGTCGCCGCGGTCGACCAGGCCACGGCCGATCCCCAGTCGTGGCCGACGAGATGCACCGGTCCGGCACCGAGCGTGTCGATCAGCGCCGCCGTATCACCGACCAGCGCACTCATCCGGTAGGCGAACCGCCCCCGCGGCCGGGCGCCGGGCGAGTACCCGCGCTGATCGGGCGCGATCGTGCGGTAGCCGCGCTCGTGCAGATAGGGGGTGAGACGCGCCCATTGCCGGGAGGTCTGCGGGAATCCGTGCAGTAACACGACCGGCTCGCCGTCGGACGGACCGTCGTCGACCACATCGAAGGTGAGCCCATCGTTGGTGAACGTTGTCAGGCGATTGTTCATGAGTCCCCCGGCCGGTGCGTATCGATCCAACGGTGCCACCGTATCGTCAGGCGCCGGCCGCGGCGACCGGTTGCCGGAGGATGGTGCGCAGCTTCTCGGGCGCCACCTTGCGTGCGTCACCGAGATAGATCTCGTGGTGTCGGCCGACCATCCGCAACCCGTTGTCCGGGATGAATTCGTGGTGCATCCGGGCCAGCACCCCGGCTTCGTCGTCGTAGGAGCCGATGTGCAGTGTCTGCACACAGCGCCCCTCCGAGAGGGTTTCCAGGCGTACGTCGTACAGCCGCCGCGGGCGATCACCGGCCGCGACCTGCTCGACCACGGCCGCGAAAAGGTCCCCCTCGATCCAGTCCGGGACCATGATCATCAGCGTCCAGTCCCAGCGGGATTTGTCCCGCGCGGCGGTGAAGGCGTCCATCTCGTCGGCCCACCACAGACCTTCCAGCGGCATCACGACATAGTCGCGTCCGAGCTCACGCTTGCTGGCGAATTTCAGTGTGTAGGCCAGCGGGTAGAGCGCCTCGGTCGCGTGACCGAAGGCGGGGTCGGTATTGGGGTCACCGTGCCCGTCGACCATGAGGTACTGCAGATCCGGCACCTCCACCACCTCGAACCGGCCCTGCCGGGCCCGGTAGGCCGCGATCTCCTTCTTGAAGTCGACCTTGTCGGCTGTCGCTCTGTCCGTCATCGGGCACCTGGACTCGCCGGGCGAGCCACGACCTCTCTGCCTCCAGGAGGCTCAGGGAATAGGAGAAGACCTCGCGCGCGGGCAACGCGAGAGGCGACTGCGCGGACGCCGCCGCCTCGACGGCGGCGATCCGCGCCTCGAGCTGCCGCAGCCGGTCGGCGAGCGCACGCCGGTATTCGGGTTCGGACAGCAGCGGCAGGTTCGAAACACCCACGAGAAAGGGGTGCGGTACCGGGTGCGGCTCCGCGACGAGCGCGAGCGCGGTGCGGGCGGCGACCTCACGCCCCGCCGCGGTGGCACGGAAGACGCGACGCCCCTTCGCGGCGGCGGGCGCCTCGGCGTGCACCAGCCCGCGTTTTTCCAGCTTGGCGAGCAGGTAGTAGATCGACGAGAACCCGATCTCGGTCCACTGCCGTATCCCGCGGCGTTCGATGACCTGTTCGAGATCGTAACCGTGCTGCGGGGACTCGATGATCAGGCCGAGGACGACGAGTTCGGAAGGAGTGAGCTCCACGGCGCTATTCTAGCACTAGAATAAACCAGCGACGCAGACTCATCCGGCCCGCTGCCCACAACGCGAACCGGCCCGCCCCGCACGAGGCGGGACGGGCCGGTGAAAGGATTCCGCGAGAGCTACCCGCCGCAGGCAGCGAGAACGAGCTCCCGCACCCGCGCCGCGTCGGCCTGGCCGCGCGTGGCCTTCATGACATCGCCGACGATCTTGCCCGCGGCCTGCACCTTGCCGGAGCGGATCTTGTCGGCGATATCGGGATTGGCGGCCAGCGCCTTGTCGACCTCGGCCTGTAGCGCGCTGTCGTCGCTGACCATGCCCAGGCCCTTGCTCTCCACGATATGGGCCGGATCCCCGGCGCCGTCGAGCACCAGGTCGACCACCTGTTTGGCGACCTTGTTGTTCACCGTCTTGGCCTCGACCAGGCCGATCACCTCGGCCACCTGCGCGGGCGTGATCGGCAGGTCCTCGAGGGCGACACCGCGCTCGTTGGCCTTCTCGGTGAGGTAGGCGACCCACCAGGAACGCGCCTCCTTGGCGGGGGCGCCGGCATCGACCGTCGCGATGATCAGGTCCAGCGCACCGGCGTTCACCAGATCGCGCATCACCTCGTCGGAGACACCCCAATCCGACTGGATGCGCGCCCGGCGCAGCCACGGATACTCGGGAATGGTGCCGCGCAGCCCCTCCACCCAGTCCGCGTCGGGCGCGACCGGTTCCAGATCGGGTTCGGGGAAGTAGCGGTAGTCCTCGGCGGTCTCCTTGCGGCGGCCCGGGGAGGTGGACCCGTCGGCCTCGTGGAAATGCCGGGTCTCCTGGATCACCTCGCCGCCGGTGGCCAGCACCGCGCCCTGGCGGCGCATCTCGAACCGGACCGCGACCTCGACGCTCTTGAGCGAGTTCACGTTCTTGGTCTCGGTGCGGGTGCCGAAGACCTCGGCGCCGACCGGCATGAGCGAGACATTGGCGTCGCAGCGCAGCGAACCGTGCTCCATCCGGACATCGGAGACGTTCAGGGATTTCAGCAGATCGCGCAGGGCGGTCACATACGCGCGCGCGACCTCGGGTGCGCGGTCGCCGGCGCCGGTGACGGGTTTGGTGACGATCTCGATGAGCGGCACCCCGGCCCGGTTGTAGTCGAGCAGGGAATGACTCGCCCCGTGGATACGCCCGGTCGCGCCGCCGACGTGTACCGATTTACCGGTGTCCTCCTCCATGTGCGCACGCTCGATCTCCACCCGGAAAGTGGTGCCGTCGTCGAGCGGGACATCGAGGTATCCCCCGGTGGCGATGGGTTCGTCGTACTGGCTGATCTGATAGTTCTTCGGCTGATCGGGGTAGAAGTAGTTCTTGCGCGCGAACCGGCCCCACGGCGTGATGGAACAGTTGAGCGCCAGTCCGATCCGCACCGCCGACTCGACGGCCTGCTGGTTGACCACCGGCAGCGAACCGGGCAGGCCCAGGCAGACCGGGCAGACCTGGGTGTTGGGGTCGGCGCCGAAGGTGGTCGGGCAACCGCAGAACATCTTGGTCGCGGTGTTCAGCTCGACATGGACCTCCATGCCGAGCACCGGCTCGTACCGGGTGACGACCTCGGCGTAATCCATGAGTTCGACGGTGGGTGCGCTCATGGCCCACAGTCTAAGCGTGCAGGCATGCCCCTCCGGTGGGCGGTCAGTCCACTCGGATCCGTGCGCCGAGCCAGCCGGTGACCGTATCGAGGGCCACCGGATCGATGGTCGTCTCGATGGTCTCGTACTCGCCGGGCAGGCCGGATACGGCGGGCTGCATCAGATGGTTGAGCCCGTCCAGCACCGTGACCGTGGCATCCGGGGCGGCGCCCAGCAGCTCACGCATGGGTTGTTCGTTCTGCGCCGGCGGGACCTGCACATCCCTGGATCCGAAGAACGCCAGCACCGGTATCCGCAGCGCGGACAGCGCGGGAGCCGGATCGTAGGAGACCAGCGCGGCCATATACGGGGTGTTCTCGCCGGTCAGGGCCTCGGAGGCGGTGCGCAGCTCCGTCGGCAGTGTGCGGTTGTAGGTCTCCGACAGCCGTGCGGCCTTGGTGAGCCGGCCGGCCCGCAGCGCCGCGGTCCAGTCCCGCAGAAAGGCGAGATGGGCGTCCAGCCGGTCGGGGGTGGCTCCGGCCTCGAGGAAGGTCCGGCGGCCCTGGGCCAGGATGATCTCGGTCCCGGGGACGGCGGGTGCGGCCATCAGGATGGTGAACGCGATCCCGTTCTCGGGGCGCGCGGCCACCAGCGGCGCCAGATAACCGCCTTCGGAATGCCCGAGCAGGCCGATACGGTCGGCGTCGATCTCCGGGCGCGCGCGCAGGAAACGCAGTCCCGCCTCGATATCACCGGCCAGATCGGGGTAATTCGCCTGATTCAGGTTGCCGCCGGTACCGCCGACTCCGCGATCGTCGGTGCGCAGCACCGCGTACCCCGCCCGGGTGAGGGTATCGGCCAGCAGCAGGAACGGCCGGTGCCCGGCGATCTCCTCATTGCGGTCCTGTGGACCGCTGCCGCCGATGAGGACGACCGCCGGCAGCGGCCCGGTGGTCGCCGCGGGACGGGTCAGGGTGCCCGCGACGGTGATACCGCCGCTCGGGTACGAAACCTCTTCGGAGATATAGGGATACGGCGGTGCGGGTTGCTGGGGACGGGCCGGGGCACCGACCGGCCGGCGATTCAGTCGCAACCCGAAACTGTGCCCGGACTGGCGGAAATCACCCACGATGGCATCGGCCGATTCGTCGAGCCGGCCCGCGAACCGCGCGTCGCCCGGGACATCCGGCACCCCGAACTCCACCCGCCCGGGTTCGGCCACCACTTCTGCCAGGGCACGGCCGGCGATCCGTTCGGCGGGTATATCGATCCGCCCGCTGGTCCGACCGGTGAAATCCACCGCCACCACGACCGGCGCGCCGGGCACCTCGATCGCCCCGTGCCATTGCCCGCGCACCCGGTCGTCGACGGCGCCGCCCGGGCAACCGGCCAGTACCGGGACGAGCATCGAGAGAACCGCAACCAGCAACACACCCCTGCCATGGCGCATGGTCCGACTGTATCCCCGCGCCGCGGCGCGACCCCGGCGAAGCACCGAGGTCGCGCCGAGGATTTCGGCCGGACCCCCGGTTCCGGCGCCGCCGGCGGGCGGGTTCAGCCGAAGAAGGCGCGGGCTTCGTCGTAGCGGTCGGCCGGAACACGTTTGAGCTGTTTGGTCGCCTCGTGCAGCGGCACCAGCCCGATCTCGGTACCCCGCAGGGCCACCATCTGACCGAAATGCCCGGCGTGCACCGCTTCGGCCGCGTGCAGGCCGAACCGCGTGGCCAGCACCCGGTCGTACGGGGACGGGCTGCCGCCGCGCTGCACGTGCCCCAGCACCGTAGTGCGGACCTCTTTGCCGATCCGGCGTTCGATCTCCACCCCCAACTGCTGCGCGACGCCGGTGAACCGTTCGTGCCCGAATTCGTCGACTCCGCCCTCCCGCAGGGTGAACCCGGAGTCGGGAGCGGGATGCGAGCCTTCGGCGACCACGCAGATGAAATGTTTGTCGCCGCGCTGGAACCGGCTCTTGATCAGTGCACAGACCTCGGTCACGTCGAAGGGCTGTTCGGGGACCAGCGTCAGATGGGCGCCCGCCGCCATACCGGCGTGTACGGCGATCCAGCCCGCGTGCCGGCCCATGACCTCGACCAGCATCACCCGCTGATGGGATTCCGCGGTGGTGTGCAGCCGGTCGATGGCCTCGGTGGCGATGGACAGGGCGGTGTCGTGGCCGAAGGTGACATCGGTGCAGTCGATATCGTTGTCGATCGTCTTCGGCACGCCGACGACGGGAACACCCTCCTCGGACAGCCAGCTGGCGGCGGTCAGCGTGCCCTCTCCGCCGATCGGGATGAGCGCTTCGATGCCGTTGTCGTCGAGCGTCCGGCGGATCTGCCCAAGGCCCGCGCGCAGGATATCGGGGTTGGTACGCGCCGTACCGAGCATGGTGCCGCCCTTGGCGAGCAGGCGGTCGGTGCGATCGTCGTTCTGGATCCGGATCTTGCGGTCCTCGAGTAATCCGCGCCAGCCGTCCTCGAAGCCGACGATCGCGTCACCGTAGCGGCCGTTCGCGGTGCGAACGACAGCGCGGATCACCGCGTTCAGTCCCGGGCAGTCCCCACCTCCGGTCAGGATTCCGATGCGCATGGCGCCCATCTTGCCCGCTGCGAGACACCTTTGCCGCGTCGGGCCCGTGAATGTCCGGTAACGCCCGCGCACCGGGCGGGAGTGCCGCTCACCGGGCCGGGCAGGACCCGCCGGTGAACTCGCCCAGATGCTGGGAGATCAGGCCCGCCATCTCGTCGAGGAGATTCATCCCGTCGGAGAACGTGCCCGAATCCGGTTGCGCGGCAAGCGCTATCGCGACCGAACCGCCACTGGCCGGTACCAGGCCGAACTGCCGCACCAGATAGGCCCCGTCGGTGTCCGGACCCCAGCCGCCCTTGAACTCGGCCGCCTCGAACACCGAACCGAGACCCCACTGCTGATTCGCGCTGACCGAACCCATCAACTGCACGACCTTCTCCGAGCCCGGGAGACAGGGCAGTTTCGAGGCGAACCGCACCTGGTCGGCGAGCGACCACTCGGACTGCCCGAATGACGAGTACTCCGCGCGCTTCGGCTTCTCCGCCACGACGGTGACACTGTCGCCGCCCTCGCGCAGCACCGCCTGGACCGATTGGGCGGCTTCCCGAGGGGTCCCCAGCGCGGACCACAGGGTGTCCGCGGCGGTGTTGTCCGACGCGGTGATGGCGGCCGAGGCGGCGTAGGACTGGCCCCCGGGGTTCTTCCGCTCGGCGGCCACCACCAGCGGAACCTTCATCGTCGACCACGCGGGACCGGTGGTCCACTTGCCCAGTCCGACGAACTGTTCACCGCCCACCGGCATGATCGCCAGACCCAGTTTCCCTTTCGCCGACTGCTCGAGCACCGTGAAATCGGCGGCCAGCGTGCCCGGAATGGTGATCGAGACCTTGCCGCCCGGCGCTTCGGCCGCCGCCTGGGTGATCGAGGTGGTCAGCGGCCGTTTCTCGGGCTCGGATCCGCAGGCCGGCGCGACGACTGCGACGAGCAGGCAGGCAGTGATCGCGAGCAGGCGACGGACCAGTGGGAGTTCCCGTTTCTTATCGGCCGACACTTCTCTCCGCATGGCTCTTGTGATCTCCCACAGTCCCGATGATTCGTACCCGGTCGGAAAACCGTACTCCATCGGCGGCCCCGGCCCGGCCCGGATGAGCCCGCCGGGGACGCGAACGAATGCGCGGTTCCGCGTCTACCGGCAGGTCAGTAGAGGTAGACGATGGCGTTGTTCCCGCCCCGGCAGGTGACCAGGCCGGCCGCGGCGACACATTCGAGCGTGTAGGCCTGGCCGGTCACCGGGCTGGTGGCCTCGACCGAGACGGGATCGCCCTCGGCCGAGACCACGGAGGGATCGAGGTAGGCCTGCCGGACCGCCTCGGCGAACTCGCAACTGGTCACCGCGGTACCGGTTGCCGCGGAACCGTATTCGGAACCGCCGGAGGACACCCCCGAACAAGGTTGCGCACCCGCGGGCAGATCGGCCCGGGCCGTGGTGGTGGTCGCCGACGTGGTGGTGCTGGTGCGCGCGGAGGTGGTGGCGGAGGGTTCGCCGGTGCTGTCGGCCGCGGAAGTCCGCTCGGGGGCCGAGGTGGTGGCGGCGCCGGTGGTATCGGCGGCGCCGGTGGATTCCGGGCCCTCGGAGCCACCGAGGAACTGGATACCGAGTACCGCGAGGATGATCACCACCGCGAAAACCCCGATTCCGGTCATTATCGGCACGACTTTGGAACGTTCGCCGCCGGGTGCGGTGTCACGGGCCCGCGCGTTCGCGGCGTAACTGTCGCGATAGCCGGCCTCGTAGGCGGCCGCATAGGGGTCGGCCGGTGGGCCGGGATCCTGGGCCCGGTAGCCGTAGTGCTCGCCGGGCGCCGCAGCGTCGTAGCGGCCGGTCGGCTCGGACACCGGGTACTGCGGCCGCGGGTCGAAGCTCGCCTCCTCGGCGGAGTAGGCGAGTTCGGGAGGCGTCCGATCCACCGGCTGATACGCCCGGGTGGTCTCCTCGGCGGAGTACGCCAGGCCCGCGTGACCCTCTTCCACCGGCTGATACGCACGGGTCGCGTCCTCGGCGGAGTACGCGAGGCCCGCATGGCCATCATCCACCGGCTGATACGCGCGGGTCGCGTCCTCGCCGGAATAGGCGAGCCCGGCGTGGCCATCATCCACCGGCTGGTACGCATGGGTCGCGTCCTCGGCGGAGTACGCGAGGCCCGCGTGGCCATCATCCACCGGCTGATACGCATGGGTCGCGTCCTCGCCGGAGTACGCGAGCCCGGCATGACCTTCTTCCACCGGCTGATAGGCCCGAGTGGTGTCCTCTCCGGAGTAGGCGAATCCGGCGTTCTCCTGCAGGTAGGCCTGGGCCGGATCGTCGGCGGGATAGGCGAGCCCCGAGGCGTCCCTCTCCACCGGCCGATAGGAGCGGGTCGCGTCCTGGGCGGGATAGGCCTGTCCTGCGGGGGTCTCGTCCCGGAAGACCCGGGTGGACTCCTCGGCCGCCGGGACCGGATAGCCGGGTTCACCGTAGATGCGGGTGGCCTGATCGTGCGGGTAGAAGTCCGCGACCGGCATGCCCCCGGTCGCGGGCGCCGGGTTCTCGTACTGTGACGGATCGACGGCCGGGTGCAACTGCTCGTTCTGGTAGAGATGCGCGTCCGGGAACGGCCGGATACCGCCGGGCGGGGCCTCGGGATCGGCGGCGGGAGCGGGATCGTCGGCCGGCAGCGGGGTGAACTCGGTTTCGGTGGGCCGGAAGGAGGTCGGGTCGCCGGGGATAATCGCGGGCAGGGTCGTGGCCGGGTCCGGCGTGCCCTCCTCGCGCGGTATCCGGACCACCAGGGTGGGAATCCCGCCGGTCGGCGGCGCCGACGGAGCGGGCACCTCGGCAATAGCGGGAGATTCGCCGGACCGCGGCTGTGGGCCGGCGGGATACGGGGGGCGCGCCGGAGAGTTCAGCGCGGTGCGGGCAGCTACAGCTAGTTCACCTGCCGTAGCGAAACGCTCGTGCGGATCCTTGGCCATACCCCATGCGATCACATCATCGAGTGCGGCCGGTAATCCGGTTCGCTGCACGCTTGCTCGCGGTGGCGGTTCGGTCAGATGCGAGCGGATCAGCATGCCCACGCTGGTGGCCGGG
>NZ_BAGJ01000127.1 GCF_000308775.1 Nocardia testacea NBRC 100365
GGTCCTCGAGTTCGGCCAGCTCGCCGACCGCCTTCTCGTGTGCGGTTTCGGCGTCGGCGCGCTGGCCGGTCAGCCGCTCCGATTCGGCGTCGGCCGCGCGGACGGCTGCGCCGAGCCGGCCGAGTCGCTCGTACACGGCATTGAGGGCCTGATCGGATTCGTGCAGGGCCAGCAGGGCGTGGTCGACCGCTTCTTTGCGATCGGACTGCTCTTCCAGCGCGCCGGCCAGGCTCGCCTCCAACTCCTCGGCGTGCCGGCGGGCGGCCACCAGATCGGCCTCCGCGGCATCGATACTCGCCTGGATCTCCAACCGGCTCGGTGACCGATCCGAACCACCCACCAGCCACCCGGTGCCGGCCAGATCGCCCTCGCGGGTCACCACCCGTAGTTCCGGGCGCGCGGCCAGCAGCGCGGACGCCGAGTCGAGGTCGTCGACCACCGCGACCCGGCGGGTCAGGGCCACCACCGCCGCGCGGATCGGGTCCGGGCAGTCCACCACGTCCAGCAACCAGCGCGCCGGCCCGGGCAGCGCCGGGTCCGCGGCGTCCGCCGCCTCCGGACCCTCGTACACCAGCGCGGCGCGCCCACCGTCGGCCTTCCCCAGTGCCCGCAGTGCGCTGAGCGCCGTCTCCCCCGTATCGGCCACCACCGCCTCGGCCACCGGGCCGAGGACCGCCGCGACCGCCGATTCGTACCCGGCGTGTACCCGCAACTGCCCGGACAACGGGCCCAGCAGTCCGGCCGGCTGGTTCTCGGTGAGCCAGGCCGCGCCGTCGCGGCTGGCCAGGTTCATACCGAGCGCTTCGATCCGCGCGGTCAGCGAGGCGACCAGGCGGCCGGCCTCCCGGTCCACGGCGCGCAGTTCGGTGACCCGGTGGTCGGCCAGTCCGAGCGCCTCCACGGCGTGCTCGTGCTGGGCGTCGAGCCCGGCCTCCCCGGCGTCCAGCTCGGCCAGTTCGTCCTGTACCCCGTCGAATTCCGATCGCGCCGCGGTTCCCCGGGCCCGGGCCTCGGTGATGGCGGTGGACAAGCGCACGATCTCGGCGTCGATCGATTGCGCGCGGGTACGCAGGTTTTCGACCTGCCCCGACAACCGGACCAGCCCCTCGCGCCGGTCGGCGATGGCCCGGACCGCGGCGAGATGCGCCTGTTCGGCGGCCTTGGCGGCATGCTCGCGTTCGCCCAGTCCCTCCCGCGCGGCTTCCAGTGTTTCGGTGGCCATTTCGACGGCCTCGCGCAGTTCGGCCTCCTCGGCCTCCACCCGGTCGGCTTCGGCCTCGAGCTGATCGGGATCGCGGCCGGTGTTCGTGGGAGCGGCCGTATCCAGGTGCCGGGCGCGGTCACCGGCGATCCGGATGGTCGCGTTGACCCGCTCGGAGAGGGCGGAGAGCTGGAACCACAGTTGGCCGGCGGCCTCGGCCCCGGGGGTGAGCCGGGAGAGCCGGTATTCCTGCTGGGCGAGTGCGGCATTGGCGGCATCGAGTTCGGTGCGCACGGTGATCTGCTGTTCCCGCGCATAGGCCTCTTTGCTCTGCTGACTCTCCAGTTCGTTGCGCCGGGTGACCAGATCGTCGGCGGCCAGCCGCAACCGGGCATCGCGCAGGTCCGCCTGCACCGTCTGCGCCCGGCGCGCGACCTCGGCCTGCCGGCCCAGCGGTTTGAGCTGGCGGCGGAGTTCGGTGGTGAGGTCGGTGAGCCGGGCCAGGTTGGCCTGCATCGCATCCAGTTTGCGAACGGCCTTTTCCTTGCGTTTGCGGTGTTTGAGTACGCCGGCGGCTTCCTCGATGAAGGCGCGCCGGTCCTCGGGACGCGATTCGAGGATCGCCGAGAGCTGCCCCTGCCCGACGATGACGTGCATTTCCCGGCCGATACCGGAGTCGCTGAGCAGTTCCTGCACATCCATGAGCCGGCAGGAGTTGCCGTTGATCTCGTATTCCCCGGCACCGTCGCGGAACATGCGGCGGGTGATGGAGACCTCGGCATAGTCGATGGGCAGGGCGCCGTCGGAATTGTCGATGGTCAGCGTGACCTCGGCGCGGCCCAGCGCCGCCCGCCCGGAGGTACCGGCGAAGATGACGTCCTGCATCTTCCCGCCGCGCAGCGCCTTGGCGCCCTGTTCGCCCATCACCCAGGTGAGGGCGTCCACGACATTCGATTTACCGGATCCGTTCGGTCCCACCACGCAGGTGATCCCGGGTTCGAAGCGCAGGGTCGTCGCGGACGCGAAGGACTTGAAACCCTTCAACGTCAAGCTCTTCAGGTGCAACGCCGACGACCCTTTCCGCCTCCGTGACTGCCCGCCTCGCCCAGGCCGATCAGCCATGCTATCGGCCCGCGGCGCCGTGTCACCGACCGGCGCACCGGCCGTGGCCGATCGATTGCCGGTACACCGGCGACCCGTGGCCGGGCGTTCGCACCGGCCGGATGTCACGAAGGCTACCGGGCGTTATATCTTCCGGCGATGGCGGTGGCCGCTCTCGATACCGGTTGCCGCCCGTACTGCCAGCACCGCACCCCACGGGCCGATGACCCATATGGGCCAGAAATAGGTGAACTCCCCGACGCCCAGCGAGATCGCGCCCCAGATCACCAGCACCAGCACGCTGACCGTGAGCCACGCGGTGGCCTCGATCCGCTGCCAGATCGGGAAACGCGGACGCGTCGCCACCGAACGCACCGGCGCCAAGGCGGGCAGGTCCGCGAGCACGCCGGTGAGTTCCTCGCGGGTGGCGGTGCGGTACACCTGCGCCACGCGCTGGTCGTATTCGGTGAGATCGATACGGCCGTCGCCGAGATGGCGGCTCAGATCGCGCACGATGCGATCGCGTTCGGCGTCCGAGGCCCGGGTTCCCGTCGTGATCTCCATAACCGCTCCCCTTACAGGTCGGACCACATTCCACAGTGGATGCACTCAGAGTGCACCTTCCACTGTGTTATGTCAAGGGTTGCGGTGCGCCACGACTACCGTTCGGCGAAACCGGCCGGCCCGCCCCGCGCCGGTTCCCACGACTCGACCACCAGATCCACCCGGCCGGGGGTGTCCCCTGACCGCAACAGCGCCAGCAACCGCTCGGCCGCGGCGCGTGGCCCCTCCGCCACCACGTGCACCCTGCCGTCGGCCGCGTTCGTGGCGTGCCCGGTGAGGCCGAGTTCCAGCGCCCGTGCCCGCGTCCACCACCGGAAGCCCACGCCCTGCACGTATCCGTGCACCCAGGCGCTCAATCGCACCGGGTCGGTCCCGTCCTCGGCCGCGGTCACGATCAGTCGACCGTGTCGATATCGAACGACAACGTCACCTTGCTGCCGGCCTTCAGCGTGCGGCCGACCGTGCAGACCTTGTCGATGGCCCGCTGCACCGTCACCAGCAACCGGTCCCGGGCCGCCGCGTCGAGCTCGCTGAGGTCGAGTTCGAAGACCTCGTCGAGCTGCGGATACACCTCGTTCTCCCGGTCCGCGGCCCCGGAGACGCGGATGGTGGCGTCGTAGTCGTCGCCGAGCCGCCGCGACAGCGGAAAATCCGAGCTCATCCCCGAGCAGGCCGCCAGCGCGATCTTCAGCAGCTCACCGGGGGTGAACACGCCGGGTACGCCCTCGGACCCGATGAGTACCTCGGCGCCACGTGAACTGTGACCGGTGTAGCGGCGGGTACCCGTCCGCTCCACCCAGAGGGTTGTCGGCCCGTCCTGCGCCGCGGGGGCCGTACCGCCCGCCGGGGCGGATGCCGCAGAGGTGTTGTCAACCATGCTCGCGATCCTGCCATCCGCCTTCGCCGCACCGCGCACCCGTCCTCGGCCGAATCAGCGCCGGGGCGGCCGACGACGGCCGCGCACCGGCACCCGGACCCGCCGCTCGTCGCGGGCGTCGAGAATCACGGCCACGGCTCGCAGCAGGAGCAGACCGAAGACGAATCCGGCGATCAACGCGCACGCCACCAGGGACATGGCCGTCCTCTCCCGTCCGGTTCCCGGCGCCGGGGTCCTCCGGCGCCGTACCGTGCCCGTTGTGCCGGGAAGTTCCGGTCGTTCAGGTCGGTACGTCGCGAAACTACTCCGCCCAGACGGCGGGCGCACTCGATCCTTACGCGTTGTTCACGCGACGTGCGCGGGTTCACGACCTCGGGCACCGGCGCACCGCCGGCCGGCCGCACGGGCCCTATATGTCCCGCGGGACGCCACGGACCTGCCGTACACGGCCGACGCCACCGTCACCGCACCGAGCATCGTCAGCCGCGTGGCCGGCACAGCGCGGGGTCGGCCAGGTCGGCACACGGGAGATTTCCGTACGACCGGATCACGTCCTGCCCGGCCTCACCGACGAGGAACCGCAGGAAACCCGCTCCCAGCGAGTCCGGCGCGAAATCGCCGTGGCCGAACGCGTACTCCACTCCCCAGAACGGGTAGCCGCCCGCGGCGAGCTCCTCCCGGGTGGCGCGCCGGCCGTTTATCGTCACCCCGACCACCCCCGGGGTATTGCCGGCGTCGGCGGATTCGCTGTAACCGATCGCACCGGTGGTGGCAGCGACCTCGGCGAGCATATCGTCGGTGTAGAGCGTCTGGCAGCGTCCGGCGGCCGTACCTCGCCGCAGTTCACGGCAGGTCGCTCCCGGTTCGGGCGGCTGGGCGGAATCGAGCAGGCGGGTTTCGAAGGTCCAGCGCGAGCCCGACCCGGCATAGCGATTGATCACGCGTACCGGTTGATCGGCGCCGCCCACCTCACGCCAGTTCGATACACGTCCCTGGAACAGGTCGCCGATCTGCCCGGCCGTCAGATCCCGCACCCCCGCACTCGGATGGACGACCACCGAGAACAGCGATACCGCCAGCGGCCGCTGCACGAGAGCGGGGTAATCCACGCCCTTGGGGGCGTCACCGATCGCGAGGAGCCCGCCGTGATCACCGGCTTCCTCCTCGAGCCGGTCCATACCGCGTTCGCTGCCCTCGAAGCCGAAGGCGAAACCGGCGCCGGGACAGGTCTGTTCGTAGATCCGGGCCGCCTCCCGGATGACGGGCTCGAAGGCGGTCGAACCGACCACGGTCAACTCACCGGCCGCGCAACCCAGCGGCGCGGGCTCGGGTTCGGCGATATCGATGACCGTCATGGCCGCGATGACCAGCACGAGGAAGCCGGTGAGCGCCACCATCAGCAGCGAGACCCCGGTCCGGCCTTTGGTTTTGGCGATACCCCCACCGGTGACCACCCCGTGCATGACCGGGTCGGGGTAGGGGCCGTGGCCCGAGGTGCGTTCCAGCGTGGCCAGGATCTTGTAGTGATCGTTGCGGTTCAGCGGGACCTTCGGCAGGTCGATCACACCGACACCCTGCTCCGGTTGCCGGTGCCCGAAGCCCGAATCGGGTTCGAAACGGACGGCCAGGCCCGGATTGCTCAACTCGGTGACCGCCATCCCGATCACCTTGCGGTCCGGGAAATGCAGGTGCAGACCGGCCTGGCTGTTCTGCGCGGTCACGTAGTCGGCGGCATCGATCGTGGTGGCGCCGTTGTTCTCGATCCGTACCAGCACTACCGACAGGTCCTGCAGATTACGCTCGGCGCCGTCGGCGGTCTGCCGCAGCTGCCGCAGCGCACCCGCGTGCCCGGACTCGGCCTCCCCGATGACCGGGGTGTCCATCTGCACCCGCCACCCCAGCCGTTTCCGGCCGACGAACACGAACTCCCACAGGAACGCGCCCACCGGTATCGCGATACCGGCCAGTGGCAGAACAAGATTGAGCAACAGCTCGCTCACCAGCGGCTACCCTCCCCCGAATCGGCATAATTCTCACCATCTTCGGCCACCGGAAAGAGAACCCGGCTGCGCACGTGAACTATTCCAGCGGTATTCACCATGCGGTCACCGGCGGCCCGGGCGCGGTGATCATCCCCGTCGGTCGGGACGGGTCGCCCGGTCAACCGCCGGAAGCGCGCGTCCACTCCAGCAGTTCGTCCACCGGGCGAGTGTTCACGATCCGCTCCGGCGGAACCTGCGCGGCCACCGCGCGGGCGCAGCCGTAGCCCTGCCAATCCAACTGGCCCGGTGCGTGCGCGTCGGTATCGATGGAGAACTCGCAGCCCATCTCCACGGCGAGCCGAATCAACCGGGACGGCGGGTCCCGTCGTTCGGGCCGGCTGTTGATCTCGACCGCCGTACCGTAGCGGCGGCAGGCCTCGAAAACGATCCGGGCGTCGAAGTCCGATTCCGGTCTGGTACCGCGCCCGCCTTCGACCAACCGGCCGGTGCAGTGGCCGAGCACATCGACATTCGGGTTCGCCACCGCGTACACCATCCGCCGGGTCATGGTGTCGCGGTCGTCGCGCAACCGCGAATGCACACTGGCGACGACGATATCGAGTTCGGCGAGCAGATCGGCGTCCTGATCGAGTGAGCCGTCGTCGAGGATGTCGACCTCGATCCCGGTCAGTACCCGCAGCGGCGCCGGCTCCGCGTTCAGTTCGGCCACCACATCGAGCTGGCGCCGCAGCCGATCGGCCGAGAGCCCGTTCGCCACCGTCAGCCGCGGCGAATGGTCGGTGAGCGCGCAGTACTCGTGCCCGATCGCAGCCGCACAGGCCATCATCTCGGCGATCGGGCTGCCGCCGTCGGACCAGTCCGAATGGGTGTGCAGGTCGCCGCGCAGCAATTCACGCAGGGGCGCGCCCGGAGCACCGATCGGTTCCGCGGCGGCGCGGAGTTCGGCCAGATAGCGGGGGACGGCCCCGCCGTACGCCTCCTCGATCACCGCGGCGGTCTTGGGGCCGATCCCGGCCAGCTCCTGCCAGCTGTGGTCGCGGCGGTGCCGGTCGGCCGCGGCGTCGTCGAGGCCGGCGAGGACATCGGCGGCTCTGCGGTAGGCCTTCACCCGATGCGTCTGCGCCCGGTCGCGTTCGAGCCAGAACCCGATCTCACGCAGGGCCGCGACGGGCCCCGGAGCGGGTGTTCCGGCCGCGTCCGGCCCCGGCGACTCGCCCGCCACCGCCTAACCCACCCGGCCGTACTTCACGAAGGCGACACCGTCCTCGAAGACCTGGCTGGTGATCACCCGGAAACACGCCGGATCCGGCAGCTGCGGGCCGGTGCCGAACAGCGGCCGCCCGCGGCCCAGCACGATCGGATACAGCTTCAGGAAGACCTGGTCTATCTCCGGCAGTAGCGCCCGGGCGAGCTCGCCGCCACCGCACAACCAGATGCCGAGGCCCGGCTCCCGTTTGAGTTCGGCCACCGCGGCGACCGGATCGGCGCCGATCAGCGCCACCGCCGGGTCCGGTGGCTCGGTGAGTGTCGTGGACACCACGTACTGCCGCAGATGCGCGTACGGGTTCGCGGTGCCGGTACGGACCCCGAAATCGTGGGTCCGGCGGCCCATGATCACGGTGTCGAAGTTCGCGTTGCGTTTGGTGATACCCAGTGATTCGCGCACCCGCGACGGCAGCGTTTCCGGGTACTGCGCGGTGATGGCGGGCCCGTGATCACCGCCGACCGGGAAGAAGTCCACCGAGCCGTCCTCGGTGGCGATGAACCCATCGATGGTGGCCGCGACGTAGTAGGTGAGCTTGCGCATGGCCTGCCTCCCAGACGGACCGGTCGGTGATCTTGCGAGGCCCACCGTAACCCGCCGCCGGGCCGGGCGCGAGGGGGTCGTCAGGAGGAAATGCGGCGTCCGCGCGGTGGCGGCTGGCAGCGTGGGCAGGAATAGGACGAGCGGTTCATGAACTTCTCCCGCACGATCACCGCGCCGCAGCGCGGGCACGGCCGGTCACCGCGCCCGTACACCGCCAGAGCGCGCTCGAAGTAGCCGGATTCGCCGTTCACATTGACGTACAGGGCGTCGAAGGAGGTACCGCCCGCGGCGAGCGCGTCGGTCATCACCGCGTGGGCCTCGCCGAGCAGGGTGCGCAAAACTGGACGGGTGAGCGTCGAGGCGATCCGGCCACCGTGCACCTTCGCCCGCCACAGCGCCTCGTCGGCGTAGATGTTGCCGATCCCGGAGACCACGGCCTGATCCAGCAGCACCCGTTTGATCTCGGTGTTCTTGGTCCGCAACACAGCGACGACCCGTTCGGTATCGAAGCGGGGGTCCAGCGGGTCCCGGGCGATATGCGCGAGCAGGTCGGGCAGCAGATCACCGTCCACCTCCACCAGCGGCGCCAGCACCCAGCCGCCGAAGGTGCGCTGGTCGACGAAACGCAGCTCGCGCCCATCGTCGAGGGTCGCCCGGATGTGCGCGTGCTTCTCCACCGGGGCATCGGCGGGCTGCACCAGCATCTGCCCGCTCATACCGAGATGGACGACCAGCGCGGTATCGGCGGGTCCGCCGCCGGGTTCGTCGAAGGTGAGCCACAGATACTTGCCGCGTCGCTGCGCCGCGGCCACCGTGAGCCCGGTGAGCCGCGCCGCCATATCGGCCGCGCCCGCTTCGTGCCGGCGCACCGACCGCGCATGGGTGACCGTGACCGATTCGACGGTTCGCCCGCACAGATGTTCGGTGAGGCCGCGGCGTACGACCTCCACCTCGGGGAGTTCGGGCATTCAGGATTCGCCGGTCAACGCGCGGTAGGCCGCGCCCGCCGCCTTCTGCTCGGCCTCTTTCTTCGACCGGCCGACTCCCTGACCGTAGGCATCACCGGCGATCACAGTGGTCGCGGTGAATTCCTTGTCGTGGTCGGGACCGGTCGAGGTGATCTCGTAGCTGGGCACACCGAGACCGCGTTCGGCG
The DNA here is from genome assembly GCF_000308775.1 of Nocardia testacea NBRC 100365. Taxonomy (GTDB): domain Bacteria; phylum Actinomycetota; class Actinomycetes; order Mycobacteriales; family Mycobacteriaceae; genus Nocardia; species Nocardia testacea. The sequence goes on from NZ_BAGJ01000127.1 coordinate 8,709, forward strand.
GTCAGCTCCTGCAGACTGGTCTTGAAGTCCAGTCCCGCGCCCATCCGCGGTCCGCGCTCGAGCAGCTCGGCGAACAGCCGCAGCACGACCTCGCGGGCCACGTCGATACCGTGCTCGAGGTGGACGGCGCCGAGCAGCGATTCCATCCCGTCGGCGAGGATGCTGGGCTTGTCCCGGCCGCCGGTGAGTTCCTCACCCTTGCCGAGCAGCAGATGCGCGCCCAGTCCACCCTCACCCAGGTTGCGTGCCACCTCGGCGAGCGCGTGCATGTTCACCACACTCGCGCGCAGCTTGGCCAGCTCACCCTCGGATTTCTCCGGATGCTCGTGGTAGAGCCGTTCGGTGATGCTCAGACCGAGCACCGAGTCCCCGAGGAACTCGAGCCGCTCATTGGTCGGCAGGCCGCCGTTCTCGTACGCGTACGAGCGATGGGTCAGCGCCAATCGCAACAACTCCGGAGCCACCTCGACGCCCAGGGCGGCGAGCAGGCCCGAATGATCACCCGGTTCACCGGGTTCGTCTTTACCCGCGGTCAACGGTCGACCCGGGGGTCAGACGGCGGAGACGACCTGGCGGCCCTTGTAAGTACCGCAGGAGGGGCACGCGATATGCGGCGGGGTCTTCTGGCCACAGGCCCGGTTCGGGCAGGTGATCAGGGTGGGGGCGGCGGCCTTCCACTGGCTGCGCCGCGACCGGGTGTTGGAACGGGACATCCGGCGCTTGGGAACGGCCACGACTATTTCTCCTCTGTACTGTTACGTGCTGTATCGGTGGGATGATCTCCGGTGGCCGCACCCTCGTCGGGGCTGCCGCTGCCGGGCGATCCGGAGGCGAATTTCGCCAGCCCGGCCCAGCGGGGATCAAGTATCTCATGCCCATGATCGGATCCCGCAATCGCCATCCGAACACCGCACTCCGGGCACAGCCCCTGACAGTCCGGCGAGCACAACGGCTGCAGCGGCAACTCCAGGCCGAGCTGGTCCACCACCAGGGGTTCCAGGTCGATGAGATCGTCGTTCATCCGGTAGACCTCGTCCTCGGAGGAGGTCTGATCGGTGGCACTGTCCGGGTAGGCGAACAGCTCGGTCAGCGACAACCGCACCGTATCGGTGAACGGTTCCAGGCATCGCGAGCACTCACCGGCCACCGGCGCCTCCAGGGACCCGGTGACGAGCACCCCTTCGGACACGGCCTGCAACCGCAGATCCAGCTCGACCTCCGCGCCGACGGGCACGCCGGCGAGATCGAGTCCGAGTCGTTCGGTGGTGGTGACCGTCCGCCGCAGTTCGCGCATCGAGCCCGGGGCGCGACCGAGGCTGCGGACATCCAGCACGAAACCCGCGCCGTGTGCACGAGGTGCACCGGAACGCGAGCGCGCGGTGGTATCGGCAGGCATCGCAAACACTCCACTGGGTGGGTCGGGGCAGTTGGTTTTGCGCCGGAATCGGCGAGCAACCACACCACAGTACGGCGAACGGGCCAACCGGGCAAAATAAGGTGGGACGAGCGCATCAGCGCTGCCGAAGGTCGCCCGGTATCGATGCGACGGCGTGCAGCGACCGGTCGCGTGAGGGAGGAATCGGGGTCACAGGGCCTCGGCCCGACCCGCCGGAGGCGAGGCCGGTATTACCGCCGGAACTCGGCGGCGTAGTCGGGGACGCCCGCGCCGTTGCGGAGCTGCTGGCGGCCCCGGCCGACGGTGCGCAGGGCACTGCCGAGGGTGTCCTCGAACTCGGCGAGTTTGGTGTCGACGTAGTGATCGCAGTCGGCGCGCATCCGGTCGGCGTCGGCGTGGGCGGCGTCGATGATGCGGGCGGATTCGGCGTGCGCCGCCCGGACGACCTCGGTGTCCTCCACCAGCCGGCGCTGTTCGGCCTGACCGTCGGCGACCGAGCGGTCGTAGGAGGCCTTACCGGCCTCGACGGTCCGTTCGGCCTCGGCGCGGGCCCGTCCGGTGACCGCCTCGTATTCGGCTTTGGCGTCGGAGACGAGGCGTTCGGCCTCGGCGGTGGCCGTATCGACCATCCGGTCGGCGTGGGCGGTGGCTTCGGCGACCATGCGGTCGGCGTGCGCTTTCGCCTCGGCGAGGATGCGGTCGGCTTCGGCGCGGGCGTCGGCCACCGTGCCGGCGGCCTGTTCGTCGGCGGACCGGATGGTGTCCTCGGCCAGCCCCCGGGCGTCGTCGACGATCTTGTCCCGGTGGTCGAGCACATCCTGGGCGTCGTCGATCTCGGTGGGCAGCGCGTCCCGCACATCGTCGAGCAGATCGAGTGTCTCCGGCCGCGGCACGATGCAGTTGCGCGTCGCGGGGATACCGCGCGCCTCCTCGACTATGGCGACCAGTTCGTCGAGCGCCTCGAATACCCGATACATGCTCACTGTCCTCCTGCTGACGATCGGCGATACATCACGCCGTTCCCAGTGTGCCCCGGGCCGGTGGATGCGCCGAACCTACTTTCGGTGTGTCGCCCGGTCGGCCCGATATCTGCAGAGTCACACAATCAACTGGAGACCTGCCCTCCGCTTGGTGTTAAATTCTTAGGGAGCCCAACCGCGGCGCGGCGGGGCTGCCCGTCCCTTGCCCGATCGGAACCGCCCATGACCATCCTGCAGTTGCCTACCTCCACGGCACTGACCACCGGGGATCTGGATATCGATTGGCCGGAGCCGTTCACCCCCGCCGCCTGGCAACAGCGCCTCCTGCGGTACCTGCGCGGTGATCGCGCCTTTCCGCAGTTGATTCGTTTCGCACTGGTCGGTGGATTGAGCAATATCTCCTATGTCCTGCTCTTCCTGACCCTCACCGGCCTCGGGACCCTGTCGGCCAATGTGGCCGGATCGGTCGTGAGCACCGTGCTGGCCAACGAACTGCACCGCAGGCTCACCTTCCACGCCGCCGAGCGGGTCGGCTGGTTCACCGCGCAGTGGGAGGGCGGCGGCCTGGCGCTGCTGGGCCTGGGTATCAGTACCGCGGCCCTCGCGGCGCTGGAGGTCCTGGCCCCGACATTGAACGCACCCACCCAGGCCGCGGCCGTGCTGGCGATCAGCGCCGCGGTCGGTGGTCTGCGGTTCCTGGCGCTGCGCGGTCTGGTGTTCCGGCCACTGCAGCGGGCCCGGGAAGTGACCGCCCAGCGGTCCGGGTCAGCCCGCGCGCTCGGCCAGCCGGTCGAGTAGCCGCTTGTGCACCAGCGGCGGCAGCATATCGCTGACATCGCCGCCGAAGGCCGCCACTTCCTTGACCAGGGAGCTGGACAGGTAGCTGAACGTGGGGTTGGTCGCGATGAAGAAGGTGTCGACGCCGGAGAGCTTCTTGTTCATCTGCGCCATCTGGAGTTCGTAACCGAAGTCACCGGCGTCGCGCAGACCTTTGACGATGGCGGTGATGCCCTGTTCCCGGGCGAAATCGACCAGCAGGCCGTCCCAGGAGGCGATCCGCACGTTCGGCAGGTCCGCGGTGGCGTCGCGCAGCAGATCGATACGTTCCTCGATCGAGAACATGCCCTGCTTCTTCTTGTTGATCATCACCGTGATCACGACCTCGTCGAACTGTTCGGCGACCCGCCGGAACACATCGAGATGGCCGTTGGTCACCGGGTCGAAGGATCCCGGGCACAGAGCTCCTGCCATGGGTCAGACGCTAGCAGGTTCGCCCGCGCCGGCCGGGGTCGCGCCGACGTACACCGCCGACTCGATCCGGGTCTCCCCATAGCGCCGCGCGGGGCGGCCCTGTAGGCCTGCGGGCCAGTCGATCTCGGCCGACCGCGCGGAGCGTTCGACCAGCAGCAACGCGTCCTCGGCGAGCCATCCGTGGGCGGCGAGTGCGCGGAGATCGCCCTGGACGGCCTCGGTCGGCAGCTCGTAGGGCGGATCGGCGAACACCAGATCGAAAGTGCCCGCACCACCGTGGGCGAGCACCTGTGCCACCGTCCCGATCCGCATCTGCGCACCGTCCAGCCCGAGTTCGGCGATATTGCCGCGCAGCACCCCGGCCGCCCGCCGGTCGGATTCGACCAGCAGTGCCTCGGCAGCGCCGCGCGACAGCGCCTCCAGCCCGAGCGCGCCCGAGCCGGCGTAGAGGTCGAGCACCCGGGCGCCCGCGAGGTCCATCCACGCCTCGATCGAGGAGAACACGGCCTCCCGCACCCGATCCGATGTGGGCCGGGTCCCGGCCGGCGGCACCTTCAGGCGCCGCCCACCGGCGGTACCGGCGACGATCCGGGTCATTCGGATTCGCGCTCGCCCAGTTCGACCAGCAGATCACCGCCCTCGACCTGCTGCACCTGCGCGATGGCCACCCGGCCCACCACACCGCCGCGCGGGGCGGTGATGGCGGCTTCCATCTTCATGGCCTCGATGGTGCCGATGGTGTCGCCCGAGGCGACCGTTTCGCCTTCGGCCACGGTCAGCGTCACAACACCGGCGAAGGGCGCCGCGATGTGATGCGGATTGTTCTTGTCGGCCTTCTCCGCGGCCGGGATCTCACTGGCGATGGACCGGTCCCGCACGGATACCGGGCGCAACTGCCCATTGAGGATGCACATGACCGTGCGCATCCCGCGTTCGTCGGGTTCGGAGATCGCCTCCAGCCCGATGAGCAGGATGACGCCCTTCTCCAGCTGTACCCGGTGTTCTTCGCCGTGCCGCAGGCCGTAGAAGAACTGATTGGCCGACAGGCCGGTGGTATCGCCGTACTTCTCCCGGTGCGCCAGGAATTCCGCCGTGGGGCCGGGGAAGAGCAACCGGTTCAGGGTCGCCCGGCGCTCTTCGGAGGTGCCGGCCAGCCCCGCCTCGTCCGCGGCGGACAACTCGGATTCGGGTTTGGCCGCGCCCCGGCCGGCGAGCGCCTTCTCCCGGAACGGCTCGGGCCAGCCACCGGCCGGCGTACCGAGTTCGCCACGCAGGAAGCCGATCACCGAATCGGGGATGTCGTAGCGACCCGGATCGGCGGCGAAATCGTCGATCTCGATCCCGGAACCCACCAGCGACAGCGCCAGGTCACCGACCACCTTGGAGGACGGCGTGACCTTGATCAAGCGGCCCAGCAACCGGTCCGCGGCCGCGTATTTCGCCTCGACCTCCTCGAACCGGTCGCCGAGCCCCAGGGCGATGGCCTGCTGGCGCAGATTCGACAGCTGACCGCCGGGGATCTCGTGGGTGTAGACGCGGCCGGTGGGCGCCGGCAGTCCGGATTCGAACGGCGCGTACACCTTGCGCAGCGCCTCCCAGTACGGCTCCAGATCGCAGACATTGCGCAGGTTCAGCCCGGTGTCGTATTCGCTGTGCGCGGCGGCGGCCACGATCGCCGAGAGCGCGGGCTGGCTGGTGGTACCGGCCATGGCGGCCGACGCGCCGTCCACGGCGTCGGCACCGGCCTGCCAGGCGGCGAGATAGGTGGCCAGCTGCCCGCCCGGGGTGTCGTGGGTGTGCACATGGACCGGCAGATCGAAATTGCTGCGCAGCGCGGTCACCAGCTTCGCCGCGGCGGGCGCGCGCAACAGCCCGGCCATATCCTTGATCGCCAGCACGTGCGCGCCCGCGTCCACGATCTGCTCGGCCAGTTTGAGGTAGTAGTCCAGGGTGTAGAGCTTCTCGTCCGGATCGGTGAGATCACCGGTGTAGGACAGCGCGACTTCGGCGATCGCGGTACCGGTTTCGCGGACCGCGTCGATGGCCGGGCGCATCTGGTCCACATTGTTCAGGGCGTCGAAGATCCGGAAGATATCGATCCCGGTCGCGGTGGCCTCGGCCACGAACGCCCGGGTCACCCGCTCCGGGTAGGGGGTGTAGCCGACGGTGTTGCGGCCGCGCAGCAGCATTTGCAGGCAGATGTTCGGAATCGCCTCGCGCAGCGCGGCCAGCCGCTCCCACGGGTCCTCGTAGAGGAAGCGCAGCGCCACATCGTAGGTCGCCCCGCCCCATGCCTCGATGGACAGCAGTTCCGGGGTCAGTCGCGCGACGTGCCCGGCCACATCGAGCAGGCCGTTGGTGCGTACCCGGGTCGCGAGCAGCGACTGGTGCGCGTCGCGGAAGGTGGTGTCGGTGACCCCGACCGCCTTCTGTTCGCGCAAGGCCTGCGCGAATCCCTCCGGACCCAGCGTCAGCAGTTTCTGCCGCGAACCGTCCGGCGGCGGCACCGACAGGTCGATCGCGGGCAGTTTGTCGTGCGGGTACACCGCGGTCGGCCGGGCGCCGTGCGGTTTGTTCACCGTGATGTCGGCCAGGTAGTTGAGGATCTTGGTACCGCGGTCGGCGGGTTCGCGGGTGGCGAGCAGCTCCGGGCGCTCGTCGATGAACGAGGTGGTGATGCGGCCCGCGGTGAAATCGTCGTCGCCGAGTACCGCGAGCAGGAACGGGATATTGGTGGTGACACCGCGGATCCGGAATTCCATCAGCGCACGGCGGGCCCGCGCCACCGCCGCCGGGAAGTCCCGGCCGCGGCAGGTGAGTTTGACCAGCATGGAATCGAAGTAGGCGCCGATCTCCGCGCCCAGGTTCGCGCCGCCGTCGAGCCGGATACCGGCGCCGCCGGGGGTGCGGTAGGCGGTGATGCGGCCGGTATCGGGGCGGAATCCGTTGGCCGGGTCCTCGGTGGTGATCCGGCACTGCAACGCCGCACCGCGGATCGTCACCTTGTCCTGGCTCAGGCCCAGATCCGACAGGCTTTCCCCGGCCGCGATCCGCAACTGCGACTGCACCAGGTCCACATCGGTGATCTCCTCGGTCACCGTATGTTCCACCTGGATCCGCGGATTCATCTCGATGAACACGTGATTGCCGCGTTCGTCGAGCAGGAACTCCACCGTGCCCGCACAGCTGTAACCGATCTGCCGAGCGAAGGCCACCGCGTCCGCGCAGATCCGGTCGCGCAAATCCGGATCCAGATTCGGGGCGGGGGCCAGCTCGATCACCTTCTGGTGCCGCCGCTGCAGCGAACAGTCACGCTCGAACAGGTGCATCACCTCGCCCTGGGTGTCGGCCAGGATCTGCACCTCGATATGCCGCGGGTTCACCACGGCCTGTTCCAGGAACACCGTGGGATCACCGAACGCCGACTCGGCCTCGCGCGAGGCCGCCTCGATCGCCTCCCGCAACGCCGACCGCTCGGCCACCCGGCGCATACCGCGCCCGCCGCCGCCGGCGACGGCCTTGACGAATACCGGGAACTCCATGGATTCCGCCGCCGCCAGCAGCTCGGCCACATCGGCCGAGGGCGCGCTCGAATCCAGGACCGGCAGCCCGGCCTCCCGCGCCGCGGCGATCGCGCGGGCCTTGTTGCCCGCCAGTTCGAGCACCTCGGCCGACGGTCCGATGAAGGTGATGCCCTCCCGCGCGCACGCGGCGGCCAGATCGGGATTCTCCGACAGGAACCCGTAGCCGGGGTAGATCGCGTCGGCGCCCGCGGTCTTCGCCGCCTCGATGATGGCGTCGACCGAGAGGTAGGCCCGGACCGGATGACCTTCCTCGCCGATCTCGTATGCCTCGTCCGCCTTCAGGCGGTGGACCGAATTACGGTCCTCGTGCGGGAAGACGGCAACCGTTCCGACACCGAGCTCGTACGCCGCGCGGAAGGCTCGGATGGCGATTTCGCCGCGGTTGGCAACCAAGACTTTCGAGAACATTGAACCAACGTACCCGGCGCCACACCCAGGATCGACAGCGAAGTCCACTTCGCAGAATCTTCACATCGGGGTAGGGCAACGGTGCGAAGTAGAGTTCACCGCGCCGTCATATCTCACTGCCCGCGACTCCCTTTTGTGCGGTCCCGGTGGCCCGGCCACCACCCCGCTACTTCCCGGACACGCGAGCACCGCCGTCGCATGATCCTCCGATGCCGGCCCGCCCGCAACCGCACCGCACACACCGCGGGGACGACCGCCGCCCGGACACGAGGCGACCCCGTTGCGCGCGACGGTCCGCCGGACCGCTCGTGCCGCCGGGTGGTGCCGCGTTATGGTGGAGCACGCAGCTGGTCCGCCGGCCGGACGACGAGGAGCCCCGAACGTCCGCCCCCGGCGCCGAAGCCCGCACCCGCGGGTGAGAGGGAATCCGGTGGGAATCCGGAACTGTCCCGCAGCGGTGAGCAGGAACGACCGCCGTCATGAGCACTGGGCGACACGCCTGGGAAGCGACGGCCAGTAGGTCGGCCGACAGGCCGGTGCCCGCGAGTCCGAAGACCTGCCGGTTGTACCGGATACGCCGTATCCGGTGGCCGTCGCCTCGTGGAGCGGGCGCCGCGGTCCACCAGTGCTGACATGCGACCCGACCGCACGGCCGGGCCGTTCGGGGTCTCATCGGTGCCGTGCGCCCGGGAACGGCGACGTCCGTCGAACTTCAGCACTGGAGAACACCGTGACTGTTATTTCGCACAGCCCGTTCACCGCAACACTTCTCGGACTCCCCCGGGTGGGGCCACGCCGGGAACTCAAACGCGCGACCGAGTCCTACTGGGCGGGCCGGATCGATGCGGCGCGGCTGCACGAAACCGCCCGCGCGCTACGCCGCGACCAGTACGCGGCGCTGACCGCCGCCGGCCTGGATTCGATCCCCGTCGGCACTTTCTCCTATTACGACCAGATGCTCGATACGGCCGCCCTCCTCGGCGCCCTCCCCGCCCGGGTCGCCGGGATCGAGGATCGGCTGGACCGCTATTTCGCCGCCGCGCGCGGAACCGAATCGGTGGAACCGCTGGAGATGACCAAGTGGTTCGACACCAACTACCACTATCTGGTCCCCGAGCTCGGCTCCGACACCACCTTCGGCCTGCACCCGGAGGATCTGCTGGCGCAGGTCACCGAAGCGATCGGACTCGGCGTACCGGCCCGGCCCGTGGTCATCGGACCGGTCACCTTCCTGAAACTGGCCAAGACCACCGGCGGCGCGGCGCTGGACCGGATCGACGAACTGATCCCGCTGTACGCGGAGTTGCTGCGGCTGCTCGCCGACGCGGGCGCGGACTGGGTGCAACTCGACGAACCCGCGCTGGTCACCGATCTCACCGCGGCGGAACTGGCGACGGTCCGTCGGGTCTACACCGAGCTCACCGCGGCGCCGCGGCGACCGGCGGTGCTGGTGGCGACCTATTTCGGGCATCCGGGTGCCGCCCTGGAAGCGCTGGCCGCCACCGAAGTCGAAGGTATCGCCGTCGATCTGGTCGCGGGCACCGAGGTCGCCGATGTGGCGGCGATCCCCGCGCTGGCACATAAACTGCTGGTCGCGGGAGTCGTCGACGGGCGCAATGTCTGGCGCACCGATCTCGACGACGCACTGTCGACGCTGGCCACCCTGCTGGGCAGCGTGGGAGCGCTCGCGGTGTCCACGTCCTGCTCGCTACTGCATGTCCCGTACTCACTGGCGGTGGAGACGCGCCTCGACGACGCGCTGCGCTCCTGGCTCGCCTTCGGCGCCGAGAAGACCGCCGAGGTGCGGACCCTGGCCACGGGCCTGAACTCCGGCACCGAGGCGATCGCCGCGGAGCTGGACACCGCCCGCGCCGCCGCGGCGAGCCGCCGCGCCGATCCGCGGATCCACAATGCGCGGGTGCGGGCGCGGCTGGCCGCGCTGGGTGCGGAGGCCGTGCGGCGGGCCCCCGCCGAACAGCGCCGGGCACTGCAGCGGGAGCACCTGCACCTGCCGCCGCTGCCGACCACCACCATCGGCTCCTACCCACAGACCTCGGCCATCCGGCTGGCCCGGGCGGCGCTGCGGGCCGGGGAGATCGACCGGGCCGAGTACGTCCGGCGGATGCGGGCGGAGATCGGCGAAGTCATCGCCCTGCAGGAGAAGCTCGAGCTCGATGTCCTCGTGCACGGCGAACCGGAACGCAACGATATGGTGCAGTACTTCGCCGAACAGCTCGACGGATTCGCGGCGACCGAGCTGGGCTGGGTGCAGTCCTACGGCACCCGCTGTGTGCGCCCGCCCATCCTGTTCGGTGACGTCTCCCGTCCCGCCGCCATGACGGTGGAGTGGATCGCCTACGCGCAGTCGCTCACCGGCAAACCGGTCAAGGGCATGCTCACCGGCCCGGTGACCATCCTGGCCTGGTCCTTCGTCCGCGACGATCAGCCGCCGGCGGATTCGGCCCGGCAGGTGGCCCTGGCTATCCGGGACGAGACGGTGGACCTGCAGAACGCGGGGATCCGGATCGTCCAGGTCGACGAGCCCGCCCTGCGGGAACTGCTGCCGTTGCGGGCGGCCGATCAGCAGGAGTACCTGGACTGGTCGGTGCACGCGTTCCGGCTGGCGACCTCCGGGGTGGCCGACTCCGTCCAGATCCACACCCACCTGTGCTATTCGGAGTTCGGTGAGGTGATCGACGCCATCGCCGGGCTGGACGCCGATGTCACGTCCATCGAGGCCGCCCGCTCACATATGGAGGTACTGGACGATCTGAATGCCTCGGGATTCGCCGCCGGCGTGGGCCCGGGTGTCTACGATATCCACTCGCCCCGGGTGCCCGGTGTCGAGGAGATCACGACGTCCCTGCGGGCCGCGCTGAAAGCTGTTCCCGCCGAACGTCTCTGGGTCAATCCCGACTGCGGCCTGAAGACCCGGGGCCTGGCCGAGGTGGAGGCCTCCCTGCGCAATATGGTGGCCGCCGCCCGCGCCGTCCGCTGAAATCCCGGCCCGGGCCGCACCTCGCGCGGCCCGGGCCGTTCAGCCTTCCAGCTCCCCCGCGCCGGGTTCCCGGCGTTTCGTCCGCCGGGCCACACAGTGCTGGCAGGTCTGCGCCACCCGCAGCACCGGCCGGATCCGCGCCGGTGCGGACCGCCCCCGCCGTACCGCCCGGCACCCCTGTCTTTCCTCCATGACGCCAACCCCTTTCCCCTCGGCGATTCCGTTGCCAGGTTTGACGCCGAGCGTCCCGGCCCGGTTCCCGCGCGCGGTGATCAGGATTTGGCCAGGTATTCCAGGCGTTCGGAATCGACGGCGGCGTACATCATCGCCGCCAGGCCGGGATGCCGGGTCAGCCCGGGATCCTGCTCCACCACGGTGCGGGCCAGCTCCTGGGCGGCGGTGATGACCTCGAGATCGTCGAGCAGCGAGAGCAGGCGCAGCGACCGGGTGGTGCCCGACTGCGCCGCACCGAGCACATCGCCCTCGCGCCGCTGCCGCAGATCGAGTACCGACAGTTCGAATCCGTCGGTGGTGGCGGCGACGGCCTCCAGCCTCGTCATCGCCGGGCCGCCGGGCGCGGCATCGGTGATCAGCAGGCACAACCCGGGATGCGCGCCGCGCCCGATCCGGCCCCGGAGCTGGTGCAGCTGGCTCACCCCGAACCGATCGGCGTCCACGATCACCATCACGGTCGCGTTCGGGACGTCCACGCCCACCTCGACCACCGTCGTACACACCAGCACATCGATATCGCCGGCATTGAAGTCGCGCATCACCTGGTCTTTTTCATCCGACGGCAGCCGTCCGTGCAGCAGCCCGATCCGCAGGTGCGCGAGCGGTCCGGTACGCAGACGGTCGAAGACATCGACCACGGCCTGGGTCGACGGAGCTTCCTTCTCCGCGGCTTTCTTGCCCCGCGCCCCGGCACCGTCCTCGTCGTCTCCGATCCGCGAGCACACGACATAGGCCTGCCGGCCCGCACCGACCTCCTCGGTGATCCGTTCCCACGCCCGGTCCACCCAGTTGGGATGGACCCGGCGCGGTACCACCTTCGACTGGATCGGCGAACGCCCCCGGGGCAGTTCGGTGAGGGTCGAGGTCTCCAGGTCGCCCAGGGTGGTCATGGCGATGGTGCGCGGGATCGGGGTCGCGGTCATCACCAGCAAGTGCGGGGAGAAGCCCGATTTCGCCTTGGCCCGCAGCGCATCGCGCTGCTCCACCCCGAAGCGGTGCTGTTCGTCCACCACCACCAGACCCAGATCGAAGAATTCGACCGCGTCCTGGATGAGTGCGTGGGTACCGATCACGATGCCCGCGTCCCCGGTCACCGCCGCGAGCAGGGCGGCTCGCTTCGTCGCGGCCGGCATGGACCCGGTCACCAGCGTCACCCGGGTCGCGGTCTCGGCCGCGCCCAGCTCCCCCGCCTGCCCGAGATCGCCCAGCATCGCCCGCAGCGACCGGTAGTGCTGCGCGGCGAGCACCTCGGTGGGCGCAAGCAGCGCACACTGCTGACCCGCGTCGATCACCTGCAACATGGCGTGCAACGCGACGATGGTCTTACCCGAACCCACCTCGCCCTGCAGCAGCCGGTGCATGGGCTGTTCCCGGGACAGATCCGCCGAGATCTCGCCTATGACGCCGCGCTGTCCCGCGGTGAGTTCGAACGGCAGCCGCTCGTCGAAGGCGGCGACGATTCCGTCCGCGCGCCGCGGACAGGCCCGGGCCGTGCGGCCGGAGACCTCGTGCCGGCGTTCGGCGAGCACCAGCTGCAATGCCAGTGCCTCGTCGAAACGCAGCCGTTCCCGGGCGCGTTCGATATCGGAGGTGCGTTCGGGCAGGTGGATCAGGCGCAGCGCATCGCCCACCGGCATCAGTTCCCGTTCGTCGCGCACCTCGGCGGGCAACGGATCGGCGAGCGGGTCGAGCTGATCGAGAATCTGCCGGACACAGGCCAGGATCTCCCAGCTCTGCACCTTGGCCGTCGCCGGATAAACCGGGATGAACTCGCGGTCGAAAAAGGACATGTCCACACCGCCCGCGCCCTTCGCGCTCTGCGCGATCCCGCGCAGGTCACCCCCGCCGCGCACGGTGGTCAGGGCCGGCTCCTCGTCGTCGGCCTCCGGCAGGATCAGATATCCCGGATGGCTGAGATTCCACTGACCGGGCCGCCAGTAGTTGACCGTGCCCGACATCATGGCCCGGACACCCTGGCGGACCGCGTATTTCACCTTGTCGCCATTGAAGAAGGTGACATCCACGCCGCGCCCGCCGCCGGTGTCGAGCACCACCTTCAGCAGCGACCCGCGCCGCTGCCGCATCGGCCGCAGATCCGCCTTGGTGACCCGCCCGATCACGGTGATATGCGCCCCGTCCTCCGGCGCCTCCTCGGTGAGCGGCTGCCCCTGGGTGGCGTAGCGCAGCGGATAGTGGCGCAGCAGATCTTCCACGGTGTGCATATCGAACGCGTCCGCCAGCGACGCGGCGGCCTTCGCGCCGAGCAGATGGTCGAGCCGGTCGCTCAGTGTCGCCATCGCGCTACTCCTGTCCCCTCGGCCCGCGGCGGCGGGTCCGGCGGATACTCATTCCACACCGATCTGTATCAGGTCGCCCTGCTGGCCTCCGGCATACACCGTGACCTCCACACCGGGGAATTCGTCACCGATATGCCGCGCGAGGTCGTCGGCGAGCCCGTCCGGCGCCGCCGCGCCGACCAGCAGTGTCACCAGTTCGCCGCCCAGCCCGAGCATCCGGTTCAGCAGGGTCTCGCCCGCGGCCCGGGTATCCCGGTCGATAACCACCACATCGTGGCCCACCAGGCCGAGTCCGTCGCCGGAAGCGCAGGTCCCGACCATGGTGAGCGCTCGCCCACCGGCGCGGCGCAGCGCGCCCCAGCGGGTGCTCGCGGCCGCCTCGGACATGGTGAAGGCATCGTCCACGGCGATCCGGGCCCGATCGTGTACCGCCAGCGCCGCGAGACCCTGGACCATGCTGGCGCTGGGCAGCAGCAGTACGTCGCGGCGCGCGTCACGCGCCGCCGCCCCGACCGCCACCAGCTCGTGGGCCGGGAGCGCACCGTTGGGAAGTACCAGCACCTCCCGATGCGGGAGCTGCCGGATAGCCGCCAGCAGTACCGCCGATTCCAGCGTCCGTCCGGCATTCAGCACCACCGCGCCGCCCGCTTCGAAGAGCGCCGCCGCACCCGCGCCGGACGCGACGGCGAGCACCCCACGATCGGCGGGCTCGCCGAGGCGTCCACTGATCTGCCGGAGGGCACGGTCGTGCACCTGCCGGCTGTCCGCCGCTTCCCGCACCCCGGTGACCACGGCACCGCCGGGATGCGGGCCGCCGTCCCCGGACGCGGAGGCCTCGGTCAGGTGCTCGATACGGATCGTGTGCGGACGGCCCACGGCGAGGCCGGCCTCCACCGCCGCCCCCGCGTCCGCGCAGTGCACATGGACCGACCAGCCACCGACGCCGTCGGCGGCCACCACCACCGAATCCCCCAGCGCGGCCAGCCGGGAACGCAGCTCGGCGGCGAGATCCACGCGACCCCCGTCGATCCGGTACATCACCTCGTAACGCTGTGCCGGTCCGGGCCGCGCCGCCGGCGTGCGGATATCCGCGGGCCGGTACTCGGCGCGCACGGGCGTCTCACCGGTCACCACGGTGACCAGCCCGTCCAGCAGCACCAGCAACCCACGCGCACCGGCATCCACGACCCCGGCGTCGCGCAGCACCGCCAACTGGTCGCGGGTGTCCTCCAGCGCCCGCGCCGCCGCGTCGGCTCCGGCGCGCACCACCGCCGCCAGCCCCGGCTCGGCACACCGGTGCGCCGCAGCCCCCGCCCGGTCGAGAACCGTGAGGATGGTGCCCTCCACCGGATCGCTCAGGCTTCCCCGGACCAGGGCGGCCGCCCGCGCCAACGCGGTCCGGTAGGTGAGTTCGGTCAGCGCCGCGTCCACCGTCGCGTCCGCGATACCCCGCAATACCTGGGACACGATGATGCCGGAGTTGCCCCGGGCCCCCGCGGTCGCGCCGCGGGCCAGTGCCGCGGCCACCGCGCGGGCGGAGGGCCGGTCCGGCTCACCGTCGGCACCCGCCGCCGGGAGCCGCGCTTCCGCGACGGCGGCGCGCATGGTCGCCAGGAGGTTGGTCCCGGTGTCGGAGTCCGGTACCGGAAAGACGTTGAGGGCATCGATCTCCGCGCGCCGCTGTTCGAGCGCGGCCACACAGAGATGACCCCAGGCCAGGAGTTCGGCCCCGCCCAGCCCGCCGTCCGCGGATCCGGTGACCGGCGAACCCTCGCCGCTCACCTGCCGGGTCTCGGGCACCGTCACCTCGTTTCTCGTCGTCGCGGAAGTCGAACGCCAGGTTAGCGGCCGCTCCCGACATCGTGCCCCGGGACGGGCCGCGTCCAGGGCGCCTCGCAAGGGTTCGCCGGATAAACTACGGCTTGATCGGTCGACCCCGGTTTGGTGGATCGCGGCGGGTCGGGCTACCCTTGCAGGGTTGCCTGGCGCGGCCGTTCTCGGTCGGCGCTGTCCGATGGTCATCGAATCCGCCGATGCTCGTCGGCAGGCATGACGACATTGATCAGGATCGACCGCTGTACCGGTGGCAGGTCCCCCATGATGACATGAAGGAGTTCGCGACTATGGCTGCCGTCTGCGACGTCTGCGCCAAAGGCCCCGGCTTCGGTAAATCGGTCTCGCATTCGCACCGGCGCACCAACCGTCGCTGGAACCCGAATATCCAGACCGTGCGGGCCCAGGTCGCCCCGGGTAACACCCGCCGGATGAACGTGTGCACCTCCTGCCTGAAGGCGGGCAAGGTGGTCCGCGGCTGATCACCGGGTAACCGGTTTCATCCGTCGGGCACACAGCTCTTCGATACGACCTCGCCCCGGCTCCGCACAGGAGCCGGGGCGAGGTCGTATCGCTTTCCGGAAGGAGCCTCGGACGAGTAGCGACACCGGCAATCCGCACGGCACGGCCGCCCCCTGGACACTCACCGCGCTGCGCCCCGACCACGCCCGGGCCCTGGCCGCCTGCCATATCGCCTGCTGGCGCGAGGCCTACCGAGGCCTGGTCCCCGACCACGTACTGGCCGCTTTCGATCTCGATCGGCGCGCCGCGATCTGGGAACGCATCGCCGGCGACCATACCGGGCGGATCGTGGTCGCGGAATCGGGCGACGAGATCGCCGGGTTCACCCACTACGGCCCGCCCCGCGACGAGCCCCCGGTCGCGGAGCGGGAATTGCAGGCCATGTATGTCCGCGCCGAGTGGTACGGCAGCGGGCTGGCCCGGGCTCTGCTGGACGCGGTACTCGAACCCGAGCGCTCGTGTTCGCTGTGGGTCTTCCGGGACAATCCCCGGGCCCGGGCCTTCTACACCAAATACGATTTCGTCCCCGACGGCACCGCCCGTGCCGAACGTTTCGCCACGGCCACCGAGATCCGGATGGTGCGACGGTAGCGATATCCCGGCGCGGCCGCGCCCAGTAATGTCGCGGCCATGAGCACCGAAGCCGAATACGTCCACATCGAGGACGGGGTCCTGGAGATCACCCTGTCCACCGCAGCCAAGGGCACCTCCCTGGATTTCGCCGGGGTCGCCGCGGGCACCGCCGCCCTGGCCGGTCTGGGCTCGGATATCGGTGCCGTCCTGCTCACCGGCGCGGGGCCGAACTTCTGCGCCGGTGGCGATGTCCGTGATTTCGCGGCGGCGACCGACCGTGCCGCACACCTGTATCAACTCGCCGATACCCTGCACGTTTTCGTCCGGGCGCTGGACAACGCCCCGGTGCCCGTGGTCGCCGCGGTCCATGGCTGGGCCGCCGGCGCCGGAATGAGCCTGGTCTGTGCCGCCGATATCGCGGTCGGCGGCCCCGGCACCCGGATGCGCCCCGCCTATCCGGGCGTCGGGCTCAGCCCCGACGGTGGGATGTCGTGGACGCTGCCCCGGCTGGTGGGTGCGGCGAAAGCCCGCGAAATCCTGCTGACCGACGCGGTACTCGATGCCGCGGAAGCCCAGCGCCTCGGAATTCTGGCCCGGATCGCCGACAGCGACGAAGCGGTCCGCGACAACGCCCGTGAACTGGCCCGCACGCTGGCCCGCGGACCACGCGCCAGCTACGCCTCCATCCGTAGCCTGCTGAGCCGGTCGGCCACCGCGACCCTTGCCGAACAATTGGACGCCGAACGCGACGCGATGGGAGCGGCCGCGGGCAGCCCGACCGGCCGCGAAGGTGTGGACGCGTTCCTCGCCAAACGCGCCCCGGATTATTCCGGGCTGAGCTGACCGTCCGCTCTCCGGCGGCGCGGGCCCGGTCGGCGCGGGCCGCCGCGGGCGGGCCGGGTCAGCGAACCCGGGTGACGAACTTCGCCACCGCCTCGGTGAACGCGTCGTTGTCGTCGCCGGCGGCCGTATGGGCGGCATTGCCGATCTCGACCAGCTCGGCATGCGGAACCAATTCCAGGAATTCCGCGGCGCCCGCGGCGCTCACCACATCCGATTGCAGCCCCCGTACGAGCAGAACCGGGATATCGAGTGCCCGGGCCGCGCCTTCGAGCATGCTCGCCATCTCGTCGGGGTCGGCGGCCTTGTCGCCGAGAATGCCCGGATCCCAGTGCCAGTACCAGCGGCCGTCGCGTTGCCGGAGGTTACGCAGCAGTCCCGCGTTGGATTTGGGCCGAGGCCGGTGCGGAAGGTAGTCGGCCACGGCATCCGCGGCCTCGTCGAGGGTGGCGAATCCGTCGGGGTTCTTGCTCAGGAAGGTGAGCACGCGATTGACACCCTCGGGTTCGGGCCGGGTGACAATATCCACCAGGACCAGCGCGCCGATCGCGTCGCCACCGGGGGCCGCGGTGGCCAGCAGCCCGGTGATACCGCCCATACTGGCGCCGACCACCACCACGGGGCCGCCGCCCAGCTGTTCCAGAACCGCGAGTACATCGCCGACCATGGCCTCGTAGCGGTAGTCGCGATCGAGTGCCCATTGGCTGTCACCGTGGCCGCGCGCGTCCAGCGTGACCGCCCGGATTCCCGCGGCGCCGAGCTGCGCCCCGGTTCGTTTCCAGGAATGCCGGGTCTGGCCGCCGCCGTGCAGGAAGAGCACGGCCGGGCCGTCCGGCGGGCCGTACCGGTCCGCAACGAGCTCGATCCCGCCCCGGCCGCGTAACAGCAGCTGGACGGGATCGAGCAAATTGTTCGCATTACTCACGATTTTCAGCATCGCAAATATGCGGGCGTTACGCCGTACGAACGGACGAATCAGCAGTCCAGGTCCATGGCGCTCAGGGTCCGCTGGAAGAGGCAGGCGCCTTTGGCGTTCACCGAGGCCGAGATCGTGGACGAGCCGGTCGAGGTGAAATCCTCGGCGATCGGGGCCGCGGGATCGGTCGCCGGACTCATCGGTTCCAGGGTCAGCGGGGCCGCTCCGGCCGTCGCTCCGGCCGCCCCCGTCAGGGCGGCGCCCAACGCGAGCGAGGCGGTGATGCCGCGCAGTTTCATATGTGCTCCTCTATCTTGTTTCTCTTTCGACGCCCACTCAGGGCAGGCGCCAGTCCACCGGCTCGGCGCCGAGTTCGTCCAGCAATTCATTGACCCGGGAGAACGGACGCGAGCCGAAAAACCCGCGCGATGCCGACAGCGGTGACGGGTGCGCGGATTCGATACTGGGCACCTCCGCCGCCGCCAGCGCCGGTTTCAGGGAGGCGGCATCGCGGCCCCACAGCACCGCAACCAGCGGCTCGTCGCGGGCCACCAGGGCCGCGATCGCCTGCTCGGTGACCTTTTCCCAGCCTTTGCCGCGATGGGAGGCCGGTTTGCCGGGAGATACCGTGAGGACCCGGTTCAGCATCAGCACACCCTGGCGCGACCAGGGGCTGAGGTCGCCGCAACTCGGGGTGGGATGGCCCAGGTCCTTGGTGTATTCGGCGAAGATGTTGGCCAGGCTGCGGGGTACCGGCGAAACATCCGGCGCCACCGAGAAGCTCAGTCCCATCGGGTGGCCCGGAGTCGGATAGGGGTCCTGGCCCACGATCAGCACGCGGACGGCCTCGAACGGCTCCTGGAAAGCACGCAGTACATTCTCCCCGGCGGGGAGATACCCGCGGCCCGCGGCGTTCTCGGCACGCAGGAATTCGCCCATCTCCGCAATACGGTCGGCGACCGGATCCAGTGCCTTCGCCCAGCCCGGATCGATGATTTCCACGAGTGGTTTCGTGCTCATGACCGCACAACCTATCGTGAGTGGCCGACATTCGCCGAGTCCGTCCCGGAGAACGCTTCCCAGCCCTGCGGACCGCGGTACCGGGCGCCGTCCACGGTCACCCCGTGACCGGCCTCGATAGCGCCGATCACGGTCCAGCCGGGGGGCGGCGGGGAACCGGCCGGCCAGACCCCGGCGAACACATGATCCTCGCCCCCGGTCAGAAGCCATTGCCGCGCATCGGCTTTCAGGAAAGCGGCGCATTCCGCGAGCTCGGTATCGTGCAGTGCCGCCGAACGCACATCGATCGCGACTCCCGAGGATTCGGCCAGATGCCCGATATCGGCGAGCAACCCGTCGGAGATATCGGTGAGCGCCATCGGCGGATGGCCGCCGGTCACGGCGGTACGGACGAGGTCGTAGGCGGGTCGCGGGGCACGATGTGCGGCGACCGCACGCGCCACCCCCGGACCGGGCTCCGTCGAGCGCCCACCCGCCAGCGCCGCGTAACCGGCCGCCGACCAGCCCGGCCGCCCGGCGATCGCGAGGATCCCACCCGCCCGCGCACCGGATCTGGTCACCGGTTGTTCGCCCAGCGGGTCACCGAAAGCCGTCACCGAGATCACCACCTGTGGGCTGCGCACGATATCCCCACCGGCCACCGAGCCTCCCGCCCGTGCCGCCTCCGACCAGAACCCGTCCGCCAACCCGGTCACGAAATCCACCGGAGTCGGCTCCGGTACTCCGAGTCCCACCACATAGCCGACCGGCTCGGCGCCCATCGCGTAGATATCGGCGGCGTTCTGGGCGATGGCCTTGCGGCCGACCTCTTCCGCGGCCGACCAGTCCAGGCGGAAATGCCGGTCCTCGATCAACATATCCGTGCTCACCACATAGCGCCCGCGCGCCGCCGCCAGCACCGCCGCGTCGTCACCGGGGCCCAGTTGCACGGCGGGCCCCTGTTCCCGGCCCGCGTTGATCCGGGCGATGAGGGCGAATTCGCCCACGTCGCGCACCGTCGGTCCTGTACTGATCGTGGGGCCTTCCTCACTCGCTGTTACCACCGGTCGCCGCCGCACCGGCCCCGGGCAACGGAGCCGTGCCCACCGGCGGAACGCCACCGTTGCCGTACCCCGGACTCCGCGGGTCCCCGAGCCCGTGCGCCCGGCCGATACTCCGGCGCTTCCCGCACGACGGTACCCTGTGCCCGGTGACCAGGCGCGGCGGCCGGGACACCGCGTGCGCCCGCCGCCGTGTACGCGCTGACGAAAGGACCGCCGAGGATGCCGGGGACATCGCCGGACCAGGACACCGAAACCCCGGACGGCAGCGGCGCCGAACGTAGCGGGTATTCGCCCGCACTGATCGCGACCGCGGTCGCGCTGCCTATCGCACTGCTGATCGGTGTGGTGGTCGCGGCGGTCATCGCCGCGCGGACACCGGTCGAACGCGAACCGCTCGCACTGGGTCCGGTGCCGGCGCCCGCGGCGAACGGTCCCGCCTGTGCCACCCTGCTGCCCGCACTGCCCGCCGACCTCGGCGAGTACACCCGCGCCACCCTGGTCGAACCGGCGCCTCCGGCGACAACTGCCTGGCAGCTGCCCGAGGGCGGTGAACCGATCGTGCTGCGCTGCGGACTCGACCGCCCGCTGGAATTCAATCGGGCGTCCCCGTTACAGGTGGTCAACGGCGTGCAGTGGTTCGAAATCCGCGACGACGCGGCCGCCACCGCCACCTGGTTCGCGGTGGACCGCGAAACCTATATCGCGCTCACGGTTCCCGACGGGTCCGGCCCGACTCCGCTACAGGCGGTGTCGGATACCGTCACCGCGCAGTTGCCGGCCCGCCCGATCGACCCGGGCGAACTGCCGAACTGAGCACGGTCAGCGCAGCCCGGTACCGCGGGCGAGGGCCGTCTCCACGAGGGTGGTCAGCAGTTTGCCGTAACCGACCCCGGTCTCGTCCCACATCCGCGGATACATCGAGATCGGGGTGAACCCGGGCATGGTGTTGATCTCGTTGATCACCGGGCCGTCCTCGGTCAGGAAGAAGTCGACGCGGGCCAGGCCCTGGCAGTCCAGCGCGCGGAAGGCGCGTACCGCGATCTCGCGGACCTCGTCGGACACCTCGTCGTCGAGTTTGGCCGGTACGTCGAATTCGCAGACGTCGTCGAGGTATTTGGTGTCGAAATCGTAGAAGGCGGGACCGGGTTTCTCACCGGCGTCGGCATCGGCCAGATCCTCGGGCATCTTGATCTCGGCGAGCACACTGGCTTCCACCCGGCCATCCGGGAATTCCAGCACCCCGCATTCGACCTCGCGGCCCACGATGCCCGCCTCCACGATCACCTTCGGGTCGTGGGCGCGGGCGGCGGCGATCGCGGTGTCGAGATCGGCCCACTCGGTGACCTTGGTGATCCCGATGGAGGAACCACCGCGCGCGGGTTTCACGAACACCGGCAATCCCAGCCGTTCCCGCTGCGCGGGGGTGACGGTGGCGGTGCCCGGCCGCAACACCACCTGCACGCCGACCGGCAGTCCGTCGGCGGCGAGAAGTTTCTTGGTGAACTCCTTGTCCATGCCGGCCGCGCTGGCCAGCACCCCGGGTCCCACGTAGGGAATGCCCGCCAGTTCGAGCATGCCCTGCACGGTGCCGTCCTCGCCGAACGCCCCGTGCAGTACCGGGAACACCACATCGACGGCGTCGAGGGCGGTGTGCGGATCGTCGAGGGAGACCAGTGTCCCGGCGCGGCTCGGGTCCGCGGCCAGCATCAGTTCCCGGCCACCCCCGGTGACCGAGGGCAGGGTCCGGTCGTGCCGGCCCAGTTCGGCGGCGTCGGTATCGGTGAGCACCCAGGTGCCCTCCGGGGTGATTCCGATCGGCACCGCCTCGAACCGTGCCGGATCGAGGTTCCGCAGCACAGCACCCGCCGATACACACGACACCGTGTGCTCGTTGCTGCGTCCGCCGAAAACTACGGCCACCCTGATCCGGTTCATGACCGAACCGTACCCTGCCGGGCCACTGGCCAACCGTGCCGGACCACCGGCGTGGCTATTCGGGTTTTATCTGCCGCCCCAGCAGTTTCTCCAGCGCCGTCTGTACCGCCAGTCCTTCGTGGCATACCTGGTGCACGGCCTCGGTGAGCGGCATCTCCACATTCTTGGCCGCGGCCAGCGCGCGCACCGAGGTGCACGATTTCACCCCTTCGGCGACCTGGCCGTGCGTCGCCTCCTGCGCGGCCTGCATGGACCCGCCGCTCCCGAGGACCTGCCCGAACGAGCGGTTCCGGGACAGCGGGGAAGTACAGGTCGCGATCAGGTCCCCCACTCCGGCCAGCCCGGCCAGGGTCACCGGTTCGGCGCCCAGTGCCACACCGAGCCGGATGATCTCGGCCAGCCCCCGGGTCATCAGCCCGGCGAGGGAGTTGTCGCCGAACCCCATGCCCGAGGCGATTCCGCAGGCCAGGGCGATGACATTCTTACAGGCGCCACCCAGTTCGCAGCCGATCACATCGGTGTTGGTGTAGGGCCGGAAGTAACCGGTCACGCAGGCGCGCTGCACCGCGGCGGCCCGTTCGGCATCGGCGCAGCCGATCACGGTGGCCGCGGGTTGCCCGGCGGCGATCTCCTTGGCCAGGTTGGGCCCCGACAGGACCGCGATCCGATCCGGCGCGGCACCGCTGACCTCGGCGATCACCTCACTCATCCGCAGCAGGGTGCCGTTCTCGATCCCCTTGGCCAGACTCAGCAGGGTGGCGTCGGGGCCGATGGCCGGTGACCAGATCTTCAGATTCGCGCGCAATGATTGCGACGGCACCGCCAGGACCACGATATCGGCGCCGTCGAGTGCCCGCGCGTAGTCGTCGGTCGCCGCGACCGGCGGCAACTGCACGCCCGGCAGGTAGTAGGGGTTGCGGTGGTCGGTGGCCAGCGCCTCGGCGACCTCGGGCCGGCGGGCCCAGATGGTCACCTCGGTTCCCGCCTCCGCCAACACCTTCCCGAAAGCCGTGCCCCACGATCCCGCACCCAGTACCGCCGCCCTCGTCATCAGCCCAATATGCCATGACAGGATGGGGCCATGTGCTCGCACACCGTGCACGCCGTCATCGCGGTGAAAACCCTGGACAGCGCCAAGAGCCGGCTGGCCGGAGTCCTGGCCCCGGCCGAGCGGTCCCGGCTGGTCCTGGCCATGCTGACCGATACCGTGCGCGCGGCCGCGGCGGCCCCGGAAATCGCCTCGATCACCGTGGTCACCCCCGATCCCGTGGTGTCCCGCGCGACCCGCGCGCTCGGCGCGACCGTCCATCCCGAACCTCGCAGCGCCACCGCCGGCCCCGACCCGCTCAACACCGCCCTGTCCACCGCGGCGGCCGCGCTGCGGGACCGCCACGGCGAGGTGGCCGTACTGGCCCTGCAAGCCGATCTGCCGGCCCTGCGCACGCCGGAACTGTCCGCTGTCCTCGCGGCCGCCCGCGGTGCCCGCGCGTTCGTGGCCGACCATGCGGGCACCGGCACCGCGGCGCTGCTGGCACCGGCCGGTACCGCGCTACGGCCCAGGTTCGGGCGGGATTCGGCGCATCGCCACCGGGCCGAGGGCGCGGTCCGGCTGCACGGGGACTGGCCGGGCCTGCGCCACGATGTCGATACCGCCGAGGATCTGGCGGCGGTGCGGGCGCTGGGGACCGGCCCCGATACCGCCGCACTGCTCGGCGAACTCGGCTGGCCGGCTCCGGCCCGGGCCGCGGTGACCCAGGTGTGTCAGGCGTAACTCCGCCTTCGCTCCGCCGGGCGGGCTCGGTGGACCGGATCGGCTCGGCCGCGCCAACGGGCAGCCGCCACCGCGTGAACTCGAGATAACAGTCATCTACGGCATATGCATGGTCACCGGTTCGTAGGGAATGATCGTAGGTGTGAGCGATACGGAAACCATCAAGCAGCAGCAGGTGCTCCCGACCCCGCCTCCGGCCGCCACCCAGATCCCCGCCGGCGGGACCGCACCCCGTTTGCCGGCCGATCGCTACCTGAACCGGGAGTTGAGCTGGCTGGATTTCAACGCCAGAGTTCTGGCCCTGGCCGAGGACAGTTCGCTGCCGTTGCTGGAACGCGCGAAATTCCTGGCGATCTTCGCCTCGAACCTCGACGAGTTCTACATGGTCCGCGTCGCCGGGCTCAAACGCCGCGCCGAAACGGGGCTTTCGGTGCGGTCGGCCGACGGCCGCTCGCCCAACGAGCAACTGGCGCTCATCGCGGCCCGCAGCCAGGATCTCGCGGTCCGGCACGCCGAGGTCTTCCTCGGCGAGGTCCTCCCCGCGCTCACCGCGGAGGGTATCGAGATCATCGACTGGACCGATCTCGACGACGACGAACGGGAACGGTTGTCGGCGCATTTCCAGGAGCAGGTCTTCCCGGTCCTGACCCCGCTGGCCGTGGACCCGGCTCATCCTTTTCCCTACATCAGCGGACTGAGCCTGAACCTCGCGGTGACAGTCCAGGACGAGAGCACCGGGGGCGAACATTTCGCGCGGGTGAAGGTCCCCGACAATGTGGACCGCTTCGTCCGGGTGCGCCGGCCCGGACCCAGCGGCGGCGGCATCGCCGCGTTCCTTCCGATGGAAGCGCTCATCGCGGCGCATCTGGATCAGTTGTTCCCCGGGATGACCGTGGTGGAGCACCATTCGTTCCGGATCACCCGCAATGCCGATTTCGAAGTCGACGAGGACCGCGACGAGGACCTGTTGCAGGCGCTGGAGCGGGAACTCGCGCGCCGCCGCTTCGGTTCACCCGTGCGGCTCGAGGTCTCCGACGATATGACCGAGCACATGCTCGATCTGCTGTTGCGCGAGCTCGAGGTCGATCCCGCCGATGTCATCCAGGTTCCCGGCCTGCTGGACCTGTCCTGCCTGTGGCAGGTGTACGGGGTGGACCGGCCGAACCTCAAGGACGCCCCCTATGTGCCCGCGACACCGCCCGCGTTCGGCGAACGGGAGACGCCGCGCAATGTGTTCCAGGCGCTGCGCGAGGGTGACGTACTGGTGCACCACCCCTACGATTCGTTCTCCACCAGCGTCCAGCGTTTCATCGAACAGGCCGCCGCCGATCCCCAGGTGCTGGCCATCAAACAGACCCTGTATCGCACCTCCGGCGACTCTCCCATCGTGAACGCCCTCATCGACGCCGCCGAGGCGGGCAAACAGGTGGTGGCGCTGGTGGAGATCAAGGCCCGGTTCGACGAGCAGGCCAACATCAAATGGGCGCGCACGCTGGAACAGGCGGGCGTGCACGTGGTCTACGGCCTGGTCGGGCTGAAGACCCACTGCAAGACCTGCCTGGTGGTGCGCCGCGAGGGTTCCACCATCCGCCGCTATTGCCATATCGGCACCGGGAACTACAACCCCAAGACCGCCCGGCTGTACGAGGATGTCGGATTGCTCACCGCGGCACCCGAAATTGGTGCCGACCTCACCGATCTGTTCAATTCGCTCACCGGCTACTCCCGTAAATCCGATTACCGCAATCTGCTGGTGGCCCCGAACGGTATCCGGGCCGGAATCATCGCCCGGATCGAACGGGAGATCGAACTGGCCGGATCCGGCGCCGAGGCCGGGATCCGGTTGAAGGCCAATGCGCTGGTCGACGAGCAGATCATCGACGCGCTCTACCGCGCCTCCCAGGCCGGGGTGCCGGTGCGCATCGTGGTCCGCAGTATCTGCGGGCTCCGGGCCGGTGTCCCGGGGATGAGCGAGAACATCGAGGTGCGGTCCATTCTGGGCCGCGTGCTGGAACATTCCCGGATTCTCAACTTCCGGGCCCAGAACGAGTTCTGGATCGGTAGCGCCGATATGATGCACCGCAATCTGGACCGGCGGGTCGAGGTCATGGCCCAGGTGAAGGACCCCAGGCTGTGCGAGCGGCTCGACGAGATCTTCGAATCCGCCCTGCACCCGATGACCAGATGCTGGGTCCTGGACTCCGACGGCAACTGGAAATCCAGCCCCGACCGGGCCGGGGCCGGCGGTGACGGTGTCGAAGTCCGCGATCATCAGGTGGCGCTCATGCGACTACGCCGTCCGGATCAGCAGTGAACGACGCGCATACCCCACCGACCTACCCGGATCCCCGGACAGCACCCAATATCCACGCGGCGGGCACCGTCTTGTGGCGGCACGCACCCGGTTCCGCGGGTGGTATCGAGATCGCGGTCATCCGGCGCCCCAAATACCAGGACTGGTCGTTGCCCAAGGGCAAACTCGACCCCGGCGAATCGCCCGTCCTGGCGGCGTTCCGGGAGACGGAGGAGGAAACCGGGTTGCGGCCCCGGCTGGGCCGCTATCTCGGCAAAGTGACCTATCCGATCACCGGGCACCGCAAGATGAAACGGGTCGACTACTGGGCCGCCGAGGTCGTCGACGGGGAATTCAGCGCCAACAACGAGGTCGACGAACTGACCTGGTGCTCACTGGACACGGTGATGGCGGAGCTGTCGTATCCGATGGACCGCCAGATCGTGCGGGCGTTCACCCGGCTGCCCGCCGATACGCACACCGTGCTGCTGGTGCGCCACGCCAAGGCCGGACGACGCGACCGCTACCGGGGACCCGACGACCGGCGCCCGCTGGAGCCGGCCGGTTATCGCCAGTCGCTGGCGCTGGTCCCCAATCTGCTGGCGTTCGGCGCGCAGGACGTCTATTCGGCCGAACCGCTGCGCTGTGTGCAGACGGTGGCTCCGCTGGCCGAGGAGCTCGGCGTCGAGGTGGAGATCGAACCGCTACTGGGCGATATCGGCTACGCCGCCGATCCGGACAAGGCCCGGGACCGGATTCGGTCGCTGGTCTCGACGCGGCGGGTCCGGGTGCTGTGCAGCCAGGGCGACACCATTCCGGACCTGGTCCGCTGGTGGGCGGCCCGGGACGGGATGCGGTTGTCACCCGCGCGGACCCGTAAGGGGTCGGTGTGGGTGCTGTCGTTCTCGGGTGAGCGGCTGGTGGCCGCCGATCATCTCGACCGATCGCTGTCCGTCGATACCGCGCCCGCGGTCACCGCTTAGGACGCGGGCCCCACCGGCATCGGGCCGAAAAGACGGCTACGCCCCCGGGGGTTGCCCGGGGGCTCGTCCGTCCGGCGTTCCGGTTGTGTGAATCTGCGAATCGCCGAGTCGTCATACCACCCGGTGACTCGCTGACGAGGACCGATCGCGGGGTCTCGTGCCGTCCGCGGGTGCGAGCACGCACCCGGGATCCGGCGGAGTCGAACAGTGCGGCGGTGCCGCATGGGCGGGCCGGGCACATGGGATCCGGTGGGACCCCGGCTGGAATCAGTGCGTCGCCGGCGCGCTGGGCCGCGGGTCAGCGAGCCCTTTTGGCTGTCGTCTTCTTGGCCGGGGTCCGCTTCGCGGTGGCCGACTTCTTGGCCGTGGACTTGGCGGCCGTGGTGGTCTTCTTGGCGGTGGCCTTCTTGGTGGCGGCCTTGGCGGGGGTCTTCGTCGCCGTCTTGCGGGCCGCGGCCTTGGTGGCCGTCTTCTTGGCGGCGGTGCTCTTGGCCGGTGCCTTGGTGGCCGTCTTACGTGCCGTTGTTTTGGCGGGTGCCTTCGTCGCGGCCTTCTTGGCGGTGGTTTTCTTCGCCGTTGTCTTCTTCGCCGTGGATTTCTTGGCCGCCACAGGAGCATTGACACCGCGTTTCACGGCGGGCCCGGTTGCCGCGAGCTTCTGTTTACCCGCGATAACCGCCTTGAACTGGGCGCCGGGCCGGAACGCCGGCACCGAAGTGGGCTTCACCTTGACGGTTTCCCCGGTACGCGGATTCCGCGCCACCCGAGCTGCCCGCTTACGCTGTTCGAACACACCGAATCCGGTGATGGTGACGCTCTGCCCTTTGTGTACCGCGCGCACGATGGTGTCGACCACATGCTCGACTGCCGCGGTGGCCGTGCGCCTGTCAGTACCCAACTTTTCGGTCAGAACGTCGATCAGTTCCGCCTTGTTCATTGAATCCTCCGCAGACTAATGGCCCGTCGTCGGACCGACTAGGTACCACGGTAAACCCACATTGGGCAAGAGTCTATGTGCCACGCCAAAATTCATGTGGTCTAGCACACGCACAGCTACCACGACATCTGAGGGCCCACTAAGAGGCCGAGAACATTACGCCTGCGAAATAGGTTCCGGCAGGGTCTTTGGTTTCCAAGCCGGCCTTGCCTTTTCGAACTCGGCGATCACATCGCTACGCCGCAGCGTCAGGCCGATGTCGTCCAAACCCTCCAACAGGCGCCACCTGGTGTAGTCGTCAATATCGAACGGCAACACGATGGTTCCTGCGGTCACCGTGCGCGCCGCGAGGTCCACAACCAATTCCAGTCCGGGCTGTTCCTCGAGCAACTTCCAGAGCATTTCGACATCATTCTGTGACATTCGCGCCGCCAGCAGGCCACCCTTGCCCGCATTACCGCGGAAGATGTCGGCGAAACGCGAAGAGATAACTACCCGAAAGCCATAGTCCATGAGCGCCCATACGGCGTGCTCACGCGAAGATCCGGTCCCGAAATCCGGCCCGGCCACCAGGACGCTGCCGTGCTTGTACGGCTCGGTGTTGAGAATGAAGTCCTCGTCACCACGCCAGGCGGCGAACAGGCCGTCTTCGAATCCCGTACGAGTGACGCGCTTCAGATAGACGGCGGGGATGATCTGGTCGGTGTCGACATTGGACCGGCGCAGCGGAACGCCGATCCCCTTGTGCACGGTGAAGGCTTCCATCGTATTTCTCCCTGTTTCGGCTATAAGTGAGTTTCGATATAAGACGGGCTCAGTCGAGGTCCGCGGGCGCCGACAGCGTGCCGCGAACCGCGGTCGCGGCGGCCACCAGCGGCGACACCAGATGGGTGCGCCCGCCTTTGCCCTGCCGGCCCTCGAAGTTCCGGTTCGAGGTGGAGGCGCAGCGCTGACCCGGGGCGAGCTGATCCGGGTTCATGCCCAGGCACATCGAGCAGCCCGCCTGCCGCCATTCGGCCCCGGCCGCGGTGAAGATCTCGCCCAGCCCCTCGGCCTCGGCCTGTTCGCGTACCCGCATAGAGCCCGGTACCACCAGCATTCGCACGCCCTCGGCCACCTTGCGGCCCTTCAGCACGTCCGCCACGGCCCGCAGATCCTCGATCCGGCCGTTGGTGCAGGATCCGACGAACACGGCGTCCACCGAGACCTCACGCAGCGGCATACCCGGGGTCAAATCCATATAGCGCAGCGCCTTCTCCGCGGACTCGCGCGCGGTCTCGTCGGCGATCCGGGCCGGATCGGGCACGTTCGCACCCAGCGGCAGCCCCTGCCCCGGGTTGGTGCCCCAGGTGACGAACGGGGTGAGCGCGCTCGCGTCGATGTGCACCTCCCGGTCGAAAACCGCGTCCTCGTCGGTTTTAAGCGCCTCCCAGGCCTCGACCGCGGCATCCCAGTCCGCGCCCTGCGGGGCGTGCGGGCGGCCTTTCAGGAACTCGTAGGTGGTTTCGTCCGGGGCGATCATTCCGGCCCGGGCACCGGCTTCGATGGACATATTGCAGACGGTCATCCGCGCTTCCATCGACATATTGCGAATGGCCTCACCGCGATACTCGAGCACATAGCCCTGCCCGCCGCCGGTACCGATTTCGGCGATCACCGCGAGAATGAGGTCTTTACTGGTGACACCGGGCGGCAGCACACCGTCCACGGTGATGGCCATCGTCTTGAACGGCCGCAGCGAAAGTGTCTGGGTGGCCAGCACATGCTCCACCTCGCTGGTGCCGATCCCCATGGCCAGCGCGCCGAAAGCCCCGTGGGTGGAGGTGTGACTGTCCCCGCAGACCACGGTGGTGCCGGGCTGGGTCAACCCCAGCTGCGGTCCGACGACGTGGACGATGCCCTGTTCACGGTCGCCCATCGGGTGCAGCCGGATGCCGAATTCTTCGCAGTTGCGCCGCAGCGTTTCCACCTGGGTACGCGACACCGGGTCGGCGATGGGTTTGTCGATATCGACGGTCGGGACATTGTGATCCTCGGTCGCGATGGTGAGATCGGGCCGGCGCACCGGGCGGCCGGCCGCCCGCAGACCGTCGAAGGCCTGGGGGCTGGTCACCTCGTGCACCAGATGCAGATCGATATAGATCAGATCGGGTTCGCGCGCCTCGCCCTCACCCTCGCCGCGGGCGACGACGTGCTGTTCCCATACCTTCTCGGCCAGCGTACGTGGCATTGTCTCGATCACCTTTCGGGCTCGGCATCCGGCCCGGGCCTGCCCGGCACCGGATACGCGCTAGCTGGAATCATGCGACCCCTTCCAGGACACCACCTGGGCTGTTCGTAATGGCATCTCAGAATGCAGGACGCTAATATCGTTGTATGAGACAGCATAGCGGTATCGGCGTCCTGGACAAAGCGGTGACAGTGTTGTATGCGGTCGCCGAGCGGCCCTGCGGTCTCAACGAGCTGTGCGAGCGCACCGGCCTGCCCCGCGCGACCGCGCACCGGCTCGCGGTCGGACTGGAAACCCACCGGCTGCTCGCCCGGGACGGCAACGGCTCCTGGCGCCCCGGCCCGGCCCTCGCCGAACTCGCCGCCGGCGCCGCCGACCCGCTGCTCGAGGCCGCGGGCTCGATTCTGCCCCGGCTGCGTGAGATCACCGGCGAAAGCGTGCAACTGTACTGCCGGGAAGGCAACGAACGGATCTGCGTCGCCGCCCTCGAACCCCCCGCCGGGCTGCGCGACACCGTGCCGATCGGTTCCCGCCTGCCGCTGACCGCGGGATCCGCGGCCAAGGTGCTGGTCGCCTGGGCCGATCCCGACCTGCAGCGCACCGTGCTCGGTGACGCCGTATTCACCGAGCGCACACTCGCCGAGGTCCGTAAACGCGGCTGGGCGCAGAGCGCCGGCGAACGCGCGGCCGGAGTGGCCAGCGTATCCGCGCCGGTGCGCGACCAGCAGGGCGCGGTGGTCGCCGCGGTCTCGGTCTCGGGTCCGATCGATCGAATGGGCCGCCGACCGGGCGCTCGCTGGGCGGCGGACCTGGTCGCGGCCGCCGATGCGCTGCACCGCCGACTCTGAGCGGCGGGCAGCTGCCGTCACTTATGGTGGCCTGATGGGAGTGAACCAACGGTCACAGATCGTGATGACCGATACCGAGATCACCGATTTCCTCACCCGCAGTCGCGTCGCCACCCTGGCCAGCCTGGGCGCGGACGGTAAACCGCACCTCACCGCCATGTGGTACGCGCTGATCGCCGATCCGGAGCGGCCCGACGCGATCCCCGAACTGTGGTTCGAGACCAAGGGCAAATCCCAGAAAGCCGTCAACCTGCGGCGCAACCCCACGGTCACCTGCATGGTCGAGGCCGGGAAAACCTACGACACACTGCGCGGAGTCTCGCTGGAGGGCCGCGCCGAGGTGATCGACGACCCGGAAAAACTGTTCGCCGTCGGCGTCAGCGTCTGGGAGCGCTACACCGGCCCGTACACCGACGATATGCGCGAATACGTCGAAGGCATGCTGAACAAACGCGTCGCGGTCCGCATCGTCCCCGACCGCATCCGCAGCTGGGACCACCGCAAACTGGGCCTGCCCGCCATGCCCCTGGGCGGATCCACCGCCAACGCCCTGGACGACTGAGCCCCCGGGTGCTGCCCGACCGGCAGCACCCGGCATCTGTCCGCACCACCGCGCAACCCACGCCCGCCCGGCCGCCCCCGGCCACCAACATCTACCCGGACGCTACCGGCCCGCATGCGGTGTCCGACCCCGCCCGAACCCGCCGACCAGCCCGCAGCAAGCAGTTCGGCCGGCGTTTCCACGCGCCACAGCTCCGGCCTCACGTTCGGAGGCAACAAGCCCGGGAAAGTCCCGGGGCGGCGCACCCACCGGCCCGAGATCGTTTCCGGGTCGAGAAAGAGCCCGCGCCATCCTCGAAGAACCGACGATCCCAGTGGGCTGCCGGGGCGACACGCCGACGGCACATCCACCGGTAATCAGCCATAAAACGGCTGCTCACAGCATCCTCACGCACGCTCGACCACAAGCAGTCGGCGAACAGATCCAGGAGCGAAACCCCGGCAGCCCCCCGCTCGGGTCACCGACCACCGAAACACTCCAGCGGCGAACCCCCGGCGTCACCTTTCGCCGAGAAGCGGTCCACAAAGGGTCCAGGGGCGAAGCCCCGGCCCGGCCCATGCCCGCTCCCAGTCCATAAAGGGTCCAGGGGCGAAGCCCCGGGCCCACCCCGAACCGCTCCCGGTCCGCGAAGGGGGGTCCAGGGGGCGCCGAGCCCGCCTGGGCGGGGTGCGGGGGTTGCACCCCCGCAAGACATCGCGAATCAGCAAAGGCCCATGCTCTCCATGAGCATGGGCCTCGCAGCTGAGTAGCCCCGACGGGATTTGAACCCGCGCTACCGCCTTGAGAGGGCGGCGTCCTAGGCCGCTAGACGACGGGGCCAGGACTTGTGATCAACTCCTGGCTGGAGTGGATCGCGGATCTTTCGATCCGAAGCTCGATCAGCGTAACCGACCGGGCGGCGGCGACCAAATCGCCTGGATAACTCGTTCCGCACCGCATCTGGACGATGAAGCTGAGAGCGATCTCCGCTGGGGTACCAGGACTCGAACCTAGAATGGCTGAACCAGAATCAGCTGTGTTGCCAATTACACCATACCCCAATGACCTGGGCTTTCGGTTGCACCGCTGGCTGCGGTGGCACCGTCGTTCCGGCCGAGAAAGAGAGTACCAAACCGTTCCGGGGAAACTACAAATCGCCTGGTCACGCCGTCACATCAGGTGTGTAACGGTGCCGCGGTGGGCCGCCCCGCCCGCGGCAGGTGGACGGCCGCCGCCCCCGATGGCGCGGGGACGGCGGTGTCACACCGGCGCTCATTCGGCCGGCGGCGTCCATTCTCGGCCCGCGCGCAGCCGCTGCATGGTGAGCTCGCGGCCCAGCAGTTCCATGGATTCGTACAGCGGCGGACTGATATGCGATCCGGTGACCGATACCCGCACCGGCGCGAAGGCCTTTCGCGGTTTCAGTTCCATTCCGTCGATGAGCGCGACTTTGAGCGCGTTCTCGATCTCGGATGCGGTCCAGGCGGTCAATGGTTCGAGCGCGGAAATTGCCGCGTCCAATACCGGAGCGGCGTCCGGTCCCAAATTCTTCTTACCCGCGGCGGGGTCGATACCGAACTCGCCGGACGGCGCGAAGAGGAATCGCAACAGACCCCACGCGTCGTCGAGCACGACAATGCGCGTCTGCACGAGATCGGCGGCGGCGGCGAATACCTTCTCGTCTATTCCGGCACCGATATATCCGCGCTCGGTGAAAAAAGTGCGCAACCGTCCGGCAAAATCGGCGGGCTCCAGCAAACGGATGTGCTCGGCATTGATCGCATCGGCCTTCTTCTGATCGAAGCGGGCCGGGTTCGAATTTACTTTCGATATGTCGAAGGCCGCGACCATGTCGTCCATGGAGAAGACATCGTGGTCGTCGGCGATGCTCCAGCCGAGAAGCGCGAGGTAATTGAGGAGGCCCTCGGGAATGAATCCTCGAGCGCGGTGGAGGAAGAGGTCGGACTCCGGGTCGCGCTTGGACAGCTTCTTGTTCCCCTGCCCCATCACGAACGGCAGATGACCGAATTCGGGAGTGAAATCGGCGACCCCGATGCGCTGCAGCGCGGCATAGAGCGCGAGCTGACGCGGCGTGGAGGAGAGGAGGTCTTCGCCGCGCAGGACGTGAGTTATCCGCATGGTGGCGTCGTCGACCGGGTTGACCAGCGTATAGAGCGGGTCGCCGGTGCCGCGGGTGAGCGCGTAGTCCGGCACCGAACCCGCCTTGAAGGTGGTTTCCCCGCGTACCAGATCGTGCCAGGTGAGGTCGGTGTCGGGCATACGCAGCCGGACCACCGCGCCCCGGCCCGCGGCCTTGTATTCGGCGATCTGCTCGGCCGTGAGGTCGCGATCGAAATTGTCGTAGCCGAGTTTCGGATCACGCCCGGCCGCACGGTGGCGCGCCTCGACTTCTTCTGGCGTGGAAAAGGATTCGTACGCTTCACCGGCATCGAGGAGTTTTTGCACCACGTCGCGGTGGATTTCGCGCCGCTGTGACTGCCGGTAGGGCGCGTAGGGCCCGCCGATTTCCGGGCCTTCGTCCCACTCGAGTCCGAGCCAGCGCAACGCCTCCAACAGCGCCTGATAGGACTCTTCGGAATCCCGCGCGGCATCGGTGTCCTCGATACGGAAGACGAACGTGCCGCCCTGATGGCGGGCATAGGCCCAGTTGAACAGTGCCGTGCGGATGAGCCCGACATGCGGTGTTCCGGTGGGCGACGGGCAGAAACGGACCCGTACGTTTGTCATGTCCCTCTTTCGTTCAGCGTTTTGCGGCAACAGGATTGGTGAGCGTGCCGATACCGGAGACGGTGACCGAGACCGTTTGACCGTCTTTCATCGGGCCGACACCTTCGGGAGTTCCGGTGAGGATCACGTCACCGGGGAGCAGGGTCATCACGCGGGTGACCCATTCGATGATATCCGGGATATCGTGCAGCAGTAGCGATGTGGTACTGCGCTGTCGTACTTCACCGTCGAGTTCGGTGCTGATCTCGAGGTCCGCGGGATCGAGTTCGGTTTCGATCCACGGCCCGAGGGGGCAGAAGGTGTCGTAGCCCTTGGCCCGGGTCCATTGGCCGTCCTGGGCCTGCTGGTCGCGGGCGGTCACATCATTGGCGACGGTGTAGCCGAGGATGACGTCCCTGGCCCGGGCCGCGGGTACGTCCTTGCAGGGCCGCCCGATGACCACGGCGAGCTCGCCCTCGTAGTCGACGCGGGACGAACTGGGCGGCACGATGATCGGGATATCGGGACCGATGATGGACGTATTCGGTTTCATGAAGATCACCGGTTCGGCCGGAGCCTCACCGCCCATCTCGGCGGCATGGGAGGCATAGTTCTTGCCGACGCAGATCACCTTGCTGGCCAGGATCGGGGCGAGCAGACGGATATCGGCCAACGGCCAGCTGCGGCCGGTGAACGTCGGGGTGCCGAACGGATGTTCGGCGATTTCCTTGGCGGTTTCGCCTTCGATGGCGACGAACGCGACCCCGTCGGGGCTGGCAACTCGACCTAGACGCATGACCGAAGTCTATCCAGCCGGGTTCACCAGCCCGAATGCGCCCGACCGGTCGGTCCGTCCGGCGGCGAGAACAGCGACACCACTTGCGGGATCCCGGGTCGCGAGGTGTACCGTGACCGTCGTACGTTCAAAGATTGAGACGCAATTCTTACATATTGAGATATGTCTCGTTCCGAGATGGGGAACCATGGCGCACAGTCCTTCGGCGGCCCTGCCGGTCGCCGCGTCCGGCAGACAGATATCCCCCGTACACCGCTGGCTCATGCTCGCCTTCGGGGTCTTCGCCCAGGTGTCCAGCGCGATCTTCGTCCACGGGGTGCCGTTCCTGCTCCCCGCGCTGACAGCGGGGGGTATGCCGTTGCCCACCGCCGGCCTGCTGGTGGCCATGCCCACCGTCGGCCTGTGCTGCACTCTCATCGCCTGGGGTTATCTGGTCGACCGGGTCGGCGAACGCATCGCCCTGGTCGCCGGGCCGGTGATCATGTGCGCGGCCGGGGCGGCCGCCGCCTTCACCACCAGCTACCCCGCCCTGGGTGTCCTGCTGTTCCTCGGGGGGATCGGCGCCGCCAGCACCAACGGCGCCAGCGGCCGGGTGATCGTCGGCTGGTTCCCGCCCGACCGGCGCGGCCTGGCCATGGGAATCCGGCAGACCGGCCAGCCGCTGGGCGTCGGAATCGCGGCGATGTCCATACCCTTGGTCGCCGACCGGTTCGGTGTCGCACCAGCGCTCAGCGTGCCCGCGATCCTCGCCGGACTGGCCGCCGTGTGCTGTCTGCTGGGCGTCGTCGACCCGCCCCGGCCGGCCCGAGCCCAGGCGACCGGCATCAACCCCTACCGGGGCAGCAGCACGCTGTGGCGTATCCACGGCGTATCGATTCTGCTGGTCATACCCCAGGCCACGGTCTGGACCTTCGCGCTGCTGTGGCTGCACCGCGACCTCGGCTGGTCGCTGGCGGCGGCCGGCGCGCTGGTCACCGGCACCCAGATTCTGGGCGCACTGGGCCGGATCGGCGCGGGCGCCTGGTCGGACCGGGTCGGCAGCCGGATGGGCCCGCTGCGCCAGGTCGCGATCGCCGCGGTCGCCACCATGGCCCTGCTGGCGCTGACCTCCTGGACGCACTGGTGGTGGGCCGCCGTCCCACTGCTCGTCGCCGCCTCGGTGGTCACGGTCTCCGACAACGGTCTGGCCTTCACCGCGATCGCCGAACGCGCCGGGCCGTTCTGGAGCGGTCGCGGGCTGGGCATCCAGAACACCGGCCAGAACCTGACCGTCGCCGCGGTGCCGCCGGTATTCGGCGCGCTCATCACCGCGACCGGTTTCCCGGCGGTCTACCTGGCCGCAGCGGCCTTGGCAGCCGTGGCGATCCCGCTGGTCCCGGTGGCGTCGGAAAAGCCCCTCGAGTAATCGGGGGCCGAATCCGTTACCGCCGACCGCTCCCCGGCCGTACCGGATGCCCAACGGATAATCGATCGGGTCTCGACGAGCACAGCGAGTCGACCACCACCTGGATAGTCGTGTCTGTGGTGCATCCGGTGGCCCGGCCGGGTCGGACGAGCGGATCGCACTCGTCAGATCTCGATGAGCACCGCCGGATCGAGCGCCACGCGAATTCTCGCGTCGGCCTCGATCTCGGCGATGAACTCGGTGCCTTCCGCCACCGGCGGGTCCCACCGATAGGAGGCACCGTCAAGGGTGCCTCGATGAATCCGTATATGCGGCTGATGTTCGATGATCCAGTACTCCGCAATTCCCAGCGCCGCATACTCGCGGACCTTGCGCACGCGGTCGGTGCGTTCGCTGCCGCTACCCGGTGACACCACCTCGACGGCCAGCAGGATGTCGGTACCCGGAATCAATTTCGGCGATTCGTCGACAATCGCGGCTCGCGCCACTGTTTTGGGGACGAGGAACACATCGGGCTTACGGACACCCGACGGCGTGCTGACCTCCCACTCGCCGCCGTCACAGACGAATACGTCTGCGCATCCCGCGGCTGTCCGGATTCGGCCGGCCAGCGACCACCCGATGAAGTGGTGCCGCGCCCCCGCTGCCACCTCGACCAACCACCCGTCCTCGAGTTCGAAACCCTTGCCGTCCTCCGGCAGATCGTAGAGATCCAGCACTGTGTACGGGCCGAAGCCGACATCACTGGTGGCGTGCCACGCGGTCATGCTGCCTCCAAGTGCTCGGGCCGTCCATCGGGGATACGCCCAGGTATCCCCGATGGTATCGGACACGCAACCCGATTTCGCGCACGGAAATCCGGGGCTCTCGAGGTCAGAGGGCGGCGGCGATCCGATCGCCGATCTCGGTGGTCGACGCGGTACCGGTGCGGCCGGACAGATCCTTGGCGACCGCGTCCTGGATGCGGGCGGCGGCCGCGGTCTCGCCCTTGTGCTCGAGCAGCAGCGAGACCGAGAGGATGGCCGCGGTCGGGTCGGCCTTGGACTGACCGGCGATATCGGGGGCGCTGCCGTGCACCGGTTCGAACATGCTCGGGTTGGTGCCGGTGGCATCGATATTGCCGCTGGCCGCCAGGCCGATACCGCCGCTGACGGCGGCGGCGAGATCGGTGATGATATCGCCGAACAGGTTGTCGGTGACGATCACGTCGAATCGGCCCGGGTCGTTGACCATATGGATGGTGGCGGCGTCGATGTGCTGGTAGGCCACCTCGACATCACCGAATTCCGCGCCGACCTCGTCCACCGTGCGCTGCCACAGCGAACCGGCGAACGCGAGCACGTTCGTCTTGTGCACCAGGGTGAGGTGCTTGCGCCGGGCCTGTGCCTTGGCGAAGGCGTAGCGGACCACACGTTCGACCCCGAACCGGGTGTTGGTGCTGACCTCGGTGGCGACCTCGTGCGGCGTATCCACTCGGATCGCGCCGCCGGTGCCGGTGTACGGGCCCTCGGTACCTTCCCGGACCACCACGAAATCGATATCCGGGGTGCCGGCCAGCGGGCTGCCGACGCCCGGGTACAGCTTGGAGGGGCGCAGGTTCACATGGTGATCGAGCGCGAACCGGGTGCGCAGCAGCAGACCGCGTTCCAGAATGCCGCTGGGCACCGACGGGTCGCCGATGGCGCCGAGCAGGATCGCGTCGTGCTGTTTCAGTTCCGGCAGCACCGATTCCGGCAGGATCTCCCCGGTGGCGTGGTAACGCTTGGCGCCGAGGTCGTAGTGGGTCCGTTCGACCCCGGGCAGCACCACATCGAGCACTTTGAGCGCCTCGGTGACGACTTCCGGTCCGATACCGTCACCGGGGATCACGGCGAGTTTCATGACAACCACGCTTTCTACGAACGAGGCCGCGAACAGAGCGGGACGCGGCTGCCGGGCCGGGTAGATCTGTCACCGGACGGTGGCCGGGTACGGGCCCGCCCCGGAACGCACGGCCCGGGGCGGACGGTTACCCGTCGGTGCACGCCGCCCACCGGCCCGGGCGGCGGCGTGCACGGAACAGCTCAGAACAGGTCGACCAGGGCGACCTTGGCGGCACCGACCGCGGCGGCGATCTCGGAACGCACCGCTTCGGGCACCTCCTTGTTGACCCGCAGCACGACGGTGGCGCCTTCTTTGTTGGCGTCCTGGGTGAGCTGCGCGGCGAGGATATCGATCTCGGCGGCGCCCAGCGCGGTGCCGACCTTGCCGAGTGCGCCCGGCTTGTCCTCGTAGTTGAGGACGGCCAGGTTGATGCCCTCGGCGCGCATATCGTAGTTGCGGCCGTTGATGTTGACGATCTTCTCGACCTGCTGTGGCTCGGTCAGCGCGCCCGCGACATTGATGGTGCGGCCGTCGCCGAACACCGCGCGCAGATCCACCAGGCTGCGGTGGCTGGGGCTCTCGGTCGCCGTGGTCACCTCGGCGCTGATCCCGCGGGCCTCGGCCAGTGCCGGCGCGTTGACGAAGGTGACCTGATCATCCACATGGGCGGAGAACACCCCGCGCAAGGCCGCGAGCTGCAGTACCTCGACCTCGGAGGCGGCCAGTTCGCCGCGCACCTGCACCTCGAGGCTCACCGGCAGTTCGTCGGCGAGCGCACCGAGCAGGGCGCCCTGCTTGCGGACCAGATCCAGCCACGGGGCGACCTCGTCGCCGACCACACCGCCGGTGACATTGACCGCGCCGGGTACGAACTCACCGGCCAGGGCCAGCAGCACCGATTTGGCGACATCGGTGCCCGCCCGGTCCTGGGCTTCGGTGGTGGAGGCGCCCAGATGCGGGGTCACCACGACCTGGGGCAGTTCGAACAGCGGGCTGTCGGTGCAGGGCTCGGTCTCGTAGACGTCGATACCGGCGGCCCGGACATGTCCGGAGGTGATCGCCTCGGCGAGCGCGGCCTCGTCCACCAGGCCGCCGCGCGCGGCGTTCACGATGATGACGCCCTTCTTGGTCTTGGCAAGCGCGTCCTTGCCGAGCAGGCCCTTGGTCTCCGGGGTCTTGGGCAGGTGGATGGAGATGAGATCGGCCCGCTCGAGCACCTCGTCGAGGCTCAGCAGTTCGATGCCGAGCTGCGCGGCGCGGGCCGGAGAGACGTAGGGGTCATAGGCGACGATCTTGGTTTCGAAGGCGGCCAGGCGCGCCGCGAACAGCTGTCCGATCCGGCCCAGGCCGATCACACCGACGGTTTTGCCGAAGATCTCCACACCGTTGAAGCTGCTGCGCTTCCAGGTGTGCTCGCGCAGGGTGGCGTCGGCCGCCGG
Organism: Nocardia testacea NBRC 100365; assembly: GCF_000308775.1. GTDB lineage: Bacteria > Actinomycetota > Actinomycetes > Mycobacteriales > Mycobacteriaceae > Nocardia > Nocardia testacea. Next base: position 48,372 of record NZ_BAGJ01000127.1, read on the forward strand.
GATCTGGCGGGCCGCGCTCAGCAGCAGGGTGACGGCATGCTCGGCGGCGGTGTGGATATTGGAAGTGGGCGCGTTGACGACCATCACACCGCGTTCGGTGGCGGCGGGGACGTCGACATTGTCGAGGCCGACTCCGGCCCGGGCGACGATCTGGAGGTTCTTGCCCGCTTCGAGGACTTCGGCGTCGACGGTGGTCGCGGAGCGGACGAGCAGCGCATCGGCCTCGGGCACCGCGGCCAGCAGCGCGGGCCGATCCGGGCCGTCGACCCAGCGGACCTCGACACCGTCACCGAGCGCGTCGACGGTCGACTGGGCGAGCTTGTCGGCGATCAGAACTACAGGACGGCCTGCTTGGCTCACAGTGGGATACTCCTGGATGTGGGGACGGCCAGTTGACGGCCCAAGCTTAGTTCGGACCGATCCGGCCCTGTGCCACCCCCTGCTTTCGGTATCTGCCGACCTGCGCGTACCCGGCCGGCCGGGTGGGGTGGATCACGCAACGGATCGTCGCCCACCCGGGGGGAGCCGGTGGGGGCTTTACCGTGGCAGGCGTATGCGCCCGGGCCCGGGCCGCCGCCACGGACGCGGAACCCGCCGCGTGGACCCGGCTCGGCCCGGGGAACAACATTCGAAATCCGCCGGACCGGATCGGAAGCGGAGAAAAGTCTTCGGGGCGGCGTCGGGCCGAATGTCCGCGCGGTCCGAATTCCGGTACTCGGACCGCCCGATTCGAATTGCCGGATTTTCACACTGGGCGGCCGAGCGCCCTCGCCCGATAATTCTCGATTCGGCGTGTATCAGCCGACCGGCAAAACGACGACCGGCGGACCCGGTCCCGCTCGAACCGGGTCGACAAAAAATTTCCATACCCAGCGGTCGGCTTCCAGTCGAGACCCCCGCGATATGCCCCGGAAACGGAGCGAGGCCCCGTACCTTCCGGTACGGGGCCTCGCTACTTCGTCACACCACTCAGATGGCGCGGACGTCCTGAGCCTGCGGACCCTTCTGGCCCTGCCCGATCTCGAACTCCACGCGCTGACCCTCTTCGAGGGTACGGAAACCGCTTCCCGACACTGCCGAGTAATGCACGAAGACGTCAGGTCCGCCCCCGTCTTGCGCGATAAAGCCGAAGCCCTTCTCGCTGTTGAACCACTTCACGCTGCCTTGAGCCATGTTACTTACTTCATACTTTCTGTTGCGAGCCAGACGGACCACGGTCGATCCACCTGATCTCTCTGACAACGATGCCACGTCCGGGAAAGTTCCTCCACTTCGAAAATTTTCCATTGCGAGGAAGGACTCGGCGCCGAGGAGACCGGCGTCACGCTCCGACGAGGCGATCCATCGCGCGGATGACCCGCTCATCGCCCGGTCGAAGCAGGGCCCCGGGTTTCCCCGTAGTACCCGGGGATGATTTCTCGATCGGATCCACGGAAGGTCTGTGACTTTCGTGACCATTGCGCGAGGGTGAAGGTTCAACGTCCGCCGGCCGGCCACTTCCGCCGTGCCGGCGGACACCGCACGAGAGGATTCGAAGTGTTCCGCACGAACCGAGTATCCGCGACCCGCCGGGCCACCGCCCGGCTCGCCGTCGCGGGTGCCATCACCCTGGTCCCGCTGGCCGGCCTCGCGGCGCCCGCGATGGCCGACCCGGCGGCCCCGGCCCCGGGCTACACCCAGGTGGATCGCGACCGCCACGGTGATCGCGACCGCCACTGGGACCGCGACCGTGACCGTGACCGCCACTGGGACCGCGACGACCACTGGAACCACGACCGGCACCGCGACCGCGGCTGGCAGGACCCGGCGGGCTGGGTCCGCCACCTGCTGCGCGGCCTCTTCGGCAGCAGCTGACCGATATGCGGGCCCGCGTGCGCGGGCCCGCATATCCGGCCGAATCCGGCAGGGATCCGCCCGCGATGCCGGTACCGCACCGCGCGGCCTGCGCACCGAACACCGGCACACCCGCACCGACGCCTCTGTTGCCGGTGCTCGACGCGGAGAAGCCGCCCGTGTGGGCGCTGTCCGGCAGCGCCCCGGCACAGATCGGGCCGCGGGATCGGCTCTTCGCGGGCACAACTCCGCATATCGGTCACCCGAGCCGGCCCGGATGTACGCCCGTAGCGTAATCCGCGCGCACCGGCGGACCCGAGTTCTAGGCTCTGTCCATGACCGAGCCCCGCAGACTCCAGGCGATTCCCGGTGGTCGCGCCGAGCGGCCGCCCCGGCAGCCGGTGGAGCGGCCCGAGCCGCTGTGGCGCGAGGTACTCGGTGGCCGGCTCCGCACGCTGCGCACCGAGAAACGCGAAACGCTCGCGGAAACCGCTGAGCGCGCGGGTATTTCACCGCAGTATCTCTCCGAGGTGGAACGCGGCCGCAAGGAACCCTCCAGCGAGATGATCGCCGCGCTGGCGGGCGCTCTCGGCACCTCCCTGGGCGCGCTCACCGAACAGGTGGCCGAGGAGCTCCGGTTCCGGCGCCGGCCCGTGGC
>NZ_BAGJ01000126.1 GCF_000308775.1 Nocardia testacea NBRC 100365
TCACCACCCGGCCCTGCCGGGTCTGTGCCCGGGACCGCCGGCCGGGGGCGCCCTCACCCACACCCGGCACCTCCCAGCGGGGCGGCCGGACCGGCGCCGCGACCGGCGCGCTCGCCTGCCCCGTCCCACCGGAGCCACCCGGGCCGCCGGAGTTCTCGTCCGCCTCGGCGTCCGCACCGGGTGCCGCGGCACCGCCACCGGGACCGTCGGGGTCGTCGTCGGGATCCGCCGGGCCGGGGGATTCGGGCGCGTCATGGCCGTCGGACGGGTGCTGCTGATCGCCGGCCTGCTCGGCGGCGTCGCGCATGGCGTCGTCGAGCTGTTCGGGGGTGATCCCGGGTTCGTCGAACGGGTCCCGCCGCCGCCGGTGCGGTAGCGCCAGCTCGGCGGCGACGCGCACATCGTCGGCGGTGACCCTGTCGCGTCCGCACCAGGCGGCATGGGCGGTGGCGGTACGGGCCACCACCAGATCGGCGCGCATACCGTCGACGTCGAAGGAGGCGCACACCGCGGCGATCCGCCGCAGTTCCACATCGTCGAGCGCGACCCCGGGCAGCCGGTCGCGGGCGGTGAGCACGCGGTCGGCGATCTCGGCGTCCGCGGCGGCGTAGGCGGCCGCGAAACCGTTCGGATCGGCCTCGTAGTCGAGCCGGCGCCGCACCACGGCCATCCGGACATCCACCTCCCGGGAGGCGGTCACATCCACCGTCAGGCCGAAACGGTCGAGCAGCTGCGGCCGCAGCTCTCCCTCTTCCGGGTTCATGGTACCGACCAGGACGAACCGAGCGGGATGGGAATGCGAGACCCCGTCGCGTTCGATGTGCACCCGTCCCATGGCCGCCGCGTCGAGCAACACGTCCACCAAATGGTCGTGCAGCAGGTTGACCTCGTCCACGTACAGCACACCGTGATGGGCGGCGGCGAGCAGACCGGGCCGGAACGCCTGTTCGCCGTCGCGCAGGACCCGCTCCAGATCGAGCGAGCCGACGACCCGGTCCTCGGTGGCGCCGACCGGGAGTTCCACCAGCCGCGCCGGCCGGGCGCCCGATTCGTCGACCACCGGCGGTAGCAGCCGGGCCAGCGCCCGTACCACCGTGGACTTCGCGGTCCCCTTCTCGCCGCGTACGAGTACGCCGCCGATACCGGGATGCACGGCGCACAGGATCAGCGCCAGCTGCAACTGCTCCTGCCCGACCACCGCGGAGAACGGGAACCCGGCCTCACCGCCGTCCGCGGCGGAGACGATCGGTCGGGGTGCGGGCCGGGCGGTTTCGGTGGAGGACACGGCCCCACTCTAAGACGTGCCACCACCGGGCCCGGCCCTCCCCTGCCTCAGACGGGCGCCGGTCAACCCTTGCGCATCGGTACGTGCGCGACCCCGTCCTCGATGAACTCCGCCCCGTCGACCTCGAAGCCGTGTTTGGTGTAGAGGTCGATCAGGTAGGTCTGGGCATTGAGCCGGACGGTGTGCGATCCGGTCTCGGCGAGCGCGGCCTGCAGCAGCCGGGTGGTGTAACCGTGCCCCCGTGCCTCCACCGCGGTACACAGGCGCCCGATGCGGAAGGACTTGACGCCGTCCTCGTGCTCCTCGAGCAGACGCAGGGTGGCGATGACCTCGCCCTCGTCGTCGAGCCACAGATGCCGGGTCTCCGGCAGCAGATCCTGTCCGTCCAGCTCGGGGTACGCGCACTTCTGCTCGACCACGAACACTTCGACACGCAGCTTCAGCAACTCGTACAGGGTGGGGGTATCGAGATCCTGCGCCCATGACCGGCGGAGTGCAACCGTAGACATCATCGCGCCTTGCTATCACACCTCGGCGCGAGATGCACGCGAATGCCCCGGACGCACCGCCGCGCGGGCGGCGACACGACACGGCCCGCGGGGTTTACCACCCCGCGGGCCGTCGAGCGCGGATTCTCCGGGTCAGACCCCGGCGGCGACCCCGGCGCGCATATCGGACCGGTCGAGCTGCAACGCTTTACCCGTCCAGTCCCACACCTCGCCGAACAGGCGCTGGTTCTCCGAGAGCTTCACACCCAGCGAGGGGACCATTTCCTTCAGCTTGGGCGTCCACTGCTGGTACTCGGCCGGGAAGCAGCGCTCCAGCACGTCCAGCATGGCGGTGACACAGGTGGAGGCGCCGGGCGAGGCGCCCAGCAGGCCTGCGATGGAACCGTCCTGCGCCGCGATGACGGCGGTACCCAGTTCGAGGACACCGCCGGCGCCCTTACGGCGGATCACCTGCACCCGCTGCCCGGCCGTGATGAGTTCCCAGTCCCGGCCCTCGGCCCGCGGGATGAACTCCTCCATGGTGTACACCCGGCCGGACTGCGATTTCATCAACTCGGTGACCAGGTACTTCACCAGGCTCAACTCGGTGACGCCGACACCGAGCATCGGTACCAGGTTGCCGGGTTTGATCGACTTGAACAGGTCGGCGTTGCTGCCGTCCTTGAGGAATTTGGGGGTCCATCCGGCGTAGGGGCCGAACAGCAGACCCGGCTTGCCCTTGATGACCCGGGTGTCCAGATGCGGGACCGACATCGGCGGCGCACCGACCGCCGCCTTGCCGTACACCTTGGCTCCGTGCTTGTCGATCAGCTCCGGATTGGTACACCGCAGGAACTGACCCGAGACCGGGAAGCCCGCGAAACCGCGGATCTCCTTGATTCCCGCCTTCTGCAGCAGCGGCAGCGCCCCGCCGCCCGCGCCCACGAAGACGAATTTGCTGATCAGGGTGCGGGTGCGTCCGGTCCGGGTATTGCGCACCGTGACCTTCCAGCTGCCGTCCTTCTGCTTGGACAGGTTACGAACCTCGTTACCGAAACCGATCTCGCCGCCGCTGGCGCCGATGTAGGCGAGCAGTTCTTTGGTGAGCGAACCGAAATCGATATCGGTGCCGCCGTCGGACCAGTTGAGGGCGATCGGATCGGAGAAATCGCGGCCGCGGGCCATCAGCGGTAGCCGGCGGGCGAACTCGTCGGGGCTGTCGATGTACTCCATCCCGGCGAACAGCGGATGCCGGGAGAGCGCCTCGTACCGCTTGCGCAGGTACTCCACATCGGCGGCGCCGTGCACGAAACTCACATGCGGGATGGGGTTGATGAAGCTCGAGGGATCGCCGAGGATCCCGTTCTCCACCGCGTAGGCCCAGAACTGGCGCGAGACCTGGAACCGCTCGTTGATATCGACGGCCTTGCCGATATCGACCGAACCGTCCGGCTTCTGCGGGCTGTAATTGAGCTCACACAGCGCCGAATGCCCGGTACCGGCGTTGTTCCACGGATCACTGCTCTCGGCCGCGGCGGCGTCCAGCCGCTCGAACACCGAGATCGACCAGTCCGGCTGCAGCTGACGCAGCAGCGCGCCGAGCGTGGCGCTCATGATGCCGGCACCGATGAGGACTACATCGGTCTTTTCAGTCTGGGCAGCGTTCGGCACGGGTGTTCGACTTCCTTGTCCTGATGCGCGGGGCGCACATCCGTGGATGCGGTCCGCTGGGGCACGGGCGCTTGTGCAGTTGTATACGTGTCACGATGGGGAGCCCTACGGGCTCGGCCGAATGTAGGTTACCCACCGTTCACTATTGCCAATTGTGCACCTCGACACGCGCGGAATCCGCAGCCAGGGCGGCGATTGTGACGTAGATTCCTCCTCCGCGTCACCTTCGGGCCTGCCGTTGCTACTCATCGGTCGCCTAGATTGGAGGCCGTGACGAACGAATCCGCGGCCGGTATCAGCGCCCTCGGCCGAGCCGACGACTGGCAGCCGGATGTCCTCGGGGACGGGTACCAATACCGCACCCTGCAACTCGGACCGGATCCCGACGGTGAGGGCGATATCGTCGCCACCCTGGTGCGGCATCTCCCCCCGGCCGACGCGGTGACCGCGGCCGACGCGGTGCTGTACGTGCACGGTTTCACCGACTACTTCTTCCAGCGCCACGTCGCCGAGCATTTCACCGCCCGCGGCCACCGGTTCTACGCATTGGACCTGCGCAAATGCGGCCGCTCCCTACAGCCCGGCCAGACGCCCCACTTCATCAGCGATCTGGCCCTCTACGACCGGGAACTCGACGAATCGCTCCGGCTGATCACCCGCGAAGTACCGGGGAGAGTGCTGGTCGTGGCGCATTCGACCGGCGGCCTGGTGACCTCGCTGTGGCTGGACCGGCGACAGCGCGCCGGGGGCACGGCGGCGGCAGGTATCAGCGGGCTGGTGCTGAACAGCCCGTGGTTCGATCTCCAGGGCCCGGCCTATGTGCGCACCGTGGGCACCCAGCTCATCAAGACGGTGGGCCGCTTCCGGGCGAAGTCGGCGCTGCCACTGGGCAAATCCAGTGCCTATGGCGACAGCCTGCACCACAGTGTGGCCGGGGAATGGGACTACGACCTGGACTGGAAGCCGCGGGACGGGTTCCCGGTACGGGCCGGCTGGTTGCGCGCGATCCGGCTGGGTCAGGCGCGGTTGCACCGCGGGCTGGACATCGGCGTGCCCGCGCTGCTGCTACGGTCCAAGCTCACCAAGTTCGCCCGCGAATACGGGCCCGCGGTGGACGTCGCGGACGCGGTCCTCGACGTCGCGCAGATCCAGCGCTGGGCGGGCTGCCTGGGCGACCGCACGAATATCGTCCCGATCGACGGCGCCCGCCACGATGTGTTCCTCTCCGCCGAGGGCCCGCGTAGCGAAGCCTTCCGGGAACTGGACAACTGGCTCGACTGGCTGGCCGCCCGGCCGGCCTGAGTCACCACATACTGGTCCGCAGCACGATCTCGGTGGCGAACTCCTGATCGGCCTCGGCGGCGACATTGTCGACGTCGATTCCGACCACCCGGAACTCGCCGTACACGTGGCGGCCGGAACTGTCGGCCACCGGCCGCGGCAGCCGTTTGGTCACCAGCACGGTGGTGGGCAGTTCGACCGCCGGACATCCCGGGTCGAGCACCTCCCCGTCCCCGTTCGGTACCGCCGGATGCCCGCGATCGGCGACCACCAGGCTCACGAAGCGGCCGAAACCCTTCGCGCAGACCTCCCACGCCACGCTGGCGCCGGCACCCCGGCCGGCGACATTGGCCCAGGGCACGCCGATCTCATCGAGGGCCGCGTACACCCCGGCGGTATCGAGCCCCTCCGCCGTTTCGAACACGATGGTCCGCAGATCGGAACTGTGCAGCCGTGCGCACACCCGGTCGTAGACGTCCGGTGGATCGCCGGAATCGGGGATCAGCAACACGCTGTGCTGGGTCACCGGCCCGTCCACCCGCACCGTCCAGTCCCGGTCACCGACCGCGATGCGCCGAGATTCCATGCCGGTTGACGCTACACCGCCCACCCCTGCCATGGGGTCGCGTGGGTCAACAGCGCCGAGATCGTGACGCGGGACCGGCGGCGGCGATCAGCCCGCGCCCGACAGCGCTTCCAAGGTGGTACCGACGCTCGGCAGCCCGGCCGGGACGCCCTCGGCGAGGAGCCGGTCCAGCCCGGCGACATCCAGATGCGCGGACACCAGATCGGCGAGCAGGTCCAGTTGCGCGGTCCGCACCGCCGCCACCCGGGTCCCGGGAGCCACCGTGAACCCGGAGCGCCCGGCGCACCGGGCGACCTCGGTGAGCCAGCCCCGCCGGAATTCGTCGGATTCGAGGAGCCCGTGCAGATGGGTGCCCCAGACCGCTCCACGCGCCCCGCCCTCCGGGATACGCTGCCCGGTCACCGGATCGGCGCCGCCCGCCGCCTCCGCCCAGCCGGTGACGTGGAGCCACGGCTGCTCGGCGGTCCGCCGGACCCGGCCGTGATGGATCTCGTACCCGGCCGCGGGCGTATCCGGCACGCCCCGCGCACCGGCCGCGGTGGTACGGCGCAGCACCTTCCGGCGGCCGAATTCGATATCCATATCCAGCAGTCCCAGCCCCGCCACCTCCCCCGCGCCCGATTCCACGCTGTCCACGATCCGGCGGCCCAGCATTTGATAACCCCCGCAGATGCCGAGGATCGGCCCGCCCACCGCGGCCCGGCGGGTCAGCGCGTCGGCGATACCGGTACGCCGCAGCCAGGCCAGATCGTCCACGGTGGCCTTACTCCCGGGCAGGACCACCAGGTCGGCGCCGGCCAGCGCCGCGGCGTCGCTCACCCAGCGCACCGTGACACCGGGTTCACAGGCCAGTGCTTCCACATCGGTCGAATTCGATATCCGCGGCAGGCGCACGGCGGCGACGGTGAGCCATTCGCTGCCGATCGGGGCCGCGGGACGGCCCACCGCCGCGCCGGCCACGGTGCCCAGCGAATCCTCGGCGTCGATCCAGAGGTCGTCGCGGTAGGGCAGCACCCCGAGCGTCGGGCGGCCGGTGCGTGCGGCCAGTTCGTCCAGGCCCGGCCGTAGCAGCTCCACGTCGCCGCGGAACTTGTTGATCACGAATCCGGCGATCAGCCGTTGATCCTCGGGTTCCAGCACCGCGAGTGTGCCGAAGAGATGGGCCAGCACCCCGCCCCGGTCGATATCACCGACCACGAGCACCGGTAGCTGCGCGGCCCGGGCCAGACCCATATTCGCCAGATCGGTGGCGCGCAGGTTGATCTCGGCGGGCGAGCCCGCCCCTTCGCAGATCACCACATCGAATTCCGCGCGCAGGGCGGCGAGCTCGGCGGCCACCACCTCGCGCAACCTGGTGCGATGGGTGAAATAGTCCGCGGCGCCCACCGTGTCCACCACCCGCCCGCGCACCACCAGCTGGGACCGCCGGTCGCTCCCGGGTTTCAGCAGGACGGGGTTGAACCGCACGCTCGGCTCCAGCCCGCACGCCTGGGCCTGCAGCGCCTGGGCCCGGCCGATCTCCCCGCCGTCGAGGGTGACCACGGAGTTGTTCGACATGTTCTGCGCCTTGAACGGCGCCACCCGCACCCCGCGCCGCCGCAACATCCGGCAGATACCGGCGACCACCACGCTCTTACCCGCGTCGGAGGTCGTCCCGGCGACCAGCAGCGCCCCGCCGGGCCCGCTCACGGCAGGGTCAGGATCTCGGCGCCGGTCTCGGTGACCACCAGGGTGTGCTCGAACTGGGCCGTCCACTTACGGTCCTTGGTGACCACGGTCCAGCCGTCGTCCCAGATCTCGTAGTCGATACCACCCAGATTGATCATGGGTTCGATGGTGAACGTCATGCCCGGTTCGATCACCGACTCGACCGCGGGCTGGTCGTAGTGCAGGATCACCAGGCCACTGTGGAAGGTCGGCCCGACGCCGTGGCCGGTGAAATCCCGGACGACGCCGTAGCCGAAGCGGTTCGCGTAGGACTCGATGACCCGGCCGATGACGTTGAGGGCCCGTCCCGGACGCACCGCCTTGATGGCGCGCGCGGTCGCCTCCTCGGTACGTTCGACCAGCAGTTTCACCTCTTCGTCGACCTCACCGGCGAGGAAGGTGGCATTGGTGTCCCCGTGCACGCCGTGGATGTAGGCGGTGACATCGATATTGACGATGTCACCGTCCTGGACCACGGTGGTGTCGGGGATACCGTGGCAGATCACCTCGTTGAGCGAGGTGCAGCACGATTTGGGGAAACCCTTGTACCCGAGGGTGGAAGGGTAGGCGCCGTGGTCGCACATGTACTCGTGGGCGATCCGGTCGAGTTCATCGGTGGTGACGCCCGGGGCGACCGCCTTACCCGCCTCGGCCAGCGCCCGGGCGGCGATCTGCCCGGCGATCCGCATCTTCTCGATGGTCTCGGGGGTCTGCACCCAGGGTTCGGACCCCTCCTTCGCCGTTTTCTTCCACACGTACTCGGGCCGTTCGATCCCGCGCGGGACCTCGCGGATCGGAGTGGGGTTTCCTGGAAGCAGCGGCTGGCGGGTACGCACGGACATGCGCTCCAGAGTAGTCGGCGCAGGCCGGGCGGTCGCCGGGAACGTTCCCGGACGATGCCGCACGCCTCGCGCCGGCTCCTCCTCAGCGGACGCGAGCCCCCGTACGGACCTCGAATGCCACGCGGTCACCCCGATAGAGGGCGGCGACCCGTTCGATCGGACGGCCCTGGGTATCCACCCCGCGGCGTACCACCCGGATCAGCGGGACGGCGGGCCGGCAGCCGAGCAGCCCGGCTTCCCGGGGCGCGGCGAGCACGGTCTCGATCCGTTCGGTGGCACCGCCGTATTCGACACCGGAACTGCCGATCGTCGCCGACAGCGAACCGAGCGGATCGAAACCCGCGCGGAGCCAGCCGAACCGGTCCAGCGACAGATCGATTCGTTCCAGCGCGATGGGTTCGCCGTCCGCGTGCAGCATGCGCTCCAGGGTCATGATCGGGGTGTGCAGCGGAAGTTCCAGGTCCCGGGCGATCTCGGCATCTGCCTCGGTGTCCTCCCAGGAGAGCAGACTGCGCACGACCCCGGACCCGTCCTCACCGGCCGGCTCGGGCGCCAGCGGGCGCACCACCTTCGGGCGGGCCAGCACGGTCCCGCGGCCCTGTCTGCGGATGCGACCCTCGACCGCGAGGTCGCGCAGGGCGTGACGCACGGTTTCCCGGGCGACTCCGAAACGCCCGGCCAGTTCCCGTTCGGCGGGCACCCGGTCGCCGGGGCGTAGCTCGCCGAGCATCGTGTCCAGTTCGGCCCGTACCCGGTAAACCTTGGACAGTGCGGTGATTCCCGGCACCGCGGCTGTCTCTGTGTCGAGATCTTCGCGCGCCGTCACGGCACCTACGACCCCTTCGGTCTGCCTCATGGCAGAAACTACCTCCAATTGGCCTGTACCGATGCGTTAACCGGGCATTCGCCGTGCGGTTCCATCAGGTCTAGGCCATTCGACAATCTGCGGTCTTTCGCGTGCCCAACTCGGAGGTTCGACGACGTCCAGCGGACTGAACGTGGCGGTGATCCGCCGAACCCCTATTGCACCGGCAGCCGCCGGCGCCCACCCGCTACCTCGGCGATCAAATCGGTGTAACCGTCGACCAGTTCGGCGAGGTGGTACCAGTGCCGGTGGGTCCGATCACTGCGCACCCCGTCGGCCTCGATCGCCTGGTTCGCGGCCACCCAGCTGAACGCCATCCGATCGATCACCGCGCCGAGGCTTTCGGTGTGCAGTGAGGCGCCGTTACGGTGCTGCGGCATCCTGCGGGTGATCCAGTCGTTGATGTCGTCCACGAGTTCTGTTCTACGACAGTCGATTTCCGCTATCTGCGCCATATCCCGAACCTGCGCGCGGCGCTTGTGCAGTTCGACCAGTGCGTGCGCGAAGCGCAACAGCACTCGCTCCTGGACTTGCCGCCCCTGGAAGGCGCACAGCAGTTGAGGCGCAGTCGGCAGAGTTCCCAGAGTGGGTGCGCTCATCCGCACCCCTCGAACTCGCCCGGCACCATCACACTCTGTACCAACATGATCGGCTCTCGATTCGGTAATCCCGGACATCGGATCGTTGTTCACAACAAGGCTAGCTGGATCATGCTCTTACATATGCAAGAACACAAGACTTCGGTACGCAATGTTGCGAACAGCGTCGTGCGCGAGCCTAACGATCCCTTCCGCGGTACCTGGACGCGGTCCCGCCGAAATCGCGTACCCGCCAAGATCCTTCCCGTCGGCGGTCCGAATCCCCGCCGCTGCGAACCATACCCGGAACACACTCCGGACCAGGCATGACAGCGCGTTATGCGACCACATCGCAACCGTGCCGAGATCTGGGCGCGGCACACACCGGGAACCATACCGATCCCTATGGTCCTGTGACACAACGCCCCCGGGCCCATCACCCGCCGTCACCGGCCTTCTTCGTGACACCGCGGGGGCGCGTGGCGAAACGGGCGGCGACGCTCCGGCCTTGCATCCGGGATGCACGCGCAAACCCACAGCGCCGGTAGCCGACTGTTTGCCGATGGGCCGAGACATTCGGGGCCGTGCACAATTCGCCGGCTCACGGACAATCGCGCCGACGCCCGGCCACGACGGTCGGTCACCGCCCCGCCCGCGCCGTGCGGTATGGATGCTGTGGACAGTCGCCGACAAGGATGTGGACCCATGAGCAGTGCCCCCGACCCACGAATCGCGCAGGCGGCCGCCGCGCTCACCGGCCCCGGTGGCCCGTTCGAACTGTCCACCGAGACAGTGCTCGGCACCCCCCTCGCCGTCCGGCGCCGACGGCACCGCTCACTGCGCGAACTCCTCGATCACTCACAGTCCTGGGGTGACCGCGACTACCTGGTCACCGCCGACCGGCGGATCTCGTTCACCGAGCATGCCGCCGACGCCCAGGCGCTGGCCCGGGCGCTGGCCGACCGGTACGGCGTCGGGCGCGGCGACCGGATCGCCATCCTGGCCGCCAACGGTCCCGAGTGGGTGATCACTTTCTGGGCGGCACAGTGCCTGGGCGCGATCGCGGTCGCGTACAACGCGTGGTGGGCCTCGCCGGAGGTCGAATTCGGTATCCGGCACACCGAGCCCGCGGTCGTCGTCGCCGACGCGGCCCGCGCCGCCCTCGCCGCGGACACCGGGGTGCCGGTCCTGTCCGTCGCGGCGGACCTGCCCCGCCTCATCGCCGGATATCGGGGCTCGGCCCCGGCGGTCCCGGTCGACGAGGACGATCCGGCCGTCGTCCTCTACACCAGCGGGACCACCGGCCACCCCAAAGGCGTGGTGCACACCCACCGCAACCTCATCGCCATCGCCGACTACCACCGCTACACCGATGCCCTCGGCGCGGTACTGGCCGGGCGCGCACACCGGGAGCCCAGCGACAAGCGGTTCCTGCTCACCTCCCCGCTGTTCCATATCGCCAGCCTCCACAATCTGGTCGTCCCCCGACTGGCGACAGGCGCGGCGGTGATCGTGCACACCGGCGCTTTCGCGGCCGACCGGGTGCTGTCGCTGATGGCGCGGGAGCGCGTGACCAACTGGGGCGCCGTGCCCACCCTGGCCGCCCGGCTGCTGGAACACGATCCGGCCGGTTACGACCTGTCGGCACTCACCGCGCTGTCCCTGAACGCCGCCCCGTCCTCACCGGCCTTCCAGCAGCGGCTGCGCGCCCGGCTGCCCGGCACCGGGATCGCACTCACCACCAGTTACGGCCTCACCGAAAGCGGTACCGCCGCCACCGTCGCGACCCCGGCGGAACTCGCCGCCGACCCGGAGACCGTCGGCCGGCCGATTTTCGGTGCCGCCGTGGAGATCCGCGATCCCGCCGGAGTCGCGGTGGCCGAGGGCACCGAAGGCGAGATCTGGGTGCGCAGCCCGTATGTCATGCTCGGCTACTGGCGCGACGCGGCGGCCACCGCCGCGGCCATCGACGGTGAACGCTGGTTGCGCACCGGCGATTTCGGCACCCTGACCGACGGTCGGCTCCGAATGGCCGGGCGCCGGCCCGATCTCATTCTGCGCGGCGGAGAGAACGTGTATCCCACCGAGATCGAGAATGTCCTCGACGAACATCCCGCGGTCCGCGAATCGGCGGTCCTCGGCGTGCCCGACGAGGACCTGGGACAGCGGGTCGCGGCGGTGGTGGTGACCGACGACCCCGACGCCCTCGATACCGCTGAACTGCGCGGGTTCGTCGCCGAGCGGCTGGCGTACTTCAAGGTCCCCGAACACTGGACGATCACCGCGGCACCGCTGCCGCGCAACGCGACCGGAAAGGTGATGCGCCGCGAGATCACCCCGTGAGCACGGGTTTGTGACCACTGCCGGCCCACCGACGGGATTTCCTCGTTATTGTTGCTCCACAGGAGGCGCGGCGGGCGAGGATCGTGGTCGGCGGGCCGCGCCGGGCGCGAGGGAAAGGGATGACATGGCAGGCAAACGCACCGTCCTCACGGCGGGCCTGCGCCGGCTCTCGGTGCTGCTACTGGAGATGCGCGACGACGCGAAGCTGAGCAAGGAAGACGTCAGCGCGCGCACCGGCATCAATGTGACCACGCTCTACCGCATCGAGACCGCCCAGGCCCGGCCCCAGCGCCGCACCCTCATGACCATGCTGGATCTCTACGGCGTCGAGGAGGCGCGCCGTCAAGAGGCGCTCGAGCTGCTCTCCGACGCCCAGAAACCCGGGATGTCACGGCCCTACGAGGCCAGCCTGTCCGAGGTGTACGCCGCGTACATCAATTTCGAATCGGTGGCGCTGTCGGCCCGGCACTATCAGACCTCTTTCATCCCCGGCCTGTTGCAGACCGAGCAGTACGCCATGGCCGTGATCGATACGTGTATGCCGAAATTGGAGGCGTCGGATCTGGAGCGGCGTGCCCGGGCCCGGATGGACCGGGCGGCGGTATTGGCCAAGGACGAGCCGCTGGAACTGTGGGTGGTGCTGGACGAGGCCGCGATCCGCCGGATGGTGGGTGGACCGGCGGTCATGAGCGGGCAGCTGCGCCGACTGGGCGAGGCGACCAAACGCAAGAACGTGATCCTGCAGATCCTGCCGTTCGATGCGGGCGCGCATCCGGGTATGGCCGGGTCCTTCACGATCCTCGACTTCCCCGACCCGACCGATCCCGAACTGGTCTATGTCGAGGGCATCTCCGGCGACGCACTCATCGAAGGGCATACCGAGATCCGGCGCTTCGGTGTCATGTTCGACCAATTGCGGGCGATGGCCCTCAGTCCCCGCGATTCCGCGGTGGTGATCGCCGAAGCGGCCGCGGCGGCCGAAGCCCTGGCCTGAACGCGTGAACAGCCCGTGAACGAGGAGTCCGGGCCATACCGAGTGGGTATCCAGATCTGAACTGTCCGATTCAGAGCTCGTACGGCTACCGCGGAGATGAGGGGTTCTCTTGGCAGACGTCACCGACCGGACCGATCCGGCGCAGCAACCCGAGTTGAAGAGGGTTATGGGCCCGTGGCTGCTGTTGCTGTTCATCGTCGGCGATATTCTCGGTACCGGTATCTACGCACTCACCGGCCGGGTGGCCGGTGAGGTCGGCGGGGCGGTGTGGGTCCCCTTTCTGGTCGCCTTCGGGGTCGCGCTGGTCACCGGACTCAGCTATCTGGAACTGGTCACCAAATACCCTCAGGCCGCCGGCGCCGCGCTCTACACCCACAAAGCGTTCGGGATCCATTTCCTCACCTTCATGGTGACGTTCGCGGTGATGAGTTCCGGTATCACCTCCGCCGCGACCGCGGCCAAGGCCTTCGCGGCGAATTTCGCCGAAGCCTTCGAATTCGACGGCAAGGGGCCACTGCTCACCGTGATCGCCTTGGCTTTCATGGCGGCGGTCGCCGCGATCAATCTGCGCGGCGTCGGTGAGAGCGTCAAGGCCAATGTCCTGCTCACCTGTGTGGAACTGTCCGGTCTGCTGATCGTGGTGTGCATCGGATTGTGGGCGCTGGGATTCGGTAACGGCGACTTCGGCCGGATCGTCGAATTCGACACCGGCGACCGCACCGCGTTCGGCGGCGTCATCGCGGCGACGACCCTGGCCTTCTACGCCATGGTCGGCTTCGAGGATTCGGTGAACATGGCCGAGGAGACCAAGGAGCCCAACAAGATCTTTCCCCGGATCCTGCTCACCGGGTTGCTGATCACCGGGGCGATCTATGTGCTGGTGTCGATCACGGCGGTGGCGCTGGTCCCGCCCGGGAAACTCGCCGAAGGCGACACCCCGCTGCTGCAGGTGGTGGAGATCGGCGCCCCCGGGTTCCCCACGCAGATCTTCGCGTTCATCACGATGTTCGCGGTGGCCAATTCGGCCCTGATCAACATGCTCATGGCCAGCCGGCTGCTCTACGGCATGGCCAAGCACAAGGTGATCCCCCGGGTACTGGGCCGGGTCAACCGGAACCGGCGCACCCCGCATATCGCGATCCTGTTCACCACCCTGCTGGCATTCGCCCTGCTCACCTTTGTCGACCAGGTGCCCGAACTCGGCGGCACCACCGCCCTGCTGCTGCTCGTGGTGTTCACCATCGTCAATATCGCGGTTCTCGTACTCCGGCGGGACCGGGTGGCACACGAGCATTTCCGCGCGCCGACACCACTTCCCGTGCTCGGCGCGGTGTGCTGCGCCTATCTGGCCACACCTTTCACCGACCGCAATCCCCAGCAGTACGCCATCGCCGGGGTGCTGCTGGTCGTCGGCGTCGTGCTCTGGGGGTTCACCGCGCTGTGGAACAAACAGCACAATGTCCGGCCCCTGGGTCCGGGAGTGGACATCTGACCACCTACCGCGCCGTCCGCCCAGGTCGCCGGTTTCGCACCGGTGCGCGGGAATTCGCGGAAGTGACGAGTCGACCCGCGATCGGTAACGTATTCGCCGATGACAAGCATGGACGCCAGGTTCGGCGATGCGGCTGGGTCGGTGCCCCTGCCCAGCCCGTGGGACCTCAACGCCTACCTCGCCGAGGTGGCCGCGCACCGCAAGCGGCCGATCTCGTTACAGCCGGCCCACCGGTCGGCGCTGGCCGATCTCGGATGCAACGGCAACGGCCTGTGGATCGCCCGCAAGAACGACGACATCATCGTCTACGACGCGTCGGCCTCCGGCCGCAACGCCGACCACATCGTGCTGCACGCGATCGGCCATATGCTGCTCGGCCACGGCGGCCCGGGTGCCGAGGACCCCGACACCACCCGCATCTCGCTGGGTGCGCTGAACGCCTCCCTGCTCGACGCGCTCGCCACGATCGCCCCCGGATCGATCACGCAGATCCTGGGTCGCGACGATTTCGGCCCCGACCGGGAACGCGAGGCCGGGGTTTTCGCCGAGATGACCATGGTCTACGCGGCACTACCGCGGCGGCGCACCCGCTCCTTCTGGCCGTTCGGACGCCGCCGCAACAAATAGCGGCGGATACGGCACGCGGACGGGCGCAAGTACTGCACGTGCCGGCCGAGCGGCTACGCTTGTGGGCCGTGGCCGAACCGCAGACACCCGCCCCGCATCCCGATATCGCCCCGCTGGGCGGCTTGCTCGGTACCTGGCGTGGTCGCGGCCAGGGCGACTACCCGACGATCGAGCCATTCGGGTATCTGGAGGAGATCACCTTCGGGCATCTGGGCCGGCCCTTCCTGACCTACCGGCAGCGTACCCGGCATGCCGACGACAACCGCCCGCTCCATGTGGAGACCGGATATCTGCGCTGCCCCGGCCCCGACCGGGTGGAGCTCATCCTCTCCCATCCCACCGGGATCACCGAGATCTGCGAAGGAAAACTCACCCTCGGCGACGACGAGATCCGCCTGGAACTGGAGTCGACCGCGATCGGTCTGAGCAGCACGGCCAAATCGGTCACCGCCCTCAGCCGGACCGTGCACATGCACGGCGGGGTCATCGACTACACCCTGCAGATGGGTGCCGTCGGGTTGCCGTTACAGGATCACCTCGCGGCGAGTCTGCACAAAATCTGAATGGAACATAACGACTGGATCACGGATAACGTGGCCTGGATCACGATTTGCTCGTCATCGATTTAATCGACCTTTCCGTCTTGTCTCGGTGGGTACTCCCCGCTTAGGTTGACTGAGCAGCAAATCACCAGATAACTCTTCCGCAGAGCCCGGTCGCCAGCAGCAATCCGAGCTCGCTGTCTGTCGAACCTCTGAATCGGAGGGAGCCGGAAATGAAGCGTTCCACCGTTGCTTTCATCACCGCCGGGTTGATCCTGGGGGGTACCGGAGTCGTCGAGATCCTGGAAACCGATACCGCTTCGTCCGCACCGGTCACCGACCGGACCGTATCGGTCGTGGCGCCCGCCCGGGTGAGCGATTCGGTGACCACCGACACCCGCATCACCGATATCGGTCACCGTTATGCGACCGCTTCGCCCACCGAGTCCCCCGGCCGGTGACGGCCCCGGGGGGTAGCGACCGGAATCAGTACCCCGGCGGCAGCGCCGCCAGCATATCCCGCGTCACCGCCACCGCATTATCCGAACTTCCGCCTCTGACCAGCAGCGTCGCGAAGGCGATATCGCCCCGGTAACCGACGAACCAGGAATGCGAACCACCCTCCACCTCCGCTTCGCCGGTCTTACCGAACACCTCCCCCTGATCGGCGATCCGCTCCGCGGTGCCCGTGACGACCACCTGGCGCATCATCGCCCGCAACCCGCGCACCACCGCCGGTGCGAGGGCCGGCCGTGAACCGTCGACCACCGTCTCCCGCCCCGCGATCAAATAGGGGGTCGGTGCCGAACCGGACGCGACGGCCGCGGCAAGCAGCGCCATACCGAAGGGACTCACCACCACCCGTCCCTGACCGATCCCGTCCTCCGTGCGCTGAGTGCGGTCGTCGGTGGCGGGCACCGATCCGGAAAAGGTCGGCAGGCCCGCCACCGTGTAATCCGGTCCGATGCCGAAAGCCGCCGCGCTGTCGGTGAGGGCCGACTCCGGCAATTCGCTGGCCAACCGGGCGAACGAGGTATTGCACGAGCGGGCGTAGGCGGTCGTCATGGGCACATCACCGACAGAGAATCCGTTGTAGTTCGGAATCATCCGCTCGCCGATGGTGACGGCACTGGGACAGGAAACCACGGTATCCGGTGTCGCGATCCCGGCGGCCATCGCGGCGGCCGCGGTCACCGTTTTGAACACCGACCCCGGCGGGTACTGGCCGATCGTGGCCACCGGCCCGTCCCGGTCGGCGGCCGCGTTCTGGGCCACCGCCAGGATTCCGCCGGTCGACGGCTCGATCACCACCATCATGGCCTGCTCCCGGCGCCCATCGACCGCGCGCTGGGCCGCGTTCTGGATGCGACGGTCCACACTCAGCGCGAAGGACGGCGCCGGTTGCGCCGCCACCTCGTGCAGCACGCCGGTCTCGGCACCGCCGGCATTGCGGGCCACCACCCGCCAGCCGGACCGCCCGTCGACATCATCGATCACCGCCTGCCGGACCTGGGTCATCAGATCGGGAGCGAATCCACGGTCGGTGGGCGTCATATCCCACTCCTGGGTCACCCGGACGCCCGGGAGCCCGATCAACCGGGGTCCGGCCCGGCCGAACTCGACCTCGTTCAGCACGATCACCGTGTACACGCCGTCGGCGGCGCGTGCGGAATCCAGGATCCGCTCCGGCGTGAGCCGCTCGTCGATATCGGCCAGCGCCCGGGACAGCGCCGTCGCCACCCGCTGCGGTTCGGCACTGTCGGCGGCGTCGAAGGTCACCCGTGACACGGTGCCCGGCACCAGGACATCGGTCCCGGACTGCTCGTTGACCCGGGCCCGCGGCGCGGGCTGTATCGACAGTGCCATGGTCTGCGTATCGCCGAGGCGCGGATGCACGGCCGCGCCGCTCCAGCGCACCGTCCACGAGCCTCCGCTGCGCACCATCGGCAACTGCCCCGAATAGTTCCAGGTGCGGCCGGCGGGCAGCGTCCACTCGTAGGTGTAGTCGACGGTGGCGGTATCTCCGGTGATGCGGGCCGCGCCGGTGTCGGCGTGCAGTTCTTCGGCGCCCAGTTCGTCCCAGGCCGAAGCCAGTGCGGCGAGAGCCTTTTCGGGCCGGGTGGTCCGGTCGGCGGCGGCCTCGATATCGCGCGCGGTGAAGGCGGCGAGAAAATCGTCCGCGGCGGTGATCGGCCCGGAGGAGCCCGCCGCGCACCCGGTCACGGCGAATACGAGCGCCGCGACCGTGATCACGAGTACCGATCGGATCGCCATCGGAGCCGATGGTAGGCGACCGGAGCCGGTGATCACCTGCGGCACACCGGATCCGGTCCGGTCAGTCGAGCAGGACCGTGGCGAAGGTGGCGATCTGACGGAACCCGACGGCCCGATAGGCCCGCCGGGCCACCTCGTTGTAGTCGTTGACGTACAGGCTCGCCGTCCGTCCGGTGGCGACCACCGAGTTGGCCACCGCCGCCGTACCCGCCGTGCCCAGGCCCTGCCCCCGATGGTCGGGATGCACCCAGACGCCCTGGATCTGCCCGGTGCGCCGGGATTGCGCACCCACCTCCGCCTTGAACACGACCTCGCCGTCGGCGAACCGCGCCCAGGCCCGGCCGGCCTGGATCAGTCCGGCCACACGGCGCCGATAGCCGCGGCCCCCGTCCCCGGCCCGCGGGTCGATCCCGACCTCCTCGATGAACATCGCGATCGCCGCCGCGAGATACCGGTCGAGTTCTTCGGGGCGCACCTGGCGCACCTGCGGGTCGGGGGCCGACAGGGCGGTATCGGTGAGCGCCAGCAACGGCTGCGCGCCGCGCAGTTCCCGTTCCGGACCCCAATGGTCGGCGAGCATCTCCCACAGCGGCAGGGCGAGTTCCTGCCGGCCCACCACCGACGAGCAGATCCGGGGCCATCGGATGGCCCGGTCGGCGAAGGCGCGCAGCGCCTCACGCCCGCCGCGCAGCGGGATGAGATTCACTCCGGAGAAGCACAGTGATTCCGAAGGGCCGCCGTGACTCCACAGCTCACCCTGACCGCACCGGTTGTCCAGACCGTATTCCTGTAACCGGGCGGCGACCATGCAGGTGGCCACCGGATCATCGTCGAGGACCCGGAGTACCTGGGCAAGGTCCCGCTTGGCGAGCTGACGCGCGGGAACGTATTTCGCGCGCCGGGTCGGCTCCAGCAGACTCCGCACCTACAACAGCCTGCCATGAACCGCACCGGGACGGTACGAATATCCGGAAAGCGTCCGCGCGGCGCGTCCGGATCGGGCAGCGCCCACCGGCTCGCCACGTCGGCGAGCCGGTGGCGCGGGGAACTCAGCCCACGCTGACGACCGGTTCACCGGTCCCGGCGTCCTCACCCATCTCCTCGGCGATCCGCATCGCCTCTTCGATGAGGGTTTCCACGATCTGCGCCTCGGGCACCGTCTTCACGACTTCACCCTTGACGAAGATCTGCCCCTTGCCGTTGCCGGAGGCCACACCGAGATCGGCCTCGCGCGCCTCGCCCGGACCGTTCACCACACAGCCCATGACCGCGACCCGCAGCGGTACCTCCAGACCGTCCAGCCCGGCGGTGACCTCGTCGGCCAGGGTGTACACATCGACCTGCGCGCGACCACAGGACGGGCAGGACACGATCTCGAGTTTGCGGGGCCGCAGATTCAGCGACTGCAGGATCTGCCCGCCGACCTTCACTTCCTCGGCCGGCGGCGCGGACAGCGAAACGCGGATGGTGTCGCCGATTCCCTCGCTCAGCAGCGCGCCGAACGCGACCGCGGATTTCACGGTGCCCTGGAAAGCCGGGCCCGCCTCGGTGACGCCGAGGTGCAGCGGGTAGTCACACTGCGCGGCCAGCTGCCGGTACGCCTCGACCATCACCACCGGGTCGTTGTGCTTGACCGAGATCTTGATATCGCCGAACCCGTGCTCCTCGAACAGGCTCGCCTCCCACAGCGCCGACTCCACCAGCGCTTCCGGGGTGGCCTTGCCGTACTTGGCCATCATCCGCTTGTCGAGGGAACCGGCGTTCACGCCGATCCGGATCGGGATGCCGGCGGCACCGGCCGCCTTGGCGACCTCTTTCACCCGGCCGTCGAATTCTTTGATGTTGCCCGGGTTCACCCGGACGGCCGCACAGCCCGCATCGATGGCGGCGAAGATGTAGCGCGGCTGGAAGTGGATATCGGCGATCACCGGGATCTGCGATTTCTTCGCGATCGTGGGTAGCGCGTCGGCATCCTCCTGCCGCGGGCACGCCACCCGCACGATATCGCAGCCCGAGGCGGTGAGCTCCGCGATCTGCTGCAATGTCGCGTTCACATCGTGCGTTCTGGTCGTCGTCATCGACTGCACCGAGATCGGGTGATCGCTGCCCACACCGACACCGCCCACCATCAGCTGGCGGGTTCTGCGCCGCGGTGCGAGCACCGCGGCCGGTGCGGTCGGCATCCCCAATCCGATTGTGCTGGTCACTTTCGGCTGCCTACTTTCGTACTGGTCCGGCCGGTCGGTGCCGAGTGTAGTCCCGCCCCGACCGGGGGCCGTGGAGACATGGACAACAGCCGGGACCGGCACCGGCACGTCACCGGGACGTCACCTCGCCGTAGCCCGCGGAACCTCGCGGGGCAGAGCAGCCGCAGAAGAAACCGCCGGTTACCGCGGTTTGCGGCGCAGCAGCGCGTCCCGGACGACAATGATCGCCAGGGCAGCGGCGAATCCGATCAGGTAGAGATCCTCGACCTTGCCGTGGTGATTGCCCTTGAGCATGCCCAGCAGGATCACGATCACCACGACCGCGGCCACCTGGAACGTCCGGCGGGACTCCCCGCTCCAGCCCCAGGCCGCCGACGGAACCTCTGCGGGATCCACCTTGGTGACGACAGCCTTGTCGCTGGTGGTTTCGACTTCCGTGGCGGCCACGATCGCTCCTCCTCGAGAGAACGGATACTGCCCGATATCGTGGCATACGACCGCCCGTCGTAGCCAGCAGGGGCACGGTCGGTGACAATGGGCAGGTGTCAGATCTCCGCAGAGTCCTCCTGCTCGGCAGCACCGGGTCCATCGGCACCCAGGCCCTCGAGGTGATCGCCGCGAATCCGGACAGATTCGAAGTCGTCGGTCTGGCCGCGGGCGGCGGGAACACCGAATTGCTCGCCGCGCAGATGGCCGCCACCGGCACGACCGCGGTGGCCGTGGCCGATCCGGTCGCGGGCGCCGAACTGGGGGTCCCGCTGACCGGCGCAGGCGCGGTGACCGAGCTGGTCCGGCGCACCGAGGCCGATGTCGTACTCAACGCGCTGGTCGGGTCACTGGGCCTGGAGCCCACGCTGGCCGCGTTGGAAACCGGCGCGACGCTGGCGCTGGCGAACAAGGAATCGCTGGTGGCGGGCGGGTCGCTGGTTACCCGGGCCGCTCGTCCGGGCCAGCTGGTACCGGTCGATTCCGAGCATTCCGCGCTGGCCCAGTGCCTGCGCGGTGGGCGGGCCGAGGAGGTCGCCACACTGGTCCTGACCGCGTCCGGTGGGCCGTTCCGCGGCTGGACCACCGAAATGCTGGACGGCGTGAACCCCGCCGAGGCGAAAACCCATCCCACCTGGTCCATGGGTCCGATGAACACCCTGAACTCGGCCTCCCTGGTCAACAAGGGCCTGGAACTGATCGAAACGCATCTCCTGTTCGGTGTCCCCTACGACCGCATCGAGGTCACCGTGCACCCGCAATCCATCGTGCACTCCATGGTCACCTTCACCGACGGCTCCACCCTCGCACAGGCCAGCCCGCCGGATATGAAGCTGCCGATCGCCTTGGCGCTGGGCTGGCCGGATCGGGTCCCCGGGGCCGCCACACCGTGCGATTTCGGTACCGCCGCCACCTGGACCTTCGAACCCGTGGACAACGAGGTGTTCCCAGCTGTGGAACTGGCCCGGGAAGCCGGTACCGCCGGCGGCTGCGTACCGGCTGTGTACAACGCGGCCAACGAGGTCGCGGTGCAGGCCTTCCTCGACGGCCGGATCCGGTTCCCGGAGATCGTGCGCACCGTGGAGCAGGCGGTACGCGACGCCGGCCAGTGGCGCACCGAACCCACCGAACTCGCCGAGGTACTCGCGGCCGACGAGTGGGCACGCGAGCGTGCCCGTACCCTCGTACAGCGGTAATCGATGTCGCGGATGGTCGAGGCACCGCACGCGGGCGGTTACTGTGGACACGTGCTCGCGGCCGCTCCGGTCTCTGTGCGGGCCGGGAGTAATGATCTGCGCACCGCAGGAGGGCTGTAGACCACATGCTGTTCGTGTTGGGGTTCGTGCTGTTCGCCCTCGGCATCACGATTTCGATCGCGCTGCACGAATGCGGGCACATGTGGACCGCGCAGGCCACCGGTATGAAGGTGCGCCGGTATTTCATCGGGTTCGGCCCGAAGATGTTCTCGTTCCGGCGAGGGGAGACCGAATACGGCGTGAAATGGCTCCCGCTGGGCGGGTTCTGCGATATCGCCGGAATGACCGCGCTCGACGAGCTGGAACCCGAAGAGGTCGACCGGGCCATGTACCGGCAGGCCACCTGGAAACGCCTCCTGGTGATGTCCGGTGGTATCGGGATGAACTTCCTGCTCGGCTTCCTGCTGATCGTCGTCCTGGCGGTCGGCTGGGGCCTGCCGAACCTGAACCAGCCGCCGGAGACCACGATCGGCGATATGAGCTGTGTCGCGCCGCAGAACCCCGACCGTACGCTGGGCGCCTGCACCGGCCCGGGCCCCGCGCAGCGCGCCGGGCTCCAGCGCGGCGACGTGGTGACCGCGATCAACGGCGAGAGCGTGGACACCTGGGAAGAATTCCAGACCCGGACCCAGCAGCAGAATGGACCGTTCACCTACACCGTCGACCGCGACGGGCAGACGCTGACCCTCGAGGTCGTCCCGGAACAGGCCATGCGTTACCCCCGTGACGGCGGCCCCGGCCGGGAGGTGAGCGTCGTCGGCGTCGGCCAGGAGTTCTACGGACCGGTCCAGTACGGCGTTCTCGGCGCGATCCCCGCGTCGGCCGCGTTCACCGGCGAGATGTTCGTTCGCACCTTCCAGTCGCTGGCCCAGATGCCGGCCAAGGTGGCCTCGCTGTGGGACGCGGTGACCGGGGGCGAACGCGATCGGGAGACCCCGGTCAGTGTGTACGGCGCCAGCAAGATCGGTGGGGAAACCGCCGAGCGCGGCTACTGGAATGCTTTCATTCTCATCCTGGCCAGCTTGAACTTCTTCCTGGGCGCGTTCAACATCCTGCCCCTGCTGCCACTGGACGGCGGGCATATCGCGGTGGTGCTGTACGAGAAGATCCGCAACACCATCCGCGGCTGGAAGGGGCTGTCCCCGGGCGCACCGGTCGACTACCTGAAACTGCTCCCACTCACCTACGTCGCGGTGGTCGTCGGTGGTGCGTACATGTTGCTCACCCTCGCAGCCGACATCATCAATCCGATCCAACTCTTCCCCTGATCCCGCGCAGAGGCCATCTCCCGGTCAGCGCGCTGTGGTGTTCTCGCCTTCGATGACGTCGACCACATATTCGGCGATGGCGAGCGACGACGTCGCCGCGGGTGAGGGCGCGTTCCGGACGGCGGTGACCCGGCCGAGCCGGTCGATCCGGAAATCGTCCACCAGGGCGCCGTCGGCATCCAGGGCCTGTGCCCGCACGCCGCTGCCCCCGCGGACCACATCCGTGGCGCCGATCTCCGGAATGTAGCGCTGTGCCCTGCGCATGTACGCGGCCACCGACAGCGAGCCGTACATCTCCTCGAGCCCGGTGCGCCAGTGCTGCCGTGCCATCCGGCGGAACCCGGGCCAGCGCACGGTATCCGCAAGGTCGCGCAGCGAGAAATCACCACGCCGATAGCCTTCGCGCGCGAAGGCGAGGACCGCGTTGGGCCCGACCTCGACCGTGCCGGAGACGCGCCGCGTGAAATGCACTCCCAGAAACGGGTAGCGCGGGTCCGGCACCGGATACACCAGCCCGCGCACCATATCGGCTTTCGCGGCAACCACGTTCATGTATTCGCCGCGGAACGGCACAATCCGCGGCCCGGGTTCGGCGCCGGCGAGCCCGGCCACGGTATCGGCGTGCAGCCCCGCGCAGATCACCACCCGGTCCGCACGCAGCACCTCTTCCCCTGTCGCCAGCTCGATGCCCGCTACCGTCGGGGAGATTCGGTCCACCGCGCACGACAACCGCACCTCCCCACCGGATTCCGTGAGATCCGTGGCGAAGGATTCCGCCACCCGGCGGAAATCGGTGATAGCGGTATGCGGCGAATACAACGCGGCGATGCCTTCGGCGAAGGGTTCGATCTCGCGGATCTCCGCCCGGTCCACTCGGCGCAGCCCGGGAACCGCATTGGTCCCGGCCCGTGCCCGCAGTGCTTCGAGCCGGGGCATTTCCTCGTCGTCCACCGCGATGACGAGTTTGCCGCATTCGTCATAGGGCAGCTCGCGCTCGGCACAGTAATCCCGCAGCAGCGACCGGCCCCGGGCGCACAAGGTCGCCTTCAAACTCCCCGGCGGGTAATAGATCCCGGCGTGCACCACTCCCGAGTTGTGGCCGGTCTGATGGACCGCGACCCGGTCTTCCTTCTCCAGCACCACGATCCGGTCCGCGGGGCGCCGGCGGGCGAGTTCCCGCCCGATCGCCAGCCCGACGATCCCGGCCCCGACGATCGCGACGACCTGCTCACCCATGTATCCGTTCCCCTCACACCACGTTCGACTGCACCCGTTCGGGTCCGCCACTCAGGGTTGTTCCAGCGAATCGAAGGGGATCGTCACCTCGACCGGCTCGTCGAGCAGCAGCACCCGGCGGTGCACGGTGTACACCGAATACCGTCGTCCGGACCAGTCCAGGCGGTATTCCTCGATTTCCTCGATCCTGTCTTCCTTCTGGTCGAGCCGAATGATCAGATAGCGGGGGATACCTGCAGCCGCATACTGGATACGTTTGTCGATGATATCGACATCGATGGTGGATCCGGAGGTGACCTCGACGATCAGCAATATGTGGTCCCGCACTGTATTGACGTCGTATGGTTCACAGTCACGAATCCAGATATCCGGATATCGGATGTTCAGCCGTCGATCCGGGGCGGGTGAATCCGAGTCGGCGAACCGCACGGCAATATCGGAGTCGATGACCATGCACGGACCGCCCTCACGACGTCCGCTTTCGAGCAGGCCCGCCAGGCGCCGGATAACCCTGCTGTGCAGCGGGCTCTGGGCCATGAGCCGTATGACACGGCCGTCGACGATCTCCATATCACCGAGTTCGGCCGCGGCACCGTCGGCGAACTCTTCGGCGGTGAGGCGCAGCTCGTCATGCTCATCGGAGGCGCTCATGCAGGCATCATGTCAGGTCGGGTGCCCACGAGCCACAACGAAGCCGCTCAACCCGGCTGCCCTCCGGCGAAGGCTCCGGCACCGTCCGGAACTCAGCCCTCCGCGGCCAGCTGACCGCACGCCGCGGCGATCTCCTGACCGCGGGTGTCGCGCACCGTGCACGGCACGCCCTGTGCCTCGACCCGGCGCACGAACTCCCGCTCCACCGGCTTGGGGCTGGCATCCCATTTGCTGCCGGGGGTGGGATTCAGCGGGATGACATTGACGTGCACGCGGGAGCCCAGCGCCTTGTGCAGCTTCTGGCCCAGCATGTCCGCGCGCCACGGCTGATCGTTGATATCCCGGATCAGCGCGTACTCGATGGAAACCCGCCGACCGGATTTGTCGGCGTAGTAGCGAGCGGCGTCGAGTACCTCCGATACCGGCCAGCGGTTGTTCACCGGGACCAGGGTGTCACGCAGTTCGTCGTCGGGGGTGTGCAGGGATACCGCGAGCGTCACCGAAAGGTCCTCGTCGGCGAGTTTGCGGATCGCCGGAGCCAGACCCACTGTCGACACCACCACATTGCGCTGGGAGATGCCGAGACCGTCCGGCGCGGGCGAGGTGATGCGGCGTACCGCGTTCACCACCCGCTTGTAGTTGGCCAGCGGTTCACCCATTCCCATGAACACGATGTTGGACAGCCGCCCCGGACCGCCGGAGACGGCGCCGTCCCGCAGATCGGCCGCCGCGGCGCGGACCTGGTCGACGATCTCGGCGGTCGAGAGGTTTCGGTTCAGCCCGCCCTGCCCTGTCGCGCAGAAGGGGCAGGCCATACCGCAGCCGGCCTGGCTGGAGATGCACAGCGTGGCCCGATCCGGGTAACGCATGAGCACGCTTTCCAGCAGGGTCCCGTCCCCGGCTCGCCACAGCGTCTTCCGGGTCTCCCCGGCATCACAGGCGATCTGCCGGACCGGAGTGAGCAGCGGCGGGAACAACGCCTCCGCCACTTTCTCGCGGACCGCGGCCGGTAGATCGGTCATCTCCGCCGGATCGGCCTGCAACCGCCCGTAGTACTGGCGCGCGATCTGGTCCGCGCGGAACTTCGGCAGGCCCAGCTCGGCCATGGCGGCCCGACGGCCGTCGGCATCGAGATCGGCCAGATGGCGCGGCGGCATACCGCGGCGCGGGGCGTCGAAAACCAGGGGCAAGGAGACGGTCATAGTCCTACCAGTGTGTCATCTCCCTGAATGTGACCTGTGCCGAGCCGCCGCGACCGACCGGTGCCCGACCGATATCGACCGGCGGGCCGGAAATCCGTGCACAGCCGATAGCTGTCGGCAATCATCGAAATATGGCAACACCTGATGAACCGACACCCGAGACCCGCGCGCTACCGAAGGAGCCACCTGCGACACGACCGGGGGCGCCCACCGGAGCCGGGAAACCCGCGCCCGATGCCACCGGCCGGCCTCCCGCGGCCGACACCCGCCGACGCAAGGAGGTGGAGAAGTCCCGGGTGGGTAATGCCTGGGTGGCGCTGATCGTGGCGGCGCTGCTCGGCATCGTCCTGCTGATCTTCATCCTGCAGAATTCCGAGAGCACCGAGGTGGAGATGCTGTTCTGGAACTTCTCGCTCCCGCTGGGCGTCACGATCCTGCTGTCGGTGATAGCCGGAGCACTGGTCATGGCGCTGGTGGGCGGGGTGCGCATCGTTCAGTTACGGCGCGCCGTGCACCATCGCGCCTGAACCTCAGAGCAGGGTGCTGAGCACCAGCCAGGACACGAAGGCCGAGGGCAGCATCGAATCGAGCCGGTCCATGATTCCGCCGTGCCCCGGCAGCATGGTGCCCATATCCTTGATGCCCAGCTCGCGTTTGATCTGCGATTCGACCAGATCACCCAGGGTGGCCACGACCACCAGGCCGATCCCGAGCACCACGCCGATCATGGAATTCGCTTCGAGCAGCAGCGTGACCGTGAGCAGGCCGCCGATGATCGCGAAGACCAGCGAACCGCAGAAACCCTCCCATGATTTCTTCGGGCTGATCGAGGGCACCATGGGATGGCGGCCGAACAGCACCCCGGCGACATAACCGCCGACATCGGAGCACACCACCAGGATCATGAAGGTCAGGACCCGCAGATTGCCGTCCGGCTCCTCGAGCAGGAGCAGCACCGCGAACGAGGCCAGCAGCGGGATCCACGCCAGGGTGAACACCGTGATGGCGGTATCGCGCAGGAAGTTGCGCGGGGCGGTGCGCAGCCCGTGATCGAACAGCCGCCACACCATGCAGACCAGTGCTGTCGCCGCGAAGGCGCCGGTCACCCCGCCCGGGCCGAACGGCCAGCCCAACCAGAACACCGCCTGCCCGCCGACGATCAACGGCGTCCGGGGCACCAGCACATCGGCTTCGCGCAGCCGCTTGGCGACCTCCCAGGTGGCGATACCCACCGCGAGCCCGGCGACACCGATGAACACCTTCGGCACGAACAGCAGGACGACGATGCACAACACCCCGAGGGTCGACCCGACCGCCAGGGCCGCGGGTAAGTTCCGGCCCGCGCGCGAGCGCCGGGGTTCGGTGCCCCCGGGCGCTCCGGCCGCGCCGGGCGCTCCCGTCGGTGCCGGTGTCGGTTCGGATATGCCCTCGGCCGGCGGCTGCGGTCGGGCCGCACCGGTCGCGGCGGCTTTCTCGGCCACGATTGTCCCGTCGCTCAACTCGTCGTCGTTCCGTTCGTTCCCACCCGTTGCGGGCGTTGCTCGCTCCGCTGTTCCCATTGTGCGGCAGTTCACCGGCCGGCGGGCCGGGTGAATTACCGGTCCGGTGCCCGTTCACCACGGACACCGCATTCCGCGCGGCACCTACCGCTCGTGCCGCTTCGGACGTCACGCGCACCGGCAGACCGGCACGCCTGCGCAAGGTACCACCGCGGAGACGACGGGCTCACCGCCCGGCCACCGCTCTAGACCTCGAGCAGTTCGGCTTCCTTGTGCTTCACCAGGTCGTCGATCTGGCCGACATATCTGGCCGTGGTCTTGTCCAGTTCCTTCTCGGCGCGCCCGACCTCGTCCTCGCCGGCTTCGCCGTCCTTCTGGATCCGGCCCAGCTCCTCCATCGCCTTGCGGCGCACATTGCGGATCGCGACCTTGGCGTCCTCGCCCTTCTGCTTGGCCTGTTTGACCAGCTCACGGCGGCGCTCCTCGGTGAGCTGCGGAATGCTGATCCGCAGGATGTCACCGTTGTTGGTCGGGTTCACGCCCAGATCGGAATTGCGGATCGCGGTCTCGATCGGGCCCAGCTGCGCCTGCTCGTAGGGTTTGACCACCACCATCCGCGGCTCCGGCACGGTGATACTCGACATCTGGGTGATCGGGGTCGGCGCTCCGTAGTAGTCGACCACCACCCGGGCGAACATCCCCGGATTCGCGCGCCCGGTACGGATTCTGCCGAGATCGTCCTTCGCCACCGAGACGGCCTTCTCCATCTTCTCCTCGGCGTCGAAGAGCGCTTCTTCAATCACGACCGTTCCTCCACTGCGTCGTCATCGTCATGACCCGCGGGCCCGCGGTATCAGGATCGAACCAATGTGCCGATCTTCTCACCGGCCACCGCCCGGGCGATATTGCCCTTGGTCAACAAATTGAACACCAGCATGGGCATCTGGTTGTCCATGCACAAACTGAACGCCGTCGCGTCGGCGACCTTCAGATCGCGTTCGATCACTTCCTTGTGCGTGATCTCGTGGTACATGGTGGCGTCGGGATCCAGCCGGGGATCGGCGTTGAACACCCCGTCGACGGCCTTGGCCATGAGCACCACCTCCGCACCGATCTCCAGCGCGCGCTGCGCGGCGGTGGTGTCGGTGGAGAAGTACGGCATCCCCATACCGGCGCCGAAGATCACGACGCGGCCCTTCTCCAGATGCCGCTTGGCGCGCAGCGGCAGGTAGGGCTCGGCGACCTGGCCCATGGTGATAGCGGTCTGTACCCGAGTGTCCACACCCTGTTGCTGGAGGAAGTCCTGCAGCGCCAGGCTGTTCATCACGGTACCGAGCATGCCCATGTAATCGGACCGGGCCCGCTCCATGCCGCGTTCCTCGAGTTCGGCGCCGCGAAAGAAATTCCCGCCGCCGATCACGACCGCGACCTGCACACCGGAGCTCACGATCTCGGCGATCTGCTCCGCCACGGTCTCCACCACGTCGGGGTCCAGGCCCACCGCGCCGCCGCCGAACATTTCACCACCGAGTTTCAGCAATACCCGGCGATATCCTGGGCGGTCGGTCCCCGGGTACGTCATCGGCTGGCGTCTCCTTCGGCAATCGGTGTGTTCGCGGTCGGTCGTGCTCATCGTGGTGGCGGGGCGGGGACGCCGGAGCCCGGCGCCGTCCGCTGCCACGGCCGGCCCGGTCCGAGCGGGATGTGGCATACCGGGCGCGGCCCCAACGGAAAGCGGCCTCTATCCTGCCCTACCCGCCCGCGCGCCTCGGTACCAGGGACCCCTGCGGGCCGATCTCAGAACGAAACCCCCGCCGCGTCCACCGCGACGGGGGTTTCCTCCGGAGTCGAGGATCGGCTCAGGCCTGGCCGACCTCGAAACGGGCGAACTTGGTGACCGTGACACCCGCCTCGTCCAGCAGCGCCTTCACGGTCTTCTTGTTGTCGGTGACCGACGGCTGCTCCAGCAGGACGACATCCTTGAAGAACCCGTTGACGCGGCCCTCGGTGATCTTCGGGAGCGCGGCTTCGGGCTTGCCCTCTTCGCGTGCGGTCTGCTCGGCGATGCGCCGCTCGTTCTCGACGATATCGGCGGGTACCTCATCGCGGGTGACGTACTTCGCCTTGAGCGCGGCGACCTGCATGGCGGCGCCACGGGCCGCTTCGGCGGCGGCCTCGCCGGAACCGGTGTACTCCACCAGCACGCCGACGGCGGGCGGCAGGTCCGAGGCACGCTTGTGCAGGTAGGTGGCGACGGGGCCGTCCAGGGAGACGACGCGACGCAGTTCCAGCTTCTCGCCGATCTTGGCGGCCAGCGCCTGCAGGGCCTCGTCGACGGTCTGACCGTCGAGGGCCACGGCCTTGAGCGCGTCCACATCGGCGGGCTTCGCGGCCGCGGCCGCGGCGGCGATCTTATCGGCCAGCGCCTGGAATTCCGCGTTCTTCGCGACGAAGTCGGTCTCGGAGTTGATCTCGACCATCACGCCGTCCTTGGCGATGACCAGGCCTTCCGCAGTGGTGCGCTCGGCGCGCTTGCCGACATCCTTGGCGCCCTTGATGCGCAGCAGCTCGACGGCCTTGTCGAAATCGCCCTCGGTCTCGACCAGCGCGTTCTTACAATCCATCATTCCGGAGCCGGTGAGCTCCCGCAGCCGCTTCACGTCAGCGGCGGTGTAGTTCGCCATCGGGGGCGAGCCTCCTTCGAGAAAGTCTGGTACCGGGCAGTGGTGGTCACGACTCGGCGAGCCGTGACCACCACTGTGGGAAGTGCGGTCCGGCGGCGCTCACCATGGCACCGGCCGGTGAGCGGCCGCCGAACGCGAGTTTTCGGCTCAGGCGTCGGCCGGGGTCTCCGCGGGCGCCTCGGCCGCGGCTTCCGCCGGGGCCTCGGTGCTCGGGGTGGCCTGCGCGAGCAGCTCCTGCTCCCACTCGGGCAGCGGCTCGGCGGCGCTCGCCTCGGGCTTGTCGTCGCCACCGGAACGGCCGGCCCGGGCCTGCACGCCCTCGGCCACCGCGGATGCGACGACCTTGGTGAGCAGCGCGGCCGAACGGATCGCATCGTCGTTACCCGGGATCGGGTAGTCGACCAGGTCGGGATCGCAGTTGGTGTCCAGAATCGCGATGACCGGGATGTTCAGTTTGCGCGCCTCGCCGACGGCGATGTGCTCCTTGTTCGTGTCGACGACCCAGATGGCCGACGGCACCTTCTGCATATCCCGGATACCGCCGAGGGTGCGGTCGAGTTTGTTCATCTCACGCGTGAGCATGAGGATTTCCTTCTTGGTGCGACCCTCGAAGCCACCGGTCTGCTCCATCGCCTCGAGCTCCTTGAGGCGCTGCAGACGCTTGTGCACGGTGGAGAAGTTGGTGAGCATGCCGCCGAGCCAGCGCTGGTTCACATACGGCATACCGACCCGGGTGGCCTCGGCCGCGATGGACTCCTGCGCCTGCTTCTTGGTGCCGACGAACAGGACCGTGCCGCCGTGCGCGACGGTCTCCTTGACGAATTCGTAGGCCTTGTCGATGTAGGTCAGCGTCTGCTGCAGATCGATGATGTAGATGCCGTTGCGGTCGGTGAAGATGAACCGCTTCATCTTCGGGTTCCAGCGACGGGTCTGGTGCCCGAAGTGCGCGCCGCTGTCGAGCAGCTGCTTCATGGTTACGACAGCCATGGCTCTCGTATCTCTCTTTCGTTGCCGGTTGACGCAGCGGGCCGGCGGCCTGCTGCCCTGGCACCACAGAACGCTCGGACCCGATCGGTGATCGGGACCAGCCGAGACGTCCCCTGTTCCGGAATGCGCCGGCCCTCGCCGGTTCCCGCAGGAACTGGATGGGACAGCGCGATGAACAAGCACGGTGGTGCGCGAAGTCGGTCGGTGCGAACACAGACCGCTCGGCCAGTTTACGGCGTGGGCTGCGCGAACTGGAAATCGCCCGGTCGGACCGGCCTTGACCGACTCATCGGGACACCGTAATGAAACACTGTTTGTTCACAGACAGCGAGTTGTCCACAGGTACCGGAATTGCGGGTTCCGTGTAGCCCACGGCCCACGCAGGCTGAGCATATGACCTGCGAAACCACTCCCACCGAGGCCGCCGGAACGCCCGCGACGGACCCCGGCCTTCCACCCGCGCCACGGAGCTGGCCCCATATCGCGCGCCGCCGCAGATCCTCGCCCCCGGCCGACCATCCGACCCACCCGCTACCGGCATGGCCGCAGCGCACCACGGAGAAACAGCCCCGGGATATCCACCGCGGCCGCGGTGCCGGGCGCTGCACCGGGCGCGGACGCGGCGCGGCCACGGTCCCGGTGGACGAGTCCGGTGCGGTGGGAGACCGCGAGCCCGGCCGAATCGGCGGTCGGCACCGGGCGTCGCCCCCGGCCGGCTTCGGGGATCGTTCGGAACCCGGGGCACACCCGGTCGCGGGACCGAGCGATCTGGCCCGCCGGGCCAGGCGGTACGAGCGAAGGATGACCCACCGCTCGGCCGGGGCCCCCGAGAAGCGCCACACCGATACCGGCTCACCGCAGGCCGAGCGCGGCCGCGGGTCACAGCGGGCCACGCCGATACGCACGACCCGCTTCCCCGTGATCCACCCGCGCTCCACACCGCTCCCCGGGCAGGCACCGGCACGGCACGCACCGGACCGCCACCTCCGGCGTTCTCCCGGGCGCAACCCGGTCCGCGGCCCCGGCGTGGAGGGCTGTCACCTGTCCATTTCCGGCACGCCTCGGCGGCGGCCGGGCCGCCGCGGGCCCGGCCGCCGGCGAAGGGGCCCGGAGAGCCTGATCGGTGCCGCGCTCACTACAGCGTTCCTCGCGTTTCCGCTCGGCCCCGCGCCCACAGCCGCTGCGGTTCCAGCCGATTCCGCCCTGCTCGCGCGCGCCTCCGCGGGTGGTCGGACGACGACCGCTACCCGCCCGCTGAACACCTACCCGGCCGCTCCACCTCCTACGACGGCGTGGGAAAACGAGGCTCCGCTCGCCGCAAGAACTCCGGCCCCGGACTCGACCGCTACCGCACCAGTCGGCACCGGCGTACCGGTATCACCCGCAGATTCCTCGACCGCCACACCGGCCGATGCGGTATCCGGGCCGCCCGGCGTCGGCGCCCCCATGCCCGCCGAGCCGGACAGCGGGCCCTCGAACGAGGTGGCCCGCCGGTCACCGGCCGGGTCGAGCCGGGCCGGTGGCTGCGGCACGGGCTCGAGTTCGGGCTCGGCCACCGGGTCGGGCGCGATCTGCCGGATCCTTCCCCTACTGGAAGATCTGGTGGGCGAACTCGTCCGGCCGGCACCGCGCCCCGTACCACCGCGGTGCCCGTGCCCCGACCGCGGGCGTTGAGCGCAGGCCCCACCGGACCGGACCCCGCAGGACTCGGCCCCACCGGACCGAACCCAGCCGGACCGAGGAGCGGGCCGAGAAGGTCCTTCCGGCCCGGCAGGTCGGTTCGCGGGCCGGCGGTGGTGATGCTCGCGGTCGCCGCTGCGCTCTCCTCCGGTTCCGCGGCGGCGGCCCCGGAGACCGGGTTCGACTGGCCGCTGCGTCCGCGCCCGACGGTCGAGCGGCCGTTCGATCCCCCGGACCAGGACTGGCTGCCCGGCCATCGCGGGGTGGATTTGGGCGGAACAGCCGGTCAGGCGGTCTATGCGGCGGGGCCGGGCATCGTGGTGTTCGCCGGCGAAGTGGCGGGCAAACCGGTGGTGGCGATACTTCACGAGGGAGGTCTGCGGACCACATACGAACCGGTGGAGGCCGAGGTCCCGCTGGGCCGGCGGGTCACCCGGCAGACCCGGATAGGAATACTGACCCCGGGTCACGCCGGGTGCCCCGCACCGGCCTGCCTGCACTGGGGGCTACGCCGGGAGAGCACCGCGCACGCATCCCGCGAATATCTCGACCCGCTCCGACTGTTGGGAAGAACGCCCATCAGGCTGAAGCCGGTGGACGACGGCACACCCTCGGCCGTCGGGTGAGCGGCCGCCTCGGTCGCGCTCAGAGGCCGGAACGAACCGCACCTTGCGGCCCCGGCCCGCGCCGGGCCGGGGCCGCTTCGCGATCCTCAGCCGTGCGGATTCGGGTGCACGATCGCATAACCGGCGATGACCAGCGCGGCAAACGTTATGGCAATGGTGACCGAACCAAGAGTGGCCGCCGCGGAATCGGACGCACCGAGGAGGAGTCGGCGACTACGCCGGTAGCCCAGTACGGCGACCGACAGCAGAACGAGACAGGCGATGCCCGGCAGGAGCGCGGCCGGATCCCACCCCTCAGTCACCACCATCCGCAGGAGCAGGAGGTCGACCACCAGACACGCCAGACAGGTGCGCCGCCACGACAGTGCCGTCCGCTCCGCCGCCAGGCGGATGTCGGTCGAATCGGTCACGACACCGTCCTCAGTGCAGTAGTACGGCCAGGCACGCGAGAATCGCGACGAACGCGGTCCCGGCGGCCAGCACCGGCACCAGCACCGTGCCCGGTAGCGGCTGCCCTTCGTCCATCGCCGCCCGAACCCGTCGCCAGTGCACATATGCGCCGACCGCGAGAACCAGCGACAGCAGCAGACAACTGACGGCCAGCGCGGTGCGGAAATCCACATTCCACTGTTCCTGCACCACCGCGTGCACCGCGACCCCGCCTGCCAGCAAACCGAGGGCGGTACGGATCCAAGCCAGAAAGGTCCGTTCGTTGGCGAGCGTGAACCTGTAATCGATCGGCTCCGCCGCGCGGTCTCGCTCCTCCCGCGGGGAGCTCATCGGGCGACCGTCCCGGTCGTGGTCTGCACGCTCACCTCCCGAATACCGGTCGGCCGCGGTGGGCGGCTCCGCTGGACAGCGTAAGCGCCGTACCGCGGCGAATCCAGCCACCGGGTCGTCGACGGGCCGACGGATCGACTCCCGTCCGCGTCGTGGCCTGCAACGAGGCCGGACAGGGCCCGGCCGTTCACTCGCCGAGTGCGCCGATCGGAGGCATCCCGAGGCGGGGCCGCCCGGCCGGTCGTCGTCCTGGTGGGCAGGGCGGCGGCGACGGTGGGCTCGAGGCTGAGGCCGCACGCGGGTCCGGTGTTGCCGTCGCGGGAGTGAGCGATGCGACGAGCGGCGGACTGCCGGCAGCCATTGTGGCCACCGAAGGCGGACCGAGCAGCGGATGTCCCCGGTCCTGGATTGATCGGCCCAACTACCGCGGTTCAAACGGGGCATGATGTTGGCGTACCGGCCATTCGAGTGGTCGGACGCGGGGGCATGGTCATGATTTACCGGCCCACCATCAGCGGTTCAGGCGCGGGCTTGATCGTGGCGTATCGGCCCCTACTCACAGTGTTCGGGCGGGGGCAGGTCATGACTTACCAGCCCACCAGCAGCAGCCCAAGCGCGGGGAGCTGGCCGTGACCCACCAGCCCACCACCAGCGATTCAGGCGCGGGGGTGGGCCTGGTCGTGGGCTTTGCGCAGACGGTCGATGGAGACGTGGGTGTAGAGCTGCGTGGTCGCGAGGCTGGCATGACCCAGGAGTTCCTGTACCACTCGCAGATCGGCGCCGCCTTCGAGTAGGTGGGTGGCCGCCGTATGGCGGAGACCGTGCGGTCCCAGGTCGGCCGTGCCCGGGACGGCGGACACCACGGCGTGTACCACCGTCCGGGCCTGCCGCTGATCGAGGCGCCGGCCGCGCCGGCCCAGGAGCAGCGCGCGGCCGGAATCGGGCGTGGCAAGGACAGGCCGCCCGTAGCGCAGCCATTCGCCCACGGCGTGGTCGGCAGGACCGCCGAACGGCGCGGACCGCTCCCGGTTGCCCTTGCCCAGGACGCGCACCACCCGCCGTTCCCGGTCGATATCGTCGATATCGAGTCCGCACAGTTCACCGACGCGGATCCCGGTGGCGTACAGCAGTTCGACGATGAGCCGATCCCGCAGCGCCATCGGATCGTGCTGCTCGGCGCCCGATTCCGCGGCGTTCATCACCCGGCCCGCCTGCTCCTGGCCGAGGACGGCGGGCAGGCTGCGGTGGGCCTTCGGCGCGGCGAGCCGCAGCCCGGGGTCCACGGTCAGCCGACCGGTCCGGGTCAGCCACGCGGTGAATGCCCGCGCAGCCGAAGCCCGCCGAGCCATACTGGTCCGGGCCGCGCCACGCTCCGAATGCGCCGCCAGCCACGCGCGCATGGCCGGTAGATCCAGTTCGCGAAGCGAGGCATCGCCGGCATGGTCGACGAGATGCGCCAGCAGCGACCGGATATCACCGAGGTAGGCGCGCACCGTATGTGCCGACCGATTGCGACCGAGCCGCAGATGCCGCCCGTATTCGGTCAGCAGCGCTTCCAGATCCTCGGGCAACTCACGCACCGTCCCACCGTCGTCCGCCCGACCCCGAAGCGCAAGCCCACGCGCCGTACCCATTGCCGGCGGCCCAGGCGGCCACCGACCATCCGACCCCGCCCCGACTGCTGCGCGCGGTCGCGCTCCACCTGACGACGTCGGGCGGGACCGGCCCGGTTTTCGGTATCCGCCCTCGTACTCCTTCGCGCCGCGACCCGACGCCACGCCTCGTGACCACGCCTGCGTCCCCACAAACCCTCGCGTCGGCGCGTAACCCACATCGATGCGGCATTCGACGTCCTGGACGGTGCATGTCCCCGCAAGTCCGCCGCCCACTGACAGACCTATCGAATCCGGGCCGCTTCGCGAGCGGGGCCCCGGGAGATACCGTCACCGTCGCGGAAGCGACTACATGGCCGATACCCGGCCTTGGCGGATCCCCTGCCGGCCTTCGGCTCTCCGGTGTCATGGCCGCGATCACCGGCTTCGTGCGCGCCCTGCCATCGCGGTGACACCAACCGCAGGCATCACCACATCGACGAGCCATCCACCACATCCGCCAGTGCCAGGACACCAACCGGTACGCCGTGCGCCCCTGCTGTCCGCCCCCGCCCGGGCCACGGCCGGGCTTCTACAGCCGAGCTCCGTGCCTGGAGAATTCGGGTCGACCGAGGTGTTCACCCTCCTCGCTCCGCCTCCCGGCCCAGCCGGTACCAGCCCAGCTCGCCGCGCCCGGCAATGCCCGCGAGATCGAGCGCGACAAGTGCGGCGCGCACCTCGGTGGCCGCGATCCCGGTCTCGCCAGCGATATCGTGTGGCCACCGGCCCCCGGCGGCGGGTAAGGCCGCCAGTACCCGGGACTCGATGCCACTGCGACGATCCAGGCCGGACGAGCCGGTGGTCAGCGGCAGGTGGAGAGGCGCGATTTCGGCGAGTACGTCCTCCGAGCCGGTGACGAGGGTCGCTTCTCCGTCGCGGATCATCCGGTGACATCCCGCGGAGGCCGCCGAATCCACCGATCCCGGGACCGCGAGCGCCGGACGACCGATCCGGCGTGCCCATTTCACCGTGTTCCGGGCTCCACTGCGTAACCCGGCCTCGACCACCAGCACACCATCTGCCAGGGCGGCGATCAGCCTGTTCCGGGCCAGGAAATGGTGTTTGCGCGCGACCGTACCGGGCGGGTATTCGCTGACCACCAGCCCGGTTTCGGCGATCCGGGCGATGAGGCGGTCGTGCTGGGCCGGATAGGGCCGGTCGGCGCCGCAGGCCAGCACGGCGACGGTGACGCCGCCGACCGCGAGCGCGGCCCGGTGCGCCGTACCGTCGATGCCGAAGGCGGCGCCCGATATCACCGTCCAGCCGCGGGCCGCCAGGTCCCCGGCGATCGCACCGGCCGCCCGGTCGCCGTATCCGGTGCTGCACCGGGCGCCCACCACCGCCACCGCACGCTCGGTGAGTTCGCCGAGATCCCGGCTGCCACGCACCCAGAACACCAGCGGAACGGCACCGTCCGGATCGCGGCCGGGGGTGAGCCGAGCCAGACCCAGCATTCGCCAGGCCGGCCATTCGGCGTCGCCAGGGGTGACGAGCCGGCCGCCGCTGTCGCGGATCAGCTCCAGATCCCGCGCGGCCGTGTCCAGCTCGCGCCGACGTTCGGTCGCGGTACGCAGCACCGGCGGCAGCGCGCGCTCCCGGACCGCCCGCGCCGCCTCGCGCACCCCGACCGAGTCGATGAGGGCCGTGAGGGCCGGACACGGGCCGAGTACCACTCGGGACAGATACGCCCAGGCCAGCTGGCGTTCTTCGCATTCGCCGGCCGTCTCCCGCCGGGCCGGTGAGCCGATATCCGCCGTGTTCACTGTGGACTCCGCTGCCGGAAGTCGAGTGCCTGCATCACATCGTGGGCGGTGGGCATATCGCCGCCGCGCAGATCGCAGACGGTCCACGCGACCCGCAGCGCCCGGTCGGCGCCGCGCGCCGAGATACGGCCCAGCCGCAAAGCCGCCTCGACCGGAGCTGTCGTCTCCGCGGGCAATGGATACAGCCGGCGCAGTGCGTGGCCGGGGACCTCGGCGTTGGTGCGCCATCCCGCGTCGCGCCACCGGGCGACGGCGGCGGCGCGGGCGGCGGTCACCCGACTGCGCACGGTCGCGCTGTCCTCCGACTCCACCGCGGCCAGACCGGCGCCCGACAGTGGATGCATCTGCAACCAGATATCGATGCGGTCCATCAGCGGACCCGAGAGCTTGCCGAGATATCGGCGCCGGGCGAGCGGGGCACAGATGCAGTCCACATCGCGGGCCGGGGCGCACGGGCAGGGGTTGGCGGCGAGGACCAGCTGGAAACGCGCCGGATAGCGGGCCACTCCGTCGCGGCGCGCGATCCGTACCTCCCCCTCTTCCAGCGGTGTCCGCATCGCCTCGAGCACCTTGGCGCCGATCTCGGCGCATTCGTCCAGGAACAGGACCCCGCGGTGGGCGCGACTCACCGCACCGGGCCGCGCCGATCCCGAACCGCCGCCCACCATGGCGCTCACCGACGTCGAATGGTGGGGGGCGACGAAGGGCGGACTGGTGATCAGGGGTTGTTCGTCGGAGAGTGTGCCGGCGACCGAATGGACGGCGGTGACCTCGAGCGCCTCGTCCTCCGACAGTGGCGGGAGTACTCCGGGCAGGCGTTGGGCCAGCATGGTCTTCCCGATTCCGGGCGCCCCCGTGAGCAGCAGATGGTGACCACCGGCCGCGGCGACCTCGAGGGCCCAGCGCGCTTCGTGCTGCCCGGCGACATCCCGCAGGTCTCCGCCCGGCGCGCTCGGCTGTGGTGGGTGCACTCCCGATGGCTCCTCCAGGCCCCCTTCGCCCCGTAACCAGTCGACGGCGGCACGCAGTGTCGGTGCGCCCAGCACCCGGATTCCGGCGACGAGGCCCGCTTCCGGAAGGGCCGCCGCGGGGACCACCACCGTCTTGCGGCCGGCCCGGCGCGCCGCGAGCACGGCGGGCAGGATGCCACGGACCCTGCGCAACCGCCCGTCGAGGGCGAGTTCGCCCAGCAATACGGTGCCCGTGAGGCGCTCGGAGGGCACGATATCGGCCGCGTCCAGCACCGCGACGGCCAGCGCGAGATCGTAGACCGAGCCCACCTTCGGTAGCGTCGCCGGCGACAGGGCCAGGATCACCCGGCCATCGGGCCATTTCTCGCCGGTGTTGGCCACCGCCGCCCGGACCCGGTCCCGGGATTCCTGCAGCGAAGTATCGGGCAGCCCTACCAGATGTACCGACGGCAGCCCTTGGCCGATATCGGCCTCGATCTCCACGACCTGCCCGTCGATCCCGCGCACCGCGATCGAGCAGGCCCGGCCCAGCGGCATCAGAACACCGCCCGCAGATGCTCGATCACGGGCTGGGCGGTACGCGGGAGCAGGATCGAGACGACGTCGAAACGGATCCGCTGCCAGGGACCGTCCTGTTCGGTGAGCCAGAGCAGTGCCAGGCGGCGGATCCGCTGTTGCTTGTCGTAGGTGACGGCCTCGGCCGGTGTCCCGAATCCGAGCCCCGATCTGGTCTTCACCTCGACGAAGGCGGTCACTCCCGCATCGCGGACCACCAGGTCCAGTTCGCCGTACCGGCACCGCCAGTTACGGCAGACGATCTCCATACCGGAGGCCTGCAGATACCGGGCCGCCAGCTCCTCCCCTTGTGCGCCGAGCGCCGTGTTGTGTGCCACGTGCCCAGCATCCGCCGCCGACTCGCCGGCCCACGGCGCCGACCTGCGCAAACAAGCGACCTGTGGACAACCGGCGGCCTGTGGACAAGTCCGTCAGGGGCACGAGCACGCAGCGCTCAGCTCATTCGGGCAGGCGCAGGTCCGGTTTCTCCAACTCCTCGATGTTCACGTCCTTGAACGTGATCACCCGGACATGTTTGACGAAGCGCGCGGGCCGGTACATATCCCAGACCCAGGCGTCGCTCATCCGTACTTCGAAGTACACCTCGCCGTCGGCGTTCTGCGGTCGTAGCTCCACCGAGTTGGCCAGATAGAAGCGGCGTTCGGTTTCCACCACGTACGAGAACTGACCGACGATGTCCTTGTACTCCCGGTAGAGCGAGAGCTCCATCTCGGTTTCGTATTTCTCGAGGTCCTCGGCACTCATCTGGTGGAACGTCCTCCTTCTCGCCGCCTTGCGTCTGCTCACATCATCGCTCATCGCGCCCGGGCATGTCACCGTGGGCCGGGGCGCACACCGTCGCCGCACCGCGCGGCGGGCCGCGCCGGCCCGCGTTAGCCCCGGTCAGGCGGCGCCGCCGGCCTCCACTGTCGCCAGTGCCAAAGATTCCGCCGCCCCGGGGACCGGCGTGCCGCATTCGCGCACCGTGCGCCACGACCGCCGATGTTCCGGGCAGGGCCCGAGCCGGCGCAGCGCTTCCAGGTGCTGCGAGGTGTTGTAACCCTTGTGCTCGGCGAAACCGTAGCCCGGCCGCTGCCGGTCGAGTTCGACCATCATCCGGTCCCGGGTGACCTTGGCCAGGACGCTCGCCGCCGCGATACAGGCGGCGCTGGCGTCGCCGCCGATCACCGGCAGCGACGGGACCGCCAGCCCCGGCACCCGGAACCCGTCGGTGAGCACATAGCCCGGCGAGCAGTCCAGCCCCGCCACCGCACGGCGCATCCCCTCGATATTGGCAACGTGGATTCCGATGGCATCGATCTCCGCGGCGGGAATCACGACGACCTTCCAGGCGAGAGCCAGCCGCTTGATCACCGGGAACAGTGCTTCACGGGCGGACTCGCTCAGTTTCTTGGAGTCGTCGAGTCCGGCGAGCGCTGCGGATGCTTTCGGGGCGAGGACACACGCGGCGACCACCAGCGGGCCGGCGCTCGGACCGCGGCCCGCCTCGTCGACACCCGCGACCGGCCCCAGGCCGCTGCGGATCAGCGCCGAATCGAGGGTCCGCAGGCCCGCGGCCTTGCGCACCACCACCCGCGGCGGCCAATTGCTGCCTCGCCCGGCACCCGCGGCACGGTTACTACGTGTCACTGGCCACCTCGCGACAGATGATCGGGAACCACCGCCCGATTATCGCGCACCGGACCGAGCGCGGCACCGGTAGGTCCGGTGGAGGCCCGGTCGAACAGCTTGTCCGGCAAGGTGATCGGCGCCGCGACCGCGCGGACCGCACGGTGGTTTCCGTGGAGCGAACGCGAAAAGATCGCGCCTACTGTGGATTCTGCGATGTCACCGGACCGATCCGGCCGGGCGGCCAGATCTTGAAGACTGCCTTGCCGCGGACGTTCTCGATGGGCACCGTGCCCTGCAGATCGTCACCGACATGGGCGCGGGAGTCACGCGACTCGTTGCGGTTGTCGCCCATCACCCACAGGTGGCCCGGGGGTACCAGCACCGGGCCGAAGACCCGGCCCACCGGATAGGCGGCGTTCTGCTGGCCCGCCACCCATGGGTAGTCGTCGGCGACGTAGGGCTCGTCCAGCGGTTTCCCGTCCACCATGACCCGGCCCTGTTCGTCGCAGCACTCCACGGTCTGGCCGCCGACCGCGATCACCCGTTTCACCAGATCGTTCTCATCGGGCGGGACCAGGCCGAAGAAGGCGAAGAAGTTCTGGATACCGCGCACCGCGGGATTGTCGGAGCGGATCGAGACGTAGTGGTCGTTCCAGGACGGCGGGCCGACGAACACGACCACGTCACCGGGCTTCGGATCGCTCCAGTAGTAACTCACCTTCTGCACGTAGATCCGGTCGCCGGTGCAGCCGGCGCACCCGTGCAGGGTGGGTTCCATGGATTGGGAGGGAATGACATAGGGGCGGCCGACGAAGGTGACCATGAGGGCGGCGATGATCGCCGCGATGACCAGCAGGATGGGGAGTTCCTGCCAGAACGGCCGCTGCCGCTTCGCTTTGACCTGCTTTCGCGCACGACGCCTTCTCGGC
Source organism: Nocardia testacea NBRC 100365 (assembly GCF_000308775.1). GTDB lineage: Bacteria > Actinomycetota > Actinomycetes > Mycobacteriales > Mycobacteriaceae > Nocardia > Nocardia testacea. The sequence continues at coordinate 41,640 of NZ_BAGJ01000126.1, forward strand.
GGTTCGTTCCTGGAATCGGATCCCGAAACCGACCAACTCTCATCTGCCACGCGAACAGCGTAGCCCGGTGCCACAACGGATTCGTGGCACCGGGCTACATAGACCGTTCGCCGAGGTCACCGCGGTGCGCCGTGGCGCACGGGTGTCGGCGGTCAGCGACGGGTCAGCGCTTTTCTTTGATCTTGGCGGCCTTACCGCGCAGCTCGCGCAGGTAGTACAGCTTGGCCCGGCGGACGTCACCGCGGGTCACCACATCGATGTGATCGATGGTGGGGCTGTGCACCGGGAAGGTGCGCTCCACGCCGACACCGAACGACACCTTGCGCACGGTGAAGGTCTCGCGGATACCGCCGCCCTGGCGCCGGATGACGACGCCCTTGAAGACCTGGATACGTTCCTTGGAGCCCTCGATGACCTTCACGTGCACATTGAGGGTGTCGCCCGGACGGAAGTCGGGGACGTCGCTGCGCAGCGAGCTCTCGTCGACGAAATCAAGGGTGTTCATGATCATCCTTCTGATGGTCGCGCGAACAGAGGAACCTGGCGGCGCATATGCTCGACCGGTTCGTGCTCCGAATGTGGGATGCGCCCGGGTGATGCCCAGGCCAACCTGTGCATTGTGCCAGATCAGCGGTCGCTTTCGGAAACCGGCCCGACCGGACCCGCCGGTTCCTCGGCGTCACCGCCTCGATCATGCGGCCACAGGTGCAGATCCTGCAGCAGCGGATGCTGCCGCGGCGGTGGCGGCGGCGCCGGTACCACCTTACGCGTCAGCTCCACCTCGGCCGCCGACCGCGCGTGATCGACATCCGGGCTACCGGCGATCAGGTCCTGGACGAAGATCTTGGCCCGGATCACCGGGCGCCGGTACCGGCGTTCCCGCACGATGGCGCGATACATGAGCCGCCGGCGGCTGCCGTAACGCCAGCGCGCCCACGGGGCACCCGGCCGGCTGAGCCGCAGTGCGCCCACGACCAGCAGCGGCAAGAAGAACATGCCGAACAGCCCGGTCCAGATCTTGCCCTTGGCGATGACCACGGCGGCCAGCGCCAGATTCACCGCGGCGAATCCGGCGACCAGCAGTCTCGTGCCGGCGCCGGGCTGGTGCCGCACACCGTTGATTTCCAGCAGCCACAGCGGATGGAACCCCAGCAGCAGCAGGCCGGTGACCGCGAGAGCGACGAACACCGCGTCCACCGAGGTCCGGCCCTGCTCCTCCCAGTACACATCGCGCAGGTAGTACAGCAGGGCGAATTCGTCGAGCACGAGCGCGGCCCCGACGCCGAAAACGGCCGCCAGCACCGACGCGGTGGTGGTGCCGGTGCCCCCGGCTCCGGCGATCATGCCGATACCGGAGATCAGCACCAGCACCACACCGAACACCATGTGGTGGATATGCACGCCGCCGGACTGCAGGTTGCCGGGCCACCAACGCACCCGGGCCCGGATGAGCCGGACGCTGACCCGGATCACCAGGAATCCGGTGATGAAGCCGAACAGAAAGCAGAGCAGCGGGAGCCGGCCCGCGGCGATCACGTCCTCGGACAGCCACTGCCGCATACCGGCCCCCGATTCAGCTCGTGGTCACTTCCCGAAACCCGCCCGGCGCAACGCGTCGGCCATGGCACCGTTCACCGGTGCATTATCGCGCCGGCCGTCCCGGCCCTGCCCGCGATTGCGTCCCTGACCGCCACCGTTCCCGCCACCGCGGCCGCTCTGCCCGTTGCCCTGCGCGCCCCGGTTCTTGTCGTTGCGGCCCTGGCCGCGGCCACCACCGTCGCGCCCGCCGGTCCGGGCGGCGTCGCGACCACCCTGGCCGCGGCCACCGGAGCCCTGGCCGCGTTCGGGTTTGCCCGACCCGGGTTCGTCGTCGAGGCGCAGCGACAAGCCGATGCGCTGGCGCGCGACGTCGACCTCGAGCACCTTGACCTTGACCACATCGCCGGATTTGACCACCTCGCGGGGGTCGCGCACGAAATTGCGCGACATCGCCGAGACATGGACCAGCCCGTCCTGGTGCACACCGATGTCGACGAAGGCGCCGAACGCGGCGACATTGGTGACGACGCCCTCCAGTACCATCCCGGGCTCCAGATCGGCGACCTTCTCGATCCCGGCCGCGAATTCCGCGGTCTTGAACTCCGGGCGCGGGTCGCGACCGGGCTTCTCCAGTTCGCCGATGATGTCGGTCACCGTGGGTAGACCGAATTTCTCGTCGGTGAAATCGGCCGGGCGCAGCGTGCGCAGGACCGCGCCGTTACCGATGACCTCGGAGATCCCGGTACCGGTGGAATCGAGGATGCGGCGCACCACCGGATAGGCCTCCGGGTGCACGGCCGAGGTGTCGAGCGGATCGTCACCGCCGCGGATCCGCAGGAACCCCGCGCACTGTTCGAACGCCTTGGGGCCCAGCCGCGGGACGTCGAGCAGAGCGGTACGACTCCGGAAGGGACCGTGCCGGTCACGATGGGCCACAATGCTCTCGGCCACCGAACCGGTGACACCGGAAACCCGCGACAGCAGCGGCACCGAGGCGGTGTTCACATCGACGCCGACCGCGTTCACCGCGTCCTCCACCACTGCGCCCAGGGACCGGGCCAGCAGGGTTTCCGAGACATCGTGCTGGTACTGGCCGACACCGATGGACTTCGGCTCGATCTTCACCAGTTCGGCCAGCGGATCCTGCAATCGGCGCGCGATGGATACCGCGCCGCGCAGCGAGACGTCCATATCGGGCAGTTCCTGGCTGGCGTAGGCCGACGCGGAGTACACCGACGCCCCGGCCTCGGAGACCACGATCTTGGTCGGCTTGTTCTCCGGGATCCGTTCGATGAGTTGCGCGGCCAGCGCGTCGGTTTCCCGGGACGCCGTACCGTTACCGATGGCGATGAGTTCGACGCCGAACCGCGCCACCAGGGCGCCGAGGACCGCCAGTGATTTCTCGGTCTGGTTCTGCGGTTTGTGCGGGTACACGACCTCGGTCGCGAGAACCTTTCCGGTGCCGTCGACGACGGCGACCTTGACGCCGGTGCGGTAGCCGGGATCCAGGCCCATGGTGGTGCGCGTGCCGGCCGGCGCGGCCAGCAGCAGATCGCGCAGATTGGCGGCGAAAACGTCCACCGCGTCGCGTTCGGCGGCCTGCCGTAGCCGCATCCGGGTGTCGATACCGAGGCTCACCTGGAGTTTGGTCCGCCAGGCCCAGCGCACGGTGTCGAGCAGCCAGCCGTCGGCGGCGCGACCGGCCTCGGCGATCGAGAACCGCTGGGCGATCCGCGCCTCGTAGATGCTGCGCTCGCCGGGTGCGAGCTCGGAATCGGCGGGTTCGGGATCGAGGTGCAGGCTGAGCACCTCCTCCTTCTCGCCACGCAGCAGCGCCAGGATGCGATGGGAGGGCAGGGCGGCGAATTCCTCACCGAATTCGAAGTAGTCGGCGAATTTCGCCCCGGCCTCTTCCTTACCAGGACGGACCGTGGCGGTGAGACGGCCCCGGTTCCACATGAGTTCGCGGAGTTCACCCACCAGATCGGCGTCTTCGGCGAAACGTTCGACGAGGATGGCGCGCGCGCCCTCGAGCTGTTCGGCGGAATAATCGGCCGGATCGGTCTCCGGATTCTCGAGCAGCGCGTCGGCGACGGGTTCGTGCCCGGCCTCGCGCGCGATCTGAGCCTTGGTGCGACGCTTGGGCTTGTAGGGCAGGTAGATGTCCTCGAGCCGGGCCTTGGTCTCGGCCAGCAGCAGCTGCCGGTGCAGGGCGTCGTCGAGTTTGCCCTGGCCGCGAATGGATTCGATGATGGCGGCCCGGCGTTCGTCGAGTTCGCGCAGATAGTGCAGGCGTTCCTCGAGCGTCCGCAGCTGAGCGTCGTCCAGACCGCCGGTGATCTCCTTGCGGTACCGGGCGATGAACGGCACCGTCGACCCGGCGTCCAGTAGCTCGACGGCAGCCCGGACCTGGTTCTCCCGCACCGAGAGTTCGTCGGCGATGCGCCGGCTGACGGAGCCGGACACCACCGGGCCGGTGGCGGGGTCTGCAGGCGAGTCGGTGGAAATGGTCTCGGGGTCCGAGGTCTGCGGCACTGTCGTCACCACCCGCACACTACATTCGCCCGATGACAGCCCGGCCGCGCCCGGCCCCGGGCGGGCGGGGCCGGGCACGGCGGACACGGTCACCCGGCGACGCGTCCCTGCTGCCGCAACAGGAACCGCTGCACCTTGCCACTGGGCGTCTTGGGCAGCGTGGAGACGAAATGCACCCGGCGCGGGTAGGCGTGCGCGGCGAACTTCTGCTTCACCAGCGTCTGCAGCTGTGCTTCCAGTTCAGGGGTACCGGTGGTGTCCCCGCGCAGCACCACGAACGCCTCGAGCACTTCGCCGCGCAACTCGTCGGGCAGGCCGACGACCGCGGCCTCGGCGACCTGATCGTGCAGCACCAGCACACTCTCGACGTCGAACGGGCCGATGCGGTAGCCGGACATGATGATCACATCGTCGTCGCGTGCGGAGAAGTGGAAGTATCCGTCGGCATCGCGCGAACCGGCGTCACCGGTGAGATACCAGCGGCCGTCGGCGGTGAAGCGCTGGGCGGTCTGTTCGGGCGTGTCGAGGTAGCCGAGGAACCACAGCAGTGCGCTGCGTTCGGTGTCGATGGCGATCCGGCCCAGCTCGCCGGTGGGGGCTTCGGTATCCGCGTCGTCGGCGAGGACGGCGCAGGCCCACCCCGGAAGTGGGCGGCCCATGGAACCCGCGGGTGCGGGCGCATCGAGATCGTCGTGCCAGGCATTGCAGATGACCATGCCGTGCTCGGTCTGGCCGTAGTGGTCACGGACCGCCACCCCGAGATGTTCCGCCGACCAGGCCACCACCTCCGGTGTCAGCGGTTCGCCCGCCGAGGAGGCCCGGCGCAATCGGACGGGATTCCCCGGCTCGGCGGCGCGCAGGGCCCGATAGACGGTCGGCGCGGCCGCGAAGTTGGTGACCCCGAATCGCTCCAGCACCTGCCAGGTCAGTTCCGGGGAGAAGCCGGCGTGCAAAAGCAGGCTGCGGGTCCCGGACGCCAGCGGGCCCAGGATCGCGTAGTAGAGACCGTAGGCCCAGCCCGGGTCGGCGGCGTTCCAGAAGACGTCGCCGGGGCGGACGTCGAGCGCGAACTCCTGATAGGCGTGGAACGAGGCCAGCGCCCGCACCGGAATCGGCACTCCCTTGGGTGTTCCGGTCGTCCCGCTGGTGAACAGCTGGACCAGCAGTCCGTCGCCGCCCACCACGGCCGGTGGTTCGGTGCCGGCACCGGCGGCCGGCAACTCGTCCATCCGCAGGGCACCGGGGGCATCGGCAGTGCCGGTGACAATGGTCCGCCAGGGCGGCTCCGCGGGCATATCGTCACCCGGCGCCAGCTTGCCGACCTGGTCCGGATCGGCGATCACCACCGAAGCCCCGGATGCCTGGAGCCGGAACGCGATCGCGGGCGGGGCGAACGCGGTGAACAGCGGGACGTGTACCGCGCCGCGACGCCAGATACCGAGCAGCACCACCACCAGATCGACCGATTTCGCCATCAGGGTGGCGACCTGGTCGCCGGCGCCCACGCCGAGCCCGGCCAGGGCCGCGGCGAATCGCTCGGACCGCGCGCGCAGTTCACCGTAGGTCAGATCGACCGCCGACAGGTCGCTGTCGATCACCGTGAACGCCACGGCATCGGCCGGATGCCGGTCGCACAGCAACTCCGCCGCACAGGCGTCGGGCCCATCGTAGGCGTCCAGCAGTTCGCGTACCCGCGCGTTCGGGTCGGCATCCATCTCACATCTCCTCGGTCGTCCGGCCGGTGTGTTGCCATAGGATGTAGGTCACACCAGGTCCGGCACTACCCCCGAAAAGGGGTGACAACCCATGTCCACTCCCCCGCCGCTGCTGCGTCCGCGCGACGGCGACGCCCTGCGCGCCGAGATCCGCCGGCTCGCGGCGGTCGCCGGGGTGCCGGTGGTCTTCGGCGGCGAGGTCAGCGCCGACACCCTGCGACTGACCGAGTTCGCCGGGGTCCGGACCAACGGTCTGCGTGGTCTGTCGGTGACCCGCGCGTCCGGACTGGGTGGCCGGGTCGTGGATTCGCGCCGGCCCGCCGCGGTCTCCGACTACGGCAACGCCCTCTCGATCACGCATCACTACGACGGGCCGGTCCTCGGCGAGGGCATCCGGTCGGTGGTCGCGGTACCGGTGGTGGTGTCGGGTCGTTCGCGGGCAGTGCTGTACGCGGCGACCAGAGGCACCGGGCCGATCGGGGATCGCACGGCCGACGCGCTGGTGCAGGCGGGGCGCCGGCTCGCCGCCGAGATCGGCGTGCGCGACGAGGTGGACCGGCGGCTGCGCCTGCTGGACGTGGCCGCTCCCGCCCCCACTCCCGACGGTGTGCTGGCCGAGGAATTGCGCGCGGTGCAGGCGGAGTTACGCGCTATCGCGGACGCGGCGGGCGAGAAGCAGATGCGGGACAGATTGCGGGAGGTCGGTGACCGGCTGACCCGCGCGCTCGCCGGAGAGCCGGCCCCCGGTGCGCCGGTGCTCGCGCGCCGCGAAATCGACGTACTGTCGCAGGTCGCGCTGGGGTGCACCAATCAGGCTGTCGCACAACGTCTTTCGCTGGGCCCGGAAACGGTCAAGAGTTATCTGCGTAGCGCCATGCGCAAACTCGACGCGCATTCCCGGCACGAGGCCGTGGCCACCGCCCGCCGCCTCGGCATGATCCCCTGATCGGAGCGCGGGATCCGGGAAGTCCCGGATCGACGGCGCTCGTCGCGCCGTGCGTCGCCCATGCCGCGCCCACCACGGTGGTACGGGTGGCGCGGTCAGTCCGTATCGGGCAGCAGATCCGGCCGTCGCTCCCGTGTACGGATCAGCGACTGCTCCCGCCGCCAGGCCGCGATCCGGGCATGGTCTCCGGACAGCAGGATCGGCGGTACCTCGAGTCCGCGCCAGGTCACCGGACGGGTGTAGCTCGGCCCTTCGAGCAATCCGTCGGAGAACGAATCCTGTTCGTGCGACTGCCGGTTGCCGAGTACGCCGGGGATCAACCGGACCACCGCCTCGGTCATGACGAGGACCGCGGCCTCGCCGCCGATCAGTACGTAATCACCGATACTGACCTCTTCGACGCGGACCCGGCGGGCCGCGTCGTCGAACACCCGCTGGTCGATACCCTCGTAGCGGCCGCAGGCGAACACCAGGTGTTCTTCCCGGGCCCAGCGCTGCGCGGTCTCCTGGGTGAAGGGCACGCCGGCGGGTGTGGGCACCACGAGCAGAGCGTCGTCCGGGCACACCGCGTCGAGCGCATCCCCCCAGACGACAGGTTTCATCACCATTCCGGGTCCGCCGCCGTAGGGCGAATCGTCGACGGATTTGTGCACATCATGGGTCCACTGCCGCAGATCGTGGACATCCACCGAGACAACGCCCTTGTCGATGGCCTTGCCCAGCAGCGCGGTGCGCAACGGGTCCAGGTACTCGGGGAAGATGGTGACCACGTCGATCCTCATGACGCCGACCACCTCATTCCGGATCCAGCAGGCCTTCGGGCGGGTCGATCACGATCAGCGCGTCGGCGATCGACACCGTCGGCACGATAGCGGTGACGAAGGGGATCAGGATCTCCCGTCCGTCCGCGGCGGCACGGACGGAGAGCAGTTCACCGGCCGCCGAATGCAGCACTTCGGTGACGGTGCCGACCACGGTCCCGTCGGTGAGCTGGACGGACAGGCCCTCGAGTTCGTGATCGTAGAACTCGTCCGGGTCCTCCGACGGACCGAGATCATCGCTGTCCACCAGCAACAACGTGCCGCGCAGGGCGTCGGCGGCGGTCCGGTCGGTGACCCCCACCAGATTCACCAGGAGCCGGCCCGAATGTTCCCGAGCCGACTCCACGGTGAAGTCACGAACCTGATCCGAGCGCGCCGCGCGTCCGCGCAGTACCGCGCCGGGCGCGAAGCGGACCTCCGGTTCATCGGTGCGTACCTCGACGACCAGTTCGCCCCGCACCCCGTGGGAGCGGGCGATCCGGCCCACGACGAGTTCCATCTACTGGTCGGTGTCGACCACGTCGACCCGGATGCCCCGGCCACCGATACCGGCGACGAGGGTGCGCAGGGCGGTCGCGGTGCGACCACCCCGGCCGATGACCTTGCCCAGGTCGTCGGGGTGGACGTGCACCTCGACGGTGCGTCCGCGCCTGCCGGTGATCAGCTCGACGCGCACGTCATCGGGATTGGCGACGATACCGCGAACCAGGTGTTCCACGGCATCGGCGACGACGACGCTCATTACTCGGCGGCCTCAGCGGACTCGGTCGCCTCGGCGGCGTCCTCGTCCTTGTCCTTCTTGGCCTTCTTCTTGGGGGTGACGGCCTCGGCGACCGGCTCGTTCTCGGCGGCGGCCAGCGCGGCGTTGAACAGGTCCAGCTTGGACGGCTTGGGCTCGGCCACCTTCAGGGTGCCCTCGGCGCCCGGCAGGCCCTTGAACTTCTGCCAGTCGCCGGTGATCTCCAGGAGCCGCTGCACCGGTTCGGTCGGCTGCGCGCCGACACCCAGCCAGTACTGCGCCCGCTCCGAGTCGATCTCGATCAGCGAGGGCTCTTCCTTGGGGTGGTACTTGCCGATGGACTCGATGGCCCGGCCGTCACGACGGGTGCGGGCGTCCGCGACGACGACGCGGTACTGCGGGTTGCGGATCTTGCCCATACGGGTGAGCTTGATGCGAACAGCCATCTGCTGATCTGCCTTTCATAGTGGTCACGGCGCAATTCAGCGACTCACGCGGTCTCGCGAGCCCGGTTTTGCGAATGAAGTGTGTGACCGCCGCGCGGTACGTGACCGGAGACGGGCTGACACTGTCCAGAAGGACGGTCGACCATTCTGCCAGACACCGCGGCCGGCCCGGAAACCGCCTGGGTACATGAGCTCGCGGCCGGGCGCGTCGTCCCGTGGGCGGGGATCCACCGGTTGGCAACCGGTCAGTCGTCTGAGTAGCGTCCGACCGGCCGTATCCGGGCAGGATGCGGCCGAGTCGAATGGGAGTGCCGACCACGTGTCATTTTCGAACAGAATTCTGGCCGCGGCCGGGGCGGCGCTGATCGGCCTGGTGCCGGTCTCGGTTCCGGCCCTGGCCCAGCAGTCGCCGCAGCAGCCGGAATACGCGCCGACCATGCTGGTCCTGGACGCCTCCGGCTCCATGGCGGCGCCCGACACCGGCGGCGGCACCAAGATGGACGCGGCGAAGAATGCGGTGCGGTCGTTCGTGACCGCGGCACCGGCGACGGCGCAGATCGGGCTGACCGTGTACGGCACGTCCACGGGATCCACGGACGCGGAGAAAGACGCCGGGTGCCGCGATGTCCAGGTGCTGCATCCGGCCGAGACCCTGGACAGACCCGCGCTGACCGGTGCCGCGGACCGGATCGTGCCCAGCGGCTACACCCCGATCGGCACCTCCCTGAGGGCCGCCGCCGCGGCCCTTCCCCAGGAGGGCCCGCGGTCGATCGTGCTGGTGTCCGACGGACTGGACACCTGCGCCCCGCCGGACCCGTGCGAGGTCGCGCGTGAACTGTCCGCCCAGGGCGCCGAGATCGTGGTGCACGCCATCGGCTTCGGTGTCGACGATCCGTCCCGGGCCCAGCTGACCTGTATCGCCCAGGCCACCGGCGGCACCTACACCGATGCCGTGGACGGGAAAACGCTGGAACAGGTGCTTCCGCGTGTGAGCGCCACCGCCCTGCGCACCTACGCACCCTCCGGCAGCCCGATAGCGGGTACCGGAGGCTACCGGGACGCACCGGTGGCCGTCCCGGGCCAGTACCTGGATGTCCTCGGGCAGCGCGCGCCGCGCTACTACGCGGTGGACGTACCCGAGGACGCGACGGCCTATTTCAGCGCCACCGTCTCCTTTCCGCGCGGCGGGGACGCCGTGTTCGCGAACAATCGCCTCGACCTGCGGGTCTACGGCACCGACGGGGAAGACTGCCATGTCTACGAGAACGAGCTGGCCACCCGCTCCACCGACGGGGTGGCGCTGACCGTCGGCAGCGCGTGGACCGGCGCGGCCGAACCCGATACCGGTAGCCCGAGCGCCGACCGGTGCCGGGGCGGCGGACGCTACTACTTCGCCCTCGAATGGGCTCATGTCGCCGAGAACGCCCCGGCACAGCTGCCGGTGGAACTGCTGATCGGGGTGGAGCCCGCGGTCGCCGACCCGGGGCCCGCTCCGGACCCGGATCCGGTGGAGTTCGCCGCACCGGACGGGGTGGCCGTCCCGGCGATCGGCGGGGGTTCGTTCAATGTCGCCGCCGCCCTGCCCGGTTCCGGCCGGTACATCGATACTTTGCAGCGCGGGGAATTCGTCTTCTACCGGGTGAAACTGGAGTGGGGACAGGGGCTGGCGTACCGGGTGCGCTTCGCCGCCGTCCCCGAGCGCGGCAGCGACTACGTGTCGAATATCAACACCACGCTCTACAACCCGTACCGAGCGGAACTGGATTCCGATTTCGCCGCCTACACCGGAACCGAGAACATCCTGCCCTCCAACGACACGGCACTGGCCACCACACCGATCAGGTTCCTGAACCGGGAAGCCGCCGAGCACACGGTGCACGGCCAGGCGATGGCCGGCTGGTACTACATCGCGGTCAAGCTGAGCCCCGCCAACGGCGAGCAGGCCCGGGTCGCGCCGGTACCGATCGAGCTGGAGGTGGACGTCAGCGGCGCCCCTGAGGCGGGACCGCGCTATGTCGGCGACCCCGCGAGTACGGGCACGTTCGGTCCGGATCCGCAGGCCGGTACACCGGATACCGCCACCGACACAGCGGCCGACGGCTTGCCGCCGCTGGTGTGGGTGGCCGTCGGCGGGGCGGTGCTGGTGGTCTCGGCGGCGACCGCCTTCGTACTCGGCCGGCGCAACCGACGCTGACCGAACTCGTCGGGCACAGCCGGTACGCACCCGTCCGCTGTGCCCGCCCCGAGTCCTACTTGTCCGGGAACTTGAACTTGGAGAGGTCGAAGTTCTCCAGGCCGGGGGGCAGCTGATCGAGACCGGGCGGCATATTGGACAGATCCGGCATACCACCGCCACCGGGCAGACCCGGCATTCCGGGGAAACCGCCGCGCATCTTCGGCTGGGTGGGCCCACGCCCGCCCTTCTTCCCCTTCTTGCCCTTCTGCTTCCTGTTGCGACGGTTGGCGCCGGGCATACCCATCTGCCGGCCCATCATCGTCATCATCTTGCGGGCCTCGAAGAAGCGGTCGACGAGCTGGTTCACATCGGAGACCTGGACTCCCGACCCATTGGCGATCCGCAACCGGCGGGAGGCGTTGATGATCTTCGGGTTCTCCCGCTCGGCGGGGGTCATACCGCGGATGATCGCCTGGACCCGGTCGAGCTGTTTGTCGTCGACCTGGGCGAGGACATCTTTCATCTGGCCGGCGCCCGGCAGCATCCCGAGCAGATTGCCGATGGGTCCCATCTTGCGGATGGCCAGCATCTGGTCGAGGAAATCCTCGAGGGTGAGTTCGCCGCTGCCGATCTTGCGCGCCGCCTCCTCGGCCTGCTGCGCGTCGTAGACCTGTTCGGCCTGTTCGATGAGGGTGAGCACATCGCCCATACCGAGGATGCGACTGGCCATCCGGTCGGGATGGAAGACGTCGAAATCTTCGAGTTTCTCGCCGGTGGAGGCGAACATGATCGGCGCGCCGGTGACATTGCGCACGCTCAGCGCCGCGCCACCGCGGGCATCACCGTCGAGTTTGGTCAGCACGACACCGGTGAAGCCGACGCCGTCACGGAAGGCCTCGGCGGTGGAGACCGCATCCTGGCCGATCATGGCGTCGAGGACGAACAGGGTCTCGTCGGGTTTCACCGCGTCGCGGATACCGGCGGCCTGCGCCATGAGTTCGGCGTCGATACCGAGTCGGCCGGCGGTGTCGACGATCACCACGTCGTACTGTTTGGCGCGCGCCTCGGCGATACCGGATTCGGCCACCGCGACCGGATCGGCCGCGGTGATCCCGAGGGCGTTGTCGCCGCCGCCGATCGAGGTGCCGGGATGCGGCGCGAACACCGGCACACCGGCGCGTTCGCCCACCACCTGCAACTGGGTCACCGCGCCCGGGCGCTGCAGGTCGCAGGCCACCAGCAGCGGCTGGTGTCCCTGGTCGCGCAGCCATTTGGCGAGCTTGCCGGCGAGCGTGGTCTTACCCGCACCCTGCAGGCCGGCCAGCATGATCACCGTCGGCGGGGTCTTGGCCAGCGTCAGGCGCCGGGTCTCACCACCGAGGATCCCGACGAGTTCTTCGTTGACGATCTTGACGACCTGCTGGGCCGGGTTCAGGGCGGCGGAGACCTCCGCGCCCTTGGCCCGCTCTTTGATCCGGGCGATGAAACCGCGGACCACGGGCAGCGCGACATCGGCCTCCAGCAGCGCCAGGCGGATCTCCCGGCAGGTGGCGTCGATATCGGCCGGCGACAGGCGTCCCTTACCGCGAAGATCCTTCAGGGCACCGGTCAACCGGTCGGAAAGGGATTCGAACACCTGGCGCGCTCCTGATCTCGAGTGACGTCACTGAGTCCCAGGGTAATGGGCGTCCCAGAGTAGCGGGCGGCCCGGCGGGGCCGGGGCCCGCACCGGACTGCGCGCACACATCACCGGAGATCGCCGCCGGGTGGCCGTCCCGAAGGTCGGGCGCCCTCGCGTGGGAACGCGTGCGATGTGCGGTTGGCCGCTTATAGAACGGTGACCATCGAGCACTTACAGTGACGTGGACCTACCCGGGCCGGTCGAGTTGAGCGGCCACACACAACTCAGCCCAGGTCCGGATGGTCGACCCTCGAGGTCGGGGCCCGCCCCGGTTCTGGAGCGACAGAGCGAAGGAGCGCAGCGACTGAGCGGCGGAGTGAAGAACCGGGGTCACGAGGGCCCCGACCCTGCGGCGCCGGAGGCGTCGCCGATGTACTCAGTGAACCCGCGGCGGTAGTCGTGCTGTTCCACGGCGACCAGATAGGCCGCCTCGCGCCCGGTGAGGCCGAGTTCGCGGGCCAGGGTGTCCAGCCGCGACCAGTCGTCGTCGGGCGGTAGCCCGTTGGTCGCTACGGCGGCGGCCACATTCATCGCGGCCATCGCCTGGGGTTCGGTGAGTGTGCGCCCCGGCAACCAGGACACCACCCAGTAGGCGTCACCTACACATCGGGCGATGTGCGGTGTCATATCGCTGGTCATGATCGACGAGGTCACCACTTGGATTGCCACCGACCTGCTCCCCTCATGAGCGCGACAGCTGACCACCCGAATGTTAGGGGCCCGATCACCCCCCATCGCCGACTCGCTGGCAAACGGTGAGCAATCGACGCGCAACGGTGACCTTCGTCTCGAACGCTAGTTCTGCTCCGGCTCCGGGGGTTTGCGCGGAGCCGGGCGCGGAACCACCGCGAGGAACGCCGATTCGAGCTCCGCGCGCCGGTCGGGGCCGGATCGCACGCCCAGATCCACACAGAACACATCCACCACGAACGAGCCCATCGTCACGACCTTCGCCCAGCGCACATCGACTCCCGCACCGGCCAGGACCGCGGCCAGCCGGCAGAGCAGGCCGATACGGTCCTCGGCCCGTAACTGCAGGATCAGCTGTCCGGGAATGGCGGTCTCCGCCCACAGCAACCGGGGCTCGGCCTGGGCGTATCGGGCGGCGCCGAGGGTCTCGCGTTCCCGCGCGTCCAGTGCCGCCCGCACATCCAGCTCCCCGGCCGCGGCCCGCTTGATCTCCTGCCGTAGCAGGCCTGCGTCGGGCGGTCCACCGAAAGTCGGTGTCACCACGAAGGTGTTGATCGCCGAATCTCCCGCCCCGCCGACCGATGCCGAGAGCACCCGCAGGGAATGCAAGGCCAGCACACCCGCGGTATTCGAGAGCAGGCCCGGCGTGTCCGGGGCGATCACGGTGGCGATATGGGTGTATTTCCCCTCCCCCGGCGTCAATTCGACGTGCACACCGCCGGCCGCGGCGCGGACCAGCAATTCCTCGGGAATGGGTTCCGGTTCGGGCAGGGCCTCCCCGGCCATCACCGTGCGGCAGCGCCGGACCAGTTCGCCGATGAGGGTGGCCTTCCAATCGCCCCACACACCCGGGCCGGTGGCCAGCGAATCCGCCTCGGCCAGCGCGTGCAACAGTTCGAGCCGGCGCGGATCGTTGTCCAGGGCGTCGACCACGTATCGCACGGTGTCCGGATCGTCGATATCCCGATGCGTGGCGACATCGGGCAAGAGCAGATGGTGGCGGACCATGGCGCTGAGGATCTCCACATCCGAGGGCCACAGGCCCAGCCGGCGCCCGATATGGGTCGCCAGGTCGGCGCCCACCGCGCAGTGGTCCTCCACGCGGCCCTTGCCGATATCGTGCAGCAGCGCACCGAGTGCCAGCAGATCGGGCCGGGCCACCCGAGTGCTCAGCGCGCTCGCGTAGGCGACCGTTTCCACCGAGTGCCGGTCCACCGTCCACACATGCAGCGCGTCACGTGGCGGCAGATCCCGGACCGCGCCCCATTCCGGCAGGAGCCGCCCCCACAGACCGGTCCGGTCCAATGCCTCCACCGCATCGATCACGCCCCGGCCGGCACCCAGCAGCACCAGCAGATCGTTCAACGCGTCCTTGGGCCACGGCTCACGCAGTTCGGGGGCGTCCTCGGACAGCCGGTTCAGCGTGGTTGCCGACATCGGCAGTCCGGTCTGCGCGGACGCCGCGGCCACCCGCAACACCAGCCCCGGGTCACGCTGGGGCCGGGCATCCCTGGCCAGCACCACTTCTCCGGCGTGTTCGACCACACCTTCGTCCAGCGGCCGCCGCACCGGCATCCGGCGCAACCGGGCCAGACCGCGGCGCGGCAGCGCGTTACCCGCGGTACGCAGCCCCACATCCACCGAATATCCGACGGTGCGCGCCGCGTCGCTGAGTGTGCGGGCCAGATCGAACCGGTCACCGATGCGCAGCGCGGCCCCGATCTCGTCGGCGTCCTGGGCGCGCAGCTGGTCGCGGGCCCGGCCCGCGACCCGGTGCAGTTCGGTGCGCACATCCAGGAGCCGCCGATGGGCCTGGGCCAGACCGCCGCCGGGCGCGTCCGGGCCCAGCCCGGGCATAGCGTCGGTGAGCTGAGCGATCGCGAGGGCGTCCAGCAGTTGGATATCCCGCAGGCCGCCGCGCCCGTTCTTCAGGTCCGGCTCGCTGCGGTGCGCGACCTGGCCGCTGCGTTCCCAGCGCGCGCGGACCCCGGTGACCAGTTCGTCGAAGCGGCCGCGTATTCCACTGCGCCAATCCTTGCGGATCCCCGCGACGACCCGGTCGCTGAGATCGGAATCACCCACGATGTGACGGGCGTCGAGCATGCCGAGCGCGGCCACCAGATCGTCGGAGGCCACCTTCAGGGCATGCGGGACCGTGCGCACACTGTGGTCGAGTTTGATATGCGCGTCCCACAGCGGATACCAGAGCCGGTCGGCGATCTCGGCGACCCGTTTCGGGTCCATATCCTCGTGCAACAGCACCAGATCCAGATCGGAGTACGGCAGCATCTCCCGGCGGCCGAGCCCGCCCACTGCCATGATCGCCAGCCCGCTGCCCGGCGTGATCCCCACTTCGGCGCCCTTGCCGGTGAGCCACAGCTCGTACAGATCGACCAGGGCCGCGCGCAGCGATTCGGCGTCCAGCCGCGGATGTCGCGGCGCGCCGCCACCCAGCAGTTGATCCCGGGCCCGCACCAGATCCGCGGCGCCCTGCGACAGCGCGGCCGCTTTTCCGGGACGTCCGCCGCCGGCCCGCCCGGGCCCCCGTTCCTGCCGGTTGTCTCCCAACGAAACCACCACCCGTTCACGCGGGCGACCCCGCCCCGACCGGCAAGCGGTGGGAGCGGGGCCGCGTTGTCGTTGTGCACCCGCCGGCGCGCTCGATGCGCGCAGGGGTCTATAGCGCGTCGGTACCGCGTTCCCCGGTCCGGACCCGGACGATCGTCTCGACCGGGGTCACCCAGACCTTGCCGTCACCGATCTTGCCGGTGCGCGACGCCTCGACGATCAGATCCACGACCCGGTCCACCGTCGCGTCGTCGACCACGACCTCGACCCGCACCTTCGGCACGAAATCCACCGAGTACTCGGCCCCGCGATAGACCTCGGTGTGGCCCTTCTGCCGTCCGTATCCCTGCACCTCGCTCACGGTCATACCGAATACCCCCGCCTGCTCCAGGCCGGTCTTGACGTCTTCGAGCGTGAACGGTTTGACAATTGCGGTGATCAGTTTCATGGGGTTCATGCCTCCTTGACGGCCGAACGAGCGGTTGCACCCAGTGCAGCGAAATCGTATGCGCTCTCCGCGTGCTCGGAATCGTCCATACCGTTGGTTTCGGCCTCCGCGTCGGCGCGCAGCCCGATCGTGAACTTGATCGCGAACGCGATCACCAGGGCGATCACGAAGGAGTACACCAGAACCGCCACCGCGCCGAGGGTCTGCCGGCCCAGCAACTCGAGATCGCCGCCGTAGAAGAGGCCTTCGGCCCCGGCGGGCGCCTCGGGCGCGGCGAACAGGCCGATCAGCACCGTGCCGAGGATACCGCCGACCATGTGGATACCCACGACGTCGAGCGAATCGTCGTAACCGAACTTGAATTTCAGGCTCACCGCCAGGGCGCAGAGCACACCGGCGATGACGCCGATGGCCAGCGCGCCGAGGACGTTCACCGAGGAGCAGGAGGGGGTGATGGCCACCAGGCCGGCGACGATACCCGAGGCGGCGCCCAGCGAGGTCGGCTTGCCGTCGCGGATCTTCTCCACCACCAGCCAGCCGATCATCGCGGCGGCGGTGGCGACCAGCGTGGTGACGAAGGTGGCTCCGGCCACGCCGTCGGCGGCCGCCGCCGAACCGGCGTTGAAACCGAACCAGCCGAACCACAGCAGCGCGGCACCGAGCATGACGAAGGGCAGGTTGTGCGGGCGGAAGGGAGTTTTCGGCCAGCCCGCGCGCTTACCGACCACGATGGCCAGCGCGAGCGCCGCGGCACCGGAGTTGATGTGTACGGCGGTACCACCGGCGAAGTCGATGGCCTCGACCTTCTCCATGATCCAGCCGCCACCCCAGACCCAGTGCGCGACCGGGAAGTAGACCACGGTGGCCCAGATCGCGGCGAACACCAGCCAGGCGCTGAACTTCAGGCGGTCGGCCACCGCACCGGAGATGAGCGCCACGGTGATGATCGCGAACATCGCCTGGAACGCGACGAAGACCGTCGCCGGGATGGTCCCGATCAGCGGGACGCCCGCCGATTCGTCGCCGAACCCGGCGATCAGGGTCTTCAGGCCGAAGAACTGCCCGGGGTCTCCGAGTAGTCCGCCTTTGTCGGTGCCGAATGCGACCGAGAAGCCGTACAGCACCCAGAGCACGGTGACCACGCCCATCGCGCTGATGCTCATCATGATCATATTGAGCACGTTCTTGCCGCGGACCATGCCGCCGTAGAAGAACGCCAGCCCGGGTGTCATCAACAAGACGAGCGCAGCGCTCGTCAGCAGCCATGCGGTGTCGCCGGCGTTGGGTGCGCCGATCACGGTTTCCACCAGTTTCCTCCCTCATCCTCTGGCCCGCCGCTCACGCGACATCGGGCCCGCTACTGAAGGGTCCTCACTCGGTGTTTCATCCGTGACGCCCAGGTGTTTCACCTAGGTGAATGGATCGCGCCCCCATGTTTCGACTGTGTTGCGCACACTGTGCGGAGGTTTCCGGACCGCTGTGCGACACGCCGGAGCCCGCGAATCCGGCGGGTCTCCGGCGGGCAGGACAGCGAGCATGAAGTGCGTCAGCTAGCCCAGCAGTGCGTCGACGAAGGCCTCGGGTTCGAACGGCGCCAGATCGTCGGCGCCCTCGCCCAGGCCCACCAGTTTGACCGGCACGCCCAGTTCGTGCTGGATCTGGAAGACGATTCCGCCCTTGGCGGTGCCGTCGAGTTTGGTCAGTACGACGCCGCTGATATCCACCACTTCCGCGAAGATGCGGGCCTGCGCGAGCCCGTTCTGGCCCACCGTCGCGTCGAGGACGAGCAGTACCTCGTCCACCGAGGCCTTCTTCTCCACCACGCGCTTGACCTTGCCGAGTTCGTCCATGAGGCCGGTCTTGGTGTGCAGTCGGCCCGCCGTGTCGACCAGCACCACATCCACGCCGGTGTCGATACCGGTGGAGACGGCATCGAAGGCGACGGCCGCCGGATCTGCGCCCTCCCGGCCGCGCACGGTGTCCGCGCCGACCCGCTCACCCCAGGTCTGCAACTGGTCGGCCGCCGCGGCACGGAAGGTGTCCGCGGCGCCGAGCAGCACCCGGCGTCCGTCGGCGACCAGTACCCGGGCGAGTTTGCCGGTGGTGGTCGTCTTCCCGGTGCCGTTCACCCCGACCACGAGCAGGATCGACGGATGATCGGCGTGCGGCAGCGCGCGTACCGAACGGTCCAGCTCCGGCCGCAGCGATTCGATCAGCACCTCACGCAGTACCGCCCGCGCGTCCTCGGCGGTACGGACACTGCGCGCGGCCATCTCCTCGCGCAGCCGTTCCACGATGACCGTGGTCACCGCGGTCCCGATATCGGCCAGTACCAGCGTGTCCTCGACCTCTTCCCAGGAATCCTCGTCCAGGTCGCCGCCGCCGAGCAGGCCCAGCAGGCTCTTGCCGACAGCGTTCTGCGACCGGGACAACCGGCCGCGCAGCCGGGTCAGGCGACCCGAGGTGGGCGCGATCTCCTCGACCTCGGGCACCAGATGGGCCCCGGCCGCGGTATCGGGCGCCACCACCGCGGGCTCGGCGCCCGCTTCGACGGGCGCGCTCGTCTCGGTCGCCGGTTCGGCCGCGGCGGTGTCGGGGGTCGCGGCGACATCGCCGGACTCCGGTTCCGTGACCGGGCCGGTGGTGGGGGTCTCGATGGGCCCGGCGGTTCCGGTGTCCGCCGGCGTGGTGGAAGGAGTCTCCGTCGTCGCGGGGGGCACAGTGTCGGTGCCGTCCGTGGTGGCCGGACCGGACTCCGTTCCGGTGGTGCCCGTCGCGGTGTCGACGGTATCGGTCTCGGGCAGCGGTACATCGGTGATCCCGCGGCGCGGAGCGTCCCGCGGGATGGCGGCGTCGTCACCGATATGTGGCTGACCCTCCACATCGGTCCGCTCAGTGGGACTCGGAACCGACGGTTCCGCGCGGCCCGGCCCCGGCGGCGCGGGCGCGGCGGTGGTACCCCGGCCGCCCTGGCTGAAGGAGAATCCACCCGCCGCCTGATATCCACCGGACCGGTCGGTCAGCTCGTTCTTCTCCGGCGGCGCCGTCAGCGACACCCGGCCGCGCTTGTACCGGACGAAACCGGCCACGAGCGCGACCAGCAGTACGGCGGCGATCACTGCGATCAGAATCCAGGCTTGCGCACTCACGCCGACCATCCTTCCAGAGCGGTACCGGACGGTAGGTTACCCGGCCCGGTACGCGCGGCGGTGGCGCCCGGCCGCCGCCGGAGCCCCGGCACATCCCCAGCTCAGCCCCGCGAACACGGCCGGTGAGATTTCTTGTCCTGCGGAACTTCTCGCGGCAGGCCAATAGGATCGGCGATGTGACCGATCGAAACGTGCTTGGGGGTCCGCTACAAGAGTGCGGCACCGATCCTCTGACCGGGTTCTACCGGGACGGCTGCTGCAGCACCGGCCCGGAGGATCTGGGCAGCCACACCGTGTGCACGGTCGTCACAGCAGAGTTCCTCGAACATCAGGCGTCCATCGGAAACGATCTGAGCACGCCTCGTCCGGAGAACAATTTCCCCGGGCTCCAGCCGGGGGACAGATGGTGTGTCGTGGCGGTGCGCTGGTTACACGCGCACGAGGACGGTGTCGCCGCACCGGTGGTGCTGGCGGCTACCCATGAGAATGCCCTGGAAGTGATAGCCATGGAGATCCTGCGCAAATACGCGGTCGATGTACCCGACGATGTCAGCGATCTGCTCTGAACACCGGCGCCCGGTACCGCCGGTCCCACGGCGCGGCGGTTATTCCGCCGCGCTACCGGCCGCCGCGAGGTCGTGCCCGCGCAGCCGCTGCGAGATGACCTGGGTGATACCGTCGCCGCGCATGCTCACGCCGTAGAGCGCGTCGGCGATCTCCATGGTCGGTTTCTGGTGGGTGATCACGATCAGCTGACTCTTCTCCCGCAACTGCTCGAACAGTCCGATGAGCCGGCGCAGGTTGGTGTCGTCGAGTGCCGCCTCCACCTCGTCCATGACATAGAACGGCGAAGGGCGGGCGCGGAAGATCGCGACCAGCAGCGCCACCGCGGTCAGTGATTTCTCCCCGCCGGACAGCAGCGACAGCCGTTTGACCTTCTTCCCGGGCGGCCGCGCCTCCACTTCGATACCGGTGGTGAGCATATCGGTGGGGTCGGTGAGCAGCAGCCGGCCGTCGCCGCCGGGGAACAGCGCGGCGAAGACCTGGACGAATTCCCGCTCCACATCGGCGTAGGCGTCGGTGAAGACCTGCAGGATCCGCGCGTCGACCTCGGCCACCACATCCAGCAGATCCTGGCGGGCCTTCTTGACGTCCTCTAGCTGGGTGGCCAGGAAGTTGTAGCGTTCCTCGAGTGCCGCGAACTCCTCGAGCGCCAGCGGGTTGACCTTGCCGAGAGTGGCCAGATCCTTTTCGGCGCGTTTGGCGCGCCGTTCCTGCGACGCGCGGTCGAACGGCATCGGGGCCGGGGCGCTGACCTGCTCACCGCGTTCTTTGGCCTGCTCGTACTCCCGCATCTCCAGGTCGCTGGGCGGCAGGGCGACCTCGGGACCGTATTCGGCGATGAGGTCGTCGAGCGCGATCCCGAACTGTTCGGCGATGGTGGCTTCCAGCTGTTCGATCCGCAATGCCGCCTGCGCTTTGGCGACCTCGTCACGGTGGACGGCGTCCGTGAGCTGTTCGAGCTGGGCGTTCAGGGCGCGCACCCGCTCTTTGATCCGGTCCACCTCGGTGGCGCATTCGGTGCGCCGCCGGACCAGTTCGTCGCGACGCGCGGCGGCGGCCGCCACCACTTTCTCGAGTTCGGCCGCC